>DATMSP010000013.1:0-129495 GCA_035565295.1 Cellvibrio sp. | reverse complement strand
TAATTAATATCATTTGTATTCTAATGGACCTAGTGTTTCAGACGCCGCAAAACGGCCTTATTGGCAGGTTGGGAATCCTTCGTTATTTGCCCTGAGGTGCACTCCTCAGCATTCTGGCGGGATATTCTGAGACTGATCTTGATCTCTCTTTGGGGGCCTTTTGGTCCCCTTTTTTTATTGTGGGTGCGATTTTACCGGACGATTCGCAGCCAACTTGTGTAGCCGGCTACACTACGCTTCCTCCCCCCTGCGCAACGAAAAATAACCTTCAGCAGTGACTGGCGAGGTAGCGCTAAAACAAAGCCAAATCCGAGGATTTGGCTTTGGCGAAATGACACAGACAATTATCACTAAAACGTGTAGTTGACACCTGCAAACAGCCCTTGCACATCATCTTTGCGACCAGGTTGATTAGAGAGGTCTCTGTAGTTTTGGTATTCAACACGTATAGCGAATTTCTCATTCAAATTGAATCGAACACCTGCACCCCAGAATGGCGTGCTGCCATCTTCATCGGCAACAGGAACGCCGGCAACTTCACCAGTGTTATTGGTGTCGTATTGTGCGTAACCGAGGCGCGCATAGAGGCCAACATATTCTGTTACAGGCACAGTGCCCAATAAACTCAGTGTGAGCGCATTGGATTCCTGCGAAAGACTGACAGAGTTTTCGTTTGAATCATAAATAGTACCAAAGCTGACGTAACCCAGTTCTACAGCAAAGTTCTCATTGAAGTTGTAGCCTACCTCAATTTTGGGGCCGTTATCAGAATCGCTGCAGTTAGTGATATGGTCGCAATATTTTTTTGCTTCAGTGCGGCCGTAATCAATGCCTATAGTGAGGCCATTATCCACAGCGAAGGCTGTTGATGAAAAGCTCAGGGCACTAAAGGTTGCGCACAATGCGCTCAGATAAACTTTCCGTTTAAACATAGCTATATACTCCGGTAGTTATAGGTACTCAAGTCAGTACCGATATTTAACATGCAACAAAAATCATTGCACGGGTTAAAAAACGATCCACAAAATGTCATCCATTATGCATCCAGCTCTAATTCGCTGTCGGTGAATTTTATAGGCTGGATATCTCCATTCAGGATGTTAGATTAAGCTTGAATAACCCATATGTATGTACGGCAGCGTACTTTTATTAAAAAAGTGCTTTTTATATAAATTATAAAAATTTTTCGAAGATTGATGCGGAGCAGTAACCGATGAGAGAGTTGGAAAGTTAATCCACTTCGAAGAGATATAAATTATTTTCCACCAGGCTATTTAAAATCCGTCGTTACAAATAATTTTCGCAACGGGATTGTTACACAAGAACGCCGCAATTTCTTGCGGCGCCTGATAGATAAACTTTGAGGAAATATTTTTTTCTGGCTAGAAGCCAGTCATGGTGGTGATGCCATTGCCGGTGTTGACAGTTATATTACTGCCCCCCTGCCAGACAATTCCCTCCGAGGGATTAAGCTCTTCGCGTTTCACGCATTTCCATTGAATATTGGTGTTGGCGGAAAGCTTCAGGCTGCCCTCCCATCTGGGATAAGCGACGGGATTGAGTTTTACTGCACGCTCCAGATTCCAATTTCCCAGCTCTTTGCTGTTGCCTGTTACATACACGCTCTGTCCCAGATAGGTTGTGCCATTGTTACAGACAAAACGCACCTTAACTTTGCTACTGCTACTACTGGTGCTTGCGTTGGTGCTGGACGATGAACTCGAAGAGGCAGCCAGAGGCGTGACCGCGATGACATGTGTGGCCGCGTTAAAGCAGATCCTGTAACGGTTGTTGGCCGCTACGGTAAAATCATTGCCCGGATAGCTCTCTACCCAATTGCCGTAGTGATCTATTTTGAAGCGTGGATTTTCATTCGCAGGACCAAATTGTTGATCGCTGCAGTAGAGCCCATTTTGCAAAACCATCTCGCTGGCCCCCCAATTGTTGGGAGTGCCGCGAAAGTACCACTTATCGCCATTGCCAGAGGCCGAACTGGAGCTTGCTGCAATAACCGTCAGGTTGATGGTGCGGCTGGCGGCATTGAAGCAGATTTTATAGCGGGTATTTGCGCTAACACTATAGTCACTGGCGGGATAGCTTTCAGTCCAATCGCCATAGTGATCTATTTTAAAGCGCGGATTAGTCTCGCCCCCGGAAAATTGCTGCTCAGTGCAAAATAAACCATCCTGTAAAACCAGTGGGGTCGCGCTCCAGTTATTGGGTGTACCGCGGAAATACCATATGCCTGAGCCGGGATCTATGGGCGCAGAGGAAGATGATTGCGAGCTTGTCGAACCGCCGCCGCACTCTGGGCAGGGAACCCCCACCCTCGCCCCTATATGAAACGCTACGGCATCGTGGCTGGCCACTGCAAATGTGGCAGCGCCATTCGCATCGACAGCAATGGTTGCACCACTGCAACTGCCATCCAGATAATTAAAATCGGCATGGATGATGTCGCAGTAGACGGCCGCCGGCAGCCCTGTTTGAAAACTGCGCTGCAAAATGCCACTATCCTCGCGATTGATGGCAACATAACCCAAGCCTCCCCTGCTCCAGGCAAGCTGGTTGTTGCCATTGTCCCAAAACTGGCTGACTGTGCGCGCAGCGGCGGTGTTATTGCTGAAAGCAACCATATTTCTGATGGCGCGCGCGCGATGCTCGCACAGCCAACCGTTATTGCACTGACTGGCCGCAGTGCTCGGAGGCCCCTGATTGATATCACTCCAATCAAAACTGGACATGACCTGGGGATAGCCATAGGGCCAGCCAAGCATAAATATATGGGCCAGGTTATTGAGGTTGGCACCATCCTTATGGGTAATGACTTCATTGGTTTTCTGTCTTTGGTTATCGTGATTGGCAACAAATACCACAGCATCGGCACTGCTTAGCCAACCATTCCATTGACCTATATTGCGCAATTCCTTCAATGCACCGCGCCCCTTGAAGTAATGACCCAGGGTGTAACTGAAATTGAATTCAGTCACAGGGCCAATGCCATTAAACTGACTGGTTTTAACCGGCTCACTGGGCGGGCCGCCAATCACTTCCTGAAAGACATAAAACTGGCCATTCAGGCGCGAGAGGATATTGGCAATATCTGCCGGCGGCATATGTTTGGCCGCATCTATACGAAAACCCGCCACACCCATGGACAGCAGATCGGTGAGATAGGCCGCGGTTTTTTCGCGCACATACTCAGACTCTGTTTTGAGGTCATTCAAGCCAAATAAATCGCAGTTCTGTACTTGCCACATATCCGAATAGTCAATGTCGTTGGTGCAGGAGTGAAAATCCTTGGGCAAGTAGGGAACCTCTGGATAGTTGCGATTGCCGGCGGCCATATGATTAATGATAGCGTCGACATAGATATCTACTCCCGTTGCCTTGCAGCGACTTACCATGCTGATAAATTGTGCGCGGGAACCTGAGCGCCCTTCGATGGCATAACTCACAGGCTGATAGCGCGTCCACCACTGGCTGCCAGAAATTGACTTTTGTGGAGGGGAGACCTGCACGGCAGAAAAACCATAAGGGCCCAGATAATTTTCGCATTCACTGGCGATATCGTCCCACTGCCACTCAAACAGATGGACAAATACTGTTCGCGGCACGGCCTGAGTAGAGAGGGAGATGCTAGCTAAAAGCATAAAAACGAAAAAAGCGAGAATGGGTTTTTTCATATAAATTACCTGCATGGCAAAGGCAATTAATTTATTCCTGAATGTGGGTCTCCTGTTGAGCGTGTTTTTACCGCGTTAAGAATGACATAAAAATCTAAGGTTGAACGGCAGTAGAGTTAAAGTTCTAATGGCTTGCTTTTTACCTATATAGCCCCAGCCGATATATGGCAAAATATTATCTAAATTATTAACCACCGATTTGCACGGGGCAGTGAGCGGAAAACCGTGAGGAAGCGTAACAGGGAAATGTTACCTATCCGCTGAGATTTTTTTTGTTAGATTAGAAAATAATATATGGGGAAATGACATTTCGAATTGCGCTAGGGATTTGTTGCTCTGTCAGGCAGTTAGAAAACAATTTTTCGAAAAAATTCCTAAATGTTTTATCTATTTGTGCGCAGTGTGATTGGCTTTTTAATCACTTGCCAATAAAAAACCATCGCGTTTTAGCGCGATGGTTTTTGGCTGGAAACTATGGCAAAGGCTAGCGGCAGATAGCGCCCACACCTTCAATCAGGTTAGAGGCGGCCTCTCCATAACAGCCCTTGGCATTGTTGACATACTGGCTGGCAACAAACAAATTATTTACACAGGAAGCGTCACTGATCAGTATGCCATAGCCCCCTGAGTCTGAGATCACCAGGCTGTTGAAAGTGTTTCCAACGGCGGGTTTGGTGATATCATCATCCACCTGGGCCAGGAAGATGCCGTGCTGCTTGCTGTTGCGGATATGGACATTGGTGAAAGAATTGTTGGAGGAGTCGCGCATAAAAATGCCAACGGTTTTGGTGTTGGTGATGGTGACATCGCTGAATTTATTGTTGTCAAAGTGTATATCGGTAGAAATGCCAGCGCCTTTGTTGTCATACAAATTAATACCTGAAAAGGTGCTGTTCTCGGTTTCGTAACCGGCAAATCCATCAAATTCATTATCGTAGGAACTGTAGTCGCGGATCATCAGACGCGAGCATCCCAGCTCGGTGACCAGTCCTCCGGAGATAGCGCCGTACACGGTGACATTATCGACCACACAATCCTCGCAGCGGCGAATAGTAATGCCGTTGTTGCGCAGCGGGAATTCATCGCTGCACTCGCCGCCCATACACTCCGATGTCTGCTTTGCCCGGTTGCCATCAATCATCAGGTTTTTAACCTGAATGTAGCGCCGTGTAATTATGGGGACGCGGATGGTCTGCCCCATCACAAAGACGGGAATGTTCGCATTGTCAGCCACCCGCAATAATGTCGCTGCGCCCTCGCCTCGCACAATAATATTATCCCTGTCCAGGATAATCGGCGTGGTGCAGGTGTAGATACCGGCGGGGATAAAAACCTCCCCGCCTATATCGGGCAATTTATTGATGGTTTTCTGGATTGCATCACAGGTCTTACCTTTTACAACGGCGGCCTGGCTTGGGAAAATGATGAAAGCACTGCTGACAACAATAACGGACAAACCTCGAAGCAATAAATCTCTTGCTCTCATTACATCCCTCCTGCGGGAATTACAAAAATTAAAGAATCTGTTTCTAAGCCCACCCTGGCTGACCAACCCTGTGGCAGGGCTGGATTGCTGTCCCTATTCATTGGCACCCCTGGGCAGCAGGGGATTGCAATTCTTGAAAACCACCTGGCCCTCTAAAAGATGTCCTTTGGAGTACTCACTAAAATAGCAAGTGTTGGTTTTGGGATCATAATTTTCAATCCATAAGTGATCTTCTTTCCAGGTTGCAGACAAGTGCATTTGCCCTTCTGGAATGGCAATTGACATAACTCCACCATAGTTTTTGACGAACAATTGTTCATACTTGAAGTGGTAGGCTCCCCAGGCTAGCAGAAAAACCACAATTCCCGTCAAGCCACCTACTCTCCAGTTAATAAGGCGGGAAACACCCAGACAGAGAATAATGGTTACAGCAATTACCATAATCCAGTATAGATAAGTAATCATAATTTACTCCTCAATTAACCTTGAATAAGTACAATAAATATACGAATCTGGCGAAGATCAGCTTCACTCTCGCCAGTTTAATCCAGTATTCCGCCCTATTGGGCTCACCGATGCGAACCAATCCGGCAGACTTCTATCCTATAGTGCCAAGAGATTGGCTATATTAACAGCCCTGGCCCAGTTTGCTGTTGCGCAGAAAGAAAGATGACTTAATAATCTCCCGCTGCTGCTATTTTATTAATCCCATTGAGACCCATACTGGATGAAGCTGATCCCCTTGTTGAACCTGTCCAGGGTTCAACCGCAAAAGATAATCGCCAGGAAATACATACGCTGGCTGGCCATTGCACTGCCTTGCGTCACTTTTATCGGCTGCACTCAGCAGCCTGTCACTGAGAGCGCAGGTCGCCAGGCACAGCTCCAGCTCCAGGAAAATCACCCGGAGATAGATCTGCAACAGCCCAGTGCAAAAGATCGCAGTGCCCGGACGGAGCAACTCTTGCGCGAGCCTGTTACCCCCAGGGCAGCTACCCAGTTAATGCTGTTGAACTCGCCTCACCTGCAGGTGGAACTGGCAAGGTTGGGCGAAGCTGAGGCCGCGCGCCTGCAGGCAAGTGTTATCAGCAATCCTCGCCTGTCGCTCTCGGCCTTGCGCTCCACCGCATCGGGGCTGTGGCAATGGGATCTGGGCTTGACCCAATCGCTGGCGGCACTGGTAACTCGCGCCCAGCGCGAGCAACAGGCTTCCAATGAATGGTTTGCCACCCAGCTTAAAGTCACTCAGTCACTGCAGTTGGGCATTTATCAATTGCAGCAACAGTATTTTGCGGCAATAGCGGCAAAACAAAATCTGTTTATCGAACAAACTTTATTGCAGGCGGCCAATGCCAAGCAACAACTCGCCGAGAGCCTGCTCAAAGCGGGTAATATTTCCGAGCTGGAGTATCTGGAACATCTCGACAAGGCCCAGGAACAGGAGCGCGCGCTAGTGCACCAGCAGGAGCAGGTGGTGCACACTCAAGCTGAACTGCATTATTTGCTGGGATTGAATCTTCTGCAAAATGCACAGCTACCTGAACAATTACCGGCCCTGCCCAATGAAACATTCTCCCAGGAGAAACTCATCGACGAAGCCCTGCAAACGCGCATTGATATACAGCTCGCCAAGCTGCATAAACAGCAGCTTGTACAAGAGCGCGCGCTGATTCGCAAAGAATACGGCTTGGCTGATAGCACGATTGGCGCAGGGCTGGAAAAGGATGCAGAGGGAGGCAAGAGTGTTGGCCCCCAGGCTGAGATCACCCTGCCGCTGTTTGACCGCGGCCATGCCAGACTGGCGGTGGTGGATGCACAGATTGTTGCCGCTGAAGCAGAAATTACCGATGCACAATTGCACGCAGTGCGCGATATCAAAAAGGCCCTGGCACAATTGCAACACACCCACCGCGAACAGCTGCAACAGGCGAGGTTGACGGCGGCAAGGCGCATCGAGCTGGCACAGCGGGAGGTCAACTTTATGCTCGCCAGTCCCTTTACCCTGATCGATTTGAAGATTCGCGAAATCCAATTGCAACAGGAGCAGACCGCCGCCCTGCTCTCCTATTGGCAAGCGCGCAGCCAACTGGAGCTGGCGCTCGGAAAAAGTATTGCCATAGATGAACTCACTCAAGCAGACTCAGGCGGCCACGACTCCCATCAATCTCACCAGGCGCATGAGCATCATCCGGCCGCGCATAGCTCTCACGGCACCCAGCAACCCAAACAGGAGCACAACCATGATTAATCGCCGCGATCTATTGCTGGGCAGTGCGGCTGGCCTGTTGGCTTCGGGCTTAGCGGCAAAAGCGCAGACAATGACTGGCCACGAAGATCACCATCATCACGCAGCGAGCGATAGCCCGCCGCCTCCCAATACCCTTATAGCGGCAGCGCCAGCGAATAACGCAGGCTATAAACCCGTCGTCACTCCCAATGGCCGCTCACTTCCCTACCGCCTGCATGAGGGTATAAAGGAATTCCACCTGATTGCCGAAGAAGTGCAGCATGAATTTGCGCCCGGCAATAAGATCAAGGCCTGGGGCTACAATGGCAGCACCCCTGGACCGACAATTGAAGCCGTAGAGGGCGATCGCGTACGTATTTATGTCACTAACAAATTGCCAGAGCATACCAGCGTGCACTGGCACGGACTACTGTTGCCCTGGGGTATGGACGGTGTCAGCGGTTTGACCCAGCCCGCGATAAAACCGGGGGAAACCTATGTGTATGAATTTACCCTGCAGCAGCACGGCACCCATATGTATCACCCACATGCCGATGAAATGGTGCAGATGGCCATGGGCATGATGGGCCTGTTTATCATTCACCCCAAAGAGCCTGTGCAGCCGGCTGTCGACCGCGACTATGCCATTCTGCTGCATAACTGGGCAGTCCATCCGGGAACCTATCGCCCCGACCCCAGTGTGATGAGTGAATTTGATCTCTGGACCATGAACAGCAAGGTCTTTCCCGCTATCCAGCCGATGGTGGCGCAGACTGACGAGCGAGTGCGCATTCGCGTTGCCAACCTCTCCATGTGGAATCATCCCATCCATATGCATGGCGTGCAGTTTGAAGTCACTGGCTCAGATGGCGGCCGCTGGCCGCAGAGTCAATGGCGCAAGGAGGTGACCGAAATTGTCGGCGTTGGCCAAACCCGCGATCTGGAGTTTACCGCAGTCCCCGGCGATTGGGCATTTCACTGCCATATGAGCCATCATACGATGAATGCCATGGGGCACGGCATTCCCAATATGCTTGGGGTCAAGCAGCCAGAAGCGCAGATTAACGCAATCCTACCCGAGTATATGGCCATGGGTGAAAACGGCATGGCCGAGGATATGCATATGCGTGGACCGGACAATACCCTGCCGATGATGATGGGCAAAGGCCGCTACGGCAATCTGGAGATGGGAGGCATGTTTACCCTGATCAAAGTGCGCGACCAATTGAGCGGCAATAGCCTGGGAAGCCAGGAATGGTATCAACCGCCGAAGGGCACCCAGGCCAGGAAAGTGGAGGCAGTTCCCGCGGGTATTCCCACGTGAGCCCCTCGCCGCACATTATCAAACTACTATATCAATCGAATGCTTTACCGGTTGGTAGTCGGCCACGCTGAAAAAAGCCTGGCTGGCAGGGTCGCGGTTTTGCCGCGATTTTTTTTCTGTAGATTCGGCTTGGCTCACTGCATCTACTTTTTCCGAGGCGAGTTGCACGGAATATTCATGAGGTGAACGGGGATCTATTCTCGCCTCAAGGGTAACTGCCTGGCGCGGCGCGGTATTGGCGCTGCGTGTATAGGCTGATCCCACGGGAATAAAGGCTGAAAAATCACTGTTAACCATAGAATAGCGACGCATCTGCAAATGGTTGGGTTTGATAAAGGAGCAGTATAGTTAATGTTTGATATTTTACGCGCCAAATAAAATTATTTTTTCCTGCTTTTTCACAGGCCATAAAAACGGATCAAGCCAGTTATAAAAATCTGCCAAAGCCACTTGAAATGCTATTGATAGACCCATCCCCTTCCCACTATAAAGTTATTAAAAAATCCATTGCCCTTCTCTTTACCCACCATTCTCGCCGTTTATATAAACAAAAAAATCCAATAGTTGCAGAATTAGATTATTTTTTATCTGGATAAAAAATAATTCGTATTTCCTGCCAGCTGCATCTATTTTTAAACAACCCAGAAATTGAATTTAAGCGACATGTTGACAGGAATAGATATGCGTTCATTTTCACCTGCCACCGTTAAGATTGTCCCCCTTGCCCTGTTGGTTGGTGCACTGGTTACAGGCTTGCTGCTTAGCCAAAAGCCAACACCTGCAATTCCCAACGTACAGAACACAGATGCGAAACCAGCTGCGGCTCAGAAGCCGGTGGCTGCTGTGAATATTCAGGTTGCAGAAACAGAGACGATTACCACTCCCAAAGCGGCAGTGGCTGAAGCCGGCCCTGTAAACAAAGATAAAATAGTTTCCAGCAAAATCAGCTGGCAGATGGGCAATAGCAAATCCGCAGCACCACAAATTCCGCTGAACCAGGTTATTAGAGAATATGAAGTGGTTGAGGTTGAGCAGCATCCAGAAAGCCTGCCAGAGGTTGGTGAAACGGTTGAGCTTCCCATGCTCAAGGGTAAAAAAATACTGGTCAATGTCGAGTCCATGCAGAGCAATCCCAATGGCGATAAAACCTGGACAGGCCATGTGGACGGGTTCGGCACAGACTATCCCATTATTATGACCTATGGCACAACCATGGTATTTGCAACCATTACTACTCCAGAGGGCAGCTATACGCTCGAGTCAAAAGACGGCTCGGGCTGGCTATACAAAAACCCTTCGGAGTTTGAATTATCCGATGCTGGAAGCAAAGACTATCTGGAAATTCCCGACGCCCACAAACTCTAATCTAACCCTTAGCGAGAGATACGCCTATGAAAACATAAGCCTGCACTTTTGTGACTTTAATGGATGCGCGCAACCCCTGCTAATCACGGATGGTTTTAAGTAAAGTCAACTTATTGATGGATACATACTATGAATAGTTTCAGTAAAAAAATCCTTTTTGCTCTTGCAGGCTTAACCTCCGCCGCCTTTTCTTCGGCCTCTTTCGCAGCCAATACCGTTATAGATGTCATGATGGTTTACACCAAGGGAACCACCGACCTCTATGGCAGCGACCCCAGCACTCGCTTCAATCAACTGATCCAGGTCACCAACCAGATTTATAAAGACAGTAACGTCGATCTGGAATTGCGACTGGTGAAAACGCAATTGGTCAGCTACACCGATGACAACAATGCCGGTACAGCCCTGAATGAGATCACCTATGGCTCAGTGGCTGCCTTTAAAGATATTGCCAGCATTCGCGATCAGGCCAAGGCCGATATGGTTATCTTCTATCGCCCCTACAAGGCCAGCCACGGCAGTTGTGGCATTGCCTGGGTTGGCGGTGCGGCCAATGGCGATTTCTCCAATCCCAATATGAAAAACTATATGTTTGCCCATGTGGCAATCAACTCCTGCGGCGATTATGTCACCGCGCATGAACTTGGCCATAACATGGGCTTGAAGCATTCACGCTTGCAGGATGGCAGCGGCGGCACATTCCCCTATGCCCTGGGTCATGGTGTTGCCAATCAGTTCACCACCATCATGGCTTACCAGACTTCGTTTAATGTCGACTACTGGTCGGGAAAACTCTATAAGTTTTCCAACCCGGATTTGCTCTGCAAGAATTTGCCCTGTGGGGTTGACCGCAATAATGCACAGTCCGGGGCCGATGCTCACTACGCACTGAATATTACCGGTCCGCAAATTGCCAAATTTAATGCGGGCACAGTGACTGTCGCAAGCTCAGTTTCGACAGCCAATTCCAGTGCGGCATCATCAGCCAAATCCAGTGTGGCAGCTTCCAGTGTCAAAAGCAGCTCTTCAAAAAGTTCTGTCTCCACGGCCGTGCTCAATACATTGCTGGCGAAGGTCAATGCCACCAAAGCGACTTATGATGCAGCGGTGGCTGCACTGAATACCAATACCGCCAATATAGAACTGAAAAGTAAAAATGAAGCAGCGCTGTTGGTTTTACTCAACGCGGCTACCACTGCTGTGACCAATGCCACCACTAACTACAACGCTGCCCTTGCCAAGAGCACTGCATCAGCCGCTGAAGTGACTGCCTTGCGCAGCAAAGTGGCGACAGCGCTGACAACCTACAACAAAAGCACTGCGGCAACCAAGGCTGCCAATAAAAAAATCTATGATGAATTAGTGGCGAGCCTGGCGGCGGCGCAAGCAAAAGCCCAGCAGGATGCAGCGGCAACCGTCGCAGCCAAAGCGGCTCTGACTGCCGCGACTAGCGCACTCACCAAGGCCAAGGCAAACTACACTGCTGCGCAGAAAGTCACGCTTGCCGAAAAAACCCTGACGGTCAACCTGGTGGCAAAAGTGACCGTTGCACTGGCTGCTTATGATGCGGCAAAAGCGGCCTATAATGCGGTACTTCCCGGCTCCGCCACAGCCAGTTTTAACAAGGTTGCCAATGTTGCCCAATACAAAGGGGCAGACTGGAAAAACGAGGTGCGCCGTGTAACCGGCCTGACTCTGGATCAAGCCAAAGCCATAGCCGCAGCAGACCCCAATATCACCTATTTCTTTATCACTACAGGCTATCAACTGGTGTTGGAGGGCTCATCCGCCTTTACCGCCAAAGGTGTATTCCGCACTGGCGATGCTGTATTTTTCTCAGGCAGCCCCTGGTATGGTTCAGCGCCCGGCCTGGCTGACGCCTACGAAAAAGCGAAATAAATTTTCGCTGGCGTGGAGTTTCTCTACAGCATCCCCCCAGCCTTTCGGGCTGGGGGTTTTGTTTTCCCGCTTTAAATGCAAAACCCTATCGCAATCAAAACTCATAAAGGCTTAAAATGCCCGCCGGTTAGCAATTGATTGGATTCCAATGCCTGCAACAGCACAGCTTATCGCAATCCCCTATCTGACAGACTCGGCTGAATGGTTTCACCGGATCAGGCATTTGCCACAGGCCATCTGGCTGGATTCGGGTCGCCCGCAGAGCGACTATGGCCGCTTTGATATTCTCAGTGCGGCTCCCGCGCTCAGCTTTGAAACTCGTGGAGCCGTTACCGCTATTACCCAGAATGGCAGCGTCACTTATAGTTCTGACAATCCCTTTGAATTGCTGGCACCCTATCTGGTGGCGACAACGCCTGTGGCGGATATGCCTTTCCTGGGCGGAGTTCTGGGTTACTTTGGCTATGACCTGGGGCGCCGGCTGGAAAAGCTGCCGCAGACCTCTCTGCAGGACATAGCCCTGCCGGAGATGTGCGTAGGCATCTACCCTTGGGCGATTGTCCAGGATCATCGCCAGCACACCGCCTGGCTGATCCTCAACCCGGCCCTGGCCCCTGCTTATAACTTTTCCGAAATCCGCCAGATTACTGCGTTCCACGAACCTCAAAATCACCTTAAGTTTGCCACGTTATCCTTTGTAATCAGCAAGTTCGAGAGCGATCTTAATGCAAATCAATACGCCAGTGCGCTTGCCGAAATCCAGGCCTATATCCATGCTGGCGACTGCTACCAGGTAAACTTTGCGCAGCGTTTCAGCAGCACTTATCGCGGCGACCCCCTGGCCGCCTATCTTGAGTTACGCTCGGCCCTGCCATCGCCCTTCTCTGCTTTTATGCAGCTATCGCAAGGGGCTGTCCTGAGCTTGTCGCCGGAGCGCTTTATCCGGCTTTGTGGCGAGAAGGCGGAGACCCAACCCATCAAGGGCACCATTGCCAGGGGCAGCACAGAGGAGCAGGACAGGCGCAATGCCGCCCTCTTGCAGGCCAGCCTGAAAGACCGCGCGGAAAATCTGATGATTGTCGATCTGCTGCGCAACGACCTCAGCAAAACCTGCACCCAGGTCAGGGTTCCCGAATTGTTCAGTCTGCAGAGTTTTGCCAATGTGCATCATCTGGTGAGCACGGTAACCGGCAAGCTCAAACCCCAGAGTTCGCCGCTGCAACTATTGGCCAGCAGCTTTCCCGGGGGCAGCATTACCGGCGCGCCGAAAATTCGCGCGATGGAAATTATCGAAGAATTGGAGCCAACCCGACGCTCGGTCTACTGTGGCAGCCTGGGTTATATCAGCAGTTGCGGCAATATGGATACCAGCATCGCCATACGCACCCTGGTCTGCGCAGACCAAAAAATCTATTGCTGGGGCGGCGGCGGTATAGTGGCCGACTCAGGCATTGCCGAGGAATACCAGGAGACGCTTGCCAAGGTAAAAGTCCTGATGGATACCCTGGAAAATCGTTTCGGCCAAACCCCTTAAGTCAATCAACCCGCGAGACTAATATGCTTATAGAAAACCACCAGGTGGATTTGACCACCGCCACCGGCACCATGCGCTGCTATGTTTATCATCCAAAAGCCCAACCCCAGCAGCCTGAAAAAAAATACCCGGCGATTTTATTCTATTCAGAGATTTTCCAGCAGACCTCACCCATTCGCCGCAGTGCGCAGATTATGGCCGGACACGGTTTTATTGTCTTGGTGCCGGAAGTTTTCCACGAGCTTAATCCCATAGGTACAGTATTGGGCTACGACAATGCCGGGCGCGATAAAGGCAATGCCGATAAAGCCATTAAGACACTTGAGGCCCACGATACTGATACTGCGGCAATGCTGGAGTATCTCAAGACTCTGCCCTATTACTCAGGCACAACCGGGGCTATGGGTTTTTGTCTCGGCGGCCACCTGGCCTATCGCGCCGCACTCAATCCTGCCATTCTCGCGGCCAGTTGTTTTTATCCCACCGATATACACGATGGTTTTATTCCCTCACAGGCTGGCAACGACAGCCGCACTCGCACCAGGGATATCAAGGCCGAGCTGCAACTGGTCTGGGGCAAGCAGGACCCGCATATTCCCGCCGAAGGCCGCGCCCTGGTCTATCAAACCCTGAGCGAGGCAGGCATCACTTTTTCCTGGCATGAGTTCAATGGACAGCACGCGTTTATGCGCGATGAAGGCGAAAGGTACGATGCCGAACTACAATTACTGGGCTACCAGATGGCAATCGGGTTTTTCCGCCGCTGCCTCTACTAATCTGAACGAGGGAATCTCTGAAAAATGTTGCCTTGCGCTGGCAACGCAGGTAATTTTTCAGAGGTTCCCAGCATTAAGGCTATTTGTCATGAGCTTTACGACCCTTGTATTTTTGCTGTTGGTGGGATTCTTTTTATGGCGGGGCTACCGCAAGGGATTTATTGATTCCCTGGCGCAGATACTCAGCCTGATGGTCGCCTATCCCGCGGCAATTCTCTTGACGACTCCGCTGGCAAATTTCATTTTCAACAACAGCTCTTTTAGTGGTATGCCGGTGTATTTTTTCGCCGGCAGCGCTATCTTCCTCACCGTCAGCTTTAGCGTAAGCAAGCTCAGCAAAATGTTTTATCGCAAGCTGCCGGAGAGCCCGAAGCGCGAAAAATCTGGCGGTGCCTTTATTGGCGCGCTGGTGGGAATCCTGGTGGGGCTGGTGGCTGTCTATACCATAGACTTGGTAAAAAAGCCTGTGCTCACTGCGCTGAACAAACAGCAAACCCCCACTCCGCCAAAAGCTCTAGCTTCCGAAAAAACTTTTATTGAATCCAGCGCGAAAAAATTTGTCAGCCTTGCCGCTTCAACCGCCGTGCAATTTACCTTGAAGGACAATACCGCAACCCAGGTTACCAAGACCTTTGCCGAAGATCCACAAGTAATGCTGGGCCATGTGCAGGCGCTTGCCAGCAATGACAATCTGAAAGCGCTGATGTCGAATGAGGAAATCCAAGCTCTATTGAAACAGGGAGACACCCAGGCCCTGCTGCAGAACTGGGAATTCCAACGCATGATGAACAATGAAAATATGCAGGCGCTACTGGTGAATTCTGAGGATACCCAAGGCGGAAAATTCTCGCAGGAAGTGGCCGCTGAAAAAATGCTGGAAGCCTGGCGCCACACGGATGCCATTAAAAATGATCCACGGGTGGTGGCGATTCTCGAAGACGCTGAATTCCAGGAGCAATTGAACTCAACCAACAAGCTGCCATTGATGATGAACCCCAAACTAAAGCAGCTGACCGATATAATTTTTAGCGGCGAGCATGCTTCTCAATATCAGCAAGAGAATAACCTTCCCACAACAAATGAACGCGCCATAGAGAGAAAAACCGGCGAGTCAGAAGCGACCGGCGAAGAACCCCAGCGCAAGATCTATCGCTGGGTCGACAGCAATGGCTATGTGCATTATTCCGACCAACCCATCAGAAAATAATACAAACAGAAACCTGTCAGCCCCCGGTGAACTTGCGAATACGCCAGTAAATCCTCACGCCTAGCAGGGCGGCAGTGAGAATGCCAAATACCAGTGCATCCTCATAGCTTGAACGCACCTGCAACAAAACATGCAGCCAGGCCAGGAGGGCAATCAAATAAATACTCTTGTGCAGGCTCATCCATTTTTTCCCCAATCGTCGCATCATGCCCTGGGTAGAGGTTACTCCCAGGGCCAGCAGTAAGATCATGGCGGGAATCGTCAGCAGAATATAAGGCCGTTTAACCAGTTCGCTGGCAAAGCTGGAAAAATCCAGCCCAAGGATAAAGACAAAGTAAGCCAGCATATGCAGCAGTGCATAGAACAGGGTGAACAGTCCCAGCATTCGCCTGTGCGGCATAAGCCATCCCTGTGCTGCCAGGCGCTTTAACGGTGTTACCGCCAAGGTAAACAATAAAAAATAGAATGCCCAGTTTCCCAGAAAAAGTACTATTGCCTTGGCCGGGTCTCCGCCCAAGAGATTATTGGTGGCTTTGAAGAATAAGTAAATTAACGGGAGAAGGCCGATAAAAAAGATTGCAATGCGTCGCCACAATACCGGCATATATCCAGCCTCAATAATATTTCTTTAAATCCATGCCGCTATAGAGGCTTGCGACCTGATCAGCATAGCCATTGAACATTTTGCTGGGAATAATATTGGGGCTGAGCAGGCCACTGGGCAGGCGCCGTTCTTTCGCCTGGCTCCAGCGCGGGTGATCGACACTGGGATTGACGTTGGCAAAAAAGCCATATTCACCGGGAGCAATCTGATTCCAGCTGGTTTGCGGCTGCCGCTCGGTAAATTCTATTTTGACAATGGATTTAATATTCTTGAAACCGTATTTCCAGGGCACCACCAGCCGCAGGGGCGCACCATTTTGATTGGGCAGCGTCTTGCCATACAGCCCGACGGCAAGAATGGTCAGCGGATGCATGGCTTCATCCATGCGCAGGCCTTCGCGATAGGGCCAGTCGATAGTGCTCAGCGCACTTTTTTGCGCGGGGAATTGCTGCTGATCTTCCAGTGTGACAAAGGAAACATATTTTGCCTTGCTATTGGGTTCAAAGCGTTTGATCAAACTGGCCAGCGGAAAGCCGATCCAGGGAATCACCATCGACCAGGCCTCAACACAGCGCAGGCGGTAGACGCGCTCCTCCAGCGCCTGGCCTTGCAGCAGATCTTCCAGGTGGTAGATGCCGGGTTTGGCCACTTCGCCGGCAATTTCCACCTTCCAGGGATGAGGCTTGAAGTGTTTGGATTTATTGGCGGGGTCGGTTTTATCGTAGCCGAACTCATAGAAATTATTGTGGCCAGTCACAATGCCATAGGGAGTCAGCGTTTCACTCAACTTCTGTTTGTCGGCGCTGGCCGTGGCGATTTGCCGATTGAGCCATTCGGGACCACTGCTGCTGGCCTCGGCAGCCTTATAGCTGGGATCGGCTAACAGCGCAGGAGAAGCCAGGGTGCCCGCGCCCAGCACGCCTGCCGCGAACGCGCTGCGCATAAACTGGCGGCGGGCCAGATAGATCGACTCAGGGGTGATCTCCGAGGAGGGAATCGCATCAGGTTTAATGATCAGCATAACAAGTTGTCCTTCCATTGTTTAACAGATAGAGCCTTAAACAGCCGGTTTGTTACAAGATACGCAAACTTTATTTGCGGTTCGCCCCCTGATGCGGATTAATGTGAGATCAGCCAGCATTGATGGATTTTGGGATTGCGCTTGAAATCCTCGTCAATGGTTTCAGCGCTGATATCCTTGATGGTGTAAGCCGCCAAAGCCTCATAGTCCAGCTTGAAACTGCGCAGGTTATTGGAGAACACCAAAGTGCCCTCCTCAGCCAGCGCGCGCATGCAGTGATGGATCATGCTGACGTGGTCGCGCTGCACATCCAGTACATCTTCCATGCGCTTGGAGTTGGAGAAGCTCGGCGGGTCCAGCAAAATCACATCGAACTGCTGGTCATTTTCTTCAAGCCATTTCAAACAGTCGGCCTGCTCCAGGCGATTGCGCGATTCGCTCAAACCATTGAGCGCAAAATTCTTGCGCGCCCAGTTCAGATAGGTATTCGACATATCCACACTGACTGTATAGCGCGCGCCGGCCATGGCCGCGCGCACACTGGCGGTCGCGGTGTAGCAGAATAGATTTAAAAATCGTGCATCCTGAACATTGTCGGCAATCATATCGCGTACCAGGCGATGATCAAGAAATAGTCCTGTGTCCAAATATTGCCAGAGATTGATATGCAGTTT
This sequence comes from Cellvibrio sp., assembly GCA_035565295.1. Lineage (GTDB taxonomy): Bacteria > Pseudomonadota > Gammaproteobacteria > Pseudomonadales > Cellvibrionaceae > Cellvibrio. The sequence goes on along the minus strand of DATMSP010000013.1, from coordinate 111,692 downwards.
CGATTCACCCTCTACCACACTAAACAATTCACCGGTTGGCACTTCGGTTAATTTTTCATACTGCATGGTGCCCTTGTTGCGGCGACGCTGTTTGTAGCTTATCTGCTGGATGGGCACATCAAGGGCATAGGGGATAGCGGCTTCGATTTCAGCAAAACGCTGTGCTGCGCGATCTTCATCTACCGATTTGGGGGCTGCGTATTCCTGCACATTGACATAGGTCTGCTCGACCTTGCCATGCGCAGGTATACCGCGATAGATATCAATCGCGGCCGCATACTCCGGCATATCGGCATCGTACAAGCGATAGCAATGGATATTATTTTTTCTCGCCCATTTATCGAGCTGCTTAAAATTCTTTTGCAGGCGATTGGCCAGCATTTTTGCACCGTTTGACAAGGCGGCTGCCTGCTCTTCCTTATGGCTTTGCTGAACCAATTTTTCAGCGGCCCTGCGCTCTTCGGCATCCTGGCTGAAGCGACCGTCCTGCTGTAGGCGGCTCTGCACAAAAGCCTCATCGTCAATAGTGAACAACAGCAGTTCACTGGCAATGGTGCCGTTAAATAATTTGTATTTTTTTTCTGCGCGCAAACCCATCTGCTTGCCCAATTCCGGGTTGCCGGTAAATATGCCCGCGCGCCAGCCTTGGAATTCATTGCGCAAGCGTTCACCAAGATGGGCATACAATAATTTCAGCGATTCCACTTCGCCGAGGCGTTCACCATAGGGAGGATTGGTTAACACCAATCCGTTTTTCAAGAGTGTATGGGTCGGCTTCTTAAACTCCGCCAATTCTTTGCGGCTGACTCGCAGCCAATGGTCCAGCTCTGCGGTGACAATATTTTCTTCCGCAGCGCGAATCACTTTGATATCGGCATCGTAACCGCGAATTTCAGGCAGTTCTTTTTCCAGGCCGATACGACGGCGCGTATGGGCCTCTTCGCGCAATTTCTGCCAGATTTCGTCGCTATGCTTGAGCCAGCGCTCAAAGCCAAAACTCACTCGCCCCAACCCCGGCGCAATATCCGCAGCGATTAATGCAGCTTCTATCAGAATGGTGCCGGAACCGCACATGGGGTCCAGCAGCGCCCCGCCCTCGGCGGCAATCTGTGGCCAGCCTGCGCGCAGCAGAATGCCGGCAGCCAGGTTTTCTTTCATGGGGGCATGGCCCTGCTTCAAGCGATAGCCGCGCCTGTGCAGGCTATCGCCGGAGAGATCGAGGCTGATAACCACTTTGTCCTTGCTGAGGCGGGCGTTGACGCGCAGGTCGGGATCGCGCTTGGCTACCGAGGGGCGCTCGCCGCTGATATCGCGCAGACAGTCGACTATGGCATCCTTGACTTTCACTGCGCCAAATTGGGTATTGCGGATCGCATCGCTGCTGCCGACAAAGTCCACCAGCAGACTTCCCGCAGGGTTCAAGTGTTCCTGCCAGGCAATGGCGCGGGTGCCGCTGTAGAGGTCTTCCTGGCTATTGACATCAAAACTTGCCAGTGGGAGCAGTATCTTGTTGGCCAGGCGGGACCAGAGGCAAACACGGTAGGCGGTTTCAATGGTGCCACCAAAATACACACCGGCAACCGTTTCGCGCGTCTCGGTAGCACCCAATTGGGTGAGTTCAGCCAGCAAAAGCGATTCCAGGCTCTTCGGGCATGTTGCAAAAAACTGATATTCAATCATGGAGTTAGCCAATTTTATTCCTAAAAGTTACCGCCTGAAGCAGTATAGATTGCGAAGCTTGAATGCGTAGTATTGTCAATTTTTTCGACTAGAGCTTTAAGTGCTATAGGAATTGCTGGCTAGAAGAATTAATTCGTTCACAAGAGGAACCTTTATTTGGTTTACTGGCCATACTCTAGGCGCGGCACTTAAACATTTAAATTAAACAGGAGTCATAGAATCTGTAGTATCAATCGCTAGCATCAAGAGTATCGAGCCGCGTCAACCTATCTTGTCATTAAGTTTCAATCAACCAGCGAGGTCATTCATTGCCATTTTAGTTGTGGTTTGTAAATGTTGTACCCTGTAAATGTAAGTTGTAGATGTATCCTGTACCGAGTAGATGTCAAAATAACACCTGTAATTTTAATTCAATTGTTTGTATCTATTAGAATGAGGTTCCCTATCGGATGAAACGTCAAAAACGAGATCCAACAGAACGTGCATTTATCAAAGGTTATCAAGCGGGAATTGACGGACGATCGCGCAGTATTTGTCCTCATGAATCCAGTGCAGCTCGACAGCAATGGTTAAATGGTTGGCGAGAGTCACGTATAGACCAATGGGATGGATTGAACCGTATGGCGCAAATCCAAAAATTAAGCAACCTACAACCAATGGCCGGTGCCATTTGAAGACACATTAAATTGCAAACAAACCTACCCTTTGAAAACTCTATTTTATTCGCCGATCGGTGAATTCGTGTAACCGGAAAAAGCCTCAATGCGAGGCTTTTTTATATCCGCTGATATGCATCTTACAGCTTGGCAATGGCTGCTGCCGCTTCGCGAATCAATGCTGGCCCGCGATAGATAAAACCGCTGTATACTTGCACCAGCTTTGCCCCTGCCTGGATTTTTTCTGCCGCGCTAGCACCATCGGCAATACCGCCCACGCCTATGATCGGCAACTTTTCTCCCAGCTCGGCGTAGAGCGCGCGAATCACATGAGTGCTTTTATCGCGCACAGGCAAGCCGCTCAAGCCGCCGGTTTCTTCTGACACGGGATATAGCTCAACGCCCTGGCGACCTATAGTGGTGTTGGTGGCTATAACACCATCTATACCCTGGGCAAGCAGGCTCGCAGCCACTTGCTTGATGGCAAAATCATCCATATCAGGGGCAATCTTGACGGCAATCGGGACGTAGCGCTGGTGCTCTTGTTGCAGTCCAAGCTGTTCGCGCTTGATGGTTTCCAGCAGGCGATCCAGGGAATCGCCAAATTGCAGGTCGCGCAACCCCTGGGTATTGGGTGAGGATATATTCACCGTAATATAGTCGGCGTGGGCGTAGACCTTGCGCATACTGATCGCATAATCATCCGCCGCATTCTCAACCGGCGTAACGGCATTCTTGCCGATATTAATACCGAGTATGCCCTGGTAGCGGCGGCGCTTTACCTGGGCAACCAGATGATCCACGCCCTTATTATTGAAGCCCATGCGATTGATAATGGCTTCTGCTTCGGGAATGCGGAACAGACGCGGCTTGGGATTGCCCGGCTGGGGTTTGGGCGTGATAGTGCCGATTTCAACAAAGCCAAAGCCCATGGCCCCCAGCGCATTAAAAAAATCGCCATTTTTATCGAGGCCAGCAGCCAAGCCTACAGGATTGGGGAAATCCAGCCCCATGACCTTAACTGGATTGGCCGGAATCTCCGGGCAGAAGATACCCATCATTTTCAGGCGCTCGGCTGCACCGAGCAAATCCAGGCTGAATTCATGGGAGGTTTCGGCATCCAGCCTGAAGAGTAAATCGCGAAAAAAGGAATACATAGGTGTCTGCTCGCCCTAATAACAATGCGCGCAGAATACTGGAATCGGTGAGCCTAGTCGATTTTTTCTATGGTTTTAAAGCGATTATCGCTATCAAACTCGATCTGGAACCTGCCCGCTATGCCCGCATGGGTGACAAACGGGCGCAGTATATTCGCGGGAAAGCGCACGCGCCGCCCGTCCTGGCTGCGCGCGACCACATCTTTGACCACCCCTTCATACAAACGCTGAAATTCGTCTGCATTGATCTGCAGTTGCACAATAATTGATCGCACAGCGCTACTCTACCCTCTACTGGAAATTCGCTGAGGATACATTATCCGAGTCCGCATATCAGCCTATCTCCGAGTGTTGGGTTGCCTGGGCCAGATCCAGGAGATCGCGCAGGGCTACCGAAAACACGGCAAAGTCTGCTCCGCTGCTGGCCTGGAGTTCGGTCACCATCACCTTCCAGCGCTGGATCAGCAGCAGTTGCTGCTCACTCCAGAGCTCCATCACTCGCTCTATGCTCATGGTTGGGCTGGTAAACCTCACCAGCGAAATGGCCAGCGAGCGCAATTGCGATTCCAGATCATCCATATAGGTTTCACGGGCCATGGCCTGCCAGAAGGTCTCTACTTTGATGTCGGCGATCTGGTTGGCAAACCAGGGCAAACTCAAATAGTCCCCCAACAGGAAATACAACTGGGCAACCACTCCCAGCGGTTTTTCACTGCGTCTTGCCGCCTCCACTATACTCAAGCCTGAGTAGAGATAGGAGATTTCGGTTGCGTGAACAATCAATGTTTCCGGTACACCATTCTGACGTAAATGCTCAGCGCTTTCGCTCCAGTTTTTCAACGTATCGCCTTTCAGCAGTTGCGGCAATTGGGCCACCACTTCAGCGATTGCCGGGGCAAAAAAAGCCACCTCATTGACGGGAACAATAGTGCTGCGGCGATTGCGCAGCACCCAGCGGGTGGCGCGGCGAACACGGCGGATCATGCCGATCATTAGATTATTTTGCAGCTGTGCCGGAACCTTGTAATCCAAATCCTGCAACGACAAAATAAAATTTTCCATATTGTAGATATCGCGGGCCACAATATAGGCCTTGGCAACATCTCCCGCTTTTGCACCGGTTGAATCTATCAGGCGCTGGGCAAAACTGATGCCCATATTGTTGACCATATCGTTGGCAATCTGGGTGGCCACTATCTCGCGACGCAGACGATGCTGATAAAGTTGTGGAGCATAGAGGTCGATAATTTTTTTAGGGAAAGCGCCCTCGATGGAAGCCGCCATATAGTTATCTTCGGCAATATCGGCCAGCGCCAAGTCCTCTTTGAGGATGGCTTTGGCATAGGAAATCAGGATCGCCAACTCAGGACGGGTCAAACCTTTATTGTGGGTTTGCCGCTCCAGCAACACCTCATCGCTGGGCAAAAACTCCAGCGAGCGCTTCAGGCGCTTCTTGCCTTCCAGCTCCGACATAAAGCGGCGGTATTCCGCTGTGCGCGATAGCGATTCTGACTCGGCAATACTGATGGCCTGGGTCTGGCGATAATTGTTCTTCAACACCAGCTGGGCCACATTATCGGTCATATCCACCAGCAACTGATTGCGCTGCTTGGGCGTCAAGTCGCCATTGCTGACAATTTCATTGAGCAGTATTTTGGCGTTCACCTCATGATCGCTGCAGTCCACGCCCCCGGCGTTATCGATAAAGTCGGTATTACAGGCACCGCCATTGAGACAGTATTCCACTCTGCCGCGCTGGGTCATGCCAAGATTGCCGCCCTCACCAAAGACCTTGCAGCGCAATTCACTGCCATTGACCCGCAGGCTGTCGTTGGCTTTATCGCTGGCATCGCCATGAGTTTCACTGCTGGATTTTACATAGGTGCCTATGCCGCCATTCCAGATCAAATCTATCGGGGCTTTCAGCAGGTTGTGAATCAATTCGGTGGGCGTCAATGCGCTTTCGCGAATATCGAAACGCGATTTCATTTCCGGAGTGATCACAATGGTTTTGGCATCGCGTTTGAATATGCCGCCACCCTGACTGATCAGGGCTTTGTTATAGTCTCCCCAGCCGGTTTTGGGTGTGTTGAACAGGCGCTGCCGCTCAATAAAGCTGCTGGCCGATTCGGGATTGGGATCGATAAAAATATGGGCGTGATTAAAAGCGGCCACCAGGCAGATATGTTTTGACAGCATCATGCCATTGCCAAACACATCACCCGCCATATCGCCTATGCCGACAACCGTGAAATCCTGTTCCTGGATATTGATATTTTTTTCCTTGAAGTGGCGCATCACCGAAATCCAGGCGCCGCGCGCAGTAATCCCCATACCCTTGTGGTCATAGCCCTGGCTGCCGCCTGAGGCAAAGGCATCGCCGAGCCAATGCTTGTATTCGGCGGAGAGGCTGTTGGCTATATCGGAAAAAGTGGCCGTACCCTTGTCGGCAGCCACCACCAAGTAAGGATCATCTTCATCGTAGCGAACAACATTGAGTGGTGGTGAAATTTTTCCTTCCAGTAAATTATCCGTCAGGTCCAGCAAGCCGCGAATAAATATCTTGTAGCAGGCGATAGCCTCCTGCTGAATCGCCTCGCGGCCACCTTCTTCCGGCGGTTGCTTGCAGACAAAACCGCCTTTGGCCCCGCTGGGTACTATCACTGCATTTTTAACCTGCTGGGCTTTCACCAGCCCAAGCACTTCCGTGCGATAGTCCTGCAGGCGGTCAGACCAGCGCAGGCCGCCGCGGGATACCTTGCCACCGCGCAAATGCACACCCTCGACACGCGGCGAGTAGACAAAGATTTCATAGAGGGGTCGCGGTTCGGGAATATCGGGGATAGTGCGCGGGCTCAGTTTTATAGAGAGATAGTCTTTCTGTGCACCATCGCCGGCACGCTGAAAATAGTTGGTGCGCAGGCTGCCGTCGATCAGCACCAGGAAGCGTCGCAGTATCCTGTCTTCATTGAGGTTTTCCACCGCATCGAGATTGCCCAGAATAAGATCGCGCAGCTGATTCAGCGCTGTATTTTTTTCATCCTCAGTCAAACTCACGGCCGGATCGAATTTCAGCTTGAACAACTCGATCAGCTGACGGCAGATATTGCTGTGGTTGACCAGCGCATTGGCAATATAGTATTCGGTAAAATTGAACAGGGTCTGGCGCATATAGCTGGCATAGGCGCGCAGCACAAACACCTCGCGCCAGCTCAGCTCTGCGCCGAGCACCAGTTTATTGAAGGCATCGCTATCGGTCTTCTTATGCCAGATGGCCGAAAAGGCCTCCTGGAAAAGGTCCTTCACCTGGTGAACATCCACCACATGGGAAAACTTATGGCTCAACTGAAAATCGTGCAGCCAGACCACCCCCTCGCCTTTTCTCTGGATGACATAGGGGTTTTCCGATAGCACCCGCAACCCCAAATGCTCCAGCAGCGGAATAATATCCGACAGCTCCACGGTTTTTGATTTTCTGAAGATTTTAAAACGCACCACATGGGCATCGACACCGATCGGCTGATAGAAGCTCATGGCAATATCATCGTCGCTTTTCAATTCGGCAATCGAAACCATATCGTGAACCGCCGTGCGCGATTCAAAATGCTCCTTGTAGGAGGAAGAAAATGCATCGCGATATTCCGTTTGCAGTCGGATGGCTTTTTCCTCGCCAAAGGCTTCGATCAGGGACGCCTGCAGATGGTCTTCCCATGAGCGAGTGATCTCGCCAATATTGCTTTGCAGCTTCTCCCGGTCATATTCCAGTGGCAGTTTTGGATTCACCTTGAAGACCAGGTGAACCCTGGCCAGGATTGACTCGGAAAAATAGGTGGTAAACTCACACTCAGTGGCATTGATTCGCTGGCTGATCAACTCCTGGATGCGCAGACGCATTTCTGTGGTAAATACATCGCGCGGCACATAGACCAGGCAGCTGACAAATTTTCCAAAGGGGTCTTTGCGCATAAACAGGCGGACCTGGTAGCGCTCATTGATGCTGGCGACTCCGGTGACCGTTTCATACAGTTCCGAACTGTTGCTTAAAAATAATTCATCGCGCGGAAAGGTATCGAGAATTTGCTGCAAATTTTTTCCATCGTGCCCCTGCAAATTTAATCCTGAGCGGTGCAACACCTGGCTGACCTTGTTGCAGATCAGGGGGATTTTAGCGGGCTGCATGGTATAGACATTGGAAGTGTAGAGCCCAAGGAAACGCATCTCCCCAGTGACTTCACCCTGGCTGTCAAAACGCTTTACCACAATATAATCGGAATAGGCCTGACGGTGAATGCGCGAGCGCACTGACGATTTCGAAAAGGTAATCGCATAGGGCACCAAATGAAACCGCATCACCCCTTCGTTGGCTTCAATGGACTCGGAATAGTTTTCCTTGCCGCCCTTGTGGGCAAAGATTCCCAACCGCTTATCGACATTCTCACGCAGAAATTTTTTACCGTCTTTTTCACCGAAATCGTATTCGCTGTAGCCTAAAAAAGTAAAATTATTGCTGCGCAACCAGAGCAGGAATTCCTGGCTCTCCTTGACATGGACTACATCTATGGCCGCCTTGGCATTGTTCAGGTTTTCTTCGGCATCGCGGCTGGCCTGCAACATCGGCTGGAAATCGCGCACCACAGTCGCCAGCTCGGCCAATACCGAGAGAAGACTGTCGACAATGCTATTCAACTCCTCCTTTTGCGTAAGCAGATTAATTTCAAAATAAACCAGGGCCTCTTTGCGCAGGGATTCAGCGCTATCCTCAGCCGGCATGATATGCAGTAACTGGTTGGCGTCATTGCGCTGCAGATTTAACACGGTACTTTTGATCGTGTGTATGCCAATATTGCGGCGGTTCAATTCAATGCGGATGGAATCCACCAGGAATGGCATATCTTTTTGTAACACCACCAAGACCGTGTGTGGGCAGGTCCAGCCATCGGTATCGAGTTTGGGGTTGAACAGATAGACCCTGGCCTGGGAGCCATCGAACTGGTGCAGATAGCGCCAGCATTGGTATACCCCGCCGAAGATATCGCTGAGGTGACGCCCGATCAACTCCTCCAGGGGGTACCGGGAAAAATACTGGCTGGCAAAATCCATAAAACCCGATAGCTCGGCATCGGTTAATTTTTCGCCAGAATAAGAGCGAAAATCTTCCAGAAAACTATTTAATTCGTGAGTTAATACCAAGGGGTTATTCACCGCATGACTCCTTTTTTATAAAATAAGCAGGATGCTGCATACCACTGCCGCAAGGCTCGAAAAGAAAAGATACAATAATACTTAAGGTTAGTTCATAAAATGGCAATCGGCGTTTAGATATCCAGTATCTAATCAGGCCGCGATGAACAACTAATGTCAGATCGCGAGGGTACAAAAAATGTCGCCGGAGTTATTTAAAGCAGAAGGAACCGCCACCCTATCTCAGGGTCTATTCGCCGTCTGCCAGGGCGGAGACAGAGGGTGTTACTATCCCCGGCAACCGTTTTTATTGCAACAGTGCGAGAGAAATGTAAAGAACGATCAAAAAGAAAACAAAGGGCTGCCTTACCTATGAGTACATTCCACCAGATAGAAGCTTTAAACCTGTGGTTGAACGATCAAATTATTGGCCAGGAACACTTGCTTGAGCGCCTGTTAATCGCGCTGCTGGCCGATGGCCACCTGCTGGTGGAAGGCGCCCCCGGCCTCGCCAAAACCAAAGCCATCAAAACCCTGGCCCAGGCGATTGAGGGCGAATTCCATCGCGTGCAGTTTACCCCGGACCTGCTGCCATCTGATGTGACCGGGACCGATATCTACCGCCCGCAACAGGGCACCTTTGAATTTCAGCCTGGCCCTATTTTCCACAACCTGGTGCTGGCGGACGAGATCAATCGGGCACCCGCCAAAGTGCAATCCGCCCTGCTCGAAGCCATGGCCGAGCGCCAGGTCAGTGTCGGCAGCAAAACCTATCCCCTGCCGCCCCTGTTTATGGTGATGGCAACCCAAAACCCGATTGAACAGGAAGGCACCTACCCGCTGCCAGAAGCGCAGCTCGATCGCTTTCTTCTCCATGTAAAGGTCGAATACCCCAGTGCCGCTGCCGAGCGCCGCATACTGCAATTGGTGCGCAGTGAAGCCGCTGCGCAACCCAGCAGCGCGCCCGCAACTATCAGCCAGCAGACTCTGTTTGCCGCTCGCCAGGAGATTCTGGCCCTGCATATGGCCAATAGTGTCGAGGAATATATTGTGCAGTTGATCAATGCCACTCGCCGCCCCGGACACTACAGCCAGGAATTGGAACAGCTATTGGAATACGGAGCCAGTCCGCGCGGCACTATCGCCCTGGATCGCTGTGCCCGCGCCCACGCCTGGTTAAAAGGGAAAGATTTTGTCAGCCCGGATGATGTGCAGGCAGTCATTCACGATTGCCTGCGTCACAGGTTGATTTTGAGTTTTGAAGCTGAAGCCAATGGCATAGACAGTGATCAGGTCATAGACAAGCTGCTTGCCGTTGTGCCCCTGGCTTAACGGAAAGCTGACATCATGAGCAAACTCAACAATCCTGGCAATGCACTGGCGAACCTAAATCCCAAAGGAGCTTATACCGACCTTGCAGATTTACTGCGCCTGCGTTTTGCCGCCCAGGAACTGCGCCTGTTTGTGCCCAGGCCAGTAAAAAGCCTGCTCAGCGGCGGCGAGCGCACCCGCTTTCGCGGCCGTGGAATGGATTTTGAAGAAGTGCGACTCTATCAAGCCGGCGACGATATTCGCAGCATTGACTGGCGAGTCACAGCTCGCACCCAGGTGCCGCATACCAAAGTCTATCGCGAAGAGCGCGAACGCCCGGTATTTATCCTGATCGACCAGCGCTCATCACTATTTTTTGGCAGCCAGCAATGTTTTAAATCTGTACTTGCCGCCCATATTGGCAGCAATCTCGCCTGGGCGGCACTGAGCAATGGCGACCGCGTTGGCGGCATGCTGTTTGGCGATAGCCAGCAGCGCGATATACGCCCGCGCCGCAGCAAGCACGCAGTACTTGAGCTGCTCCATCACACACAGGAATTCAATTGCCAACTGCGCTCGCCCATAGCCGCACCCGGCAGCACAAACCTGCTGTCAATACTGCGCGATACCCGCCGTATTGCCAAACCCGGCTGCGCGCTGTTTATTATCAGCGATTTTCACGATTACAGCAGCGAGTGCGAAATGCATCTGTTTGAACTGGCCCGCCATACTGATATTACGTTGGTCCACGTCTATGATCCCCTGGAGCAAAAGCTGGTCAGCAATACCCGCTTGACCGTGAGCAATGGCGAATCGCGCCTGCAACTGCCCAGCGATGATCGCAGCTTCCAGCAGGCCTACCAGAATAGTTTTAAACAGCGTCTGGATGCGGTGACTGCCAGCAGCAAGCGGCTGGGTATCAGCCTGCTGTCCTACGCTACCACTGACAATGTGCAGCAAGCCCTGCGCGAACGCTTTTCTAGCAAAAAATAATTACTATGAATCCACAAGATACTCTCGCAGCACAAGATCCGCTGGCGCAACTTCAGGATATCCACCTGCCCGCCGCAATAGGTCTCTGGCCGCCGGCCTGGGGATGGTGGCTGCTGCTGATCGCTGTCATTCTGATACTTGCCACCAGTATTTTTTTCCTGCGCAGGCGCAGGCTGCGCAACGCCTATCGCCCCTTGGCACTGCGCGAATTGCAAAAAATCCAGCAGCAGTTTGATCCGCAGAAAAGCGCAGAATATTTACAGGCCATCAGTCTTTTATTGCGGCGCACAGCGCTCAGCGGTTTTGCAGCACAATTCAATAGCAGCCTTAAAGGTGAAGAATGGCTGCAATGGCTGGATCAACAGAATCCCAAGGCAAAATACCCTTTTGCTTCAGACGCTGGTCGTGTGCTACTGATAGGCCCCTATCAAAAACAGCCTAGTATTGATGCTGCACAATTGCATAACATTGTCGAAGCCTGGATTCTGCAGCATCGCAATCAGTGGCAACAAAAACCAGCCAACTCTGGCAGTGCAAGCGAGGTGCAGCCGCATGCTTGAATTACAATGGCCCTGGCTGCTGGCTCTCGCCCCCCTGCCGCTATTAATGTTGTTGCTACCCGCGCAAAAAAAGCAGGAGGCCGCTCTACAGGTTCCTTTTTATGATCAGCTGCAGCATATCCAGGTCAACCATGCCCGTATTCGCTACAAACAGCGCGGCCGCACAGTCTGTCTGTGGCTTATCTGGCTCAGCCTGCTGGTCGCCGCCGCTCAGCCCCAGTGGGTCGGCGAGCCTATTGGCATGCCCAACAGTGGCCGCGACCTATTGGTTGCAGTGGACATTTCCGGCAGCATGAAAATAGAGGATATGAGTGATCAGGGTCAAACCATCAATCGTTTGACCGCGGTGAAGAAGGTGGTGGGCAATTTCGTGGAGCAGCGCAAAAGCGATCGTCTCGGGCTGATATTGTTCGGCACCCAGGCTTATCTGCAAGCACCTCTGACTTACGACCGGCAAACCGTCAAGACCCTGCTGCAGGAGACCGAAATAGGCTTTGCCGGCGACAACACTTCCATTGGCGATGCAATTGGCCTCGCGGTAAAACGCTTGCGTGCGCGCCCCGATGCCCAGCGGGTATTAATTATTTTAACCGATGGCGCCAACACTGCCGGCGAGCTGCAGCCACTGAAAGCGGCTGAGCTGGCCGAGCAGGAGCATGTGAAGATTTACACCATAGGCTTCGGCGCCGATGAAATGATTGTCGACGACGGCTTCTTCGGTGCGCGCAAAGTGAACCCTTCACAGGATCTGGATGAACCGACTATGCGCGGTATAGCCGAAAAAACTGGCGGAGAATATTTTCGCGCGCGCAATCTGCAGGAACTGGATGAGATACATAGAGAACTCAATCGTCTGGAGCCGATTGAATCCGAACAGGAAATTTTCCGCCCGGTCAAAAATCTATTCTACTGGCCGCTCGCCCTCGCCTTTTTACTGAGCCTGGCCTGGGCGATCCTGGATATCCTCAAGCATAGAAGCAGCAATCTTTCCAACCAAGCCTCGGGAGCAACTCGGTGAACCTGGTGAATGAACAACTGGCCTTGATCAGCACCCAATTCCATTGGCTGCGCCCCTGGTGGCTGCTCAGCCTGGTTCCGGCAGTGGTGCTGGGCATACTGCTCTGGCGACAAAAACGTCACAGCTATCAGTGGCAACAGATTATTGCCCCAGAGCTATTGCCATTTTTACTCGATGGCAAAACTGTCGCAGCAAAAAAATCTCTGCTCTGGGGATTGCTGGCCGCCTGGTGCATTGCCGCACTGGCACTCGCAGGCCCCAGCTGGGTCAAGCGCCCCACACCCATAGAAAAAAATCAAAATGCTCTGGTGATACTGCTCGACCTATCGGCCTCCATGATCAGCGAAGATATCAAACCTTCGCGCATCGTTCGCGCGCGGCTGAAAATCGCCGATATCCTGCGCGAGCGCAAGGATGGCCAGACCGCATTGGTGGTCTATGCTGGCGACGCCCATACTGTGACTCCGTTGAGCGATGACACAGCGACTATCGTCAGCCTCCTACCGTCGCTGCACCCGAATATCATGCCGCTGCAGGGCAGCAATACCGAGGCGGCGATTGAGCGCGGCCTGCAACTCCTGCAGGATGCCGGAGCAAACCAGGGTGATCTACTGTTGATCAGCGATGGCGTTGTCCCCGAGGCCTTTGCCAAAATTCGCCAATTGCTCAGCAGCCATAAAGTTCGTTTGAATATCCTCGGTGTCGGCGGCAGGCAACCCGCCCCTATCGCCAGCGGCAAGGGCGGATTCCTGCGCGACAACCAGGGGGCGGTGATCACCACCCAACTTAATAGCGGTGAACTCAGTGAGCTGGCACAGCAGCTCGGCGGACGTTACAGCGATATTACCAACACCAACAGCGATATAGATAAGCTGATGGCGCAAGATCCAAGCGGCAAAAAAAATCAGCAGACCCTGGAGCGCGATTTTGACCAATGGTTTGACCAGGGTTATTGGCTGGTATTCCTGCTATTGCCGATTGCCCTGTTCAGCTTCAGGCGCGGTTTGGTATTGATGCTGGTCTGCATTCCCCTGCTGGGCACGGCACCACAGCAGGCTTATGCATTCGCTGCAGAAGATGTCTGGCTGACCCAGGACCAGCAGGCAGAGCGCGCCTTGAAAAAAGGCGATGCGAAAACAGCCGCAGAACAGTTTAAGGCCCCCGACTGGAAAGCCGCCGCACAATATCGCGCGGGCGATTATGCCGCCGCCGCCGAAAGCTTTGCCAAAAGCGACACAGCCAACGCCCACTACAATCGCGGCAACGCCCTGGCCAAATCAGGCAAACTGGAAGAGGCCAGCAAAGCTTACGGGGAAGCCCTGCAACGCGATCCAAGCCTGGAGGACGCCAAAAAGAATCGTGCGTTGGTTGAAGAAGCATTGAAACAGCAGAAAAAGCAAAACAATCAGCAGCAATCTGACCAGAACAAAGATCAAAACAAGGATCAAAACAAAGACCAGAAAAAACAAGAACAAAATCAAGACCAGCAAAACCAGCAGAGCCAAAACAACAGTTCGCAGGATTCAGAAAACGCGGAGCAACAGAATCAGAGCAGGCAAGATGCTGATAGCAAACAGGACAACAAGCCGCAAGATAGCAACAGCCAGGAACAAAACAGCAGCCAGGGGTCTACCGCTGAACAACAGCAATCCCAGCAGCAGAGTTCCACAGCAGCTGACAATTCACAGCAGCAGAATTCCAGTACACAATCGAGTCAGGATAAGCAGTCTCAAGCGCAAAAACAGCAGTCCTCTGCAGCCGCCTCCGCTGCCAGCCAGGCCGACAGGCAAGAAGGTGAAGACCAGCAACAGGAGAAAAATGATCAACAGGCTGAGCAGGCCGCTGCAGCTCAGGAGCAGAGTTCATTGAGCAGCGAAGAGAAGCAGGCCATGGAGCAATGGCTGCGCCGCGTACCGGATGATCCGGGCGGGCTGCTGCGCAATAAATTTCGCTGGCAATACCAACAAAATCGCCAGAAGAGAGCTGAGGGCGAATTTCAACCGCCGCAAAATAATGCCGATCAACGCTGGTAACAACCACTATAAAGATGAATATTATGCTTTCTAAAACCACAACCAAGCACATCATTATTCGCGGTCTTTTTCTGCTGGGGCTACTTTGGCTCACTGCCAGCACCAGTGCAGGGGAGTTGACGGCCAGCGTTAACCGCGATTCCATAAGCCTCAATGAAACCTTGACCTTGACCATTTCAAGCGATGGCGGCGGCAAGGACTCCCCGGATTTTTCCAGCTTAAAAAATGATTTTGATGTGCTCAGCAATCAACGCAGTTCATCCATCCAAGTGATCAATGGCCGCACCCAGGCCAGCACCGATTGGCAGCTGACCCTGGCTCCGAAGCGTGCCGGCACCCTGCTGATTCCCTCGTTTAATGTCGGCAAGTCGGTCACCGATGCGATTGAAATTACCGTATCTCAACAGCAAAACCAGGTGCAGACAGATTCCGGCGGCGACGAACCTGTAAGAGCAATCCTGTCAGTCAGTAAAAATTCGGCGTTTGTGCAAGAGCAAATCATTGTCACTGTCAAATTAATCACCCAAATCAACTTGAGTCAGGCAGAACTCCAACCACTGGAAATTAACAATGCCCTGGTGGTCAACCTCGACCAGCAACAATACCAAACCACCATCAACGGCACTGCGCATTTGGTCGTGGAGACCAGCTTTGCCATTTTTCCCCAGGCGAGCGGAAGCCTCATTGTACCCAGCCTGACTTACACAGCCGCACCGGAAAGCCGCAACATCTTCGGTCGTCGCAACAGCAATGATATTTTGCGCTTGCGCACAGAGGAACAGCAGATCCAGGTAAAACCCATCCCCCCGCAAAGCGCAGGAAAAATCTGGCAACCCGCCAATCAGTTAACGCTGAATGAAGCCTGGAGCGGCAACCTGGATGCCTTAAAAGTAGGAGAGCCAATCACCCGTACCATTATCATTAACAGCGATGGACTCACCGCCGGGCAACTGGCCCCCATCAATACTCCCCCTATGGATGGCTTAACCTTTTATCCAGACCAGGCGCAGACCAAGGACAGTAAAACAGCAAAAGGCGTGCAAGGCACCCGCACTGAAACCCTGGCGATAGTACCCAACCGCGGCGGCGACTTTATCTTGCCGGAGGTCAGTGTCAACTGGTGGAATAACACCACCCAATCGTTGGAAACAGCAACCCTACCCGCCAAAACATTGCATGTCCTCGGGGATGCTTCCACCAACACGCTATCCCCTGCCGCGAGCAACCCAGCCGCTGCACCTGTGCAAGCCGATAAGACACAACAGCCCGCCAGCGACAATAACACCAGCGCAATTGCCCCCTGGGTCATGGCAATCTGTGGCGTGTTTGCGGCGCTATGTATAGCCATGGCCTATTACATTTACCGATTGAAAGTCTCGATGAACCGTTTGCACCAGGAACAAGAGGCGCGCGACCAGCTGCAACTGCAAAAGGAAAAAGATATTTGGGATTTACTGAAGCGTACAGCGGCTGGCAAAGATGCTGCAGCCCTGCGCAAAGCCGTCATCAGTTGGGGGCAGCTGCAATGGCCAGCAGAGAAAATTCACACCCTTGATGATATTGCCAAACTGGGCAACCAGGAGGCTTTGACAGAAGAGCTTAAACAATTGGACAGAGTGCTCTATAGCAATCACCACAATCCCGAGTGGGATGCCAGCAATCTACTGAAATTATTAAACGAGCAAAGGAAGCAAAAAAAAACGGGGAAAAGCTCCCCTGAATTGAAAAATTTGTATCGGGAATAAAACTGCTAACTACCTGCGAGTACACTTTAGCGTTAAAGAAATATTCATTAACGCTAAAGTAATCTATGCTGCGGCAAACGGCCCAAGTAGAATTATAAACCTGCCAGTTGTACATCTGTCCTGGCAAAAAGCGCAAGCAGCTGATCCTGAGACTCACATTTTTTCACTTGCACATTGCTGGTCTGCAAGTCTATCTCCTGCCCAAGCTTTTCGCTCAGGATCTTATTTAGGGCCAAAGTATTGACCTTGCCGCCTTCAATGACCGATTTCAGTTCTTCAGGACTAAGGGAGTATCGTTTTCCTCGCCCCGTATAAATGGCGCCCGTGGCAAAATCCACGGCGAAGGCTATAACGCCGGGAATAAAATAAAAGAACAAGCCAATGGCATCGGCAATGGCTACCACAGGATCAATTCGCCCAGCCTTTTGCCCCCTGCGTTCAGGATAGAAAATAGTACCGCAAGCCGTCAATTGGAAAGTCATTATGGCAATCAACCCCAGGCTGATAACCTTGTGCGTTTTTTTGGGCATCATCTATCAATCCGCTCTACTCAAATAAATTTAATATCGAGTTGTGACAGTCAATTGTCCGGTGCGTTCAGCCAAGAGCGTGACAGGCTCAAGGCCGTCGTCGCCTTTTTTAAGCCCACAGCATAGACAAAAATAAGTAGGAAAACCCGGGCAAAATCTATATAGTCGCGCGCTTAGCCAAGACAATAACCCATCAGGTGATTTGATGAATGATGATGATTTTGAGATTTTCCTAGCCAGCGCTACTGAAGAGCTTAAGTCCAAGCAGGAAATATTAACCCAAAAATACGGTTTTGGCAGCCATAAACGCTGGATGTTCGAAAACAATGACCAGGCCAAACTGCAGTTTTTCAATGCAGAGGACAAGTTGGTTATAGAGGCAGATATCATTGATATAGGAAGCTACTCTCCCAGTGCCAATACTTGGAAATGGGCCTGGGCATACGAGTCCATTACCCCCAGCTTAAAGGAGCAATCGCTGCGAATAAAAGAGCTGGAAGATTTTACGAATCTTATTATTTTTGGCGACGATAAAGCCGTCGAGGCAGATGAATATCTCGCTTGGGAATTGGCGGCTATGGCTGTTAAATATCTGGGTGCATTGGGCTGCTATCGCGCGTTCTCCTCAGCGAGAAATGTAAGCATGTTTTTTGCCATTATGGCAGTGCATAAAATTGCCGACGAATAAAACCATCCAGCTTACTGCTATTTACGTTGAAATTGCATTTTCTCGACTTGGTTATCGAACTCAATCAACACATGCCTGATACAGGCTGTGGCAATTTGAAAGTAGTCTGTTGGCGAAATACTGGTTTTTTCCACAAGCACTTGCCTGTCGATTGCCGTTAATAGCAGATGGAAATCGTGTTGGGTAATATCAGCCCAATTACGATTGATATTCGCTTCAATTTTTTCCCGCAGATGAGTCAGTTGGCTGCGCAAAAGCTCAGTGCAATGACCGCGACTGACCGCCCCCATTCCCAAAGCCCGCGCCTGGCCAATATACTCGGCAAGGGAGAGCAGATGCCGCCAGTCAGAATCTGTGGCATCCACCATCCCCAGCTTTCCCAATTGATGGGCGTAAGCCAGATCGTCAATCAAATACAACAGGTTGGCGATAAGATTGTTGTGTTGTTTTAAATTGTTTTCTACATCGGCAGTTTTGTAACTCACCGTTAAGCGCGACCAGTGGTCAATGATGCTCTCCCATTTTGGGTTGGTCAGCAGCCAGGTGCCTATATCTTCAAGGTCGTTGATTTCTTTTCTGATGATCACTTCGAGACTGGCTATCTCGGCTTCAGTTTGCCTGTTGCCATTGAGATAGCTGTTGCTTAATCCTCGATGTTGTTGAATGTACATCAACAGCGAGCGCAGCCCTTTCAGATAGGAGATCCCCAGATTAAATAATTTTTCCTCTTGTTTTTTTGCATTCGCCATAGCGACTACAATCGAAACCACTGACAGAAAAGGCGCTACCACAAAAACAAATTCAACGGAGAATGGAACGTTCATAGCTTGACTCCTAATGCGCGTTAGCTGGCAAAGAGTGTTTTGTGAAGCATTTCTCATTATTTTGATCCATTTTGGTGCAAGACCTTACTAATCGGAGAGATAACTCGGTAAATTGCTTTTCCCCTCTGATTTTGTCGCCTAAGATCGCAAACCGAAAGTATTTTAAAAGCTCAACAAACACTTCTTTAAATGGATCGAGGTAATTCGAAAAAATCACTCACCAAATCGTTAAAATAAAGCGACAAAATGAAGCATTATTTTTCGTATAGATAGAAATAAAGCCTCACTGGTATTTAATATTTCAACATTCATGCCAGTTCTAAGACGCGTGAAAAAATCAGCACAACAAGACCTGTGGAATTTATGAGCAGGTTTATTTTTAACAGGTAAATAATATGTGGCTACAAAAGCAAATCGCACTTAAACCGCGCTCGCGGGGTTTTCATTTAATAACAGAAGAGCTACTCAGCCAATTAACGGAGTTAGATCAGATTCAGATAGGCATGATGAATCTTTTTATCATGCACACATCGGCATCCTTGAGTATTAACGAAAATGCCGATCCAACAGTGCGCGAAGATTTTGAAAGTTTCTTTAACCGTGCAGTGCCTGAAGGAGAGCCCTACTACAAACACAATGACGAGGGCGATGATGACCTGCCAGCCCATTTAAAAAGCAGTATTCTCGGCTGCAGTTTGAATATCCCTATCAGTCGCGGCCGGCTGGCTATGGGGATCTGGCAAGGCATTTATCTCTGTGAACACAGAAATTGCGGTGGTGGGCGATTATTGATGGCGACTATTCAAGGAGAGCCCAAGTGAGGGCGTTGTTAAAAAACAACTCTATAGACAGCATTGACCACACAGATGGTTTTTGCTGATTGGGTTTCAAGCCTGATCTCCTCGGTAAGGGTTACCCCCCTTTTCTGCTTTTCTATTTGCAGCGTCTTAAATTTTGCACGAATAGCAGAATTGGATTTGAGTGGATTCAGGAAGGTGACATCAGAGAGTTTTGAATTGAATATCATGCTTGGCTGCCGCCCCACAATCGCAGCCCAATCCCGTTTTGCACTGAGGTGAGGTATAAGCGATAGCACAAGAAAGCCGTGGGCAATGGTGGATTTATAAGGTGATTCGCTGCCGGCGCGCGCAATATCGGTATGAATCCACTGGCCATCCAGTGTGACCCCAGCAAACGCATCTATCATGGCCTGGCTTACAACCAGCCAGTCGCTGGTGAAATGAAAATGCTCTTCCTTTATTTCATTGGCTGCGGTTGTACCCTCATAAATCGGCGCGGCGGTATTCACCAGAGCTGTCGCGCTGGCATGCTTATTATTTTTGTAGTCGTGCAGGTCTGTCACATTGCCCTTTGAGCCTGGATCGATAATGGATCTGTAGACCCTGAATTGATGGGTTAAATATTCGCGCAACTCTGACTGCTGCCTAACGAAGCGATCTTTGGTTAACATTAGCTGATCTATCACTCGCATTTTTCTTTCCTTTTATCCGCTACCAGAAAGCCCATCAATATTTAATCCATAAAATATCACGCCCCGGTTTTTTATACAGTCTACTTTTCGCAGAATTGGCAAGGAATAGCGAGAATTTCAGTAAATCTGACGAGAAGGGTTTAAATCAAAGAGATTTAGGCGCCAAAACACTGCATGCTCTTTGGCTGATTCAGCACTTTTTCAAATGGAAGCTTTAGACGAATACTGAAAAATCCCTCGAGAAATACCTCTGCAAGTAAACTCGTATGCCGCTAATGGGGCGCTCATTTTTATTCTTGTATTTTTTCTGAATTATTTTAGTTGCAATAAAAAACGTGAAATTCTCTTTGCAACACAACTTATCTTAAAGCTAATTCGCCAAAACTAAAACGTACGCTAACGAACTGATATTCACTCATGGCCTCAATACCATAAGAATCTTTAATCACGTGAAAATATTGTAAGCGGAGGTAATTATGGAAATAAGAATTGCACAAAACAATGATAATTCACCCGGAGTTCTAGCAGCCCCTTTTACGGCCAGTCCCGGTAGTATTTCATGGGGTGCCATAGTCGCGGGGGCAGCAGTGGCCGCAGCGCTTTCTCTCATTCTACTGCTACTGGGAACTGGCCTGGGACTATCATCCATCTCGCCCTGGGCAAGCAATGGAATTTCTGGAAAAATGCTTGGCATTTCCACCATTGGCTGGATTACGCTTACCTCGCTAGTTGCCTCCGCATTCGGCGGCTACATAGCGGGCAGATTGAGAAATCACTGGGTTGACACCCAGGCGGATGAAGTCTATTTTCGCGATACCGCCCATGGCTTTCTCGCCTGGGCAATTTCGACCCTGGCTACCGCTATCTTGCTTAGCTCAGCGACCACTGCAATTCTCAGCGGCGGCTTGCAGGCAACAGCAAGTGTTACCGGTGGTGTTGCGGCCGCGACAGGTACTGCTACGGGCATAGTCGCAAGCAGCGCCCATTCAGAAGCTGGCAGCCCTGGCAATACAGGTTTGGATAGCAATCCAACCAGTTATTTTCTCGATTCCCTATTTCGCCCCCAGGCCAACACCCTCGACGCGGGCACAGCGCCCAGCACCACTCCTCCAGCCAGCACGCCTGCCGCCAAAGTGGAGGTCGCACGTATTTTTGTCAATGCCCTCAGCACGGGTTCTCTGGCGGCGGAAGATGTCCGCTATTCCGCCCAGGTAGTTAGCCGGCATACGGAACTAAGCCAGGCCGAAGCCGAGAAGCGGGTAAACGATACCTTTATTGCAATCCAGACAAAGCTTCGCGAGGCGGAAAACACGGCAAAGGCAGCTGCTGACAAAGCTCGCAAGGCCTCTGCCTACACATCTCTGTGGTTATTTATTTCACTGTTGATAGGTGCCTTCTCTGCCAGCTGGATGGCCGTGTGCGGTGGCCGTCATCGCGATCTGAACTGATATCAATGAGGAGAATATTATGCGTTCAATTATTTTGTACCTGCTGGGAATTCCCATTCCAATCATTATTTTAATTGCTTTATTCGTTCGTTAACCACAACCCAAATATTGTGAGGAAAAAACTATGGCTACAGCAATTAAGAAAAATGACGTGCCCATCGGCAAACCCAAAGATGCCACGGCTCTGCTGAGAGCGGACCACAAACATGTCAGCGATCTGTTTGCAGAATATGAGAAGTCTCGCTCCACCAGCAAAAAGAAAGATCTTGTGACTAAAATTTGCACTGAGCTGAGTGTGCACGCACAAATCGAAGAGGAAATTTTTTATCCTGCGGTCAAACGCGCACTCAAGGATAAGGAACTCATTCCAGAGGCAACGGTTGAGCATGCCACCTTAAAAGATCTTATTGCGCAGGTTGAAGGTATTGAGCCTGACGGAGAAATGTTCGATGCAAAAATAAAAGTGCTGAGTGAATATGTTAAGCATCACGTTAAAGAGGAACAGGGGGAGATATTTCCCAAGGCCAAGGCTGCAGAATTGGACCTGATAAGCCTGGGAGAGAAGCTGTTGCAGCGCAAAACCGAACTGCTCAATCAACGGAAATAAAGCCAGTGCAATAAAAAACCCCTTGCCGGGAGGCAAGGGGTTTTTTATTTTTATACTGCATCCAGTGTTTATGCTACATCCGTATAATCGCCAACTTCCGCCTGCAGGATTTCTCCAGCAATTTTTGTTTCCTCTATACTTTTTGTTTCAACCACCACCACTGTCTGGCCCTGTAAAATCGCATCGCGAACCAGATCGGATAAAGGCTTGGCTTTTTCCGCCGCGCCCAGGCTGGCGCCGACAATCCCGCCGATGCTCGCCCCCCAACCCAGCAATACCAGCGGTGCAAGCACTGGGCTTGCGATAAAAAGAGAGACATTGCTGGCCACCAGGGCAACCTCTACCAGCGCCCCCAGGCCAGTGCCCACAGCGGTACCTATGGCTCCGTCGACCACTATATCCTTCAAAACTTTATCGCTGCTATTCTTTGCCGTGTGGGCGGGCAGCGCAGAATTTTTACTATAGAGAGCAATTCGCTCAGCCGGCAATCCGCGATCAGTCAACTTGGCGAGCGTGCGCTCTGCCTGAGCCTTATGCGCAAAAAAAGCAGAAAGGTGATGACGATAATTATCCATGTTTGCCTCCTGGAATAATTCCTGCAATTTGATGGAGCTTTAATCCTATACGGGCTGCCGATTAAATTCCGTACGCCATCTAACCCTTAAGCCATTCAAGAGGTATCAGTGATCGTGACGATCGCGATGGCTCTTGTGAGTATGCCTTTGCTGATATCTGCGCTCGCGCTCATAGCGAGGCCTGTACTCTTCGCTTTTTATAAAATAAACAGGGCGACCACAGGAGTGATAGTAACCGCAGTGCCGCGACCAGTGGCGCGCATGGCCGGGGGGAACATGAAGGTATATGGGCGCAGCCCTGAGGTATTCCCGCTGCCGTGAAATAACCATGGGGCGGCTGTAAACCACACTGGGGCGGGAATTGCCAATTTCTACCTGACCGTAAATGCCGGGCCTGACTTCGCCGGAGAGAATAACATTCACATCAGCCGCTGAGGCAGTGGAAGCCTGTATTGCCAGAAGTCCCAACAGGCTTAAGAATAATGGTTTGCGCATAGGAAAAACCTCACGGATTAGTGGATCCAGCAGAGTCAGAATAGACCTGGCATTCTGAACCCAAGCTAAACCGCAAAGCTATTGCGCCCTTGCCAAGCTCACCTCCACCCTATGCTCCCGTCCATCGTCCAGCAGTTCAAAACTGTCTCCACTCTGCAGTGTGCCATCCAGCGTGACTCTCGCCGAAGTAGTATGATCGCCGCTGGACCCTTGCATTACTCTGATATCGTAAATGGTTTCTCCAGCGCGGTAGCGAATGGAATAGGTTTGCCAGTCTTTTGGCAGACAGGGGGCGATACTGAGATGATTGCCGGTACGTTTAATGCCGAGCAGTGATTCCATAATCAACCTGTAGGTCAGGCCTGCAGAGCCGGTGTACCAACTCCAACCTCCCCTTCCTGTATGCGGCGCTATGGCATAGACATCTGCCGCAACAACATAGGGTTCCGCTTTGTACACAGAGACATCCTCACTGGTGCGAGTGTGGTTCAGTGGGTTGATCAAAGCCAGCAGCTCCCAAGCGCGCTGACTATCGCCAAGGGCTGCAAAAGCCATGGCCGCCCACACGGCCGCGTGAGTATATTGCCCACCATTCTCACGCACACCCGGAACATAACCTTTGATATATCCTGGATTCATCGGCGCTGTGTCAAAAGGCGGATCGAGCAATTGGATAATACCGCTATCGCGGCGCACCAGATGTTGGTCGAGGGACGCCATCGCCAGTTTGGTACGCTCGGCACTGCCTGCTCGCGAAAGCACCGACCAGCTTTGCGATATGGAGTCTATAGCGCACTCGGTATTGCTCGCTGAGCCCAGCGGCATGCCATCATCAAAATAAGCCCGCCGATACCACTTCCCATCCCAGGCATTGTTTTCAATATTTTGCCGCAACTGTTCGGCCTGTTGTTTGCATCGCTCAACAAACGCGGGATCATTATATTGCTGCGCGAGTTGCGCGAAGGATTGTAATACATCATAGAGAAAGAAACCGAGCCAGACGCTCTCGCCTTTACCGTGAATCCCGACCAGATTCATACCGTCGTTCCAGTCGCCCGATCCCATCAGCGGCAGACCGCGCTCGCCAAAGCGCAAGCCGTGTTCGATGGCTCGCACACAATGTTGATACAGACTTGCTGTTTCGTTGCTGGGACCGGGTAGATCGTAATAGGACTCCTCTTCGGCACCCAGGCTGCGCCCTTCGAGAAATGGACGCACCTCGTCCAGGACACTCAGGTCACCGGTAGCCTGCACATAGCGACAGGTTACCAATGGCAGCCACAGGTAATCATCGGAGCAACGAGTGCGCACACCGCGCCCCAAGGGGGGGTGCCACCAGTGTTGCACATCACCTTCCGGATACTGCCGTTGGGCGCAGCGCAAGAGATGCTCGCGCACCAGTTGTGGCTGGGTATGAAGCAGGGCCATGGAATCCTGCAATTGATCGCGGAAACCAAAGGCTCCGCCCGATTGATAGAAGCCACTGCGCGCCCATATGCGACAAGCAAGGGTCTGGTACAGCAGCCAGCCGTTCGCCAGCAAATTCAATTCGCGATCGGGCGTCTGCACAGTGACACCGCTCAAGGTGTGCTGCCAGTATTCGCGCACCGCCTGCAGAGCTGCGCGCGCTGTGCCCATATGACGCAGGCGCTGGGCCAGCGTGCGAGCATGCTCTAGATCCTGACCTGCGCCCAGGCGAAAAATAATTTCCCGCTCCTGACCACTGCCTAACTCGACAGGCACCTGGATAGCACCGCAGGGATCGAGTGCGGCCCCTACACGACCGGAGAGGCGTGCGCGACTCATAGCATCGGGATTGGCAAGGGAGCCATTGCGCCCCAAAAACTCTGTGCGATCACCACTCAGGGTACGCGACGGATCATCCACATCAAAGAAGGCTACGCGACCACTGAATTCACTATTGTAAGAATTGCGCGCGAACAGTGCCCCGCTGCTGGCATCTATCTCGGTGACCAGATGCATGGAGGATTTTGCCCGCAGATCCCCCAGTACCCACTCTACATAACCTGTAGCTGAAATACGGCGCTGACGCCCCGAGTCGTTGCGAATTTTCAGCACTGAGTATTTGACCGTCTGCTGTAAATCAACATAAACCCAAAGCTCTGTGCTGATACCACTTTCACTGTGTTCAAATACACTGTAGCCAAACCCATGGCGTGTGGTATAGGCAGCAGTGGATTCACTGTTGGGGCGGCGCGGCAAGGGTGTGGGCGACCAAAAGTAGCCCGTCTCTTCATCGCGCAAATAAATCGCTTCACCGCCACTACCCGCCACCGGATCATCGCTCCAGGGTGTGAGGCGGTATTCGTGGGCATTCTCACTCCAGGTATAAGAAAGGCCGCTCTCGCTGATCACACTGCCAAAATGCGGATTGGCCAGTACATTGACCCAGGGGACGGGTGTGGTTTTTCCCGGATGGGTGCTGATGACGTATTCATTGCCCTCGCGATTGAAACCACCCAAATTATTATCTAACAATAATTCCGGATTTGCCCTGGCAACCACCGGCGGTTCGGGGCGGTAACTGCGGCTGGGCAACAAGCGCGAAACCTTGCTGTCGGCCAGGCCGCGACGATTGAGTTGCTCTTCCAGTGTGCCACGGCTATCGACAATAATTGCGCGGGCAACCGATTGCAAAAGAATTCTGTCTTCGTGGGAGATTTGCTCTGCCGAGCGCACAAAAATTCCGCCGGGCCGGTCAATGGAGTGCGCCTCTGTGCCTGTGGCAATGAGACCAATAATAAGATCGTGCAAATGCTGACGGTATCCGACATGGTCTTCGTTCCAGATAACTAGATCCACCGCCAGGCCCTTTAATCGCCAATAGGTATGGCATTGGATCAGCTGCTTCGCCAAGCCAATATGATCAGCGCTGGAAATTTTCAGCAAGACAATGGGCAAATCGCCTGAAATGGCGTAGCTCCACAAGCCTGACTGGCCGCGCCGATTCTGGCTCAGCACATTGGGCTCTGCACGCAGCAGGGGATTGGCAAACAGCACCGAGCGCGCCAGCCTGCGATACAAAAGCGCCTCAGATTCCGATGAATTGATCTGCCGCAAAGTGACACCACCATGGGTACTGGCCAAATCAAATACCCGGTCGGCAAAGTGGCGATCCTGATATTTGTCGACCAGCGCCAGGGTCGCTGCGCGGTTATCGCTAACCCCCGAAACAAAATCCAGGGTGGCTGACTGTTCTGCCGCAAGCGTCACGCGGCAGCGAATCGCTACAATCGGATCCAAGACGGAACCGCTGCTGCCGGAGAGGGGATTGCCATTATCCAGCGCCTGCGGCCAGGCCAGTGTACGACCGCGGCCGATAAATTTCATGCGGTCTGTCTCGTAGGAAATCTCTTCGATATCGACTCCCTGAGCTGCCAGCAAGTGAAACATCCAGGGCGTATGCTCCTCTTCGGAGCGCGGCCTGCGCGTACAGAGAATCGCGTGGCGATCGGCAAGGATTTCAGTTTGCACAAATAAATTGCCAAACGTGGTCTGCATGATATCGGCCGCCTGGGTAGCCAGCACCACCTCGCCATAGCTGGTAATTTCAAGGGTTCTGCTGTAGCGCGAACGATTGGTCAAACGCACCCTGCGCAATTCAATATCGTCTTCAGGGGATACCACTATTTCGGAATAACTCTCTATTCCCTGATCGCGACGGCGATATTCAGCTCGCCATTCGGAAAACATGGCCTCGTAGGAATCAGCGCGTTTCAGTGTGGGTTGGTGCGAGGTCGACCAGGTGTAATTGCTGTCGACATCGTGCAAATAAATAAAGCTGCCCCAGTTATCGCAAGTGCTGTCCTCGCGCCAGCGAGTCACCGCCAGCTCTTTCCAGCGACTGTAACCGCCGCCTGCATTGGTCACCATCAAGTGATAGCGGCCATTGGAAAGCAATTGCACCTCGGGCACAGGTGTCTCGGCACTCATGGGGCGATGGATGGGGGGCTCCTCGACATCAAAGAAAGCCATACCTTCAGCGTGTTCGGCAACATGGTTGTGGAATACAGAGGTTTTTGGAATTCGCTCTTGCAGCAATAGCAGTGTTGCCTGAAATTGCGGATCTGATTCAAAGCGTTTTTGCATCGGCTGATCATGCAGAAAGTAAGAGAGCGAAAGGAAACTCATACCCTGGTGGTGGGCCATATAGGAGCCCACAATCGCACTGCTTTGCCCGCGGTTAAGTCGCGCGGGTGTATAGTCCACAGCTTCGTAGAAACCATAGCGACCCTCGACGCCCATACTGGCCAGCCGCTGCAAATTGCTGCAGGCCTCCGCCGGCGCAAACATCAAGGCCAGTGCTGAGGCGTAGGGCGCTATTACCGTATCCTCTGCCAATCCGCGTTTGAGACCGAGTCCGGGGACACCAAACGCGTGATATTGATAGTTAAGTCCCGCATCCACGGTATTATAGCCGGACTCGGAAATTCCCCAGGGCAATTGCCGCTGATTGCCATAGGCAATTTGCCTGGCCACCGCAGAGCGGCAGGTCTGATCGAGCAGCGTGCCCTCGTAACTGGGCATCACCAGGTTGGGCATAAGGTACTCAAACATGGAGCCACTCCAGGAGACCAGCGTGGGCTCCCCTCCAGTGGCGGTGCGCAGGCGTCCGAGGGCAAACCAGCTTTCCTGCGAGAGATGACCCTGGGCTATGCCGACAAAATTCGTCAGGCGCGCCTCCGAAGCCAGCAAATCATAAAAGCTGTTATCGCGACGGAATTCATCAATGTTGTAGCCTACAGCCAGGAGATGACGACTGCGATCATACAAAAATTCATATTCGACATTGGCGAAATCGCTGAGCTGCTCTATCAGTTTTTCAATCAGTGCTATGCGCTCAGATGCGTGCTCGCAACCCAGTGCTACCCTGCCCCGCAACTCTTTCAGAGCGAACTGCTCGGCAGCAGTGGCCTGCCTCTCGGCGCCGCCCAGCCCCGATGCCATTCTCAATCGCTCATCAATTTCAGTGAGCAGTTTGTTTTTGGCAGTTGCCAGCGAGCTGAGATTGGGTATTGCATCCAGTTGAGAAAATTGTGGCAATCCCTCAATGGCAATAACCAGCTCTACCCAGGGGGCCATAAATAATAATTCATCGTAGGCGCTCTTCACCTGTTCGCCAAACAGTCGCACCCAAAAGCTGAAATCATCATCTTCTGCTGTCCTGTCCCTGAGCTGTGCTGTAAGCACCTCTGCATCTTTAAGCATCAGCTTCAATATTTTATAGGTTGCGTGCAAAGAGGCAGGTTTCACTGCGATTGCGGTGATCAACTGATAATGCAAGCTGGCGATTGAGGCTTTTGCCAAAGCCTGCAAGCTCAACGGCAAATCCATAAGGATATGCAAGGTATCCAGCAGTCCGGCAAAGATATTCTGGGCAACAATTTTTTCGTCCGGCTGTGCCGACAGTGCCGCGCGCAAGGTCAGCAGATGGCCAACTAAATTGCCGCTGTCAACCGATGAAATATAGCGCGGTGGCAGGCACTGCAGGCTGCGAGTGTCATACCAGTTGAAAAAGTGGCCCTGATGTCGCTCCATGGTGCCCATGGTATTCAGGCTGCGGGCCAATCGATCCAGCATCACCCCGCTGGGAATGTAGCCAAAATCATAAGCGGTGACATTGGCCAACAAGGATATGCCCATATTGGTTGGCGATGTGCGATAGGCCACCACAGGGCCCGGTTGCTCCTGAAAATTATCAGGCGGCAGCCAGTTGTTTTCAGCATCGACAAAGCGCTCGAAAAAGGCCCAGGTTTTGCGCGAGATTTTGCGCAAAAATACTATCTGCTCCGGCGTCAACTTGACTTTGGCGCGGGCCAGGGGCTGGCTCACCCACCAGGCGAGTGCCGGAGCTATAAACCATAATACTAAAATGGGAGAAGCCTGAAATAAACTGATAGGATTCACCAGAAGCATGCCGGCTGTCGCCACTAGCGCAATAGCGGGTGCCGACCACATAAAGCAAAAAGTTTTGCTCAAACTGAGCGCGGCTTTTTTGTTCTGTTCTTCATAGGGATTCCACTCCAGCAGCAGGCGGTGAGTAAACAACAGCCGTCCCATGCTGCGCATTATTGCCTCGGTGGTAAAAACAGCTTCGTGGGGCAGACAGGCAATCCTGAAGGCAGCCTGCGCAAAATTGCGTTTTGCAGACTGCAAGACAGCGCCGACATGCTGCCAAAACAGCACCTCATCGCCACAGCGGAATATATCGACGAAGGCGATCAGCCAGGAGGGAATCAAGACAATACCCACTACCGCCAGCGTCCAGACCCAGGCGTTGGCAGAGAGCCACCAACCCAGTAACAGCATCAGCAATAATGCAACCGGAGCCAGGCTGCGCACCAGGTTATCGAGAATTTTCCAGCGCGATAAAGCAGAGAGTGGATTGCGAAGCGATTTGCCATCAAAACCGGGAACGCGGCCAAATAACCAGCTGGAAATCTGCCAGTCACCGCGAACCCAGCGCTCGCGACGACTGACATCGGCAGTATAGGTGGTGGGGTTTTCTTCGTAGAGCTGTACATCACTAAGCAGTCCCGAGCGAGTATAACAACCCTCGAGCAGGTCGTGACTGAGGATTCGATTTTCAGGGAAGCGATCTTTAAGAGTCATTTCAAAGGCATCCACATCATAGATGCCCTTACCTATAAAAGACCCCTCATCGAACAAATCCTGATAGACATCAGAGACTGAGCGCGTATAGGGATCTATTCCCGGTTCCAGTCCATAGAGCAGCGCATAGCGCGAGCGCTGATTGCCAGTGAGACTGGCAGCCATCCGCGGTTGCAGAATGCCATAGCCACCCACCACACGTGAATAGCTTTTGTCATAGCGAGGGCGATTCAGTGGGTGGGCCATGGCCCCAATAAATTCTCGCGCTGAATCCCGTGGCAGTTGGGTGTCCGTATCCAGGGTAATCACATATTTCACCCCGGTCAGACAGCGAATATCTCCGACTATAACTGAAAAACAACTCGCGGCACTGGGGTCGCTGCGCAACAACTTATTCAGATCGGCGAGCTTGCCGCGCTTGCGTTCATAGCCAATCCATTTTTTTTCCTTGGGGTTCCAGCGACGAGGGCGGTGAAACAAAAAGAAGCGATTATTTTCATCGCCAGCATACTTTTCATTGAGCAGCTCAATTCCCCTGCCCGCCCGCTCTATCAACCGTTGATCGGCTGCTGCTGTCTCATTGGTGGCATCGCAAAAATCCGTAAGTAGGGCGAAGTGCAGGTAATCGTCGCGATTGCCGAGAAAGCGGACCTCCAAGGCCTCCAATAATTCATCAATACTCTCAGCGCTGGTAAGCATGGTGGGAATGACGACCAGCGAGCGCATATTGGCCGGCAATCCACGACTGAAATCCATGCGCGGAAGAAGCTTGGGAGTAACCAGCAAAATAGCAAACCAGTTGGTCAGCGAGGAGGCGAGCTGGCTGCTGGCCAGTGCAGAGGCTACCCCCAGCAGCCACAGCTGCCACCCCTCTATTCCGCTGTTGATGGCATAGAGCAGCAAACCACTACTGAATAATAAGGTTAATAAAAAGATACTGCCAACATGCAAGAGTAAAGGTACACGCCCAACACAGCGACGCAAGCGCGTCACTAGCGGCAGGCGGGCTTTGACAATATGTTCCAGGCGGGTCAGGCCTTTATCCACCAGATAGTAGCCAACATGGGCTTTGTGCGGCTGGCTGCCCTCATCACTGACAACACTCATATCGGCGAGAATAACAGCGGCCCGGGCAACCTCTTCTTCGCTGATTCGAATCCGTTTGGCCAGGCGATCTATTACCTGGCGATAACTATCGCGGGTAGCAAAATCCATATTGCTGTAAATATTATCCCTGTCCTTGCGCAGTACCTGCTCAACAACGCTCATGCTCTCCACGAATTCCCGCCAATCCGTAGCGCCGAGAAAACGCAGGCTGCCGATACTGTTGCCTATGGAAACCTGATCGGCGGCATGCTGCTGGTTCTCAGACAGAATCATTTGCTCAATGGTCAAACTCGATTCGGCAAGGCGCTCTTTAACCCAGGTCAATGGCAGGGCAAGTGCTGGCCCATGGCCCTGCAGGCGGCGGGAAAATTCAGCCACAAACGGGCTGACCATAGGCGGCTCGGAGCGCGCCATATCCGCCACCACCATAATCAAACTCTTGGGATCATTTTCTGCCGTGTCAATCATGGCATTGGCCCAGTCCTGGGCCTGGTTTACATGGACTCTCGCCTCTGTAAGACGGGCCGCCACACGGCGCAAATTTTCAATGAGTGCCAGCCGCAGCATGATGGGAATTGCCCAAAGCTCTCCCAAAGTCAACGCTGTGACTGTCTGGTAGGCCGAGATAAAACGGCTCAATAGCACAGCGTCCACTCGACCGTCCCCGTGGGCTATGACCTCCAGGGCCAAATCGTAAACCCGCGGCAATCCGCGCGAGGGGCCGGTTGCCAGACGCGGCAGTTCGCGGCTGTAGCGCTTGGGAAAATGCTGGCGGGCAAGGCGGATCTGATCCTCGATCAAATAAAAATTATCCAGTAACCATTCACCAGCTGGGGCTATACGCGATTTTGCTTTCACCGCACCCATTAATGTTTCGCAGCTGGCGATGAGGACTTCTTCATTTTCATCGAGTCGTTTTAACAACCGGCTATGCATGCCATAGCGATTCAAGCGATGCTGGCTCGCCAGCAGCTTGCCGTGCTGTTCCATTTGATCCGCGCTAAATAACTCTGCCCGCAAGGGGGTCAACTCGCTGTTATCCATCGGCTGGAAATGCTCACTGCCCCATCCGTAAAAGCGTTGCAGGATATTTAAAAACCAGGCTTTTGGGCGGCTCAAAGGCGATAACTCCTCCCGCTGTGCAAGAGTTGGAGTGTCATCAATCAGATCGGGGTCATAGGATATAGGAGGAAGTTTGTCGTCTGCGCGGGATAAGGCGGTGGCAACAATATCGGGAGATTTTTGCTTTCTTCTATTGAGTTTCATTGTCTTTCCTGTCTTATTCAGGGCGCAAGGAAGCGGGAATAACCCACGCCGTTTTAACGATAGACTTTTGTACCCCATCACCTCGACGTTAAATGAGCCAAGCAAACCTCTGAAAAATTATCTGCGCTTTGGTTCGTCTAAACTCCGCTTTTGTGCGGCGCCGCTTTGACAAGTCAACTTTTTTCCTTGCGCTGGCTGCCTCGCCAACATTTTTCCGAGGTTCCCAAGAAATAAATTAAGCTGAAGTCACCGGCCGAACATTCACTCACTCCAGCCTGCAGGTATTACCTGGCAATGTATGTTACTTACAGGACTTTCAGCGGGACCGTCATAAGCCATCGGGCCTCCTTCTTGGCTGTAAAATTTTGCAAGCCGCCTAGCGCCGGCCAAACAGCAGATAAACAATAAAAATGATTACCAACAACCCCAGGCCACCACTCGGTGCATAGCCCCAGGTTTGGCTATAGGGCCAACTCGGAAAAGCACCCACCAAAAGCACAATAAGAACGATCAGTAATATATTGGTTGCATTCATAACGCCTCCCTCCATTTCTATAGCAGGCCGGTAAATATTTATTTTTCCCATCAGAAAAACAAGACGATCTTGGATCGCAAATCAATAGTGAATTTTTTAATTGAAAAAATCGGTACGTTGACGCACATTATGCTGCGTTTTAAATCGCAAGAACTGATGCATCGATAGAATAAAAACATATTCTTTACGAATTTTTCATAAAGATTAATGGTGAATATCATTCAAAAGATCAGAGAGTTCATCGGCATGCTCCTCTTCTACCGCAAGTATTTCCTTTAGCAATACACTGGTGGTGGAGTCCTTATCGCCCAGATATTGGATAAACTCGCGGTAGCTGTCTATGGCAATACGCTCGGCAATCAGGTTATCCCTTATCATCTCTGCCAGTGAGCCACCGGGTTTAAATTCAGCGTGACTGCGCCCAGTCAGTGAATCGGGAGAAAACAGCGGCTCGCCACCCAGCTGCACAATCCGCGCAGCCAATTGATCCGCGTGCATCAGCTCTTCGTTGGAGTGAGCCAGAAATTCGTCAGCAATTGCCTTTGAGTTTATCCCCTTCGCCATAAAATAGTGGCAGCGATAGCGCAGTGCACATACCAGCTCTGTTGCCAATGCCTCATTCAGCAGCTTTAAGACTTCAACACGATCAGCCGTGTAACTGGGAGTTACCGCACCCAACTCCATATTTCTTTGCGCCTGAGCGCGCAAGGTCTCTTTATCGCTCAGCATTGAATTTGCCATAATCCTATCCTCATTAATCATTGTTTCAGGTATTTTTACTTATCCTGCGGAAAACAATGATATGAGTCAGTGCGCGAACACACATTCACCCGCTCACTGCGTTCTGCCTGTGGGTTTGCTAGCGCACAGATCCAAAAGCGACACTCATCCACACTTGGCACACCGCAATTGAACAGCGACCGAAAACCTGACTCCAGCCTTCCGGTAAAGTCTTTTCAATGACCGACACAGATATTTCAATAGCTTTTTTGCAGAGCGCAAGAGATATAAAAGGATCAAGCATGAAGATTTTGATGGTATTGACTTCGCGAAATAAACTCGGCAATAGCCAAAAAGCCACAGGGATTTGGCTCGATGAGTTTGCCGCGCCCTATTTTACCTTTAAGGATTATGGCGCATCAGTCTTCCTTGCATCTCCCCTCGGAGGCAGACCACCGCTTGATCCAAACAGCGATAGCGAAAGTGTACAGACGAACTTCACCATAAGATTCAGACATGATGCCGATGCCCAGAATAAATTTGCCAATACGGAAAAATTGGAAAATATTTGTGCGCGTGATTATGATGGGGTGTTCTATCCAGGCGGCTATGGCCAATTGTGGGATCTGAGTCAATCCGCTGCTTCTATTAATCTTATTGAAGCTATGCTCGACGCTGACAAACCTGTGGCGGCTGTCTGCCATGCCCCTGCGGTATTGCGCTACCCCAAACGATCCAACGGGATTTCAGTCATTCACAACAAGAGAGTGACCGGTTTCAGCAATTCCGAAGAGACCGCCATGGGCATGACAGAGGTTGTACCTTTTCTCATTGAGGATATACTCAAAGCAAATGGAGGCAATTATTCAAAAGCGAATAACTGGCAGCCCTATATAGTCGTTGATGGTTTAGTTATTACCGGGCAAAATCCTGCATCTTCACTATTGGCCGCGAAAGCTCTGCTGGCGGCGATTCGACCCGGCTTATACAGTTCGCACCAGCAGGGATTCGCGGCTCCTGTCAATATTTGACGCAACGATCAGGTAACCCATCTCGCTTAAGCTAAGGAGCACAATGACTGAAGCCCGCTTCAATATAGACTTGCAAAATGATCAGTGCATCATTAGGTTTAGTGGAGATTGGCAATTGGGCAAAGCCCCTGATGGCGAGTCTCTCTGCACTGCCCTGCCAGCGGACTGCAAGCAGGTCACACTGGTGCTGGAGGACCTGGGACTATGGGACTCCAGCCTGCCTGCGGTACTGCTGACCCTCGCTCGCTGGTGTGAGCAGAAAGGCCTTATCCTCGACAGTCTCTCCGCCCCACAGAGTCTGCAAAATCTATTGCGCCTTGCCACTGAAATTCCCTCCGCTACCCCATCGAGACCTGCCGCCACTAAAAAATTATTGCAACGCTTTTATGATTTGGCAGAGATGCTGGGGCGTGAAATCAGTGCGACATTGATTTTTATCGGCGATGCCTTCATAGCGCTGCGAGCCTGGCTCACTGGCAAGGCGAAGACCCGCCGCAGCGATATTCGCTTTTTTATCGCCCAGGCCGGCCCACAGGCACTGCCCATAGTCACATTGATTTGCGTCTCTGTAGGTATGATCCTCGCCTATCTTGGCTCCGTCCAACTGCGCCAACTGGGGGCTCAAGTCTATGTGGCCAATCTCGTCGCCATAGGCATGGTCAGGGAAATGGCCCCGCTAATGACAGCGATCATCATCGCCGGCCGCACAGGCGCAGCCTATGCGGCGCAGCTCGGCACCATGAGAGCCAACGAAGAGATTGACGCACTCAAAACCATGGGGATTTCCGCCATGGAGTTTCTGGTACTGCCGCGCCTTATAGCGCTGATTTTTATAATGCCGCTCATCTGTATTTATGCCAATGTCATAGGCTTGGCGGGGGGCGCCATAGTGGCCTCTGGTATGGATGTCAGTTTTAAACAATATATTCTGCAAACCCAGGGGGCCGTCAATGGCGGTGACATTTTTAGCGGTATGTTCAAAAGCCTCGTATTCGCCATATTGATTGCCATTGCCGGTTGCCAGGCGGGCTTAAACTGTGGCCGCAGCTCCATTGCCGTGGGTATAGCCACCACCAGTGCGGTAGTTCGCGCGATAGTTTACCTGGTGTTGGCCGATGCAATGTTTAATGTCCTCTACGACAAACTGGGAATCTAAGATGACTGTCCCTGATGATACAGATAGGATTTCTGCCAGTGCAGCGGCACCAGCAAAACCTATTATGCGAGTCACTGACCTGACCCTGGGTTACGGCAGCCGTTTGATACAGCAGAACCTGAATTTTGAAATCTACAAGAACGATATTTTCTATATTGTTGGCGGCAGCGGCTGCGGGAAAACCACGCTATTAAAAAGCATGATTGGTCTGATTCCACCAGCACAGGGCGAGATCATCTATCACCCCGACGCTGCCGAGGGTGTAAATTTCTATGGGGCCAGCCCATCCATACAGCTGGAGCTGCGCAAGAGCTGGGGAGTGACCTACCAATCGGGAGCCCTGTTCTCCAGCATGACCCTGGCTGAAAATGTCGCCCTGCCCCTGCAGCTTTACAAGGATTTGCCCGAGAGGCAAATCGCTGAAATTGTTGCCTACAAATTATCCCTGGTCGGCCTGGGTGGCTTTGAAGCATTTTATCCCGCCGAAGTGAGCGGTGGTATGCTCAAACGGGCGGGTCTGGCACGCGCACTGGCACTGGATCCGCAATTGCTGTTTTTTGATGAGCCCTCTGCAGGGCTTGATCCTTTGAGTTCTTTGCGCCTCGATCAATTGATCGTGCAAATTTGCCAGGCTCTCGACTCGACCGTTATTATTGTCTCGCACGAATTGCCGAGTATTTTATCGATTGGTAGCAATTGCGTATTCCTGGATGCAAAAACCAAAACCATGCTGGCGACAGGACAC
Source organism: Cellvibrio sp. (assembly GCA_035565295.1). Lineage (GTDB taxonomy): Bacteria > Pseudomonadota > Gammaproteobacteria > Pseudomonadales > Cellvibrionaceae > Cellvibrio. The sequence continues at coordinate 75,506 of DATMSP010000013.1, read as the reverse complement.
CCGCAGGAGCTGGCCAAAAACAGCGAAAACGAGCAGGTAGTACAATTTTTAAATCGCGCCGAACAGATTAAACAGAGCCGTTACCATGACTAAATCCACAGCCGATGCCAGCACCTCGTCGTTTACCATAGGCGCATTCATTGTCGGAGCCATAGCACTCTCTTTTGCCGCGCTGATATTCTTTTCGGGCGGGCAACTGTTTACCAAGAAAGAGCGCGTGGTAATGTATTTCCTGGGCTCCGTACAGGGCTTGCAGATAGGTGCTCCCATCAAACTGAAGGGCGTGGTCCTGGGTGAAGTTACCGACATCCAATTGGACTTTCAAAGCGATAGAAAAATTATTACTGCTCCGGAAACCATTATAACAGCGGTTACCGCCGAGCTTGTCATGCAGCGCATCAATCAAAAAAGCCTCAATGAGAATGATTTTTTTGACAGTGCGATTGCCAATGGCTTGCGCGCGCAATTGAATTTCCAGAGTCTGCTGACCGGCCTGCTCTATGTAGAGCTGGATTTCCATCGCGACGTTCCCGTGACACTCTATGGATTGCAGAGCAGATATCGCGAATTGCCAACCATGCCCATGAGCTTTGAAGAGCTTGCCAAAAGTTTGCAGGAGATGAACTTAAAAGGTTTCGTCAGCAATCTGGATCATTTAACCGTGGAGATCAGTAAAGTAGTAGACAGCGGTGTCATCCAGCAGGCGCTGAGCGATGTGGGTCGCGCAGCTATTTCCATTGAAAACACCTCAAGCAATATCAACACTAAAGTCAATCTGCTGAGCAAAAATCTGGATAACACCCGCGTAGAAATGGACAAGCTTATCGGCCAGTTAAACCAGCAGACGCCACAGGTAGCAGATTCCTTAAAACAGAGCATGGCAGATTTTCGCAGCAGCATGCAGCAGTTCAACAATGCCAGCAATACCATCAATGGTGTTTTTTCTGAAGATGCTGAACTTGTTTACCAGCTAAACAAAACACTTGAGGATATAAGTCGCTCAGCTAGAGCCTTTCACAACCTGAGCGAGGTACTGGAACAGCAACCCGAATCCATTTTACGCGGCAAGAACACTGCCAACCCAATGCAAAAGGAAGATTAAAATGATACCAAGATTCATTGTATTACTTGTCATTTTAGGGTCTCTCTCAAGCTGCCATCACTCGCCACGGAAACACTATTTTATATTGAGCAGCACCGCCATCCATTCACAGAGCGGTGAAAATATAAAACAGGTCATTGGTATGGGCCCAGTAGAGATTGCCGAGTTTATCGATCGCTTGCCCATTGTCTACAGACGTGCGGATAACACCCTGCTTGTCTCTGAAAATGACTATTGGGCCGAACCTCTGGATAAAGGCATAGCGCGCGTCCTGGCCGCCAACCTCGTGGCACGCAACAGCTCCCGCAGCTTTGCTCATTTTCCTTGGCGCAGTGATAGCAAGCCGCCATACAGCCTTCGCCTGCAAGTCCACAACCTGGAATGTGGCGACCGCGCAGCGAGCATTGATGCCACCTGGGAATTGATTGACAACAGGTCAAAGGCCAGCCTGCAGCGCCGCCATTTTGTCCGCTCCCTGCCAGCGCAACCCAACCCGCAAACGCTAGCCCAGACCTACAGCCAGCTCTTGGTTGAGCTGGCACTGGAAATGGATCAGGCACTCAACACGCTGCCCCCCACCGAATAAAACAGCTGAGGTCCCCGGCTCAAATAAAGGTCGATCGGTTTGTGTATGCTAACGCACAGACTCTGCAGCAGCACTTATTGATGATGGGCCTTCCCTATACTTGCTCGACCATCAACTGGTCAACGCTTGAACAGTGACGTTCAGGCGTTTTTTTATGCAAACCTGGGTGAGCGATAGTGGCAGGCCAGTTTTTCGCCAGCCTGCTGAGACAAGAAAAACAGATGACCATTTTAATTTGCTTTTGTAGAGCTGTGCCGGCAGTCCAGCACTACAAATTCAGATTTTACTGCAATCCCTTCGCCATGCCTGTGTGTGCTATCACACAGACGCAACAACTGAAGCGAAACATAATTATTCGCTGGGCTGGCGTAAAAGGTGCTGTCTGTGAGGCTGTTGGAACCTGCGCCATTGTCGCCTATTAACACAAATTTTTTATTCTCCACCAGGGCTCGTCGCTCCTTGAGGAGCTTTGCAGGAACCAGCGAACAACGTTAGAATCGCTGCAAACGGGCAACAGAATTTAGCGTGCGCGAGAATCAATTCTTACCTGCGAAGCTTAAGATAGCAGCCCTGGCTGTGTATTTTAAGCTGGATTAAACCAGCGACTGACTTACCCGTATTAAGTCGGAGAATAAATGTTGTGACGAAAGCCAAGACTACGCATAAAAACATCATTTTGCTTGTTATACCAACACTGGTTGTGGTCATTATAGCGGCGACTCTTTTTTGGTTTTTTGATCGCATGAAATCAGCGGACCTTATGCGCAATCAGGCAGCCCATGCCATGACCAAAGCCCAGATCCTGCTAACCGCAATAATCAGCGCTGAAACAGGTACACGAGGCTATCTGATTACCGGCGATCAGGCTCTACTCAAACCCTACCTCGATGTTCGCGATAAAATTGCCATTGACCTGGAACAACTTCGCCAAAGCTCATTTGTCGCCGCAGAAAAAAAACATCTTGACAGGCTGGTTCCCCTCACAAAAGAGCGAATGACCTACCTGGCCAAAGCGGTTGAACTGAGGCAGCAACTCGATATAGAAACTCTGCTGAAAACACTTAATATTGGTCGCGGCATGCAGCTAATGGATTCTATTCGCACCGAGCTGCAGCAATACCAGGTTCTGCAGCAGGCTCAAATAAAGTTTTATGAAGAAAGTTATCGCAACAATATGAACTGGCTGTTTGCCTTTATTGTTTTTGCCAGTATTTTTATGCTGCTTTTTGCCCAGGCCTTTGCTTATGGTATTTATCGCAATATACACCAGCGCCTGATGAACCTTGTCCACCTCGAAACCAAGCGATCCCTGGATCAACAGGAAGCCTTGAATTATCAATTGAACCTTGCCTATCTCACCCTGCAAGACAGTGAAAAAAAACTGGAGGTCACCCTCAATTCAATTGCAGATGCCGTTATAGCGACAGATCGCGAAGCGCGCGTGACAGTCATGAATCATGTCGCTGAGCTTTTGACTGGCTGGACCCATGAAGAGGCACTGGGGTGCCCTATCGCCGATATTTTTCATATAGTGGATAAAGAGACGCGCGAGCCCATGACCATTCCAGTGGTACAGACGTTGTTGCACGGCGTCACCCAGGGTTCAAACGATAATATTCTGATTGTGCGCAATGGCAGGGAGTGCAATATCGCCAATAGTTGTGCCCCTATCCGCGATCACGATGGCCTTGTTATAGGTACAGTGTTGGTATTCCGCGATATCACTGCAGAAAATACCGCTAAGCAGGCGCTGCTCGATAGCACAGAGCTGGTGCAAACAATCCTCGCTACTGTTGTAGATGGTATAGTTACCATTAATGCCCGCACAAACCTTATTGAAACTGTCAATGCTGCCGCCGAAAAAATGTTTGGCTATAGCGCTGAAGAACTGATAGGGGAAAGATTCAGCAAAATCGTGCCTGAGCAAAGCGAAGAAAATAACACGCTTGGATATTCAATCTCCACGACTGAAAAGCGTGCCAACGGCATAGTGCGCGAAGTGACCGGCCAGGTTAAAGGCGGCCACAGCTTCCCAATGGAAATAGCCATCAGCGAAATGCGCCTGGGCGGCCAGGGCTATTACACCTGCGTCCTGCGCAATATTACTGCACGCAAGCATGCAGAGCGGGTTATGCAGGAATCTGAAGATCGCTACCACAATCTATTCGATACTATCGATGAAGGTTTCTGCGTGGCAGAGATGATATATGACAATGAAAAACCCGTGGATTGCCGATTTTTGGAGGTAAACCCCTCCTTTGCCAAGCAGAGTGGCCTGGCTGCCGAGCCGGGCAACAGATTGCTCGAACTTGCTCCCGATATAGAAACAGACTGGTTTTATATATTTCACGAGGTGGTGCAGACTGGAGAGCCTACGCGCTTTATAAAGGAATCGAAAAACCTGCATCGCTGGTTTGATGTTTATACCTGTCGCCTGGGAGCGGCAGGCAGCCAAAAAGTCGCCATATTGTTAAATGATGTCACCGAGCGAAAACGCTCCGAACAAGCCCTTTTGGAGAGCGACCAACGCGTACGCCTGGCCACCGAGGCCACCGGGGTCGGCATTTGGGAATGGAATCTATCCAGCAATGTTATGCGCTGGGACGCCCAGATGTTTCGTATCTACGGGGTAGCCCCCACTCCCGATGGCACTGTATCAAGGGAGCAATGGGTTAATTGCCTGTTGCCAGAAGATAGAAGCTCTCAGGAAATACTCGACAAAGCGATCGATTCCAGTGAAGGTAACAGCCGCGAATTTCGTATTCACCGCGATGGAGAAAAAGAGATTCGCCATATCAAATCCGTAGAGACAATGCGAACAAATGACCAGGGGCATGTGGAGTCGATTGTAGGCACCAACCTTGACATCACCGAATTGAAACGCACAGAAGAAACTTTGCGCGAGAGCGAGCGCCACTTACGCCGGGTCATAGATGCTCTGCCTGTAGCTATCTACACCACCGACGCCGAGGGAAAACTCACCCACTATAACCAGACCGCCGTGGAATTCTCTGGGCGAACTCCCATATTGGGCACTGATCAATGGTGTATTAGCTGGAAGCTTTTTGCCACTGACGGATCTCCGCTTCCCCACGACCGCTGCCCTATGGCCATATCGCTCAAAGAAGGCGACCATTTACATGGAGCGGAAGCCATTGCCGAGCGTCCCGATGGTACGCGAGTCTGGTTTACGGCCTATCCCACGCCATTGCACGATGCCCAGGGAAATCTTACTGGCGGCATCAATATGCTGATTGATATTACCGAGCGAAAACGTCTCGACCAATTAATTCTGGAAAACAACATAGAGCTGAAAAAAGCCAAAAATCTGGCCGAAAAAGCCAACCTGGCCAAGTCAGATTTTCTATCCAATATGAGTCACGAGCTGCGCACACCTTTGAGTGCTATTTTAGGCTTTGCTCAATTGTTGGAGGCAAGCACTCCTCCACCCACGCCCAACCAAAAACGCAGTGTGGACCAAATCCTCCAGGCCGGCTGGTATTTACTGGATCTTATTAATGAGATCCTCGATCTCACCCTGGTGGAATCGGGCAGACTGTCCCTGTCGATGGAAACAGTTTCACTCCCCGATCTTATGCGTGAATGCAAAACCATGATTGAACCACTGGCCCTCAAACGCAATATTACGTTGAACTTTCCGCAGTTTACCCGTTCAATAACCGTCAGAGCAGACCAGACCCGGCTGAAACAGGCGCTGATTAATTTGCTTTCCAATGCAGTCAAATATAATCGCGAAAATGGCAAGGTTACCGTTACTTGCACCGAGCTTGCTTCTAAACGTCTACGCATTTGCGTACAGGATACGGGAGAAGGCTTGCCGCCAGAGAAGCTGTCACAGCTATTCCAGCCATTCAATCGCCTCGGCAAAGAAAACAGCTCCGAAGAGGGAACCGGTATAGGCCTGGTGATGACCAAGCGCCTGATAAAATTGATGGGAGGCAAGATTAATGCAAAAAGTAAGGTGGGTGAAGGCAGCAGGTTCAGCATTGAGATAGATCTGGCCACGGAAGAGCAAGCTTCCCATCCAGAAACGGTAGAAATTTTCGAGCTGCCCTCCAAGCCAATGAGAATCGAGGGGGAAAAATATACCCTGCTTTACGTGGAAGATAATCCTGCTAATCTAAGCTTGATTGAAGACATTATCGCACCGCGCTCTGATCTTTTTCTGTTGAGCGCCCGCGATGGCTACAGCGGTATTGAACTTGCGCGCATGGCGCAACCCGATCTGATCCTGATGGACATCAACCTGCCCGGCATCAATGGAATTGAAGTATTGAAAATTTTGGCAAAGGACCCTATAACTATGCACATACCCGTGATAGCGCTCAGCGCCAACGCGATTCCCAGAGATATCGAAAACGGACTGAAGGCGGGTTTTTTTCGCTATCTCACCAAACCCATCAAAATTAACGAATTTTTAGATACGCTCGAGGTTGCACTGGAGTTTGCCACCAAAAAGCCCACGAAAGCGAAAGAAGAGAAAATAACATGAAGTTGACAGAGCAAGATATTCTGAATGCAAGCATCCTGATCGTGGATGATCAACAGGCCAATGTCATATTGTTGGAACAGTTGCTGAGCGAAGCGGGTTATACCAGTGTGAGCTCTTCAATGAAACCCACGGAAGTTTGCGAGCTGCACCGCAAGAATTATTACGATTTGATTCTGCTCGACCTGCAGATGCCGGAAATGGACGGCTTCCAGGTTATGGAGAACCTTAAGAGCATAGAGCAGGACGACTATGTGCCGGTAATTGTACTTACCGCTCAGCCAGGACATAAGCTGCGAGCCCTGCAGGCAGGAGCGAAGGATTTTATCAGCAAGCCATTTGACTTGGTGGAAGTGAAGACCCGTATTCACAATATGCTGGAAGTCAGGTTGCTGTACAAGAAACTGGAAAACTACAACAAAATACTGGAAGAAACCGTACAGGAGCGAACAGCCGCCTTGCGCGAAAGTGAAGCGCGCTTTCGCAGCCTAACCGAACTGGCATCCGACTGGTATTGGGAGCAGGACCAGGACGGAAAATTCACCAAGGTGTCTGGACCGGTATTGGAAATGCTCGGCATACGAGTAGATCCCCTGGCTGAGACCAACCTGGCTGAAATCTCTCACAGCTTTGAAATGAACGGTTGGAATGAAGCAGAGCGCAAAGAATTGCAGGAAATTATAGCTGCGCGAAAACCCTTTATTGATTTCTCTTTTAGTCGCATAGGCGATGATGGATCGCCACACTATTATCGTGTAAGCGGCGAGCCCATGTTTGATCAATCAAGTCGCTTTATCGGCTATCGCGGCATTGGTATCCAATACAAAGAAATGCCACGCAATAAAGTTAGGGACGCAGATGCAAGCAAATCATAATCCACAGCAGAATCATCTTCTTGCGGCCTTGAGCAAGGCGGAGATTGACCGCCTGACTGCGCGCCTGGAATTGGTGCCACTGAAGCTTGGCGAAACTATTTATGAGCCTGGCCAGCAGTTGCAATATGCCTATTTCCCCACCACCAGCATCATATCCCTGCACTATGTCATGGAAACAGGTGCCTCTGCCGAAGCGGCTGGAGTGGGCAACGAAGGCATGGTTGGAGTACCTCTGTTCTTGGGTGGCAACACCACCGCCCACTCGGCAGTTGTGCAAACAGCGGGCTATGCCTATCGCCTGGAACGCAGCATCCTCAAAGCTGAATTTAATTGTGCAGATCTATTGCAGCGGGTGTTATTACGCTACACCCAGGCTTTAATGACGCAAATGTTCCAGACCGCCGCCTGCAATCGCCATCACTCCGTTGAGCAACAACTCTGTCGCTGGCTGCTGTTGACTGTCGATCGGATTCCCACCGGCGAATTGGTGATGACTCAGGAGTTGGTTGCCAATATGCTGGGCGTGAGAAGGGAGAGCGTGACCGAAGCGGCAGGCAGCCTGCAGAATGCTGGCTGTATCCGCTACAGACGCGGCCATATTGCCGTGATTGACAGACTCAAGCTGGAGCAGCGCGTTTGTGAATGCTATGAAGTTGTCAAAAAGGAGCTGCACCGACTTATGAGCGGCGTAAAGTAAGGCGTGAGATAAATAGGCTAATCCTCTCATTTTTTACGCAAACTGGGGGGCCAGCTTAAATGCGAAGCTGGCCAACCAGACCCTACCAGATAAAAATCACTGTATAGCCCAGGTATGTCTGAGCCATCCACTAGAAGCACGAAAGACAGGCTTAGAATCTATGCTGCATCAATAAGCATTTAACCCCTGCGTCAACTGCGGAAAACCCGAACAGAGACTGCCCAAAGGCGAGGAATCTCTCCTGTCGAATTAACAATGATATGAATGGAATTACTGAAAAGAGCTGAAGGGAGATTACAGGCTGGAAATATTTAATATGCTCACACCACTTGAAGAATATAAAGCAAAGGGTCGAATACGTTGATTTGACCCTTTGCTTTAAAAAGATATCAAGGCGCCCTACCCCGAATAATTCTCAGCAGAATGATGACTATAGCCACCACCAGCAGCAGATGAATAAATCCTCCGATGGTATAGGAAGACACAAGCCCTAAAGCCCATAAGATAAGCAATATTACCGCTATAGTCTCTAACATAATTTCTCTCCATTAGGATAATTTTACCGCATAATCTATATCGCTAAAAATCACAAACAACCTCACAGACTGGTGAGGCTTAAAAAGCCTCACCAGACTTCGCTATTTCACGGGGTTGGATATGATGACCTCCACCCGGCGATTCATTTGCCTTCCTGATGCCGAATCATTACTGGCCACTGGTGTAGTCTCCCCCTTACCCACGGCAACAACTCGATCGGCAGCAACACCCTGCGCCAGAAGATAGGCTTTTACCGAATCAGCACGACGTTGCGATAAGCCCATATTGAAACTCTCGCTACCGACACTATCGGTATGCCCCTCAATAATGACGCCGCGATTGACGTGCTGGGTGAGAAACGCGGATAGCTTACTGAGGTTTGCAGCAGCTCCACCTTTGAGGTCGGCCTTGCCTGTTTCGAACAACAAATCACCCAAAGTCACCACCAGTCCTCGCTCAGTCGCTTTAGCATTGAGTTCAGCAATTTCACGCTGCAAATTATCAGCTTGTTGGCGAGCCGCATTAGCATCCGCCTTGGCAGCTTCTGCTTCCTGTGTGCGCGAGCTCAATTGGTCAAGCGCGCGTTGCTCGCTAAACCCTTTGCGCTGATCTTCCAAAAAGCGGGCTTGAGCCAGTGCAGAAGCGGTATCCACCTTGCGATCTGCCAGTAAGATCAAATGATTTGACAGCGGCTTATCCTTGGTGGGTTTTTCCGCTGCACGCACAGCTTCATCTGCCTCCCGGATCGCAACCGGCGCGAGGCTGGCCAATTGGGGATCGGATTGCAACTGGGTCAATTTATTTCTCGCATCAATGGCTCCTTGCGGCACCTTAGGTGATGAGGCGCAAGCAGCTAACACAGCCGACATTAATGCAACCATACCGATTTTTTTAAAATCACCAAGAGTCTTTTTGATTTCAGGTAGTGTTTTCATTATTGAGCTCCTGTATTGCGCTGCAGTTCTTGTTTGAGAACAGAATTGCCTTTTTGCAACTCGTCGTTGATCTCTTTAGCTTTGCCAACGGAAGCCCTGGCAGTAGCCAGATCAGCGTCCGCCTTGGCTTCTTCAGCCAGCCGCGCAGCCCCTACCATATCTTCCTTTTCTACAGCAATGCGCGCAGAGGTTAATTTTTCGCGCGCAGCCTTTAATTCAGGAGAGGCATAGTCAGCCACACGAGCTTGATCGGCGTTGTCAATGGCAAGCTCTGCTGCCCGCAATGCCTCTTTGGGTACAGGCGGTGTGGACGAACATGCGCCAAGAAAAACTGCCTCACTCACCAAAGCAGTAACCAGGAGCACTCGCATACTTGCAGCACGCAACCCCGAGGCGCGAACGCCTTCGATTTTTCCTTTATTCGCCGTTTTAATCATAATGATTTCCTCTTTTTTTCGTCAGCACGATATGGCCGACCTGATATTATAATTGCCCATCCAAACACAAAGTTCGGTGCGCTAACGAACCTTTATTGGCACCAATCAATGAAAGAGGAAAAGACTCTTTGCAGAAAAATGATTATTTTAAATACCAATAAAAAAAGCCCGCCAATTTCATAATTGGCAGGCTTTTTTAGGCAGAGAAAAATCGTTAAAAAAGCAGGTCTTTAGCTTCTACACTTTTAACACCGCGAATATTTTTGGCAAGCTCAATAGCCAATGCTCGCTCTGCACCACTACTTACTTTTCCCTTCAGGGTTACCACTCCAGAATGGGTGCTTACATCAATATCTGAGCCACTGACATTGCTGGAATAAAAAAAGTTGGATTTCACTTTGGCTGTAATCCAGGCATCCGCCACACTCTGCCCGGCATCGCTGACAGCCGCCTTGGCATTTTCTGAAACTTTTGCCTTGTCAGTTCTATCTTCAACCACAATCTGATTATTGACCGAGACCACGCCGCGCGTGCTTGCCGCCAGTCGACCAGCCAGCTCCTTCGCCTCTGCAGAGCCGACTGCCCCTGTCAAAGTGACGCGCCCTGACTTGGTTTTGATATCCGTTGAGATATAGGAGTATTTACTCCAGATCAACCTCGATTTGACCGCAGCGGTAATAGTGACATCATCTATGGCTTCGCCATAGCCAGAAGCGTTTTTAGGGCTGTAATCTGATTGCACAGCAATTTGGTTGTCGACATCTTTAATGCCGCTGACCCCCAAGGCTATTTGCCCGGCCAAATCCCTGCTGACATCTTCATCAACCGTACCAGTCAAGGTAGCCTTGCCATTGCGCACAACAACCTTCAAATCATGTGCGCGCAGATAGGGACTCAATGCATAGGTGGTCCAAATCTGCGTTTCTTGCCTGGCGTCAAAAATATCCTGCTTGACATCTGCAATAGATACACCACTGAACCCCATCAACAGCAAAACACTACTGAGTATCGCAATCCATTTTAGAGAAATTTTATTCATGACAAGCACCTCAACTGAAAGTAAAAATAACATCTGCTATAGCAGCCTCAATCACAACACACAAAATCCACTTTTTCTTATGACACCTTGCGCAGAAATGCATCCACCTGCTTTTCCGCTTCCATTCGCGAAAGTGCGTACCGCTCCTGAACCAAACCCGCCAATTTGTCCGCTCGCCCCTCGCTATCTTGCAATTCAATCTCGGTCAATCTCCCCCAGAGAATTTTGGCATTGCCGATTTGCCTCTGCCATTTGGCCTTGAGCAGATCCGTATCCGATGCCAACACCTCCTTCGGCATGGAATTTTCATTAACTTTTATATTTTTTCCGCCCTCCAGTAATGACTGCTCCATAGATTCCTCCCGATAATATAAAAATGAATGGTGAATACAACAAACCCAATTTATCTTTCTGATTTTTTGCCAATTACATTGTGCGCGATTTTATTTTTACCAAAGAAACTTCAATAGCTACACAATAGAGTAACAACAAAACAATCGGTGGTATTATTAAGATAGAATTAGATCGTTCAAATATCTGTACGCCACCCCACCCATTTACAATGACTTTACCAAAAAAATATTTGCATTCTTGCTCTGTACGCTCGCGCACAGACGCACTTCACCCCCGAGCCTATTGTCGTTTTTCACCTGCACCCGCAAGCCTCTTCGAGCTGCGAAAAACTGTTCGCGTCTTGCTGATGATTGCAGTGCAGCTACCATTAGCCTTTCTACCTAGCGGGATGACAATCATGTCCAAAACATTGAATATCGCCAATCAAAATACAGAGATAGAGCAATTGACACAAACCAAAACCTCTAAAGCCAGAAACATCCAGGCAACAAAAATTCGCCGTACCCTAGCGCAAGAGTTCCAGAATTTTCTCGCGGATGCCGAGAGGCTATTTGCCTCTCTTACCTCCCTGAGTGGTAGTGAGCTTGAAGCAGCTAAAGCTGAATTCAGCGAGCGTCTGACTGCGGCTAAAAATGCCGCTGAAGAAATAGGTGAGAGCCTCGCCCAGCAAACCCGTGAAAAATTGGCTGCAACCGATGCTTATGTGCATGAACAACCCTGGAAGGCGATAGGGGCAGGCACCGCCGTAGGACTGCTGTTGGGTCTTGCGCTGGCCCGCCGCAATTAAACTTATGCCGCTCGTTTTTTGCTCGGTGCTCACCGGCTTATCCTGGTGAGCCCAACCTCTCTCCCCCAGCCACAGATTCCCTTAGCTACCCATTCATCCTCCATGCCGCAGCACCCCTAGGTCATCAAATAGTATTGTTTCTCATTTGTGGTGAAATCTTTATCCTCAAGGGAACTCAGCCTTGAGATATTTATTGTTTTTATGGCTTTAATAAAGAAATATATCTACAAAAAGCAATTTTATTAAGTAGAATAGCCTCTGAATTGACCAAAATGACGGAAAACCATAATGACCGACACCCAGTTAGATGACCTGAATGTGGTATCCCAGGAATTATTGATATCGCCTGCCACACTCAAGCAAAAATTACCTTTAAGCGACAAGGCTCGCGCCGTTGTAACTGAAGGCCGCAAAGTTATTCGCGACATTCTCGACCGCAAAGATCCTCGCATCTTTGTCGTTATTGGACCCTGCTCCATTCATGATGTAGATGCAGCACAGGATTACGCCCGGCGCCTGAAAAAACTCGCTGATGAGGTTAGTGACACCATCTATATTGTCATGCGCGTCTACTTTGAGAAGCCACGCACCACCGTGGGCTGGAAAGGCCTGATCAATGACCCTCACTTGAATGACTCATTCAAGATCCAGGAGGGTTTACATATAGGCCGCAAATTGCTGCTGGATATTGCTGAATTGGGTCTGCCTAGTGCAACTGAAGCGCTGGATCCCATATCGCCCCAGTATCTGCATGACCTGATCAGCTGGTCGGCAATTGGTGCGCGCACCACAGAATCCCAGACCCATCGCGAAATGGCCAGCGGGCTCTCTTCGGCTGTGGGCTTTAAAAATGGCACTGATGGCGGCCTCACAGTGGCGATCAATGCGCTGCAATCCGTATCCAAGCCTCACAGATTTCTCGGCATAAACACCGAGGGGCAAGTCGCTATAATTCACACCCGCGGCAATGCTTACGGACATGTGGTACTGCGCGGCGGCAACGGCAAACCCAACTATGATTCAGTGAGTGTTGCGATTTGCGAGCAGGAGTTGGCCAAAGCCAAGGTAATACCCAATATTATGGTTGACTGCAGCCATGCCAACTCCAACAAAAACCATGAATTGCAAACCCTGGTGATGGATAATGTGGCAAATCAGATTGTCGAAGGCAACAAATCCATTATTGGCTTGATGGTTGAGAGCAATATAGGCGCTGGCAACCAGAGCATTCCTGCCAATCTGTGCGATTTGAAGTATGGCGTTTCGGTGACCGATGCCTGTATCGATTGGGAGACCACCGAAAAAGCCATTCGCAAAATGCGCGATACCATTAAAGCAACACTGCAACAGCGCTGAGCTATAAGCACATCGCTATTGGTTATAAACAAAAACGGCTCCGGCCGTTTTTGTACTATTTAAGACCTGCTATTCGAATAATAAATTTATATTTTTAGATGCATAGAATATGGCTTGCTTCGCATTAATTACGCTATAGTAAGCTCCCCGGCCAGCAGCATTGCGCTGTTGCTTTATAGTGAGACACTTTGATATGCAACGTTTGTTTTCGCGCTTTTTTCGCGTCGTCATCTTTACGGGTTCAATTTTTGTTTGTTTCCACACACTGGCTATTGAAACAAAGGTCGAAAAACTTAAACCTGAAGCTGTCCAATCCAAAACAGCCATTGAAATTGTCAATCAGTTAAACAAGCATCACTATCGCCAGCAACAGTTCAATGACGCCCTCAGCTCGCGTTTCCTCGATGAATACCTGAAAACACTCGACAGTTCAAAAAATATTTTCCTGGGCTCAGATATCGCTGAATTTGAAGCCTATCGGAAAAAATTTGATGACGATCTCAAGGCGGGCAAGCTCGATAGCAGCTTTGCTATCTACAACCGGTTCAGCGAGCGCTTTATCCATCGCCTGGACGAAGCCATTACCCTGCTGGATAACAAAGAGGCCGTGTTCAACTTCGATGTGGAAGAGTCCATGATCGTCGATCGCAAGAGCGAGACCTGGCCGGCTACCCAGGCAGATGCCGACAAGCTGTGGCAACAATTTATAAAATCCAACCTGCTCAACTCAATGCTTTCGGGCAAAACCCTTGAGGAGAGCAAAACCACCCTGCGCAAGCGCTATGCCAATCAGTTGCGCCGCATGAAACAGCAAACTTCGGAGGAGGCATTCAGCATTATGATGAATGCACTGACCCTGCTGTATGACCCTCATACAAACTATTTATCCCCCGACAATTCAAAAAACTTTAACATCAGCATGTCGCTGTCATTGCAGGGCATTGGAGCGGTATTGCAGAGCGATGAAGACTACACCAAAGTCATCAGCCTCGTACCTGGCGGTCCGGCAGACAAACAGGGACAACTCAAGCCCAATGATAAGATTGTTGCCATCGCCCAGGGTGCCAAGGGCGAATTTGAAGATGTGGTGGGCTGGAGACTGGACGAAGTCGTGAAAAAAGTTCGCGGCGAAAAAGACACTATTGTTCGCCTGGAGGTTATACCCTCCAACCCCACAGCGACAGGCAATACCATAATCGCCATCAAGCGGGAAACCGTTAAACTTGAAGATCAGGCAGCCAAAAAGGCCGTATTCAACATCAAGAATGGCGAAAAGACCTATAAGCTGGGCGTTATAGATATACCGACCTTTTACATGGATTTTGAAGCCTATAACCGCCGCGATCCCAACTATAAAAGCACGACTCGCGATGTCTACAAGCTGCTGGACGAGCTACACAAAGACAACGTAGATGGCGTGATCATTGACTTGCGCGATAATGGCGGAGGCTCACTGCCAGAGGCGGCCATGCTGACGGATTTATTTATCAATCCCGGTCCTGTGGTGCAAATTCGCCAGAGCGATAACACTATTTCGCGAGATTATCGCGCAACCAATCCGGCGGTCTATCGCGGCCCATTGATTGTGGTAACCAATCGCCTGAGCGCTTCGGCCTCAGAAATTTTTGCAGGAGCCATTCAGGATTATGGACGCGGTTTGATTGTGGGCTCCACTACCTTTGGCAAGGGCACGGTGCAGACCATGATGCCGATCAGCAAAGGCGAAGGCGACCTGAAAATCACCCAATCAAAATTTTATCGTGTCTCTGGCGATAGCACCCAGCATCGCGGTGTTATTCCCGACCTGGAGCTTCCCACACTGATTAATAACAAGGATATAGGCGAGAGCAGCTATGAAACCGCCCTGCCCTGGGATCAGATACACCCTGCCCCGCACGATTTCTATTACGATATCGCCGGGCTGGTCACGCAATTGAATCCGGCCCATCAAGAGCGCATGAAAACAGACCCGGATTTTATTTTTCTGAAGCAGCAATCAGCTCTGTATGAGGAAATCAGCAATAAAAAGGTCGTTTCCCTGCGTCTTGCCACCCGGCAGAAAGAGCAGGAAAAACTGGAGCAGCGCACGCTGGAAATAGAAAACCAGAAACGCAAGACCAAGGGCCAGGCAGTCTATGCCAACTATGCCGACTACAAAGCGAAAGAGTTGAAAAAGGATGAGGACGATGATACCCCGGACCCACAGAAAAAAGAGCTGGAGCCGGAAAAAGATCCTTATTTAATGGAGTCTGGCAAGATTATGGCGGACCTTATTGTAAAAATGGAAACTCAACCCGTCAAAAAAGTTGCCAATCAGTAATACGCAAAAAATCTTAAGCTTTAATGGGCCCGAGCAATGCTCGGGCTTTTTTATCCCGGGGTGGAATATCATGAAGGTAGTCTCTTTTAACGTAAACAGCCTGCGCATGCGCATGCATCAGCTGCAGGCGGTCATTGACACGCACAATCCAGATTTTATCGGACTGCAGGAAACCAAGGTCAGCGATCCAGATTTCCCTATAGCCGAAATAGAAAAACTGGGCTATCACTTTGAGTTCCACGGCCAGAAAACCCATTATGGCGTGGCCCTATTGTCCAAATACCCGTTCAAAAAGGTGATCAAAGGCTTTCCCTCCGATGAGGCCGGAGCACAATGCCGTTTTATCGGCGGCGTCTTTGACTCGCCGTTTGGAGGGGAAATCACTATATACAATGGTTATTTTCCCCAGGGCGAGGCTCGCAATCACCCGGTAAAATTTCCCGCAAAACAAAAGTACTATGCCGATCTGATTGCCTACCTGGAGGCGAGCATCAAGGCCGAAGAGCAAATTATTGTCATGGGCGATATGAATATTTCGCACCAGGATTGCGATATAGGCATAGGCGAGGAAAACCGCAAGCGCTGGCTGCGCACGGGCAAATGCAGCTTTTTGCCGGAAGAGCGAGTCTGGCTGGATACGCTGATTGGCTGGGGCCTGAAGGATACCTTCCGCGAACACAATCCCGAGGGCAAGGATACCTTTAGCTGGTTTGATTATCGCAGCGGCGGCTTTGAAGATAACCCCAAGCGCGGCCTTAGAATTGATCTGATTCTTGCCTCGCACAACTTGCAGAACCGCTGTGATGCAACCGGTATCGATTATCTTGTCCGCGCAATGGAAAAGCCTTCAGACCACTGCCCTATTTGGGCCAACTTCAAATAAACTCAGCGCTGGCAAAATACAAACCTATAGCTTGGACACTATAGTTTTTTGTTAAGCCTGTTCGATTTACACCGCAGTGGATACCCCACTGCGCTGCACAACAACCGAGCACTTAGCCTATTTTTCCAACATGGAAACCAGAATGGTTTTTATGATAAATCCAAGCAGGCCCAGCCCCAGGGCAAAAAAAAGAATAAATGTTCCAAACTTACCGGCATTGGACTTTTTTGCCAGATCCCAGACAATAAAGACCATAAAACCAATCAATGCCGCTACGCAAATATAAATTGCCCAACTTTCGTATTGCTCCATTGCTATTTCACACCCAAATTGTTCAAAAAAGATTCTATCGCAATAAGTTTTGCTAATTTATTGCACTATTATGGTTAAATTAAGCGTCTACTATAGCAAACCCTCTGTTAATCTTGTGTCCAAATATATACACTCCTGCCACGGGTTTGTTTTATTACCATAGAACTCTATAATGGCCCGGTAATTTCTTAAATTGTCCATACTGACGGAGCACAACATGAAAACTTCTCATATTTTTGCATCACTTGTTTTAGCGGCAGGCCTGTTGAGCGGCTGCTCAAAGCCAGCACCAGCTCCCGCTGAAGCTCCAGCACCTGCTGTTGAACCAGCTCCAGCACCGGAAGCTGCTCCAGCGCCAGAAGCTGCTCCAGCTGAAGCCTCTTCAGCTGCATCAGAAGCTGCTCCAGCTGAAGTGCCACCAGCACAATAAGCATTACACTTGCTTAGTGTGCAAGTATGGGAAAGGCCGCATCTGCGGCCTTTTTTATTACCTCAGCAATGTAAAACAACTGCCGGGCAAGAAAATTCCCCCCCAATAAATCGCGCTATTGTCGTCAATTTTATAATTTCGGCTGAGAATTTAAAATAAACGGGAAATAATTTCCTCTATAATGCCGCAATCCCCCTTTGGAAATCGGAATTATCATGCCACGCGAACAGATGCACTATGATGTCGTTATTATTGGCGCAGGTCCGGCCGGACTGGCTGCAGCCTGTCATTTACGCCAACTGGATCAATCAATTAGTGTATGCCTTCTGGAAAAAGGCGCCGACATAGGCGCTCACATTATTTCCGGGGCTGTATTTGAGCCGAGGGCGCTCAACGAATTATTTCCCAACTGGAAAGAGCTGGGCGCCCCGCTATTCAGCAGTGTCACTGCCGAACAATGGCTTTACCTGACCTCGGCAACATCTTCCAGTGCAATACCCACCGGATTGCTGCCGCCGGTGCTGCACAACCAGGGCAATTATATTATTAGCCTGGGCCGCCTCTGCCACTGGCTTGGCGAACAGGCCGCCGCTCTCGGAGTCGATATTTTCCCGGGATTTGCCGCTGCAGAAGTCTTATATCGCGAGGATGGCAGTGTTGGCGGAGTGATAACCGGCGATATGGGGCGCGCCGCCGATGGCAGTGAGAAGCACGAATTTGCCGAAGGCATAGAACTCTGTGGCAAATACACTCTGTTCTGTGAAGGCTCGCGCGGCCATCTCGGCAAAGACCTTATCGCACACTTTGCTCTCGATAAGGATAAGGACCCACAACACTATGCCCTGGGTATTAAAGAGATATGGAAAGTTCCCGCCACACAGCACAAAGAGGGGCTGGTGGTGCACACCCTGGGCTGGCCACTGAGCGAAAGCAACAGTAAAGGCGGCGGTTTCCTGTACCATTTGAATGACTCCCAGGTGGCTGTAGGCCTGATTGCCGATCTCAGTTACAGCAATCCACACCTCAGCCCCTATGATGAATTCCAACGCTACAAGCACCAACCGGCAATAGCTCAGTATCTGCAGGGTGGAGAGAGAATTGCCTATGGCGCCCGCGCCATTACCAAGGGCGGCGTGCAGTCACAGCCGCAGATGTTCTTCAAGGGCGGACTCCTGCTGGGAGACGATGCAGGGACATTGAACTTTGCCAAAATCAAAGGCAGTCACACTGCCATGAAGAGCGGTATGCTGGGTGCGGAAGTGGTTGCAAAGGCTCTGGCTGATGGCCGCAGCAATGATGCGCTCAACGAATTTGCCAGCGCCTACAAAAACTCCTGGGCTTATCAAGAATTGTATGAACAGCGCAATATCGCCCCCGCACAACAGAAGCTTGGGCTCCTGCCCGGTATGGCCTATGGTTTTATCGATATGATGCTGCGCGGTAAGTTACCCTGGACACTGCGCAATAGCCAACCAGATCACCGCAAACTGCAGCCGGCCGCCAGCAGCAAAGCCATCCATTATCCCAAACCCGATGGCAAATTGAGTTTTGACAAAATGTCTTCGGTGTATTTATCCAATACCAACCACGAGGAAAACCAGCCCTGTCATCTGCGCTTAAAGGATGCAGCAGTGCCCATCAGCATCAACCTGGCGCACTATGATGAACCTGCGCAGCGCTACTGCCCTGCGGGGGTTTACGAAATTATCAGCAGGGAGAATGGAGTCAAGGCGCTGCAGATCAATGCACAAAACTGCGTGCACTGTAAAACCTGTGATATCAAGGACCCCACCCAGAATATCCAATGGGTAACACCCGAAGGTGGCGGTGGCCCCAATTACTCCGCGATGTAAGCATCGCGGCCTACCCCCAAGCCGGCATGGGTTCAAGCCGGCTTGTTATTATCCAGAGTGGGATTATTGCCTGCAAAATATTTAATCAACATCACTAGTGCCACAAACAGGCTGCAGCAAAAAATCGCGGTCAATACCTCGGTAATATCGGGTGAAAAAATAATAAAGTAATTTTGGTTTTTGATTAGCGCAGCAAAACTGGAGACGGCGAAGGGCATCCAATATAGCCTGAAAATCTGCCAGTAATCTCGCCCGCCAGTAGGCGCCACGCTGAGCATAAGTGCTGTACCTATCACCCCACTGATCCCCAGTGAATTGATCCAAAGTTTGGGCGATGGATCAAAATGATAGTAGAGGGTTACCAAATACCATAGCAAATAACACCACAGAACCAATCGCCCTGGTTTGATCTCGACAAAATATTTGTAGATAACTGACATCATTGTTGCTGCGCCCGTCACAATCGAAAAAGCTATTGAACCCCTGCCCGGTTTTAACATCACACCTGATACAGCATGAATAATGCCAAAAGATGATCCAATTGCTCAACAGGGTTGATATGGCAAAAAGATCACCGCAAAAGGTGTAAATTTTGTCGCGGGGCGATATAGTCGTAAACCGGCCATCCGTGTTCATAGGCCCAATAACGCAAACTACAACAGCAAAAAATAATCGGGAGCACCAAAATGAAAATACTCGCTATCTGCGGCAGCCTGCGTTCCAAATCAACCAATATGGGCCTTTTGCGCTATGCCAAAGCCAATGCGCCCGAGGGAATGGAAATAGAAATCGCCGACCTATCAGCAGTTCCCTTTTACAATGCCGATATAGCTGAAAAACCTGCAGCAGTCGTAACCCTGCTGCAGCAAATGGGCAGTGCCGATGGCCTGCTGTTTGGTTGCCCCGAATATAATTACTCCATTGCCCCCGCGCTGAAGAATGCCCTGGATTGGGCTTCGCGCGAGCCCGAAAACAAGTTGCTTAGCGGTAAGGGCGTAGCCTTAATGGGTGCAGGCGGTGGCATGGGTACCTCGCGCTCACAGTATCATCTGCGTCAAGTCTGCGTTTTTTTAAACCTGCTGCCGCTCAATAAGCCCGAAGTATTCTCCAATGCCTTTAGCAATTCCTTTGATGGCGATGGCAATCTCGTTGACCCAAAGATCAAAGAAAATATCAACACTCAGCTTGCAGCCCTGGCTCAGTGGGTTAAACAGCTGCAAAAATAGTCGGCAGCGCGGCTATTGCTATTATTGCCCGGCAATCGGGTATAGAATTCAAATGGCGATAATGCCAGTTCGGGATATTCAAAAAGAGAATGAGATCACTCAGCATGAGCAATGGGGAAAACTGCACTACACTTGTTGATAGTGCCGTGAATAATGTCGATCATGAAGCGATAAAAAATGCGATTGAAGCTAACGCGACCGAGATCATCAGCCTGCTCGCCGACAATATCCAGGATGATTCCCTGTATTTGTTATTTGAGTGGGATAAAGTCAATGCGGTATTGACCTCCTGTATCACCGATGCCAGCAAAACCCGGGATACCGGCTTATATATTCGCAGTAAATTTCCCGATATCAAGCTCAGTTTCGACAGCCTTCAACCCAGTGCGCGACTTGAACAGCAAATCGATTTGAGTGAATGCATCAAATTTTGGCTGCATGATTACCTCACCACATGCAGCGCTTTTTTTAAGTTCTCGCTAGTGGCTATTTTTCATGCGAGCTCGCGCAATGAAACCGAGCTTTTATAGAGTTCGCGTCGATATCACAGCGTCGATGTAACGCCCCCAGGCAATATGCAGGCAGGTTAATTTATGAATTACTACAACACGAGTTTAATATTGATTGGTATGCCCGCATCAGGTAAAAGCACCATTGGGGAGCTGCTCGCCAAGTCCCTCAAGAAAGATTTTATCGATACAGATACCCTGATAGAGCAACGCCACAACAGCAGCCTGCAAGCCATTGTCGATGCGCAGGGACAGCAGGCGCTGCGCAGCATCGAAGAGAACGTGCTGCTCAACTCAACCTATCCCAATCATGTGATAGCAACAGGTGGCAGTGCAGTCTATAGCCCCAAAGCCATGGCACACCTGAAACACTTTGGCCTGATTGTTTTCCTGGACGTGGAGCTGAGTGAACTGGAAAAACGGCTGCACAATATTCACAGCCGCGGCCTGGCCAAGCGCGCTGACCAAAGCCTGGCGGATTTGTTTGCCGAACGACGTCCGCTCTACCAGGAGTATGCGGACATTACCATTGACTGTGCCGGCAAAACTCACGAGCAGATTATCAATACCATTATTTATGAGGAAGGTGAAACCTACTCTGAAGTGGATGCTTAGGCAGCGCGCCCTTTATTGGGCAATTGGAGTCTGTTTGTTTTTATCGCTGTCAGTGTCAGGTTTGGTGCCTGTTCCGCGCAAGCGCACTACCGTTTTCAGCAAGTCAAACCAGAAAGGTGCCCCGAACAGACTGGCGGAGGCGCTGATCAACCAGCCAAAGGCCATGGAAGCTGTTATCGCTGACAGAGAAAATCCATTATTCCAGCCAATAGGCAATGCCTGCAGCTGTTCATAGGCGCTGGTCGCCAGAGGTGCACTGGCCGTTGCAATATTAATTTGTGCCACTGACGAGGAATGCAGCCACAGGGTTTTGAATAGATGGATACTATCTATATTCAATACCAGCGAAATAACCAGCGCTATGACAAAACACCACAATTGCGATTGCTTTTTGTAAGCGCCGGAAACCCGCCCCATACCTTCATCAAACCATTTGGCCAGCTCAAGCTGGAAACCTTCGAGATTATCCGCAGCGCGGTTGTGCAAGCGGGTTAAGAGTGCGCGCAACTGATCGTCCTTAACAGCATTTATAGCGTCACTTAAACTGGAAAATTTCCCCGGTGCGGACTGGATGCTATCTATCAGTGCCAGGGCAAAGTTTTTTGCAGGGATATAGGAAGGTTTATTTTTAACGGCTTTTATAGAGTCCGCACTGCCCGTGCCGGTAGGATGAGCCAGGGCGTTATTATAGATGCTTAACAATAGCGCCTGCCCAGGTTCATCCTTGGCATTGAGCAGCGCTGCAATGCCGCACAACAGGGTGGCGGCGCGCAGGTTTAACCAGGAGGCTATGGCCTCGTAGATAGAGCTGGTGATAAGCGCAATGGACGCATAACAAAATATCAAACCTATGGCGACTTCTAACACTGTGCTGTTAAACATGATCTCACCTTTTGCTTTGGGTTGAAATTTCCTGTTTGTAACCTTTTGGGCCTGGCGATACTCTCTGCTCACAGTCTTGATTGGAGTTTGAATATTCAACCTCCAATCGAAGCAGACAACACTGCTTTATCACGGTTTATTAAGCCGCCACCAATACCCCACTGTGGAAGCGGAATTCTGTATCCGCCGATTCAATCAAGGTTTTTTCCAGGGCCAAAAATAAATCGATGCGAGGATTAATATCCTCCCCTTCGGCAACCTTGCGCGCAAGGTGCAGATAATCCTGATAGTGCCTGGCCTCGGATTTCAGCAGCGACAAATAAAATTTCTGCAACTCATCATCCAGGTGTGGGGCCAGCTTGGCAAAGCGCTCGCAGGAGCGGGCCTCAATAATAGCGCCGACAATTAAGGTATCGACAAAGCGACCGGGCTCATGGGTGCGCACCGGCTTGCGCAGTTCGGAGGCGTAGCGGCAAGGGCTAATCTGTTCATAGGCAATGCCGCGCTGCTCCATAATCTGCATTACCTGCTCATAGTGCCGCAATTCTTCGCGGGCCAGTCGCGACATTTTGTGCATCATTTCAAAGTCGCCGACATAGCGATACATCAGGTTAATCGCGGTTGATGCGGCCTTTTTTTCGCAATTGGCGTGATCCAACAACAATAACGCTTGGTGTTGCTTGGCCGTTTCGACCCAGGCATCGGGGGTTTCGCAGTGCAGGAACTGCTGTATTTGAACAAGTGGATTGGTCATGAATTTATTACTACACATAAGGCTCTATATAATCGCGCACATCGCCCGACTAACCAGGAGCCTGTTCTAAATTAAAGTGTGGGTTGATATAGCGATCGTGATAGGCGCAGGACAGCGCATAGAAATCCTGATCGATCAGTTCGCGTATTTCTTGCAGAGGGGTGTCCCGCCAGGCAGGCAGCAGACGCAAGCCATAGACATCGAGATCCTTGATCTGACCAGCACCTGCGCGCAATAAATCAAATACCCAGCAGTGAGCATTTTGCTCGGGCTTGAATTGTATTTGCTGGTGCTTGATTTGCTCGAACAGAATTTTTTCATTCACAATCTCGATTCTTATTTTTACCACCTGAGTGAGAAAACTCTCCAGGCGTTGGGCAATAATCGTCCGCTGCTCATGGCTGTAAGCGTTCCAGTCGATAACCTCATGGGAAAAGCGCTTGCAGCCGCGGCACACCTGATCGCCAATCCCGGTGGAGCAGATGCCCACACAGGGAGTTTTTACCGGTTTATATAAACGCATGGTCTCCACATTCAGGCCTGTTCGATTACTGCTGTTGCAACAGATGGTAAAAAGCGATATCGACCCCATTGGTCCAGCCAAAACCATCCTGGTTGGGATAATTTCCACCACCAGCTTTTAACTGGGTATCAACCACATTGTATTTTTCCATCATCTTGCCATCTTCGCGGTAGACCCTTTCATTGAGGGTGAGCCAGCGCCTGGCAATTTCCAGGGCAAGGGGTTTTTCATTGTATTGCAACAGACCTTCAACGGTAATGTACTGCATGGGTGCCCAACCGTTGGGGTAATCCCACTGCTCACCGGAAGCGGTCAAAGTGGTCACTACACCGCCCGGCATCAGCAATTTGTCCTTGATATGCCTGGCCACATGCCTGGCAGACTCTGCGGTAGCCGCATTGACAAACAAAGGGAAAGCCATGGCGATAGACAAATGCCCCGTGCGCTGCCGCGTGACAAAGTTGTAATCCTGGTAAGTGCCTGTAGCCGCATCATAGTGATAGGTTTGGATAAACGCTTTGCGCTGCTCTGCGCGCTTGCGATAAAAATCGGCGCGCGCTGTCTGCTGCTTATAAGCCTGGAACTCGGCCAGGGTCGACTCGAGTGAGTAAAGCAAACTGCTCAGATCCACCGGGATCAGATCCATGGTGTTGATGGTGGCTTTATTTTTGCCATCGGCAAACCAGCGGCTGCTGAAATCCCAACCCGACTCACAGGCAGCGCGCAGATTGCGGAAGAACAGCGGCTTATTCTCTATGCCATAGTCCTGCGCCCATTTAGCCTCTTTGTTGAACGCTTCAGCGCGAGGCACATCGCGCGCGCCGTAATAACGATTGAGGTAGTCGCCATTGTCAAGCACCACAAGATGTTCGCCACTCATGGCTTTGCGCGGAATGGAAACTTGATGGTCCATCCAGTAGGCATACTCTTTTTCCAGTTCAGGCAAGTATTGGATAACCGAATCCATACCGTGTTTTTGCCCATAGAGATTCAGCATTGCGGCAAAAAACGGCGGCTGTGAGCGAGTCAAAAAATAGGTGCGATTGCCATTGGGGATATAGCCAACCTGGTTGATCAGATAGGCAAAATTATCGATCATGTCCTTCGCCAGCTTGTCCTGGTTGGATTGCAATAGCCCCACCAGGGTAAAGTAGCTATCCCAGTAAAACATTTCGCGAAAGCGGCCGCCGGGCACAATATAGGGATTGGGCAATTGAATCAGGGTTGAGTAGTCGCTGGTTTTTTGCGGATTGCGCAATAAATTGACCCAATGTCCCTGCAAATGTTGCAGCATATCGGCTTCATTGCCGACATGGGTGACTGGCAGTGGTGCGGGCAACTCGAAGTGCTGTTCGACAAAGTTTTTTAAATCAAAGTCCGAGCGCTCTTTTTCCACGCGATACAACTTCATGATATCGGCCGGGGGCTGCTTGGGAATAGCATCGACAAAGGTTTTCGAATCCGGAAAAATCATTTCGGTCTGCACGCGCGCAAACAGTTCCGGGATATCAATATCCGGGCGATAGAGGGTGCCAGATGCAATAGTGGCGCGATCGCCACCTGCAGGATCGATCAGCGATTGTTTTTGGCATCCCGCGATAGATAGAATCATTACCAGCCCCATTGCCAAAGGGTATTTGCTGCAGCGCATAGAAAGTGCCTCGTTATTCTTAGTGATTTACCGCGTTAGTAGGGCGAACCCGTTACATCCAAATCCAATTTCCACACCGAGCCCGCGCCGGTCAGGTAAAGGGTTTTACCCTCTGCCCCTCCGAAGGCGACGTTGGTTATATTGGCATCCACCTTGATGGTGGCAATTTGTTTTCCCGCCGGAGTGAAGACGCGGACATGTCGCGCAGCGTGCTCGGTGACATAAATATTGCCATGGCAATCGACCGTCATCCCATCGGGAATGGATAGATCGCTGACTAAATCGCTACCCTTCTGGGGTATGCCATTGATAATCGGATAAGCGCGCAGCACACCCTGCTCGCCACCGCCGTTAACATAGAGCACATTATCGGCACGCGAGAGTGCAATCCCGTTGGGATTATCAATGCTGCTGTCAACAACAGTCACACTGCCGTCAGTCGCCAGGCGATAGACGCTGGTTTTGCGCTGGCCGCCGGGCGCCGCACTGCGCTGGAATGCGGGATCGGTAAAATAAAGGGTTCCATCGCCTGCAACAGCGACATCATTGGGCGAATTAAAGACATTGCCATCATAGGTTTCAGCCAGTGGGCTGCGCTCACCGGTTGCCAGATTAAAACGGGAAACACTTTTAAAACTGTGGGTGCCCGCCACTATATTGCCCTGGGCATCCACAGCCAGGCCGTTGCTGCCGCTATTTTCGATCGCGGTGGTCATTACACCTTCCCCATCCAGGCGCTGGATACGCGAGGGAAAGCCCTGGCCGAAGGTGAAATCGGAAAAATACAATGCGCCATTGATCCACACTGGCCCTTCATATAAACCCGGCTCGCCATGAGTAGCGTTTGCGCCGGGAATACGCACAGCGAGCAAATCCCCTGCAGGGGCTGCGCCCGAGCACTGCACCAGGGTCACCTGTTTTTCTTCGGTGGGTACAGGTGGTCTAGCCTGGCATGCCTGCAGCCCTATAAAGGCCAACAGGAGAGAAAAAACCGGGGATCTGCTCATAAAAGCTCCAAAAAATCGTCTGCAGGATAATCTCGGCGAGGGCCTCTGCCTTGTCGTTTTACCCTGGGTGAAATCACTCGGCCGCAAACATACCACATAGACACTGGAAAAACTTGCCCGAAGAATGCAAAAAGCAGTTAACGCGGAGCCCACTTAGGACTAGACTGAGCTGATGCTGAAGACAGATTCCGTGTTAACAGCCACCTCTACATCATGTATAATTCGCGCCGATTTGATACTCCTGCCGGGCTATCAGATTATCCCCCGCACTTCCTGTGCGTCCGGGAACATCCATGAAGGTCATGGATAGCCTCTCAACGCAGAGATCCTGCAAAGAGAGTAAATATCAAACTAATGAGGATAAAACTGTGCTTGAAGCCTACCGTAAACACGTCGCTGAACGCGCCGCAGAAGGTGTTCCACCAAAACCATTGAATGCTGAGCAAGTTGCTGGATTGGTCGAGCTGTTAAAGAATCCCCCCGCCAATGAAGCTGAAGTATTACTGGATTTAATCACCAACCGCGTTCCCCCAGGCGTTGACGAAGCAGCCTATGTGAAAGCCGCTTTCCTGAGCGCTGTCGCCAAGGGCGAAGACAAGTCTCCTCTGATCGATAAACCTCTCGCCATCAAACTGCTCGGCATGATGCTCGGCGGTTACAACATCGAAACCCTGGTCTCCCTGCTGGATAGCCCCGAACTGGGCAAGCTGGCCGCACAGGAGCTGAAGCACACCCTGCTGATGTTTGATGCCTTCCACGATGTGGAAGAAAAATACAAGGCTGGCAATGCCAACGCCAAAGAATTGATCCAGTCATGGGCTGAGGGCGAATGGTTTACCAGCAGGCCCAAAGTGGCTGAGAGCACCAAGCTCACCGTATTCAAAGTCACCGGTGAAACCAATACTGATGACCTCTCGCCAGCACCTGATGCCTGGTCGCGCCCCGATATCCCCCTGCACGCCCTTGCGATGTTCAAAATGGCTCGCGATGGCATTACCCCTGATCAACCAGGTTCGATTGGCCCCATCAAGCAAATAGAAGCACTCAAGACCAAGGGCTATCCCCTGGCATTTGTCGGCGATGTGGTGGGCACAGGCTCCTCGCGCAAATCCGCTACCAACTCAGTGCTCTGGTTTATCGGCGAAGATATTCCCGGTGTACCCAACAAGCGCACTGGTGGTGTCTGCATCGGCAGCAAAGTGGCTCCGATTTTCTATAACACCATGGAAGATGCCGGCGCCCTGGTATTTGAAGCCCCGGTCGATGACCTCAACACGGGCGATGTGATCGAGATTCGCCCCTATGAAGGCAAAATCCTCAATGGCGAAACCGGTGCAGTGATTTCTGAGTTCAGCCTGAAGTCCGATGTATTGCTTGACGAAGTCCAGGCTGGCGGTCGTATTCCTCTGATCGTAGGTCGCGGCTTGACCACTAAAGCCCGTGCAGCCCTGGGACTGCCAACCAGCCCCCTCTTCCGCCTGCCCGAATCCCCCGTTGATACCGGCAAGGGTTATACCCTCGCGCAAAAAATGGTGGGCAAGGCCTGCGGCGTGACCGGCATTCGTCCCGGCACCTACTGCGAACCCTATATGACTACCGTAGGTTCCCAGGATACTACCGGCCCAATGACTCGCGATGAACTGAAAGACCTGGCCTGCCTCGGTTTCTCTGCCGACCTGACCATGCAGTCCTTCTGCCATACAGCTGCCTACCCCAAGCCCGTCGATATTGAAACCCAGCACACCCTGCCCGACTTTATCATGACCCGCGGCGGCGTCTCCCTGCGTCCGGGCGACGGTATCATCCACAGCTGGCTGAACCGCATGCTGCTGCCAGATACAGTCGGCACCGGTGGCGATTCGCACACTCGCTTCCCTATTGGTATTTCCTTCCCTGCGGGTTCCGGCCTGGTGGCTTTCGCCGCAGCCACAGGTGTTATGCCCCTGGATATGCCTGAGTCAGTGCTGGTGCGCTTCAAAGGCCAGCTGCAGCCAGGTATCACCCTGCGCGACCTGGTCAACGCCATTCCGCTGTATGCCATCAAAGCTGGCCTGCTGACCGTGGAAAAGAAAAACAAGAAGAATATCTTCTCTGGCCGCATCCTCGAAGTAGAAGGCCTGCCAGACTTGAAAGTAGAACAGGCTTTCGAAATCTCCGATGCCTCTGCTGAGCGCTCTGCAGCCGGCTGTACCATCAAGCTGGATAAAGCCCCTATCATCGAGTACATGACTTCCAATATCACCATGCTGCGCTGGATGATCGAACAGGGTTACGGCGATGTCCGCACCCTTGAGCGCCGCGCACAGAAAATGGAAGCCTGGATCGCCAACCCCGAGTTGATGGAAGCGGATAAGGATGCAGAGTACGCAGCGGTTATCGATATCGACCTGGCCGATATCAAAGAGCCCATCCTCGCCTGCCCCAACGATCCGGACGATGTAAAAGTATTGACCGAGGTTGCCGGTGCAAAAATCGATGAAGTCTTTATCGGTTCCTGCATGACCAATATCGGTCACTTCCGCGCAGCGGGCAAACTGCTGGCCTCGACCAAAGAGGAACTGTCGACTCGCCTATGGATTGCCCCTCCAACCAAGATGGATCAACACCAACTGGTTGAAGAAGGCTATTACAGCATCTTCGGCACCAAGGGTGCCCGCACCGAGATGCCCGGCTGCTCACTCTGCATGGGCAACCAGGCGCGCGTTGCCGCCAACTCGACAGTGGTATCCACCTCAACCCGCAACTTCCCCAACCGTTTGGGCAATGGTGCCGATGTGTACCTGGCCTCGGCGGAACTGGCGGCGGTAGCGGCGGTATTGGGCAAGCTGCCCACGCCCGAGGAATACCTGAGCTATGCCAACAAACTCAACAGCATGAGCAGCGATATCTATCGCTACCTCAACTTCAATGAAATTGAGAGCTACCAAAATGCTGCGAATGAAGGCAAGCGTATTGCCGCTGTTGAGATTCAGACTGTTGCTCTCTAAACCTGGCCAGGAATAATACCTGCCATAAAAAAACCCGCATTGCTGCGGGTTTTTTTATGCGTATCATTTTTACCAAAATCATCACTTTATTTTCTGCAAAGCCTTGCAACAAAGAACGCAATCCAACAGAGCATTTTTATAATTATCGCAATAGGGCCAGTATTTGTTGAGGCCGCTGGTTGGCCTGTGCCAGCATCGCGGTGGCCGCCTGCTGCAATACTTGCATACGGCTCAATTTGGTGGTCTCCTGGGCGAAATCCGCATCGACTATGCGCGACAGAGCTGCCGACATTTTCTCTGAAATATTAGTCAGGTTGGAGATAGTAAAATCCAGGCGATTATTCACCGCACCGAGATTGGATCTCACCTCGTTGATATTTTTTAACGCAGCATCAACCACTTTGATCGCACTCTGTGCCGCATCCGCTGTGAGAAGATTCAAATCTCTCAGTGAACTGCCGCTCGCTGCACTCTGCGAAGTATTTTGTTCAAGCAATCCCGTTGCACTGCCACCGTTGCTGGTGAGTTCGATTTGGATAGGACTGTTATTCTGCGAACGCAGCTGTATCCGTGAAAGAATATTAATAGTTTCATCTTTTAATTGATCATCGCTGTCAGTGTCGGCGAGATCGGTTCCACTCGCCGCCAGTCCAACACTGATTCCCAGGGCGGCAAAGGTTTTAAAGCCGTTGCTATTGCCCAACTGCAGCGAAAACGATGAGCCGCTCTCGAATTCAAGCTGGCCATTATCGTTCACCCGGACAAATACTCCCGACACCGCCTGGCTCGCATTGATATCGGCCACGACTGCCTTGCTATCATAGATATTGGTTAAATTGACCTGAGTACCATTGATGCTGATAGAACCCGTAGCAGAATTATTAGCGGCCAGCCCTATGTCGGTAAAAAAATTCGCGGTTTGGCCAAAGGTCAATGGCGACTCGGAAAAAATATGCAGATGCCCGCTATCGTCCACATAAGCCTTTGCACCCAGTGCCGAACTGGCATTATTGATGGCTGCGGCCACAGTTTCCAGGGAATCGCCAGCGGTGATATTGATACCCGCTCCATTGATGCCGATAGTATCGTTGGCTAAAACCGCCGTTACATTCGCGCCAACATATTCAGTTCGCGGCGTTGCATTGGCGGTATAGGTGGTCCTGGCAAGGGTCTGCGCTTGTACACCTGTCTCGCCGAAGTGGGCATTGATTGCCGCAACTTTTCCAGCCAGGCCATTGGCGGGAAGGCTAGCACCTATATCTATACCGTTAATTTTCAAATCGCCCACCGCCAGGGCGAGCGCCTGATCCGAGGTGTTGATCGGCTTGCCAATAAGCTGTTGCGCGGCAGTCTCGACAAACCCCAGGCTTTGCAAGAGCGCATCGCTCCCTGCACTGCCTTTGGCAATACTGATAGGACTGCCGTCCTTTGCCGTGAGAGTCAGGCGCGCTGTCGCTGTGGCCGTGCCGCCACCATATTGCGAGGGCACCACCAGGTTAAAGTTCTGCGCAGCCAGACCTGAAATATTGGGAATAATACCCGCGTTATTTTTTGCACCCAGGCCAAAGTCGGAACCGGCAATCGAGCCAGTATCCAATTCCGCAACACCAAACCCCTGCAGATTTACCGTGCCCGCCAGATAGGCACCCGTCATAAAGTTATAGCCAACCGTATCGACATGGGTATTGAAGGAGGCAAGGCTATTCCACAATCCTCCCATAGAGTGAGCCGCGCTCACGGTTTGCAGTGCGTGATCCAGGCTATTACCCGCCTGCAAATCATCGAAGACTTCGGAGATGCCGGCACCACCGGCATTGATAATTTCCTGGTGCAGCATTTTTACCGCAAGATAGCCCACCGAGTATCCCAGCGCTGCCGGGTTTGCCACAGCCGCAGCGGCAAAGGCAGCTGAAAATGCCGCCTGGTCCGGTAGCAGCCCCGCCTGTATATCGCCTTTCAATCTTTCATCTGCACCCTGAATAAATTCTGCTGTGCCCTCTTTAAACCAACCGGGCAATCCCGCCATATCCATATTGCGAGTCATCACCGCATGAACCATTTCGTGTGCAACAACACGATCGCTGTAAATTAAACCTGCAACCAAATTGCCATTGGGCAAACTTGCCGGCGTAAAATCGGCCATATCCAGATTCAGCGATAAATTGGTCCCCGGGTTGCCGGGGTTGGCTTGCCAGGATACCCAGGCAACCTTACCCGCAGCGCCGTCCGATTGGGCGTCGCCAATGGGAATCAGGTTTAACGTCAAATCGACATTATCACCCACCATGCCGAGATAATTGCTGATTAAAGCTTCAGACTCGGAAATCCAACTGGTTTGCAGCGCATTGACTATAGCGGCAATATCGGGATCAGCACTGGCTCCCACACTCATCCCTGTGGCCGTGCCACCCGTGCTATCCACCAGTGTCAAGCTGGACATGGCTGAGCTGCTGACAATTAATTTTCCATTCTCAGCAACGCTGGCCTGCACCACACCATGGCTCTGCGCGCTGATTTTTTGCGCTAGCTCTGCCAGCGATGAGGTATTTGTCACTGTGTAAGACTGGCTGCTGCCATCGAGATTGATACCGGAAATGGTGAGCGACGAACTGCCTGCGAGCAGGCCCGAACCAAAATCATCGGCCGTTAAACTTAAGGATGACGAGGCTTCAACAGCATTAATGCTGGAGTTGATCGCGGCAATCACATCCTTGAGCTGTGTTGCAGCGGGAATCGCGGCGAGTGCCTGGCCATTAATTTTAATGGCACCCGTGGGTATGCTGCTGCTCAACCCGCCCGAACCCGAGAGCGCAATCTCGGCACCACTGATATCGCCCGAGGTTGAGCCAAGGCCGAGCGTCTTGCTATCTACCCTGGGAATCTGAACCTTGATGAGCTGCCCGCTATCCGCCCCTATCTGCAATGCCAGATTGCGGGACTGGCCATCCAGGATGGACCTGCCGTTAAATTGCGTATCCTTGGCCACCAAATCAATCTGCGCGATTAATTGTTTAACTTCGGCGTTGAGGGTGCCGCGGTCACCGGTCGAATAAATACCGCTGGCCGCCTGCACAGAGAGTTCGCGAATCCGCTGCAGCATATTGCCGGTTTCATTGAGTGCGCCTTCGGCGACTTGCAGCAGGGAGACACCGTCATTGGCATTGCGTATGGCCTGGTCGAGGCCGCGCACCTGGGAGGTCATACGGCTGCTGATAACCAAACCGGCAGCATCGTCACTCGCATGATTAATACGCTTGCCAGAGGACAGGCGCAGAGAGGCCCTATCCAATTCATCGCTTGAACGCAGGATTTGTCTCTGCGCATTTAGCGAGGCTGTATTGGTATTAATCACCAGAGACATAAATCCAACCATTCATTGTAATTCTTTTAACCCTGCTATATCCGTTAAAAAGCTACAAGAATGTTATCGACCGTCATCCCAATTTCTTAAATTGCATTTTTTGATAAAATTAAATTATTAACAATCCGCCGGCCAGCTTGATGGCCGTCAACAAAAGATCCTTTGCCAGGGATTTTGTTGCAGCCATAAAAAAACCCGCCGCAGCGGGTTCTCTTTTCAGGCAGAACACCTTTCACTAGGATTCGTTGGTACCATTGAGTGCGGCAAAAGTGCTTGTCAAAAAACTACCTGTGGATTTCAAGCCGCGCACTATGGTTTCCATAGCGCTGAACTGCGCCTGCAAACGCGCGCGATAAGCTTCACTGCGGCGATCCAGGGTTTTCATATCGGTTTTGACTTTTTCAACTTCCTTGGTGATATTGGTCTCGCGGTTTTTGATCATCCCGCTGGACTTCAGAAAGTCATCAATCAACGTGGTAAAAGTGCCGGAAAAGCCCCTTGAAAAAGTGATAGAACCACTGGTAACCCCCGGCTCAACCCGCATACTCAAGCCTTCCGCCTTGCTGCCCAGGGCCGGCAACAACACATCGCCGGAACCAAATGCGGCAACACCGCCCACTGTACCTGCCACATCGACACCGGTGGTGCCTGTGGTGTGGCCAGCATCTATGCCCATATCGGCCATATCGGCACTAAAGTTGGTAAAGCTGATCTTGCTATCACTGCCGTAGGCATTGGAGGTGAACTCAAGCTGCTTGGTCGTAGTATTGTAATTGACCGACAGGCTGACCTTGGCTTCCAGCAATTTAGAGTCAGAGTTGATACGCGTCTGCAAATCGGCAGCCAGAGCCGCGCCTGAAGCATAGGTGCCCACCGGTAGCGTGATGGGGTTTGCCTCATTGCCGTCCACATTAATGGTAAAAGTGTAATCTTTACCGGTGGTATCCATTGGCGGTGTATCAAATGCGGTCATGGCACCTGCGGTCAAAGTACCTTTGGCCGGCTGCTGGGTTATGACAACATCATAGGTGCCCGCCACACTTTTCGCGCTGTGATTGGTCAGCGTCAGCTGTGCGTTGTTGGAGGATTTGTTGGGCACAAACAAATCGCGCACAGACTCAAAGTGTTTATCTATGGCTGAGCGGAAACTGGTAGTCAGCGAAGAGTTCTCATCTATCGAGAGGGTGCCATCCAATTGCGTGCGAATGCCCAGGGTGGCCAAACTGGTAAAGCCATTGTTGGTTAAACCAGTGACGGTGGCACCTATCTGGCTGCGCACCTGCTGCAACAGGCTTTTCGCCAATGGGTCCTGGCGCAGGCTGCCATAACCATTCTTCTCAGCGTCAAAGCCCACCAGCTTGCCGCTATCCTTAAGGAAGGTATTGTAAGCGGCAACGAAATCGCGGATCGCCTTCTCGGCAATGCTTTTATCCTCCGTAATACCAATGTTGACAGTCTCGGTGGGAGAGCTGTTGAACAGGTCAAACTCCAAGCCCTCTATCACATCGGTCAAATGGTTGGATGAGCGCGACAAGGCTATACCATTGACGCGGATCTGTGCATCTCTACCATCCTGTTGCTGAGTGAGTTTACGATCGCTCTGGTTGACATTGAAGTCTGCCAACCCCAGGGAGCCAGGCGTTTCTGTGGCGGTAATCTCAATCTCGCTGGCGGCACCTGAAGGAGCAGTGACCAGCAATTTATAGGTGCCATTATTGCTGACAATGCTGGCTGTGACACCAATGCCCGCTTTGTTGATGGCATCGCGCAAACCCACCAGAGAGTTATTGCCATCATCGATGGTGATAGTTTTGCCGGTTTTGGTGGCGTCTACGGTAAAGTCTTTTAATACGGGAGGTACTGCATTGTCATCCACGTTGGTCCAGGTGCCAAAACGTATAGCCAGGGTACCCTTGCCTATGGGCGCTGTTTGTGAGCTGAAATCTTTTGAACTCAGCGATTGGGTCTGGGCAATGGAGTCAACTTTGATCCGGTATTCGCCAGCCACCGCTTTGGCATCTAATTTTGTAACGCCCAATAGATTAGTGGTGGGGATAGAGGTCGATTTAGCATTAAAGGTATCGGCATTGCCCAAGGCTGCCGCCGCTGTTTCCAAGGTACTGAAGGCGCTGCGCAGCGCGCCAAAATCGGACACCTGGCTCTCCAGCAGGGTCTGCCTGGTGGTGAGACGGGTGGATTCAGGCAGCTTATTGATATCGACCAGCTTGGAGACAATGGAAGACGAATCTATGCCGGAGCCAGTTCCCAAGGTATTGATAATACTGGACCCTGTACCTGCAGTCGTAGGGGTCGTACTGGTGGTGCTGGATGTCGTGGTCATAATAGGCCTCCATAAAACATTAACGCTCTAAGCTTAGCGGCAAGCGTTGCGCAAACTTTAATCTAACTTGCGCATTAATTTAAAAAAAGCCAGTAAAACGTTAAACGGCAAAAAAGCGGCTAAAAACTGCCTGTGTCCAAGGGTAAAAGCGGCAACAAATTGACAAATAGCACTATAGATAGCCGTTTTACGCTCTCATTGACGAGCTATTACCATTTTCCCTGGGGTCTACCAAGACATGAGCACAGACCGTACCAAAATATAGGCATTGCCTATCAAACTGGCGAATTAAGCATTGGCAAACAGCATGCATCGCTTGATATTATGCCCTCCGCCGTCAACTACCCAAGATGCAATATGCTGAATACTCTCGCCTTAAAGAAGCTGGCCCCTATTATCAGTCTAGCTCTGTTTATCTTGGCCGCTATAGTTGTCCATCACCAGATTGCCGATTATGGCTGGCAAAATGTGCTCAAGGATCTGTTTAACTGCCCCAGTGAAACCCTAGTGCAAATGCTGCTGATGAGTGTCTTTGGCTACGCCATGCTGAGTGTCAGCGAGTGGGTTGCCATTAAATATACCCGCGAGAAGCTCGACTATGGCTATATATTACTGGGTTCATTTCTCTCCAATGCCATCAGTCACAACGTGGGTTCATCGCTCATTTCTGGAGGCAGTATTCGCTACAGGTTTTACCGCGAATGGGGGCTTACGAAAACGGCCATTGCCAAAATTACCGCCTTCAGTACCATAAGTTATTTTTTAAGTGCTTTTACGCTGTTGTTTATTGCTGTGGCGGCAGCATCCGATAGCATGCCGTTAAATTCCACCCTGGCCAATGGCTCACTCAAGATCCTGCTTCTGATAGGCGGTTGCCTGGTGGGCAGCTGGCTTATTCTCAGCGCTTTCAATAAGCGTCATTTGCAGCTTGGTAGCGTTAAAATTTATCCACCCAGCCCCTCCATTGCGTTACAGCAGATACTGGTGGGCACCCTTGAGCTGGTCATAGCCGGTATTGTTCTTTATATTCCCCTGCTGAATATTACCAATATCAGCTTCAGTGAATTTTTAATTTATTACCTTGTTGCACAACTGATTGGCCTGATCAGTCAAGTACCGGGCGGTATAGGTATTTTTGAAAGCAGCTTTATGCTGTTGCTGGGTGATAAGTTTCCCCCGGAAAAATTGCTGGCGGCCCTGATTATTTATCGTATTGTTTATTACATAGTGCCACTGCTGGTAGCTGGCCTGGCGATGATTGCCTACGAAACCAAGAGCCATCGCGTTGTCGAGCAGTTCAGACTGCACTACCTGTTTAAAATCTTGCAACTGGCCACTCCGAAAATCTTCTCGGTATTACTGTTGATTGGCGGTGGCATTCTCTTGGTTTCCGGTGCAACTCCCAGTGTCCATGAGCGCCTTGAATGGTTGCAGTTCTTTGTTCCCCTGCCGCTGATAGAGTTCTCGCACCTGGTCAGCAGCCTGGTGGGATTGGGAATGATCTTTCTCTCGCGCGCGGTCAAGCTCAAGCTGGACTCGGCCTACTTCGCAACCATCCTGTTGCTTTCGGTTGGCATAGTTGCATCACTGGCGAAAGGCTGGGACTTTGAAGAGGCCAGTATTCTCGGGGTGATGCTGATTGCTTTTATTCCCACGCGCAAGCATTTCTACCGCAAATCTGCCCTGATCAAACTGGAAATACCTATTGAGCAAATTATTATCGGCGGGGCTATTTTGACGGCGGCCACCTGGCTGGGCTTTTTCTCCTATAAGGATATTGCCTACTCCAATGAACTCTGGTGGCAGGTCAGCCTTGAGGGCGATGCACCGCGCTTCCTGCGCTCGCTATTTGTTATCTCCGTCGTCTGCGGCGGGCTGCTGATACACAGGCTGCTGATCAAAACCAATTCCAACCTGCAACTCCCCAGCAAAGAAGATTTGGATCTGGCAACTGAAATAGTGCACAATTCGAACTCCACCGGCCACCACCTGGTGCTGACAGGCGATAAATATATCCTGTGGAGCAAGACCAAAAAAAGTTTCCTGATGTATGGCATTACCAAAAAATTCTGGATTGTCATGGGCGATCCTGTCGGCGACCCCACCGAGTTCGAAGCGCTGGTCTGGGAGTTGCGCGAAAATGCCGATAAGGTTGCTGCGCAAATTGCGTTTTATGAAATAAAAATAGACCGTATTCCACTCTACCTTGATCTCGGCTTAAGTCTTATCAAACTGGGCCAGCAGGCACTTGTCCCCCTGAATGATTTTGGCCTTGAAGGTAAAAAGCGGCAAAACCTGCGCAGCGCCATCAACAAATACCAGCGCGAAGGATTTGTCTTTGAAATTGTCTTTGCCAAGGATGTAGAAAGCATACTGCCCAACCTGAAGAAAATTTCCGATGCCTGGCTGGAAGAAAAAAATGCCAAGGAGAAACGCTTTTCCCTGGGATTCTTTAACGAGGAATATCTGCGTCACTGCGATATTGCAGTGGTAAAAAAAGAGGGGGAAATTTTTGCCTTCTGCAATATCTGGGCAATCAATAACAAGCAGGAAATTTCCATCGACCTGATGCGCTATTTGCCCGGCACGCCCAATGGCATTATGGAGTTTTTGAATATCAGTTTGATTCTGTGGGCCAAGGAACAGGGAATACTCTATTTTAACCTGGGCATGGCTCCCCTTTCCGGCCTGGAGAACCATGAGCTGGCACCACTGTGGCATAAGATCGGCAGCACCATTTTCCGTATAGGCGGGGATTTTTACAATTTTGAAGGGGTCTATTTTTACAAAGATAAATTCAACCCGAAATGGCAACCTATCTATCTTGCCGCGCCGCCAGGACTGCAGACTGCCGCCGCCCTGCTCGCGGCCACCACATTAATTTCCGGCGGCGTCAAAGGCATTTTCAGCAAATAAACTGCCGCTTTATTTTATTTTCAACACAAGACTGACTACTTACATGCGCTCAACGAAACTCAAACCTGTTTGGCTTATCTCTCTCGGCACTGCGGCCATAGCCATTACCCTGACTGCTGCCTGGTGGTTCTCAGGCAACTCTGGCGATGGCGATTACGATCACATCAACAAGGATAAAATAGCGATCAACGATCACTTATCCATCAATGTATTTCGCAGCGAGCGCCCTGAAAAGGGATTGTTGCTTTACGTCGGCGATAAGAATCGCAGCAGTGAACAAAATGCCAAGCAGTTTGCCAATTTGAGCTATTACGTAGCCCATATAGATCCACAACAACTACTCGATGCCGCCCCTCACTCGGAACAATGTATAAGTGTCGCTGATCAACTGCAGAGCATTGTCCAATCACTGGATAAATCCTATGCTATAAATGCGCAGAACCTGCCCATACTTATAGGCAGCAACGACGGAGCAGCGCTGGTATATGCTGCCCTGGCGCAGTCCGAACAACATAACTTTCACGCGGGCATCAGCATCAACTTCACTCCGCGCATACACAGTAAAACACCACCCTGCGGCCTGAACTACAGCAGCAATATGGATGCATCGCACAAGGATATTTTCCCCAGCAAGCATCTGCACTCCAGCTGGTATGTATTCCAGAATGGCAATACCGCCAAAGATAAAATCAGTACCACGTTTATCGAACAGATCAACAATGCCAAGCTGACAGCCTCGGCAAGCAACAAACCCGATGCTATCGACAGTGTCCTGCAGATTTTGCAGTGGCTTGACCCCCGCCTGACTGACCAGGTCTCCTCAGATAATAGCAATACCGATTTGCCATTGATTGAAGTTCCAGCTGCCGAAGACGATGCAACAACCCCAATGGTAGTGCTGTTGACCGGTGATGGCGGCTGGGCCGAAATTGACAAGGCCATTGCCCGGATTCTGGCAGAAAAAAACATCCCCACCATAGCACTGGATTCCTTGAGCTATTTCTGGAAGGCGCGCACGCCGGAAGAAACTGCACAGGATATCGACCGGGTTATTTCCATGTATACCAGCAAGTGGAACAAGAACCAGGTGATATTGGTGGGCTACTCCTTTGGTGCAGATGTGCTGCCCTTTATCGCCAACAAGCTGTCAGAGGACAACCGCGCCCGCCTGGGGCTGGTGGCTCTTTTAGGCATGGGCAAAACAGCCTCCTTTGAATTCCGTCTGTCCAGTTGGATGAATGCCGATAAAAGTCCAGACCGATTGCCGTTGCTGCCAGAGGTGCGCGACATGCAATGGGCCAACAGTGTTTGTATCTATGGCCTGGAGGATCAGTCAAGTGCTTGCAACCAGACTGCAGAGCTGGGTGTGAAGGTCATCAGCATGAGCGGCGACCATCACTACGATGAGAAATATACGGAACTGGTTGAACATATTCTCAGTAATGCAAAAGCTGTAGCACCACCGGCAACAGTAGAAAGCGCCAGCAGTGAGGCAGCAAGCTCGGCCACCGCTGAAACGGCGACATCTGTTGCTGAAGAAGTGGTTCAGCCTGCGCAATAAGCTCGCCAGCCGCTGAATATTGTAAGGCGGGGATAGCGGGAGCACAGATAACAAATGCGCTCCCGCAGAAGACACTTCGCCGAGACTTAGAGGCTCAAGTCGCGGTTGCTCGCTTTAATAAATTCCTTTTTCAAATCTTCAAAGGTGTGCACAGCCGGGAATTGCGGGAATTGCTCTATCACATTTTTCGGTGCATGGAACAAAATGCCCTGATCAGCTTCACCCAGCATAGTAGTATCGTTGTAGGAATCGCCTGCGGCTATGACACGGTAGTAAAGCGTTTTCAATGCGAGTACAGATTGACGTTTGGGATCCTTCTGGCGCAGGGTATAACCCACTACCCTACCGCGCTCATCAATATTCAAGCGGTGGCAGAGCAATGTCGGGAAACCGAGCTGACGCATCAGCGGCTGCGAGAATTCATAGAAAGTGTCAGAGAGGATAATCACCTGGAAGCGCTCGCGCAGCCAATCGACAAACTCAACCGCACCGTCCAGGGGTTTCAGGGTAGCGATCACATCCTGGATTTCTTTCAGACCCAGATTGTTTTCTTCGAGAATACGAATGCGCTGCTTCATAAGTACATCGTAGTCAGGTATATCGCGGGTAGTCGCCTTCAAGGATTCAATTCCCGTTACCTTGGCGAACTCAATCCAGATTTCCGGTACCAATACCCCTTCCAGGTCAAGACATGCAATTTCCACAACAACCTCCACAATAGATCTAATTAACTGCACAACAGGCAGCGGCAATTTTGTTTTTCAATAATAAAATGCCGACCCTGGGTCGGCATTTTAACAAAGCGGTCTGACGATTTTACTGTACGCCCCAGACTAGCTTAGAGAGATGGGCTATTTGGATTAAAGGCTCCGGATAGATACCAATAACCAGCACCAGCAACGCCGAAATCAATACCATAATACCGCCTGTCTGCTCCCCCCAATGCAATTGTGCATCGAATTTCTGCATATTTTTGGAAGCCAAAAACATGCTGACAATGGTGCGCAAATAAAAGTAGATACTGATTGCTGAACCCAGCACCACAAATATCAGGGCTATCCAGCCAACCACACCTTGGGAAACGCCCGCGATAACCACATACAGTTTGCCGATAAAACCAGCAGTAAGCGGAATACCTGCCAATGAAAATAAGGACAGGGTAAATAGCGAAGCCAGGAAAGGACGACGCCAGAACAAACCGCGGTAGTCCAGCAGATCATCTGCATCCCTGTCTCCTCTGGCTGTAGACATCAGCGTTACCACACCGAAAGCAGCCAGTGCAGTGATGACATAGATAGTAAGATAAACCGCGAAGCCTTCCAGGCCTAGATCTCTTCCACCCAGTAAAACCAAAGCCAGTAAATAGCCAAAATGGGCGATAGATGAATAACCCAGCATACGTTTGATATTATTCTGCTTGAGCGCCAGCAGGTTGCCCACCAGCATGGACAGACAGGCAATCGCAACCAGGGTGATAGCAAAGGTGCTCGACCTCAGTACCGCAGGCGACTCAATAACAACAAAGCGCACCAACACGGCAAATACCGCGACTTTTGCCGCAGTGGCCAGGAATGCACCCACAGGCGCGGGGGCACCCTCGTAGACATCAGGAGTCCACAGATGGAAAGGTGCCAATGACAATTTAAATAGCAGGCCAATAATCAACATCATGCCACCCACGATCACCAGCAGACCTGGTTCAGCGCTAATTTTTGCACCAATGTCAATAAATGCCAGCGAACCAAACTCAGCATAAATCAAGGCAATGCCGAACAACATAATCGCCGATGCTGTGGCCGAGAGGATCATGTATTTGATATTGGCTTCCAGTGAACGCGTGCGATCATAGGTATAGGCAACCATACCGTAGAGAGCGACAGACATCATTTCCAGGCCGATAAACAGCGAGGCCAT
Source organism: Cellvibrio sp. (assembly GCA_035565295.1). Lineage (GTDB taxonomy): Bacteria > Pseudomonadota > Gammaproteobacteria > Pseudomonadales > Cellvibrionaceae > Cellvibrio. The sequence continues at coordinate 34,246 of DATMSP010000013.1, read as the reverse complement.
ATGATGGGCCATGGTCAGCACAATACCGCCCGCTGTGGCTATGGTGATCAGCAGGTAGATTTCTTCGCGATTGCGCCTGGAGGTTTCGACATAGGCATGCGTCAGGGTGCTCGCGCCCAGCGCCGCAATTAAAATCAGGCCGGTAAAAAACAGCGAAAAGCCATCCACTACAAATAGCGGAGTGATGGTTTGCAGCAACATGCCGCTAGGCCCAGTGAATGATTCTGGAAACAAAACCTTGGCAAAAAAGACATAGCCGGTCGATAGCAGAGCCAGATTCAAACCCACCACTGTAACTGTTGCATTCCACCAATGATTGCGACGGATGGCAATGGCTAACATAACAAACACTGTGGTGAACACAGTGATCAGCAGCGGCAGGAGCGCTTGGATATTTTCAAAAGTCAGGGGCATCATGACCTCACTGTGCAGCAGTTAATGTAGTAGCTACAAATTGCGCGAGGCTATTCATAACTGCTGCTGATGTATCTAACACAGGCTGGGGATAGAAGCCCAGCCACACCAATAAAAACATAAGGCTCAGCATCATCGCCAGCTCGCGTGCATTCAAACCTGGAATAGTTTCATTGCTGGAAGCTGCACCGTGGAATGCGCGCTGGAGCATAATCAGGGAGTAGACAGCGGATAGCACCAGACCTGAAGTTGCCGCTATCACCACCACCGGATCCACCTTGTAGGCACCCAGCAGTACCAATAACTCGCCGACAAAGTTACCCAGGCCCGGCAAACCCAAGGAGGCGGCGGTAAAGAACATGGCAATCGGCGGCAGGCCGGCCATGCGCGATGAGAGCCCACCCATTTTGCGCAGGTCGCGGGTCTTCAAGCGCTCATAGAGCTGGCCGGACATGATAAACAGGCCCGCCGCAGAGAGGCCGTGAGCCAGCATCTGCACTACCACACCCTGGAGTGCGATTTGGTTGAAAGAATAAATACCAATCAAGACAAAGCCCATATGCGAAATGGAGGTATAGGCAATCAAACGCTTGATATCGTCTTGGCCATAGGCGACAAATGCACCGTAAATCACACCGGCAACACCCAGCCACATGGCCACAGGCGCAATGGTTTCAGAGGCGTTGGGAAAGAATGGAATGGCAAAACGCAGCATGCCATAGGCAGCGGTTTTCAAAAGTATACCCGCGAGGTCCACTGAACCGGCAGTGGGCGCCTGCGAGTGAGCATCGGGCAGCCAGGAGTGAAAAGGAACTACAGGGAACTTTACGGCAAAGGCAATAAAGAAACCCAGCATCAACACAAACTCAACTTCAGCGCTCATAGTGGTATTGCGCAGCGCCTCATAGGCAAAGGTGAGATCGCCCGTTTGCGCAAAATGCACGTATACCAGGCCGATTATCGCCAGGAGCAACAGCAGACCCGATGACTGGGTGTAGATAAAAAACTTGGTTGCAGCTTCAACACGACCCTTGCCTTCATCTGACTTGTGACCCCAGAGGGAGATCAGGAAGTACATGGGAATCAGCATCATCTCCCAGAAGAAGAAGAACAAAAACATATCCATTGCCAGGAATACGCCCACTACGGCACCGATAATCCACAGCAGGTTTAAATGGAAGAAGCCAATTTTGCGCTGCACTTCGCTCCAGGAGCAGATTACTGCCAACATGCCGAGGAAAGCAGTCAACAGCAGCATCAGCAGCGACAGGCCATCGAGTGCCAAATGGAAGCTGATACCAAGACTTGGAATCCAACCCCTATGGAACTCGTCAACCCATACTGAATTCCCCTGCCCTGCATTGAGGTTGGCGAGAGAATAATCGTGGGTCAACCACAGATAAAGCGTTAACACAAAAAGCACAAACATGGTGCCAAGGGCAATCCAACGCGGAGACCTTGAACCAAAATATTCGGCTAACCATGATAGGAAGCCGCCGATAAATGGGATGAGTATGAGCCAGGTAAGCATCTTTTCTCTGGTTCCTTATGTCTTACAACAAAACGAGGGCGGCGAGTATAACAACCACACCGGCGGCAATAGTAGCAGCGTACCAACGTACACTGCCGGTTTGGGTTGCACTCAACAGACGATGCCCGAGACTGACGCTGGCAGGAATCAGGTTGAATGTCTTATCAATGGGGTCTCTGCGTAAAATCCTTACCAGGAACAAGAAGGGTTTTACCAAGATCTGGTCGTACAACCAATCAAAGCCCCAGGCGGCAAACCACCATCTGCTCAACAGACGACCTGGAGCGCTGGCAGCTATCGCCTTCACCAGCTTGGTCTCACCCAGGAATAAAAAGGCGGCCAGCAGAATACCGGAGATAGCTATGCCGCCAGAGACCAATTCTACATGGTGCTTGATGGCCTCTATACCCTCTTCACTGGCGGGCAGCACACCTTCCAGCGGTGGATGTATCAATGCGCCTACACCGGTAGAAAGCACCAGCAAAATCGCCAGCGGCAGCCAGTAGGTCACGCCATGAATTGCGTGGACTTCGGTTTTCTCTTCGCCGTGGAATGCAATAAAAATCAGGCGGAAAGTGTAGATGGAAGTCATAAATGCGCCGAACAATCCCGCGTAGAAAAGCTCAGGATGCACTGTCACAAATGCCTGCCATAAAATTTCGTCCTTTGAGTAGAAACCTGCGGTCAAGAATGGCAGTGCTGCCAGTGCCGCGCCACCCACCAAAAAGCAGACGTACACAAACGGAATCTTTTTGCGCAGGCCGCCCATTTTGAAAATATTCTGCTCGTGGTGACAGGCGAGAATCACCGCACCCGAGGAGAGGAACAACAGGGCTTTGAAGAATGCGTGGGTCATCAGATGGAATATCGCCGGTGCATAGGCTTTAACGCCCAGAGCCAGAAACATATAGCCGATCTGGCTCATGGTTGAGTAGGCGAGGATGCGCTTGATATCGGTTTGCACCAGGGCCGCAAAACCTGCCAGCACCAGAGTGATTGCACCTATGACACCCACCAGGTAGAGCACATCGGGAGCCAACTCAAACAGTACATGGGTGCGCGCAATCAAATAGACACCGGCAGTTACCATGGTCGCGGCGTGGATCAAGGCAGAGACAGGTGTCGGGCCAGCCATGGCATCGGCCAACCAGGTTTGCAGCGGTAATTGCGCCGACTTGCCGACGGCACCGCCCAGCAGCATCAGGGTTGCAAACACCACTACACCTGAACCCACTGCAAACTCCAGAGGTGCGCGGGTCATGATCTCCTGGATATTCAAGGTGCCGAGATGCTTGTAGAGAACGAACAGGCCGATGGCCATAAGTGCATCGCCCACCCGCGTTACCACGAACGCCTTGCGCGCAGCGGCGCCGTTGGCAGGGTCGCGATAGTAGTAGCCGATCAACAGATAGGAACAGACCCCCACCCCTTCCCAGCCGAAATACAGCGAGACCAGGTTATCGCCCAGCACCAGCAGAATCATGCTGGCCAGGAACAGGTTCATATAGGAGAAGAAGCGCGCATAGTCTTCATCGCCGCGCATATACCAGGAGGCAAACACATGAATCAAAAAGCCCACACCCGTGATAACACCGAGCATGGTCAGCGATAAGCCATCCAGATAGAGGTTGAAGGCAGGGGCAAAGCCGTCGACATTGACCCAGGTCCACAGCGGTTGGATAAAGGCGCCTGACTCAGGTTTGTGCTGGAGGAAATCCCAGCCGGCAAGGCCAGCGAAAATTGCAGCCAAACCTACAGAACCTACACCGACCAAGGCCGCCACATTTTCCGAGAGGCGCTTACGGCCTGAAACCAGAATCAAAAAACCGATCAGGGGAAATAAAATTGTTAGATAGAGTTGGTTCATCCGCGCATCTCACTTGCAGCATCAATATCCAGAGACTGGTAGCGACGGTAAAGCTGGATAACAATCGCCAAACCGATCGCAGCTTCAGAGGCAGCCAGGGTGAGGATCAAAATAAACATGATCTGGCCATCAGCCTGCAACCACCGGCTACCGGCGATCACAAAGGCCAATGCAGCCGCGTTCATCATGATTTCAATGCTCATCAAAATAAACAGCAGGTTGCGGCGTACCATCACGCCCGCGAGACCTACCACAAACAGCATGCTCGCCAACAACAGGCCATGCTCCATCGGGATTCCATTGAGATCAAACATGTTTGTCCTCCTTATCGGCATCGCGGCCCAGATGCCAGGCGGCGACCATGGCGGCCAGCAATAGCATGGATGCAAGTTCTACGGCCAATACATAGGGACCAAACAGGGCCACACCCACTTCTTTTGGACCAATGGTGGCTGTGCTGATCAAGTTTTCGGCATTGGGTTCAATGACGATCACCAGCTCGACCAGCAGTGCCAGCGACAACACCGAAGGGCCAATCCAGGTTCTACCGGAAAGCCATTTCCGCTCCTGGTCGTCGATCACCGAGCCCAGGTTGAGAATCATCACCACAAACACAAACAACACCATGATAGCGCCGGCATAGACAATCATTTCCAGTGCCCCGGCAAAAGGTGCACCCACGGCAAAAAAGATCATAGCCACAGCCAGTAGCGAAACCACCAGATACAGCAGAGCGTGTACCGGGTTGGTATTAGTAATAACCCTCACCGAAGCAATCAGAGCAATCGCAGCGGCGAAGTAAAAAGCTAGTGCAGTTCCCACGTCGTATTCCTGTGCTGTAAGTTAAGGTAAAAGGCTCTTCACATTGACCGGCTGTGCTTCATTTTGCGCACCACCTTTAGGCTTGCCAGCGATGGCCAGGCCTGCAACGCGATAGAAATTATATTCATGGTACTTGCCTGTTCCGGAAATCAACAGGTGCTCTTTTTCGTATACCAGATTTTGCCGCTTGAATTCCGCCATTTCGAAATCCGGTGTCAACTGGATCGCCGTGGTCGGGCAAGCCTCTTCACACATACCGCAGAAAATACAGCGGGAAAAGTTGATGCGAAAAAACTCCGGATACCAGCGGCCATCTTCGCGCTCTGCCTTTTGCAGAGAGATGCAACCCACTGGGCAGGCAACTGCACAGAGGTTGCAAGCCACACAGCGCTCTTCGCCATCGGGATCGCGCGTCAGGACAATGCGGCCGCGATAGCGCGGTGGAACATAGGGCATTTGCTCCGGGTATTGGATGGTGTCGCGCTTGCGCCAGGCGTGCGAGAAAACCATCCACAGACTGCGGAACTGGGTATAGACATCGTGTAACAGCTTCATCATTTCTTCCGTACCTCCAGCTTACACAGCAGGCTGATCTAACAGCAAAACAACGGCTGCTGTAGCTACTAGGTTAATCAGTGTGATAGGCAGGCAGACTCGCCAGCCGAAATCCATAATCTGGTCATAGCGCGGACGCGGCAAGGCGGCGCGGACAAGGATAAACATCATGATAAAGAACAGAGTCTTGATCGCGAACCAGAAGAATGGCGGAATGTAATTGAACACAGACCATTCAAAGGGTGGCAGCCAGCCACCAAAGAAGAGTACGGTAATCAGTGCTGAAACCACTACAACACCAATATATTCACCGACAAAAAACATACCCCACTTGAGACCGGAATATTCTGTGTGATAACCCGCTGCCAAATCCTGTTCAGCTTCAGGGGCATCGAACGGCGAACGGTGGGTTACCGCAATACCGGCAACAGCAAAGGTGAGGAAGCCCAGAATTTGCGGAAATACAAACCAGCAATCTTTTTGTGCATTGACTATATCAGTCATATTGAATGAGCCAGTCACAGTGACCACGCCCATCAGCGAAAGCCCCATAAACACTTCGTAGCTGACCGTTTGCGCCGTGGCGCGCACACCGCCGAGCAGCGCGTATTTATTATTGGAGGACCAGCCGGCAAACATCACCGCATACACAGCCAATCCCGCCATAGCAAAGAAAAACAGCAGACCTATGTTCAAATCCGCCACTAACCAGCCAGGAATAACAGGAATAACCGCAAAAGAAATCAGCAGGCCGCTAAGAGCAATTGCCGGCGCAATCCAAAAGGTCAGCTTATCGACAAAGGGAGGAGTCCAATCCTCTTTGAAGAACATCTTGATCATATCCGCCGGCAACTGCAGCAGCCCGAAGGGGCCTGCGCGATTGGGACCGTAGCGATCCTGCCAGAGCGCGAGCAGACGGCGCTCGACAAAACTTAAAAACGCAGCAACGCCAACAACACCAAATAAAATCACGAGTGACTTTAGAATTGCCAGAAAGACAGGAGTGAAAAATTCCATTACACACCTCCCTTAATATTGACGCTGAGCCCAGAACTCACCCGGGGAACGCCGTGCAATACAGGAACACCGACCACACCCGCCGCAAGCTCGGCAGACACTTTCACCGGCAGGGCAAAATAGGCTTCACCTATGGTGACTTCTGCCGCCTGGCCTTCCATCAGGCCAAGATTTTTTGCATCCTGCGCGGACACGGCAACATAGGCAGCGGGCACGCGAGTGGCCACAACCTCTGAGCGCGCTGACTGCTCATCACTGCCAAAAATATGGTAGAGAGGCGCAGACTGCAAACCGGAATTCACGGAGGGCACATCGCTAAAATAAGTTGCAGAAGCCGCAGCCTCAAGCAGGCGCACACCCGGATCACCCGCGCGCAACTGGCCGCCCACTTCCACCTGGAACTTGTTCCAGGCCTGCGGCGAGTTCCAACCTGGCGCCCAGGCAAAAGGAATCAATTGCGAATCATTGGTGGGACCGGAGATACCTTCCATAGAGAAGGACATGGCCGAATCCTGATCCTGCGGCTGGCGAACCTCATGCACCGACAGATTGGCGCGCATGGAAGTGCGGCCAGAATAACGGCGCGGCTCACGCGCAATCTTGGAACCATGAATACGCGTGCCGGCTCCCGGTGCCGCATCGACAATCGCGGCCAGCAGTGTATTGCTACTTGCCAGGCTTGCAGTCACATCATCAAGGGTAGTCCAGTCGACAGTTTTATTATCGAGAGTGGCCTTGATCGCGTGCAACCAGCGCCAGCCCTCGCGAATCAGCTTTTCCGGCTTGTAATAGGAAGCATCAAACACCTGGAAGAAACGCTGGGCACGGCCTTCCATGTTCACCAAAGTACCATCGCCTTCAGCAAAGCTTGAGGCTGGCAATACAAAGTGAGCCTTGGCAAGTGTCGGGGTCGCATGGTGATCGAGCACGATAATATTTTTTGCGGCTTTCAAGGCTGCATCTACCAGCTCGGCAGGGGCGCGCTGATAGAGATCGTTTTCAACCACCACCAGAGTATCCGCCTGGCCATCGCGCACGGCCGTCAGAATGGCTTCGACAGATTCACCGCCCTGGGTGTTGAGCAGTGCATTACCCAGACTGTTGGCTTCCAGCAATGTGAGGGAAATACCTACATCCTTACCGCGAGCCTTGAGTGCATAGGCGATATTGGCTGCAGCTTGAATAACGGCTTGCGACTGCAGACCTGTACCGGAAATCACCAGTGGCTTATCGGCAGCCAACAGGCCTTCGGCAATCGTTTGCGCCTGGGTAGCCTGCTCTGCGGATAAACCGTTGACAGCGGGAGAAGATGAATCAATGATATGGGCAACTGCAAAACCCAAGCGCGCTATATCGGCAACCGATGAACGACTGGTCAGGGTGGCTATATCATCCAAGCGTGTAGCATCAACGCTGGCAATATAGACCGGACTTTTTTCCGATTGCGCCAGGGTTTTGATAGGAGCTGCATTCCACTCGGGAATCTTTTTCGCAGCCGCCATTTTCAATGCGAGATTTTTCGAAGCTTGACGCACTGACAAAGCAAGGCGCGGAGCAGTCTGAGTAATATCCTCACCCAAGACTAAAACGGTATCGGCTTTTTCAACAGTTTGAAGATTGGGCGTGCTAACACTACCCTCTTTCAACACTTTGTAAACCAAAGCATTCAACGCTTGCTCTGCAGCAGAAACACCGTAAGAGAAATTGTTTTTGCCGACCAGATTTGCCAATGCAAAATTGGTTTCCAGCGATGTGCGCGGAGAGCCTATGCCGACAACACGCTTGCCCGCGCGCAGTAAATCTGCAGCCTTATCGAGCGCGGAATCAATAGTGAAAATTTGTGCGCTCGCGGTTAAACGCGGTGCTGTGGGGCGATCTTCGCGATTGACATAACCATAGCCAAAACGACCGCGATCGCAGAGGAAATATTGGTTCACTGAACTGTTATAGCGGTTTTCGATACGGCGAATTTCACCATAGCGCTCACCTGGACTGGTGTTGCAGCCAACCGAACAACTCTGGCACACACTCGGCGCAAATTGCATATCCCATTTGCGGGTGTAGTGATCGGCGTGAGTCTTATCGGTAAATACCCCAGTCGGGCAAACTTCGGTGAGGTTGCCGGAGAATTCACTCTCCAGGGTGCCACTTTCCGGGCGACCGAAATAAACATTGTCGTGAGCGCCAAACACACCGAAATCTTTACCGCCAGCGTAGTCATCATAGTAGCGAACGCAGCGATAGCAGGCGATGCAGCGATTCATTTCGTGATTGACGAAAGGTCCCAGATCCTGGTTGACGTGAGTGCGCTTGGTAAAGCGATAACGGCGAGTATTGTGACCAGTCATCACAGTCATATCTTGCAAGTGACAGTGACCACCTTCAGCGCAGACCGGACAGTCATGCGGGTGGTTGGTCATCAGCCACTCAACCACGCTCTTGCGGAATGATTTCGCCTCCTCGTCTTTGATAGCGATATAGGTTTTATCATTCGCCGGGGTCATGCACGACATCACCAAACGACCGCGCGTGTCATTTTCGTCGTTGAATTGCTTTACCGCACACTGGCGACAGGCACCCACAGAGCCCAGCGCCGGATGCCAGCAAAAATAAGGAATATCAAGCCCGAGGGTCAAACAAGCTTCGAGGAGATTGTTTGAGCCATCAACTTCGTATGTCTTACCGTCTACGTGAATGGTTGCCATTCTGCGTCTACACCTATACCGTCTTGCGGCTGTCTAAAAAGTAAAGTGATCGGGGATCACCGTGGAAAATTACGCTTTGATTCCGTCGGCAAATTTTGCCGGGAAAAATTTCAACGCACTCTGCAATGGCTCCATGGCACCGGGCGCATGGGCACAGAACGTCTTACCTGGGCCGAGGAAACGGGTCAGCTGCTGCAGGGTTTCAATATCACCCTCGCGGCCCTCGCCCGCCTCTATGGATTGCAGGATTTTTACAGTCCAGGGCAGCCCATCGCGACAGGGAGTACACCAGCCACAAGATTCGCGGGCAAAGAACTGCTCGAGGTTGCGCACCACTGAAATAATATTCTGCTTGTCATCGACCACCATAATCAGCGCAGTGCCCATACGGCTGCCGGCTTTCATAATGGTGTCGTAATCCATTGCCAGATCCAGATGCTCAGGCATCAGGAAATCGGTTGAAGCACCGCCCGGCAACCAGCAGCTCAACTCATAGCCATCGGCCATGCCGCCGCCGTGGGTGTAAAGCAATTCGCGACCGGTGGTGCCGATCGGCAACTCCCACAGGCCGGTAATTTTTGCCTTGCCGGAAATGCCGTACATCTTGGTACCTGCATCCGGACTCTTGCCTTGCGATAAGCCCTTAAACCAATCGGCGCCGCGCAACAGAATTGCGGGGATATTCATCAGGGTTTCCACATTGTTGACGATGGTGGGCTTGCCCCAGGCACCGGACAATTGCGGGAAAGGAGGCTTGGTGCGCGGATTGGCACGGCGGCCTTCGAGGCAGTTGATCAGCGCGGTCTCTTCACCGCAGATATAGCGACCGGCACCCAGGTGAACGTGAAGTTCGAAATTAAAACCCGAGCCCAATAAGTTATCGCCGATATAGCCCGCCGCCGTGGCCTGTTCAATGGCCGCGTTCAAACGCTGGCCGGCAAGCACATATTCACCGCGCAAAAAGATATAGCCCTTGGTGGCGCCAATGGCATAGGCAGCCAGCGCCATAGCCTCGACCAACTGATGCGGCAATTCTTCCATCAGCATGCGGTCTTTGAAGGTGCCCGGCTCCATTTCGTCGGCATTGCACACCAGATATTTTTGTCCGGCATCTGGCCCCATGGGAATCAAAGACCATTTCACCCCCGTGGGGAAGCCAGCACCGCCGCGGCCGCGCAGGTTGGAAGCTTTGACTTCTGCCTGGACATCGGTGGGCTGCATGGCCACCGCTTTTTTCAAGGCGGCATAGCCTTCGAGGGCTTCGTATTCTTTGATATCCAAAACCGCTTTGCCGGATTTGGTGTAGCGCCAGGTGAGTGGATGGGTCTCCGGGCCTACATTGGTCAAACCGAGGTTTACATTGGAAGTCATTTGTATTGCTCCAGCAATGCGTCGATTTTATCTGGCGTCACATCGAAATGGGTGGCGTCGTTGACCATCAGCACCGGAGCCTTATCGCATGCACCCAGGCAGACTACCGGCAACAGGGTAAAGCGATCGTCAGAGGTTGTCTGGCCAGGTTTAATCCCGAGCTTGGTTTGCAAGGAGCCATACAACTCATCAAAACCCATCAGGAAACAGCCGATGCTGTCGCACACGGCGATCACATGGCGCCCTACAGGCTGACGATAGATACGGTTGTAGAAAGTGGCCACGCCTTCGACATCGCCAGGGCCGATACCGAGTATGTCGGCAATCGCATAGATGGCGCCGTCAGGCACCCAGCGGCGCTGGCCCTGCACGATTTTCAATGCATCAATAGTGGCAGCGCGAGGCTCCGCATAGTGATGTATGGCGTGCTCGATTTGCTCGCGTTCGAAATCGGAGAACACGAAATTATCGCCACGATCAGTGGCAATTGTCTGAGAAGAATTAACGGTCAACATCAGCCATCACAAAGTCAATTGAGCCTAGGTAGGCGATAAGATCCGGAATCATGGAGCCACGGATCACCGAAGGGATTTGCTGCAAATGAGGGAAGCTCGGCGTACGTATACGGGTGCGGTAACTCATTGTGCTGCCATCCGACGTCAAGTAATAGCTGTTGATGCCCTTGGTGGCCTCAATCAGCTGGCAACTTTCATTGGCGGGCATAACCGGTCCCCAGGAGACCGACAGGAAGTGCGTAATCAGCGTTTCAATATCCTGCAATGTGCGCTCTTTCGGAGGCGGACAGGTCAGGGGGTGATCGGCTTTATACGGACCAGAAGGCATATTATTCAAACATTGAGTGATGATGCGCAGGCTTTGACGCATCTCTTCCAGGCGCAGCAGGCAGCGATCATAGGCATCGCCATTGTGGGCAACAGGAACTTCAAACTCAAAATTCTCATAACCAGAATAAGGGCGAGCCTTGCGCAGATCGAAATCCACACCTGTGGCGCGAAGTCCAGGACCCGTTACCCCCCAAGCTAAAGCCTCTTCCTTATTGTACTGGGCAACCCCTATGGAGCGGCCCTTTAAAATAGAGTTTTTCAGCGCGGCTTTTTCATACTCTTTCAGACGCGCAGGCATCCACTCGACAAACTCGCGCACCAGGCGCTCCCAGCCCTTGGGCAGATCGGAGGCAACACCGCCAATGCGGAACCAGGCAGGATGCATGCGGAAGCCGGTAATGGCTTCGATCACATCGTAGGCTTTCATGCGGTCGGTAAACATAAAGAACACGGGGGACATACCGCCCACGTCCTGAATATAGGTGCCGAGGTAAAGCAAATGCGAAGTGATGCGGAAAAACTCTGTCAACATCACGCGGATGGTATCAACCCGCGCGGGAACCTTGATGCCTGCCAGTTTTTCAACGGCCAAGACATAGGGCATATTGTTCATCACCCCACCGAGATAGTCGATACGGTCGGTGTAGGGAATGTAACTGTGCCAGGACTGGCGCTCGGCCATTTTCTCGGCGCCGCGATGGTGATAGCCGATATCGGGAACACAGTCGACAATCTCTTCGCCATCCAACTGCAGCACTATACGGAAAGCACCGTGCGCTGAAGGGTGGTTGGGACCGAGGTTCAAGAACATAAAGTCCTCGGTGTTATCCTGGTTGGAGCGTTTCATGCCCCACTCTTCTGGATTAAACAGCAGGGCTTCCTGCTCCAGATCCTGCTTGGCGGCATTCAATTTGAAGGGATCGAACTCAGTCGCGCGAGCGGAGTAGTCTTTGCGCAGAGGGTGGCCTTCCCAGGTGCGCGGCAACAGGATCCGTGTCAAGTGCGGGTGGCCGGCAAACACAATACCAAACAAATCCCAGACTTCGCGCTCATACCAGTTAGCATTGGGCCAGATACCCATAGAGGTGGGCAGGTTCAGGTCGCCCTCTTTCAGCGCTACCTTGATGCGGATATCGCTATTGCGCTCGATGGAAATCAGGTGGTAGAACACCGTGTAATCGAGAATCGGCGCCCCCAAACGGTTTTGACGCAGGCGCTCATCGGTGGCCGAGAGATCATAGAGCATCACATAGGGACGCGGCAGCTTGCGCAAAAAAGCCAGTACATCAATCAGTTTTTCTCTCGGCACCCAGAGGGTGGGCACATTGTCCAGGGTGGACTGAAAAACAAAAGCATCGCTGCCGAATTGCGCGTGCAACTCATGCACAACGGCGTGTTCGCCACCGGCAATAGACGGGCTGGAATCGAGGCTTGGAGTGACTTGTTCGGTCATTGTATGGTCGCTTAGGCTAAATTATATAGTGGGCGAATCGATTGATTGCGCAACTTAAATATCATCGGGGGAACGCAGTTCCGTCACGGCGATTCGCTCTGCTTGCTTGCGATCGCGCTCAGGTTGCATATCAGCGCGATAGACGCCCTGCTCACCCACTGTCCAGGACAAGGGGCGACGCTCTTTGCCGATGGACTCCTGCAGCAGGGTCAATGCCTGTAAAAAGGCTTCGGGACGCGGGGGGCAACCGGGAATGTACACATCGACCGGCAGGAATTTATCAACGCCCTGCACCACCGAATAAATATCGTACATACCGCCGGAGTTGGCACAGGCACCCATGGAAATCACCCACTTGGGTTCCAGCATCTGTTCGTACAGGCGCTGGACCACTGGCGCCATCTTGATAAAACAGGTTCCGGCAACCACCATCAAGTCTGCCTGACGTGGCGATGCGCGAATAACTTCAGCGCCGAAGCGCGCGAGATCGTGAGGTGAGGTAAATGCGGTGGCCATCTCTACATAACAGCAGGACAGACCAAAGTTGTAGGGCCAAAGAGAATTGGCGCGCCCCCAGTTGACCGCGCTGTGCAGCATATCTTCAAGGCGACCCATAAAGACTGTTTTATGAACTTCGTCCTCCATAGGATCGGCAACAGTCTCCTGGGTCTCCATGGGGTAGCGGCCATCGGGAGTATCGAGATTAGCGCGAGTAAGCGTATATTTCATTCACAAAACCTCATTTGTCCTGTTGCGCGCGCGCTGCGCGACTGCGACGCTGCTCTGGCGACCAATCGAGGGCACCAATACGCACTAAATAAATCAGACCTGCCAATAAGATGGCGATAAACAGCACAGCCTCGGCAAAGCCTATCCAGCCGCTTTCGCGCACCGAGACTGCCCAGGCATAAAGATAGAGAGCTTCAACATCAAAGATAACAAACAGCATGGCGACCAGATAGAACTTGGCCGAGAGCCGCAAGCGCGCACCGCCCTGGGAAACTACACCCGATTCGAAAGGATCGTTTTTTGCGCGCCCGGTAGCTCTGCCACCGAGAAGCCAGGGAATACCCAGCATAAAGGCCAGGAGGAAAACCACTCCGCCCATGTAGGCGGCAAGTGACCAGAAATTGGTAATATCGTCTGGGGGTAATGACAAGAGAATCACCCTAAATGGCAAGGAGAGAAAACAAAATGCGCAATCGGTATAAAAAATAACCGAATAGCGGCATATCCTTTAAAACGCTCGGTAATATAGCAAAGATGAGAAATAACGACAATTTGTTATTCCCCTAAAAGAGCACTTTTTTAGTGCTCAGAATTATTTTTCAAAAAAATTATAGCAGTGATTTTATCAAGTGAAGTCTCAGCTCTGGTATCCTTAGACAAATCCTTCATTACCAGCAGAATCAACATTATGACTTATCCTCTTATTGATGTTGTCGATCTCGAACAACAGCTGCAACAACAATCGCCGCAAAAAATAATTAAATATGCGCTATCGCAATTTGAAAATATTGCCATCTCTTTCAGTGGCGCTGAAGATGTTGCGTTAATAGAAATGAGTCGCAATTACAACTCCAATATCAATGTGTTTTGCCTGGATACCGGCAGGCTCCACCCCGAAACTTACCGATACATTGAAAAAGTGCGCAAACACTATGGCATTAAAATAGAAGTTCTCTCCCCGCAACCAGAAGCACTCAATGCATTGGTCAGGGAAAAAGGTCTGTTCAGTTTTTATGACGATGGGCACAGCGAGTGCTGCGGCATTCGCAAAATTGAACCTCTGCGCAGAAAACTGGCGGGGGTAGACGCCTGGATAACTGGGCAGCGCAAAGACCAAAGTCCTACCCGCGCGGAAATTCCTGTAATCCAGGACGACAAATTATTTGCCCGCGCGAATGGCAAATTAACCAAATTCAATCCGCTGGCAAATTGGTCTTCCAAAGAGGTGTGGGATTATATTCGCCTCTGTGAAGCGCCCTACAATGAACTTCACGACAGAGGATTTATTTCCATCGGCTGCGAGCCCTGCACCCGCCCGGTTGGCCCCGGCCAACACGAGCGCGAAGGCCGCTGGTGGTGGGAAGAGGCAACCAAAAAAGAATGTGGCCTGCACGTCGATAACAAACACTGATTTGCTTGCGCGGCACAAGAAGCTGTTCACCTTGGCAAATCTGGCAAGGCGAACAGAGGCAATCCTGCAGTTCAGGCATAACAAGCGCCTTGATGGCTAAACCAGGTTGAAGAATGTCTCGATTTTCCCCTAAAAAACTCGTTCCAACACCTGAGGCCATCAAAGCCAGCAAATCCCTTCGCTTTCTTGGCGACCTGATTCACGACCCCAATCTTTTTCACCTCAATCGTCGCTCTGTTTCCAGGGCGGCATTTTGGGGAATACTGATTGGCCTGCTGCCTCCGATTCCAATACACACACCTGCCGCTGCGGCCGCCGCATTGTTTGGCCGCTGCAACCTGCCGCTGGTACTGGCGATTGTCTGGATCAGCAATCCGGTCACTATTCCCATCATTGCCTATGAACTCTACCAACTCGGATGCCTGGTGCTGCATATAACTCCCGTCTCAACCCTCGAGTTATCCTGGAATATGTTTTACCAAATCTGGAGACCCTACCTGGTAGGCTCTGCTCTCGGCTCAGTGAGCGCCGCCCTACTGGGCTATTTTGCCTGCAATTATTTATGGCGATTGAATGTAAAGCGGAAATGGAAGGCGCGCAGCAAATTGCGCGAAGCGCGAAGGGACAGTGCAATTTAAAAAGCGGATAAAGACAATCAAATCATTACTTCTAAAACCAGACAAATAAAAATAAAAGTCAACAATATTACGGCAACCCAATTCAACCTCGACATCATTGCCCAACCTTTTTCTGGTGATATTGCCTGCAACTCTTTTTCGTCCGCTGAACCAAAAATAAAAAAAGCCAGCCGCGCAAACAGCTGGCAAAAATACAACCCTGTGTTGTAGTTGTTTTTTAAATCAAATTAAAAATGACCATCGCTTGTCTGAGTGCTGCCGCTATTGAATTGGTTATTGGCACCCGGCTCCCATTCAAGATTAGTATTGGGGAAACCATCTTTAATCTTGACGCACTTCCATTCAATATTGATATTGGCTGGCACAGTGACTTTGCCAACCCAGGTGTAGTTAGTGGTAGGCGTTAGCTTGATGGCATTGGCGGTAACCCAGTTGGCCAGCTCGGCAATATTGCCCACCACATACACGCTTTGATCAGGTGTGACGACGCCATTGAAGCAATTGAAAGTCACATCGACAATTTTCTTCACCGTGTATTGCTTGGTCTGATCATTGAAAGTGATTTTGTAGCGGCCCGCACCTTGCGACAGATTGATATTGGCCTCGTTGGAACCGGCAATGCCATCGGCGTTGTTATCGCCGTAGTTCACGCTCCAATCACCGGCAGCATCAAACTTGAAAGAGCCTGATTGTGTCTGAGTGATTTCCGCTTCCCAGAGGTTGTTGGCCACCAGCTTCATAGCGCCACCATAATGCTTCCAACCGTTAAAAGTACCGCGCAGCGTGACCCACTTGGAATTTTTGGTGAACGATGGGTGTATATAGTAATAGGCAGATGATTCACCACTAGTTGCCGTGGTATTCAACAACTCCTGAATCAAGGTGCCGCTGGTGCCAAAGGTAATGATATTGGCATTTGACGATAGGGTTGCATGATATTGCGAAAAACCCAGCCATACATCACCCGTGGTTTTATGGGTGCTCAACAAGGTATGAACCCCCGTGTTTACATTGAGCAAACCATAGGCGTTGGGCGCATTGCCATTGAAGGTTGAGTGATAAACACCGCTGTTATCATAGTAACCCTGACTGCGGAACAGAATGGTGCTGCCGTCTTTAGTTGTCTCCAGGGGCGAGAGATAGCTGTAGGCCAGGTCTGACTCGGTAATAACACCCGTTTTGACCGTCAGAGAAATCAGGGCATCGTGGTCGTGGTGGGTTTTACCCAGGAAATGAACCTTGCTGCCATCATCGGCTACATCATATGCCAGCTGTTTGATGCTGACATTGCCACCATGGCAGTAATTGATATTCAAATAGGCTCCCGTGCTGCGATTTAATACATACACGTGATAGCGGGATGGACTCTCGCTCTCATAAACCGGGTGACAGGTGAAATTGACAATATCCCGCGCACGCGAGGCAAAGGCCACAATATTGCCATCTGCAGAGACACGTGGATTCAGGCTTTCGCCAGCAAAGGACTGGTTGGTCGCAGGGTTGCGCGTGACCAGCTCAATGGTTTTGCTCTCCAGGTTGTAGACAAATATGTCGGCAACACCATTGGTATCACCCTGTACCAAATTTGAACAGCTTGAGTAGAAGAACAGAAACTTATCGCCCGCAAAACTATCCTTGCCCCAGTTATGCAAGGAGCTACCGATGATTGCCGAGGCCGTTGTACAATTTTGCAGCGCTGAACCGTTATAGCTTTTTTCCACAGGGTCCAGAGTGCCGCTGGCAGCATCATACAGATACAGGGATTGCTTTTCCGGACCGAAATTGCTGTTGGTCATATCCGAAGGCCTGATCGCGATATAGCGACCGGAAGGCGACATGGCGAGAAATACCTGAGACTGGGAGAGCAGTACACCCTGGTTATTTTTCAGGTAGCTGGTCTTGCGGGTTTGCATATCCGTCAAGGACACTGTACCCAGTGTCGAGGCGTTGCCGCCCGATATGGATTCAACCACAAAGCGCCCATCATCCGACATGGCAATATTGCGAGTGTCATAGTAGGGAAACTCCGTGCCATTATCCTGTATTCTGATAGTGCTGCGATCAGTAACGGCATGAACCGATGCGCAAGTCATGCAGACCAGTGCGCTTAATAAATGTTGTATTTTCATTGGCTAGAATACTCCTCGTGTAAAATAAATTGTTACCAGGAATATAAAAATAAGCTTGGAAACTTCTGATCAATTGCCTCATGCTTATTTTTATGTGTTTTTCACTTATCACTAGCGCGATAAGGATTGCACTATGGCGAAAACAATGGAAATAGCTAATCAACTAGTCATCAATATTAAATTAATTTATTATTGTCTTTAGAATCAGGTAGATAGATTTAAAAAATGGATAGGATCAACGATAATGACATTTAGTTTTGGCGATATTGTCGTCAACCCGGAAACCCACAGTATTCATGTGGCAGGCAGAGAAAAGCGACTGGAACCCAAGTTAATTGCCCTGCTGAGCTATTTGGCCGAAAACGCGCAACAGGTTATTACTCGCCAGCAGATCATTGAGGCTGTCTGGCCGAATGTGGTGGTGGTCGAAGAATCCGTAACCCAGGCTATCTTTGCCCTGCGCAATGCACTGAGGGATGATGCCAAGAATCCCAAATATATTGAGACTATTCCCAAAAAAGGTTATCGCTTTCTCGCTGACGTGACGTTTACACGCTTGACCTCCGCGGAACCTGCCAATCTCGCAGCGCCTTCACGCCTATACCCTCTCACCATGATCGCCGTCCTGGGCCTGGCAGTGGCAGCCGGTATTTTGTGGTTGACCATTAAACAAGGGTCACAATATGAAATTGTCAATATTCTGCCCAGCACGCAAATGCCGGGAGCGGAGTGCTGCATGGCGATCAATAGTCGTCGCGAGATGGTATTTATCAATGTGCTGGGTAGCGATAAGAATTTATATGTAAAGGATTTGCGCAGCGGCACCCAGCAGCGCATAACCCAGGATGACTGGCAAAAAGGTCTTCCCCTATGGCTGGACGATACCACCCTCATCTATCCGCGCTGCTCTAACAGCGAATGTCAGATTGTTCGACAAAATCTTCATAATTCACCGCAAGTGATCTACACCACCTCTCACTATATTGGTGAAATCACCCTGGCCCAGGGGAATCCAAACCTGTTGGTGTTCAACGATGAATATGAAACTTCAGAGCTTGTTTCTTTCGATTTGCGTTCGGGCTCCCACGAAAAATTGCGCAATAGCTATCCAGAATTGCCCCCTTATATCTTTCACCCCATATTGTCTGCAGATGCCAGCCAATTATATTTTGTCAATTTGAATCCAAAACCTGTGTTGATGTCCCTCAACCTGGCAACAAAAGCCATAACAACCCTCAGCGACCAGTTTGATGAAATCAACAGTTTCAACCTGGATAAGCGCCAGCAATTTATCATTGCCGGCATACACAACTCCACCGTCGGGCTATGGCTGCTGGCTAAAGCCCAGGCCCAGCCCAAAATAATCCTGCGCGCTTCTGGCGATGAAAAACTTCAGTTTCCACTACTGGACCCACTTGAAAAAACGCTCTACTACCAAAGTGTGCAGCTCGATCAGAATATTGCCATGGCCAGCAGCACGCAGCCGGCCGACGATAACTTTCCCGAGCTGAATTCCACCGGGGTCGACAGCCTGGCGACGCTCTCCAGCGATGGCCAATTTATCTATTTTATTTCCAATCGCACCGGCTTTTCTGAAGTCTGGCGCTATGACTTAAACACCCGGCAAACCAAACCCATTACGCGAATGAAACTGGCAGCCATACATTCAATATTGGTTGCCAACGATGGCCAGCGTTTCAGCGCTACCTATATCGAGCATTCGCAACCCCACCTGGGAATATTCTCGGTACACAATGGGGAATTGCTGGCCAGTATCCAGGCCTATACCCAACCTTTGAATTGGAGCCAGGACGATAGATACCTTTATGCCAAAACCGATGTCGACAAAAAGCCAGTATTGATGCGCTATGACAGCCAGACACTGGCGACCACTATCATCCAGGCAAATGCGGGCCTGGCTGTCCAGGAATCCGCAGATAGGGATTCTCTGATTTTCTTTGACCATCAGAACAATATGCTGCTTGAGCGCAATTTGACCAGCGGAGAAGAACAAAAACTGCTGGCCATGCAAACCAAACCCAGCGATCAAAACGGCTTGTGGACAGGCCTGATGCGGATAGACTCAAGCAGAACCTCAGTCTTTGTGATCAAACAAAATAAAGATCTGCACCAGCTCTGGCAGTATCCCTTCAGGGGTGCAGATTTAACACCGCGCAAACTGCTGGATTTGCCGACCAACAGCTGGGTAACCTATATCAGTCCCGATGGGACTAAAGTGCTGTACGACAAGGCGATGCCACCCACAGGCAGCATCATGAAAATTAATTTCCAATAAGCTATTCGTAGCGCAAGGCTTCGGCGGGATGTATCCGGCTGGCCCGCCAGGCCGGATATAAAGAGGAGAAAAAGCTGATCACCAGGGCAGTCGCCAACACCTGGAAGACATCTGGCCACTGCAAATCCGACGGCAGATAGCTGATTGGGTAAACATCGGAGTGCAGGAACTGGAATCCCAGCAAGTGTTCAACCCCTGCAATCAGGTCGGTGACGCAAAGTGAAAGCAGCACACCCAGGAGTCCCCCCACCAGGGTGCCAATCAATCCTATAAGCCCGCCCTGCACCATAAAAATACCAATAATCTCACCGCTGCTGGCACCCAGGGTGCGCAGTATGGCAATGTCGCCCTGCTTGTCGACCACCACCATGATCAGGGTGCTGACCAAATTAAATGCGGCTATGGCAATAATCAAAAACAGCAACATGCTGACCAACTGCTTGGACATATGGATCGCGTGATAGACATTGCCGTAGGTGCGCATCCAGTCGGAGCCAAAATAACCTGCCGGCAATTGATTCACCGCATTGATCACCACCTGCTGTGCGGCAAACAAGTCGTCTACCTGCAGACGAATGCCCGAGACCCTGCCAGGGGCATTGGAGACCTGCGAGGCGGCCTGCAAATTCATCAATGCCAGCGACTGGTCGATTTCGGTATTGCTTTTTAGAATCGCCAGCACTTCCAGCATGAGAATACGCGGCGTTGCCGTGCTGTCGTTATTGTGAGGCACAATCAACGTGATTTTCTCGCCGACCGATGCTTTCAGTTTATCGGCAATGCCCTGCCCTATAATCACCGCCTGCGGGTTAGCGGCCAAACGGGCAAAAGCACCGGCAGGCAAATAATTCTCCATAATGCTCAGCTTGCTTTCCTGAACCGGATCTATGCCGAACAGATTGATCGGCGCAACCCGCTTCTGGTAAGTCAACAAGCCCTGGATCTGCACGAAAGGCGCCGCCTCCAGGATGCGAGGATCCGTTTTCACCTGCTCGATAAGCGTTTGATAATCCTCAACACCCTCGCGGTGGTAAATCATCGCCTGCGGCATAATGCCGAGAATGCGCTCGCGCAGTTCGCGGTCGAAACCATTCATGATCGACATAACCACAATCAACAGGGCAACACCTATCACCAGGCCCGCCGTGGAAAGGCGCGAGATAAAGGAGACCAATTGGCTGTGGCGACGGGAAATTCCGTAGCGCGCACCCACCATAAAGGTAAATTTATTAAAGAGTGAATTGGCCACCGTCAGGCCAGCTCGCCGTCGGAGAGAGTCAGGGTGCGATCCATTTTCGCCGCGAGCCGCAGGTCGTGGGTCACCACAATAAAGCTGGTGCCTATGGATTGGTTCAACTCCAGCATCAGCTCCTGTATCGCATCGGCGGAATGGGTATCGAGGTTGCCGGTGGGCTCGTCCATCAGTACACAGGCCGGTGCCGTCACCAGCGCACGTGCAATCGCCACGCGCTGACGCTCGCCGCCGGACAGCTCCGAGGGTTTATGTTGCAGGCGATGCTTGAGTCCGACGCGCTCCAGCATATCCGCCGCCTTGACCTGTGCCACCGCCGTGGGGCTCTTGCCAATCAGCAGCGGCATGGCCACATTTTCCAGCGCGGTAAATTCCGGCAGCAGGTGATGGAATTGATAGACAAATCCCAAATTCTGATTGCGCAATCTGCCGCGCTCATCCGCATTCATTTTGGAGAGCAATTGTCCGGCAACAGAAACCTCGCCGCTGTCGGGAACATCCAACCCACCGAGGATATTCAGCAGTGTCGACTTGCCGGAACCCGACGCCCCCACAATCGCCACGCGCTCCCCGGCATAGATATTCATATTGATGCCGCGCAATACGCGCACGGATAATTCTCCCTTGCCGTAATCCTTGCTGACCTCGCGACAGGACAAGACCAGAGTGGAGCTGTTTATAGGGGATTGGTCATTCATAGCGCAGGGCCTCGGCGGGCTCGATTTTTGCGGCGCGGTAGGCCGGATACAGAGTTGCCAGAAAACTTAAGATAAGTGCGGTCGAGCAGATCACCAGCAGATCCTGCCATTTCAGGACGGATGGCAATCCGCTGATAAAATAAACCTCGGGATTAAAAAAGTGCACACCGAAAAGACTTTCGATAGTTGCCATAATGGGATTGATAGTGAGCGCCACAATGCACCCCAGCAAGGCGCCGACCAGTGTACCCACCAGCCCCACCGCCGAACCCTGCACAATAAAAATGGCCATCACTTGACGCGCGGTCAGGCCCAGGGTGCGCAGCACGGCAATATCTGAGCGCTTGTCGGCCACCATCAGCACCAGGCTGGAGACGATATTGAAAACGGCAATAAAAATCAGGATATTTAACAACACGCCGGTAACGATTTTTTCCATCTGCACCGACTGAAACAGATTGCCCTGGGTCTTGCTCCAGTCGGTCACGGTATAATCCTTGCCAAACTGCCTGCCCAGATCATCCATCACGCTCGCCGCCTGATAGAGGTCATCCACTTTCACATGCAGCCCCTGAGGGCCCTGGGTGCGGAAAAACTTTTGCGCATCCTTGAGGTGGACAATGGCCAATTGTTGATCAACCTGTGCCCCCACTTCAAATACGCCCACCAGGGTAAAGCTCTTGGTGCGCGGATAAATGCCCGCAGGCGTGATATTGATATCCGGCGAGGTGATCACTACCTTGTCACCCATCGCCAATCCCAAACTGCTGGCCAAAAGACGCCCCATCACAATGCCAAATTCGCCCGGCCGCAGTTCATCGAGGGAGCCCAACAGCATATGCTCGCCAATCACTGATATCTGCTGCTCCTCTTTGGGCAGCACACCCTGGATTTGCAAACCCTGAACTTCGCCCTGGTAGCTGATCAAGGCATCGCCAGCGACATAGGGGGCAGCCCCCACCACCCTGGGGTGCTGCTTGACCTTGCGGGCCAGGGCCTGCCAGTCTTCAACAAAGGGGTAATAATCAATATAACCGTGGGGAACCACGCTCAGCAGGCGCTGCTTCATCTCGCGTTCAAAGCCGTTCATCACCGACATCACCACGATCAATGCCATAACGCCAAGCGCCATGCCGACCAGGGAAAAAGTGCTGATAAAGGAGATAAACTGGTTGCGGCGCTTGGCGCGGGTATAGCGCAACCCTATGTAAATGGGGATATTTTTAATCATGGCACGCATTAAACCTAAGTCGCCGCCAGAGCACAAGCCGCGAATGCAAAAGAGTACACAAACTGGCCCCTTGTGCTATGTTTAGGGGAGCCCAACCCAGAGAGAGCATCATGTCTGAACGCCGCAGTTATTTCCGCATCGACGAAACCATTGCCCTGGAATGCAAATTGATTGATCAGAACGATCTGAAATCCCCGGCAGAAGCTTTCTTCAATAATACCCGCTCCCTGAAGCTCTACAGTGAACTGAAAAAAATCGACAGCGAAAACACCCAATTCCTGCATCAGATCAAGGAACTCAGCCGGCCGCTCGCCGAATATTTGCACAACCAGAACCGCAAGATTGAACTCCTCGGCCAGGAGATAATGGCCGAACAAAAACCGCAACCGCCTTCCAAAACCATCAAACTGGTCAATCTCAGCGAGGGCGGCATTTCCTTTGGCAGCACCAATGCCATAGAGCTATCGCGCTATATCGTCCTGCACATGATTTTTTTACCCTCCAATGCCGGCCTGGTACTCTTTGCCAAGGTGATACGCTGTGATCCCACCAAGAATGGCGAGTTTCAGATAGCCGCCGGTTTTCACAATATCCATGAAACCCAGCAGCAGTTGATCGGTCAACAGATCATGCGCGCGCAGATGGCTGAGAAACGCCGCATCCAGCAAACGCTCTAGCCGCTACTCGCTAAGTCTTCCACTTCAGAAATTGGCCATTACACATGAATAGCAACATCCTTATCGGTATCGGCAGCCTGGCATGCCTGCTGGCCTGCGGCCAACTCGCCCAGGCCGAGCAGATCAAAATTCCCATTGGTGAACAATCCGCAGAATTGAACACTATAGCGCGCCCCACCCTGGGAATGAGCAAAGCCAGGGTGCAGCAGCAATTCGGCGAACCGCTGCAACAGACTGCAGCCAAGGGCAAGCCGCCCATATCCAGCTGGGAATATGCGCAATTTACAGTCTATTTTGAAAACGATCATGTGATTCACAGCGTGCTGAAACCGGTTTATCACGAGTCGACAGTCACAGTCGTCAAGGAGACGGTAATTCTTGAGGAGGCCAAGCCCAAGGCCGGTGATGAACCTGAAGAAGATTTAAAGCTGAATCAAAAATAGCGAATGCAAGACTCTGTTAACGTTTGGGGCTCGCACAATGCAAGTTCACCATAAGTGCATTTGTTTCGAAACCCTCAAGTCAGGGACGACTTGAGGGAGCTACAAGGATGTATTCATGCGCTTTCGAAACAAATGCACTTATGGTGAACGGATTACGAAGTACAACTCAACGACGACTGATCCTATTCACACCATCCAGCGCCGCCACACGATAGGCTTCCGCCATGGTGGGATAGTTAAAGGTCGTATTGAGGAAATACTGGATACTGTTGCCCTCGCCCTTCTGCCGCATTATCGCCTGACCGATATGCACAATTTCCGCCGCCTCAGCGCCAAAGCAATGCACGCCCAGCACCTCCAGCGTATCCACATGGAACAGCAATTTCAGCATACCGACATTTTCGCCGGAGATCTGCCCGCGCGCCGTATTCTTGAACAGTGCCCGACCCACTTCATAGGGCACCCGCGCCTGGGTCAATTCGGTTTCGGTTTTGCCCACCGAGCTGATCTCGGGCAAGGTATAAATTCCCGTGGGCACATCGGCAACCTGGGTACAGACCCGGCCGCAAATACCATCGGACACAGCGCGTCCCTGGCCATAGGAAGCACTGGCCAGGCTCGGCCAGCCGATCACATCGCCCACCGCATAAATATTATCAACATTGGTACGATAGCAATCATCGACTTTAAGATTGCCGCGATGATCGGCCACTACACCCACCGCCTCGAGATTCATGGTATCCGTGTTTCCACTGCGACCATTGCACCAGAGAATGGCATCCGCGCGCAGATGCTTGCCCGACTTCAACTGCAGGGTGACACAGCGATCATTGGCCTCAATGCTTTCGAACTCTTCACTGTGGCGGACCGTCACACCGCTGTCGCGCAGGTGATAACTCAGGGCATCGGAGATTTCATCGTCGAGAAATGACAGCAGGCGATCGCGGTTATTGATCAGGTCAACCCGCATCCCCAGCCCGGAAAAGATAGAGGCGTACTCACAGCCGATGACACCGGCTCCGTAAATAATAATATGACGCGGGCTGTGCTGCATTTCCAGGATGGTATCGCTGTCATAAATGCGCGGATGACTGAAATCGACATCCGCCGGGCGATAGGGGCGCGAACCGGAAGCGATAATAATATTCTCGGCCTTGAGGATATCCGCAGCACCGTCGGGCAACAGCAGGCGAATGGTGTGGGCATCGACAAAGGAAGCGTGCCCAGTGTGCACAGTCACGCGATTGCGCACATAATAAGCAGTATGCAGCTCGACCTGTTTGGGGATCACCCTAGCTGCAGATTGCAACACTTTAGGGAAAGTCAGATGGCGACTATCGCCAATCTCGCGAAACAAACTGTCCCCTTTGAATTGGATTACTTGTTTGACAACATGACGCAGGGATTTTGAAGGGATGGTTCCTTTATGGGCACAGCTGCCACCTACAACACCGCGATTCTCTATGATTCCGACCCTTTTGCCGGCCTTGGCCGCAGCAATTGCTGCACTTTCACCCGAAGGGCCAGACCCAATCACCAGCACATCATACGCTTGTTCTGCCACTTTTTAGCCCTCGACATTATGCATTCTGCTCACATTGTAGCAATGAAAGGCCGCCGACGCGCAATAATAAGCTGCACGCGGCTGCACCGCTTATCCTATGCAAATACCGTTCATAGCCAGTACGCGCAATAAGTATCCCTTTTTAAATTGGCCGCAGGTACAATGGACCCCACTTTTTAAAGCCAAGGTTAGACTTTGTAACGATGACGCGTATCACCTCATTCGCACCACCCGTCTCAACTCGCTCCGGCAACAAACAATACTGGGGGCAACTGCAAGGCAGCGCCCAGGCTCTGGCTATTTTGCAGGGGGCCTATCAAACCCAGGGACTCAACCTGGTGATCACAGCCGATGCCAGCAGCGCCCTGCGCCTGGAAACCGAACTGCAATTTTTTAATCAGCAGGCAGACTTTGAAATCCTGCATCTCGCCGATTGGGAGACCCTGCCCTACGATAGCATTTCACCGCACCAGGATATTATCTCCGATCGATTAAAAACCCTCTACCAATTACCGCTCACCAGACAGGGAATTCTGGTTGTCCCTATCACATCCCTGTTACAGCGGTTGATGCCCGCCGACTATTTGCTCGGCAACAGCCTGATGGTAGAGTGCGGACAAAAAATCAATATCGATACCCTGCGCGGCAACCTGGAAAAGGCTGGCTACCATTTTGTCGATACAGTATACGAACACGGCGAATACGCGGTGCGCGGCTCACTGATTGATATTTTCCCGATGGGCAGCGAGCAGCCCTTCCGTCTCGACTTATTTGACAACGAAATTGAAACCCTGCGCACCTTTGATCCAGAAACGCAATTGACGGTGGAACAGGTCGACAGTATCCAACTGCTGCCGGCAAAAGAATTTCCCCTGGATAAATTCGGCATTGCCCGCTTCAAACAGCAGTGGATGGAAAAATTCGATGTGAATCACAAGGCCTGCCCTATTTTCCAGGATGTTAGCGCGGGCATTTCACCACCGGGAATCGAATATTACCTGCCGCTGTTCTTTGAGAAATGCAGCAGCCTGTTTGATTACCTGCCCGAGACTACGCAAATCTATGCACTGGGCGATATTGAAAAAGCCGCAGAAAATTTTTGGCTGGAACTCTTGCGCCGTTACGAAAACCGCCGCGTGGACCCGCAGCGGCCCATTCTTCCTCCCAAAGATATCTATCTGCAAATCGATGAGCTTTTTGCCCGCCTGAAAAATTATTGCCGCACATTTGTGCAAAGCGAAAAGCTGGAAGAAAAAGCTGGCAACAGCAATTTTTCCACACAGACTCCACCCAGCTTGCCGATTCGCTCCCAGGCCGAAAACCCACTGGCTGCCATAGAAGCTTTTTTACTGGAATATACTTTCGGCAGGGTTTTATTCTGCGCAGACTCAGCGGGTCGCCGCGAAACCCTGCTGGAACTGCTCGGGCGGATTCGCATAGTTCCCGCGCTGCTGGATAACTGGACCAGCTTTGTCGAGGGCAAGGATCGCATTGCTATTACGGTTGCGCCCCTGGAGCAGGGATTGCTGTTGCAGGAACCCGCCATAGCACTGATCACCGAAACCCAATTGTTTGGCGAACGGGTACAGCAACAGCGCAGACGCAAGCAGACGCAGGACAATTCCGATTTAATCGTTAAAAATTTAACCGAGCTGAAGATAGGGTCGCCAGTGGTGCATATCGACCACGGCGTGGGTCGCTATCGCGGCTTGGAAACCATCACTATTGATGAGCAGACCAATGAATTTTTAACTCTGGAATACGCCGACGAAACCAAACTCTATGTACCCGTCACCAACCTGCATCTGATCAGCCGCTACAGCGGCAGCGATGAAGAATTGGCACCGCTGCACAAACTGGGCACAGAGGCCTGGCAAAAGGCCAAGCGCAAAGCCGCTGAGCAAATTCGCGATACCGCGGCAGAGCTGCTGGAAGTTTACGCCCGCCGCGCTGCGCGTAAAGGCTTTGCTTTTGCCGATCCGAAAGAAGCCTATTTAAATTTTGCCAACAGTTTTCCGTTTGAAGAAACACCGGACCAGCAGCGCGCTATCGAAGCCGTGATCGCCGATATGCTGTCGCCCAAGCCGATGGACCGCCTGGTCTGCGGCGATGTCGGCTTCGGCAAAACCGAAGTCGCCATGCGCGCGGCCTTTATCGCCAGCCACGGCGGCAAACAGGTCGCCATACTTGCACCCACTACCCTGCTGGCACAACAGCACTATGAATCGCTGCGCGACCGCTTTGCCAGTTGGCCAATTACCATCGACGTCTTATCGCGTTTCAGAACCGCCAAGGAAACCGAAGAAGTGCAACAACGCCTCCTTGAAGGCAAAGTCGATATTGTGGTGGGCACCCATAAATTATTATCGCCCGATGTGAAATATAAAAACCTTGGCCTGCTGATCATCGACGAAGAACATCGCTTTGGTGTGCGCCAGAAAGAACAGCTTAAATCCCTGCGCAGTGAGATAGATATCTTAACACTCACCGCTACACCGATTCCGCGCACACTGAATATGTCCCTCGCAGGAATCCGCGATCTCTCTATTATTGCCACGCCGCCAGCAAAACGCTTATCGGTAAAAACCTTTGTCCGGCAAAATGACGAGGCCATTATCAAAGAGGCCGTGCTGCGGGAAATCCTGCGCGGCGGCCAGGTGTATTACCTTCACAATGAAGTCAGCAGTATTGAGAAAACCGCGCGCGAACTCCAGGAGCTGGTGCCGGAAGCGCGTATTATTGTCGGTCACGGACAGATGCCCGAGCGCGAACTTGAGCGCGTGATGTCAGATTTTTACCACAAACGTTTCAATGTGATGGTCTGCACCACCATTATTGAAACCGGTATTGATATCCCCAGCGCAAATACCATCGTTATACATCGCGCCGATAAATTTGGCCTGGCGCAATTGCATCAGTTGCGCGGCCGCGTCGGACGCTCGCATCACCAGGCCTATGCCTATCTGATGACGCCCGACAAACGCAGTATGACCAGCGATGCGATCAAGCGCCTCGAAGCCATTGCCGCCGCCGAAGACCTGGGCGCAGGCTTTACCCTCGCCACCTACGATATGGAAATTCGCGGCACAGGAGAACTGCTGGGCGATGAGCAGAGCGGACAGATCCAGACCATTGGTTTTTCGCTCTATATGGAAATGCTCGACCGTGCCATCAAGGCGATACGCCAGGGCAAGATTCCCGACCCGAGTAAAGAATTTGACGAGCTGGTCGATGTCAACCTGCGCATTCCTGCACTGATTCCCGCTGACTACCTGCCGGATGTCCACTCGCGCCTGGTTATGTACAAACGCATCGCCAATGCCGACAGCGAAGAGGCGCTGCGCGAACTGCAAGTGGAAATGATTGACCGCTTTGGCCTGCTGCCCGACCAAATCAAAAACCTGATCAGGGTCATGCAGATAAAATTGAAAGCCCAGGCCATCGGCATCACCAAACTGGAGGCCAATGCTCGCGCAGGTCGAATAGAGTTTTCTGGCAACACCCGCGTGGAGCCGCTCACCATTGTCAAGCTGGTGCAGACGGCCCCGCAGGCCTACAAATTGGAAGGTGCCAACCAATTGAAATTCAACCTGGCAATGGAAACTGCCGAACAGCGCTTGCAGCAGGTCGCCGACCTGTTAAACAAATTAATGGGCTAATCGCTATGAAAACCATGATACTGAAATATTCTCGATCGCCAGCAAGAGTCAACTGGCTGTGGAATGCTTTGCTACTGAGCCTCTGCGTCACACAAGTTGCCCGTGCGCAGGAAAGCCAAATACCAGCGGAAAATCACGAGCGCTGGTATCAGGTGGAAATGATTGTGTTTGCCCGCAGCGAAAATCCTGCGCAGCAGGAGAGCTGGCCGCATAATATCCAACTCAGCTACCCGGCAGATGTCACAGCCTTGAAACCGGCGGAGACTGGCGATAACTCGGGCTTTAGCCTGCTGAAAACCAGCGAGCGGCAATTGAATCCCCAGGTTTCCAGCATCGCCAAAAGTGGCAGTTACAGCCTGTTGTTCCACCAGGCCTGGCGCCAGCTGATTTCCGCACAGACAAGCTCTATTTTAATTAACGGCGGCAAAATATTTAATAATCACTATGAACTGGAGGGCAGCATTGACCTGAGTGTTGCACAGTACTTAAAATTGCAGACCAATCTCTGGCTAACTCAATTTACCCCGGTCAATTCAGTAAACGATTTAGGTGCCAACTGGCCGGAGCTGCCGCCCCTCCCCCATACGGATATTACCCCCGCCGATCAAGCGCCGGATTACCTAGTTAAACGTATCGTCAAACTGAAACAAGAACGCAGTATACGCAGCCAGGAAATACATTATATTGATCATCCGCTGCTCGGCATTATCATTAAAATTGTGCCCTATAGCCCGGCTGCACAATAGTGCGCCATGAATAGCTCGACTCAGTAAAAGTTATTAAACTCAATAAAAATTAATCCTAAGGAGTCATCAATGAAACTTAGCACTCATGCAGGAAAGCTGTTGCCACATGACATGCTTGTGGACGTAGTCAAATTAACCGATGCCTATTACAGCAAAAAACCCGATGTCACCATCCCCGAGCAACGCGTTACTTTCGGCACCTCCGGTCATCGCGGCTCCGCGTTGAATTCCAGCTTTAATGAGGACCATGTGCTGGCCATCAGCCAGGCCATTTGCGACTATCGTGTCCACGCCGATATCACCGGCCCACTCTATATCGGCATTGACACCCATGCGCTCTCCGAGCCTGCGCAGATCAATGCAGTTGAAGTCTTCGCTGCAAATGGTGTGACATTGATGCTGGCCACTGGCGGCGAGTTTACCCCTACGCCAGCGATCTCCCACGCAATTCTGACCTACAATCGCGGCCGCAGCACCGGCCTTGCGGATGGCGTGGTGATTACACCTTCTCACAATCCACCCGATAACGGCGGCTACAAGTACAATCCCACCAATGGTGGCCCCGCCGACTCCGATATCACCAACTGGATGCAAGCGCGCGCCAATGAGCTGCTGGAGAATAATCTGCGCGATGTCAAACGCATGGATTACCGCATGGCCCTGCATGCGATGACAACCCACCACCACGACTATGTAAACAACTACGTCCGCGATTTGATCAACGTTGTCGATATGAATCTGCTGCGCGACTCCAATGTCCATATGGGCGTTGATCCGCTCGGCGGCGCGGGCCTGCACTACTGGAATGCGATTGCGGATCACTACAAACTGAACCTGCATTTGATTAACCAGAAAATCGATCCCTCCTTTGCCTTTATGACCGCTGACTGGGATGGCAAAATTCGTATGGACCCCTCCTCTGCCTATGCCATGCAGTCCATGGTTGCCGGACGCAACGACTATCAGGTGTCCTTTGCCTGTGACACTGACCATGACCGCCACGGCATTGTCACGCCCAGTGTCGGACTGATGCCGCCCAATCACTATCTCGCTGTGGCAATCGATTACCTGTTCCAGCATCGCCCACTCTGGAATGCCAAAACCGCTATTGGCAAGACGGTTGTCAGCAGTGCGATGATCGACAAAGTCAGTGAAAAACTAGGGCGTCGACTTTATGAGGTGCCCGTTGGCTTTAAATGGTTTGCCCCGGGACTCTATGATGGCTCCCTGGGCTTTGGCGGAGAGGAGAGCGCAGGAGCCTCATTCCTGCGGATGGACGGCAGCGTCTGGACAACCGACAAGGACGGTTTGATACCGGCACTGTTGGCCGGCGAGATTACCGCAAAAACCGGTCGCGATCCCGGCGAACATTATCAGGAGCTGGCCAATCGCTTTGGCCGCACCGCCGAGAGCCGCGTCGAAGCACCAGCCAACACCGCGCAGAAAAAAGCCCTGTCAAAACTCTCGCCAGAGCAGATCACCTCAACACAACTGGCCGGAGAAACCATCGAAAAAGTGCTCACCCATGCACCGGGCAACAATGCGGCCTTTGGTGGAATCAAGGTTATCAGCAAAAGCGGCTGGTTTGCCGCGCGCCCCTCGGGCACGGAAGATATTTACAAGATCTATGCCGAGAGCTTCCTCGGTGAGGACCACCTGCAGAAACTGATTGGCGAAGCTCAGGTGATCGTGGATAAAGCCATTAGCTAAGTGGCGATTGCAGGCAGACAAAATCCCGCCTTTCACACAGAATCGCGGGATTTTTATTGCCTGCGAACCCGCCTCTCTGCGGGCCATGTGATTTAATGATAGATGTCTCAGATTGAAGAATAAATCATTCCTCATTTCACTTTCTTTTGTATTATAAGCCCACCAGGGTCACTGCCCCCTCTAAGGAAAATCCATTTAAACCCATAAACAGGGATATATTGATGGCCGAGGCCATAAGTGCACTTTATTATCAACCGCTGGATTACTCCGCAATTGCGAAACACGTGCGCATAGATCGTAGCGATAGCATTTTTCGCCAGCTAAGACACCATATTAAATCGCTGTTCCCGCAGCAGAAACTTAGCTACAGCAATCTCAATGGCGAGGCTGCACAGCAATTCAATCGCGAAATCGTTCATTACAAAAAAACCTGGGTTTGCTTTGAGCTGAAAGATTACTGCAACCCGCCGAACCCGATTACCGACTGGGCCAGCAATGTCAACCAAGAGCAGTATTCCCCCGCGCAGATACGCGAATGGATTGCGGAGGTTTCCGCGCAAATCCAGCTGCAGCAATTATTTGTCATGCTATCCCTGAGCCACTTGCATCAACCATCCAAGGGCAGATTTATCTACAAGCTCCCCAGCGAAGCCTGGCCCTGCGATTTTGAAATCCATGAAATTTTGCTGACCAATGCCACAAAATTTCTCACCCATCACCCTAAAAATGTTGCGTGGTTATTCTGATGCAGAACTGTGGACACGGTGCAGCTGACAATCAGCTTTGCACACATATCGCCAACAAGACCGCAAAAGCGCACTACAAGCTTTACACCGGCGAAAAAAACCGGGCACTCTATCTCTGTCAAGCCTGCCTGGACTCAACACCACAACCCGGCGAGCTGCTGAGTCAATGCTGGTATTGCTTTACCAAGGATCAGAGCGAAATCGAATTTGCCATCAAGGGAGAGTGTGAGCACTCCCCCCAATACAATTTCTCTTTTGTGCAGCGGAAATTACAGCTGAGCCAGCCCGGGAGCCTGACCATCCTCAGCGCCAATTTTCTCGCCACAGAAACTCCGCAACTGATTGCGATGGATAGCGAAGGGGTTTTATGGCGAATTTACACGGCTACAGGACTTAGCGAACGCATAACCCGGGTTGACGAACTGGTCATTAATAGTGAATCCAGCGTGCAACTCAAGTTCAGCGATTGCTCTCTGTATGTAGCCATCAGCGTATTAAATCGCGAGCCCGCCTATAATGCCGGGCTGGTACTCGCGCTGGCGGATGGCAGGCGCATTATGTCGCTGCCCGACTACAACTACCATTCGACCCAAACGCCCTACCCAGTCTGTTTTTATCGCTTCCAGGAAAAAACGTGCCTTGTCTATGCCAGCAGCTGGTCGCAACTGGATATTGTCGATCTCGCCAGCGGCGAATGCCTGAGCGCGCGCACGGAGGACGATCAACCGCAGATTGACCCGGAAGACAGGGTCTTCAGCGAATGGTCCGGCGAATTGAAAATATCACCCGATGGCAGACGCCTGGCCACTATAGGTTGGTGCTGGCACCCTATGGGCGTGGCCTATGGCTTCAGCATTGAAGACTGGGTCACTCATAATAAATGGGAGCCCGACTCAGGAAAATCCAAGGTTATCTACGCAGGCTGGGAATATTTTTGGGATTCACCCTTTTGCTGGCTGGA
The DNA here is from genome assembly GCA_035565295.1 of Cellvibrio sp. Classification (GTDB taxonomy): domain Bacteria; phylum Pseudomonadota; class Gammaproteobacteria; order Pseudomonadales; family Cellvibrionaceae; genus Cellvibrio. The sequence goes on along the minus strand of DATMSP010000013.1, from coordinate 776 downwards.
CAATCAACGCCTATTGATTTGGGGCAATCCCTATTTACAAACCCACGGCGACATACCCGAAAACAGCGCGGTTATTTACGATGCAATCTCTGCAGAGGAAATACTGTCATTTCTGGGCCCCACACTCGATATATTCTTTGCCCATGGCGATTTTTTATTTTCTGGAAGCCCGGCACAAGATGGCCTCAGCATTTGGCATTTGCAGACCGGAGAATTCCTGGACGAACATCCCTGCAAGAGCAGGATACTCAGCTATCACCCCAACAGCCAAACATTTCTCACACGGGATCAGCAGGGTAACCTTGGCTTATTGCAATGGTCAACTCAATAGCTTGAAAGAGAAAATCCATGCAGCCTATATATAAACGACAGCCGTTTTTGCTGCGCAACAATAAAATGAATCCCTCTTCAAATAGATATAGCAAAGCCGTATTTATTTTAATAATACTAATTTTACTCTGGACACCGGAGGCTTATGTGTCAGAAGTCGTTTTCGAAGATAACGGAACCCGAACAGAGGAAGACCTTAGGAAACTTTCAGCCGAAAGTTCTTTGATTGTAATTTTGCATGACACTCAAGAATTGGAAAAAATAAAAGAAGTTACCTTCCCCAAAGAGACTCATTATCTACAATCCCACACAACTCAATATATAGAATATGCACAGATATACAAGGTCAAAAAAGTATTAAAGCATACATCTCCTGGCAGCATTGAGAAACGCTTGAAAGCCGGCGATACGATTCGCGTCTTAAGGAAAAATGAATTTAGTGAACT
>DATMSP010000012.1:0-40855 GCA_035565295.1 Cellvibrio sp. | reverse complement strand
CTGGTTTTATATTGGGTAATAAGGCCCTGCATGAATTTTTCATGCAGGGCCTTATTGTTAGGTGATAATATTTTCAGTCAGCGGTGGAGCTACAATGTACGATCAATTTGATGCACTTATTTTTGATATGGACGGCACATTGGTCGATAGCGGCCAATTGCATGAACGAGCCTGGATCGCCACCTTAACGCATTATCAAATACCTGTAGACCGCCCCTTTATGCGCTCGCTGGCTGGTGTTTCTACAATGGCCAGTATTGAAATCCTGCTGAAAAAATTCAATTGCAATCCGGCAGCACATTTATCTGAAATCAGTGAATTTAAAGAGCGGTATGTAGAAGATCATCTCAAGGCCCTGGTAAAGCCCACAGCGCTAATGGAAACAGTCCGGCAGTATCACGGCAAAAAACCCATGGCTATAGGCACGGGTGCCAGTCGTCGCGAGGCCGAAAAAATCATAGCGGCCTGCGGCCTGGACAAATATATCCACTGTCTGGTCAGCGCCGATCAGGTAAAAAATCCCAAACCTGCCCCCGACACTTTCCTGCGCTGCGCGCAGCTGTTAGGTGTGATGCCCGAGCGCTGCGTGGTGTTTGAAGATGCTAAACTGGGATTACAGGCAGCTGTAGCGGCGGGTATGGCGGGGGTGGATGTATTGCGGGTGCATAACATCATCAATGATTATTTTTTATAATAAAAGGTCTCGATAATGCAGCTCAACAGGGGTTACAGTCTTATAGGTGCAGCGCTGATTTTGATTGTTTTTTTGCTGTTGAGTTACTTTCTGGCTCATGACCATACCACCTGGATACTGGAAGTTTTTCCGGTCATGATGGCCCTGCCGGTGCTGGCTATCAGCTATAAAAAATTTCCCCTCTCGACCCTTGTCTATGTGCTTATCTTTGTTCACGCGGTCTTGTTGATGACGGGTGGTATTTATAGTTATGCCAAGGTGCCTCTAGGGTTTTATCTCGCTGATTTACTGGACTTGGAGCGCAACCCCTACGACAGGATAGGTCATTTTTTCCAGGGGCTGGTACCCGCGCTGGTTGCGCGTGAAATATTGATTCGCGGCGATTATGTGCGCGGCAAAAAAATGCTCTGCTTCCTGGTGGTCTGTGTCATCCTGGCGATCAGTGCAGCTTATGAGCTACTTGAGTGGGCTGCGGCCATTGCTTTGGGGCAGGGCGCCGATGAATTTCTCGGCACCCAAGGTGATCCCTGGGATACCCAATCCGATATGTTGCTGGCTTTTATTGGCGCTGTAGCGGCGCTGCTGTTCCTTTCTCGGATTCAGGATAAACAAATTCAGGCATTGAAATTAAGCGGTTATTAAGTAGGCATTATTATTTGAATGGTTAGGTGTGCTGCAATGCAGCAACAAAAAAGCCTTGCTGAATCCCAGCAAGGCTTTTTTGTTTGATGGTCACTAAGACGATTTTTTATTTTTTAACGCCTTCAATATACAGCGCCAGCTTAATGGACTCAGTGTCGGGAATAAATTTGCTTTCGATTTTGAAATCCTTCAGGAAAATTTCGGTGGTGCCCGAGAAGCCTGCGCGCTGCCCACCCCAGGGATCTTTACCTTCGCCAATTTTCTTCGCCGCTATGGTAATGCTTTTGGTTACTCCATTGAGAGTAAAATCACCGACTAGATCGAAGCTATTCTTATCGCTGCCAAGAACGACTTTCTTGCTGACAAAAGTGGACTTGGGATTCTTTGCTACATTCAGGAATTCTGGTGTGCGCAAGTGCTTATCGCGCTCGGCATGATTGGTATCGACACTGTTGGTGTCTATAGTCACGTTTACGGTACTGGCTCCGAGATTGGCCGGATCATAAGTAAAATCACCGGAAAATGTATTGAAGCGGCCCGTCAAGGTACTGAACCCCAAGTGGGTTACCGCAAAGTTGATGGAGGCATGCGCACCTTTGGTATCAATCACATAGTTATCGGCCAGTGCTGGCAAACTGAATAAACTGGCTCCTGTGATCAGGGCTGCTGCTAAATGTTTTTTAGTGAAAGCAAGTGACATGATATTTTTTCCAGTGGTTTGATATTAATTTATTCTTTTAACAGGACTTAACATTCTGACTAAAGTTCGATCGTGTTTTACAAAATGGTGAAATAATGCAGCCAATCCGTGCAGGGAGGCAACAATAATCACACCCCACGCGCAATACTTATGCAGCTCTCCTATGCGATCTACATTGTCAGCGCTCAGTTCCAGTGTGGCGGGAATACCGAAAAGGTTAAAGAAGCTGGCGGCCTGACCCTCGGCAGTAGTGATTAAATAGCCGCTGCCGACAATGGTAAAGATAAAAAGATAGAGTACTACCTTTATAAGATTGGCAGCCAGTAGGGTTGATTTGCCAATACTGGGAAGTGGCGCAGGTGTTTTATTGCAGGCCCGCCAGATAATTCGCAACAGTGTTAACAACAACAGGCCGATGCCGAGGCTGATATGCAGCTCAGGAGCCTTGTGGTACCAGGGCGAGTAGTAGTCGAGGCTGGTCATAAATAACCCCAGTGCAAATAGGCTTATTATCAGCAGCGCACTGAGCCAGTGAAAAATAATGGTCGCCAAGCCATAACCTGAGGGTGAATCTCTAAGCATCTTTAAACCCTTATTTATTATATTTTTTTCATGCCCATGACCATACCAGCAAATTTTGAAAAAATCAGCCATTGTGAAGCGTCTGCTATTGGATTTGTTTGGGTGGATTCTTGGCAGATAAGCGATGCGCAATAGCTAAGCAATTGAAATTAAATAAGATTGCAAAATAAATCCAAATTTTCAATAACCAATATATCTATTTTTTCGTTCTTATTTATCGAAATACTTGCAGGGTTTTTAATAGCATCTTTTGCAGATGGCCGCGCAGCGGAATTATGCTGTTACTTTTCGTTTTTTGCCATGCTCATCTATGGCGACATAAATAAATTCACCTTCGGTGACTTTAATAATATCTTCCAGATGGTAATCCTTGATCCAGACCTCAAGGCCGATGCGGATGGAGGTATTGCCAATTGCCAAAAGTCGCGCATAGCAAGTGACCAGCGCCCCCACAGGAACGGGATGCAAAAACGACATACTGCCGATTGCCACAGTAATCACTCGGCCCTGAGCGATTTCCTGGGCGAATACTGCGCCGGCAATATCCATTTGCGACAGCAGCCAACCGCCGAAAATATCGCCATAGGGATTGGTATCAGCGGGCATGGAAAGGGTCTGCAGTGTTAATTTTCCCTTGGGTTGCGGGCTTGTCGGCATGGGTCGCTCTTTAAATAGTAAATATCGCTGAGGTCTTGCTGCATTACAGCAGGAAATGGCGGCAATAGCGAATTATATGTTGCAGCTATCAGGCCCGCCATTTTTTGAAGGCCCACCAGGCGGCGACTGCAGTAAAACAAAGAATAAGAGCGACTATAAACCAAAACCCGTTTTCATCTTGTGCCAGGGGTATGCCGCCCACATTCATACCCAGCAGGCTTGCACTGAGATTGATAGGCAGCGCGAGAACGGTGACTACGGTCAGCACAAATAAGCTTTTGTTGTTTTGCTCATTGACATGGGCGGCAAGCTCTTCTTGCAGTAGCTTGATACGCTCCTGCAGGGTATTCATATCATGCAGAACCACGCTGAACTCTTCAGTGGACTGACGCAGTTCCATGCTGTCGGTGCTATCTGTCCACAGGGGCGGCGCCTGCAATAGACGGAACAAGGATGCGGGCTCCGGGGCAAGCAAGCGCTGCAGCCTTACCAGCAATCTCCGCATAGCGCCCAGCTCAGTGCGCGTGATACTGACTTTGCCTGCCAGTAATTTATCTTCCACGGCATCTATCCGCAAAGTGACCCTGCGCAGAATGCTCACCAATACATTTTCCTGTTCGTGCAACAGATGGATAAGCAGTGCCAGGGGAGAGCGGATAATTTCACCGCGTCTGACGGATTCGCGCAGTCGATCAATGGAACGGAGCGGCCGCAGGCGTGCGGAAATCACCAATCGCTGGGCAACGCTCAGCCACAGGGTAGAAATTTCCGAGGCTTCGAAGGAGAAGTCGTAATGTATATCGTTGATAACGGCAAGCAGTGATGATTCAACCAATTCAATGCGCGTGGAGTGTGAGTCTTCCCTTAAGGTATCAAAAAATTCTTCGGGTAGAGTTGTGTGGGTATGCAGCCATTTTTCGCTGAGAGTATGGCCTAAATTAAAATGCAGCCACAAAAAACTTTCTCCCGGCATGTCTTTATTGCTCGCCAGCCATTTGCTGGCCTCCTGGCTGTTGAGTTCCTGCGGCCGGCTGTCAGGATGCAGCAGGAACCCGCAAATCAATCCATTCTGGTCGGTGCCATAACCAGCGTCCGAAATAGCCATAGCTTCTCCAGGCAGAGTCAAATCGATAGAGAGGCAATCGCTGAAAAATAGTGGCGGATAATTGCCGGGAAAATAGAAATGCGGAATAGGAAAAAGCCTGCTGGGCCAGATTTTTTCGATTAATTTTTTTCAGGGATTCCCTGGCATCCAGGATACATTTCTTTAATGACAGAAAGATGACATCAGGGCTGAAATAAAAAAGCCCCGGTAGTCCGGGGCTTTTTTGAGTGACCATTTACAATTTAAAACTATTCAATTCTTTCTGCAGCTCTGAACTCTCCTGCGCGAGCAGGTTGCCGCTGTTATTGATCACATGGGCATTCTGCGAAACTTTTTCGGAGAGTGCATTAATCGCCGAGACGTTCTTGCTCACCTCATTCACCACGCTGCTCTGTTCATGGGAAGCCGTGGCAATTTGGTGATTCATATTGTTGATGATATTAATATTATCGCGGATCTTATCAATGGCTTCGCCCACTTTAGAGGCTGTCGCTATGGTCTCGCGCGCTGACAGCGTACTAGTGTTCATGGATTGGTGGGCTTCATCTGCCGCGCGCTGCAGTTGCACGACAATCGATTCGATTTCCTGGGTAGATGCCCGTGTTTTTTGCGCGAGAGAGCGCACTTCATCGGCCACCACGGCAAAGCCGCGACCCTGTTCACCGGCGCGGGCAGCTTCAATCGCGGCATTCAGGGCGAGCAGGTTTGTCTGTTCGGCAATGGTGCGAATCACTTCCATCACCGAGCCGATATTGACGGAATTGTTTTTCAATACTTGAATTTTTTCTGCAGTGGATTCAATTTGTGCAGTCAGGCGGTTGACGTTATCGAGTGAGGCATTGACAATTTCATTGCCCTGGTTGGCAAGGATACTGGTGGCGTTGGTGCGCTCAGCGGTTTCGCCTGCGTGACGGGCGATTTCGGTGGCGGACGCTGACAATTCTTCAACTGCAGTGGCTACCAATTCGATTTCGCGCAATTGCTGTGTAGTGGAATTAACGGTGCTTTCGGTAGCCATGGACATGGTGGAGACATTGGAGCTCACCTTGCCGTTCACATTCACCACATTGCGGATAATATCGGCAATATGTTCAAGTACACGGTTAAAATTATGGGCAAGCTCGGCGACTTCATCGCGGCTCAGGGTCGACAGGCGCCGAGTCAGATCACCACCGCCATCGGCAATGCTTGCCAGGGAGCGGGTCACTTCTGCGACTGGACCCAGCATCAGTTTTTTGGTTAACAGATAGGTAATGATAATATTGGCCGCTAATAACAGGGAGACGATCAATAAACTGTTAACGGCCTGGTTGTGCAGCGAGGATTGCATGGTGCGTTTGGAAAACGTAATGTCGTAGCTGCCAATTTTTGCACCGGCATAAATAATGTCTATGCCTTTGTGGCTGACTTGGCCGGGACTGTTATCGTCATCGTGGGCGCTGGCGACGGGTTTGCCGCGCTGGTCGGCAACACTGATATTGGTGACCAGATCGGTATTGACCAGTGATTTGGCAATGGCTTCCACCTGCTGGAAATCATAGGCAAAAACTGCCTCGAGAATGGAAGAGTTGGTCAAGGCAATCATGGCATTGCTATCGCTTTCAAATCCCTGCTGCAGCTTGTCGGAATTGATTTTGTAGTTCATGGATACTACGGCAATTGCAATGAGCATCATGGTCACAGCAAGAATGATGGTTACTTTGGTGAGTAAGGATTTTTGTACCATTTTTTCCCCGCAATTTTTTCCCGCTTTGAGTCTGTCGACTACGAATGGCTACTATTATTAATTGTTCGTTTTTTGATCTGTGTGTGTTGTGCAATATTGGGTTTAGCGAAAAGCTAGTTTTTTGAGTATAGATGCACTTTCCCCAATGTGTTGTGAGATCCAAAAAAATTAGGAGAGATTGAGTGAGGGGGGAACTATTCAAGGGGGGAGGAATTAGTCGGCGACCCCAGTCGCACCAACGGCTGGGGTCGCCCTCGCTGTAATTAGGCTTGGGTTTGACTTGGCTTAATCTTCATCGCTGCCGCCAGCCATGCCCAAATCCTTTAATTTGCGGGTCAGGGTATTGCGACCCCAGCCCAGCAGATTGGCGGCATCGCGCTTGCGCCCTGCGGTGTATTTGAGCGCGGTTTCAATCAGTGCCCGTTCAAAGGTAGGTACAGCCTCGCTGAGCAGCTGGTGCTGGCCCTTGGCGAGCGCCTGGTCGGCCCAATGGCGCAGGGCTTTCTCCCAGTCGTCGGCGGGGGTGCTGCCCTCTTTGTGTTCCAGCAATTCTGGCGGCAAATCCTCTATATGGACTTCCCGGCCAGAGGCCATCACCGTAATCCAGCGGCAGGTATTCTCCAGTTGGCGGACATTGCCGGGCCATTGCATTGAGCAGAAATAATCCTCTGTTTCCGGTAGCAATACCTTGGTATCCACGTTCAATTCAGCGGCGGCTTTATGCAGGAAGAAGCGCGCCAATTTGGGTATATCCTCGCGGCGATTGGCCAGCTTGGGGATATGGATACGTATCACATTCAGGCGGTGAAACAAGTCTTCGCGGAAGCGGTTGTCGGCAACCAGTGTCTCCAGGTTCTGGTGGGTGGCAGCAATAATGCGTACGTCGACCTTCACTGGGGTATGCCCGCCAACGCGGTAGAATTCGCCGTCAGCCAGCACCCGCAGCAGGCGGGTTTGGGTTTCAGCGGGCATATCGCCGATTTCATCGAGAAATAGAGAGCCGCCATTGGCCTGCTCAAAGCGCCCCTGGCGCTGGGCTGCGGCACCGGTAAAGGCGCCTTTCTCGTGACCGAAGAGTTCTGATTCCATCAGATCCTTGGGAATGGCTGCCATGTTCAGGGCGATAAAAGGTTCATTGCGGCGTGGGCTGTGGCGGTGCAGGGCCCTTGCCACCAGTTCCTTACCTGTTCCTGACTGGCCGTTGATCAGCACAGTAATATTGGATTGCGACAGGCGGCCAATAGCGCGAAATACTTCCTGCATGGCCGGTGCCTCACCAATGATTTCAGTGTTGGCGTCCAACTCAGCTACCACCGGATGGTCGCTTTTTTGCTCGAGGGCATGGGCGAGGGCGCGCTGGGTCACAGCCACTGCGTCGTCCACATCAAAGGGCTTGGGCAGATACTCAAAGGCACCGCCTTGATAGGCGGCGACCGCACTGTCCAAATCCGAATGGGCCGTCATTATGATGATAGGGATGTGCGGGTGGGTATTGTGCAGATTACTCAGCAATGCCAGCCCGTCAGTGCCGGGCATGCGGATATCACTGATGATGGCATCGGGTGTATCGCGATTCAACTGGCCCAGGGCGCTGTCGCCAGAATCAAACACGCGGGTGTCAATACTGGCTTGTTGCAAGGCTTTTTCCAGCACCCAGCGAATAGAGCGGTCGTCGTCGATAATCCACACTTTATTAGATTTCTGCATGTTGCGCTTCCATTGGTATGTAGAGCGAGAAACGGGTTTTTCCCGGTTCGCTGTGGCACTCGATGAGGCCGTTATGTTGATGAATCAGATGTTGCGAAATGGTTAAACCCAGCCCTGTGCCTTCAGCGCGGCCAGTGATCATGGGGTAAAAGATATTTTCGATCATATCGCTGGGAATGCCGGGACCATTGTCGATAATGTCCACACGGCACACCAGCGGGTGGTGTTTGCGGCCAATGGTGTATTGGCGATGGATACGGGTGCGCAATTGGATAACGCCATTGCTCATGCCCGATTCCAGCAAAGCCTGCATGGCATTGCGAACAATATTGAGGCACGACTGAATCAGCAGCTCCTTGTCGCCCATAATGGTCGGAATACTGGGGTCGTAATCGCGCACCAGCTTCAGCGCATCGTTGCTTTCTGCCTTGATAATGGTGGCAACGCGCTCCAGAACTTCATGGATATTCAATTCAGCCCATTTCGGCAATTGGTTTGGTCCCAGCATGCGGTCGACCAGGTTGCGCAGGCGGTCGGCCTCATCGATGATGATACTGGTATATTCGGTCAGCCCCAGATTGGGCAGCTCTCGCGCCAAAAGCTGGGCTGCGCCGCGAATGCCCCCCAGTGGATTCTTGATTTCATGGGCCATGCCGCGGATCAGATTGCGGGTAGTCTCATGGGAGGAGGCCAGCATTTCATCGCGGCTGATACGCAGCAGGCGGTCGATGGGCTGGATTTCAATAATCAGGCCCTCCTCATCGCCAAAGGGCGTCACCGTATAGTCCACGGTAATGGTATCGCCGTGCAGCAGACGCCATTCGGCGTGACGTTTGGTGTAATGGTTGGCCTTGCTTGCCGCCAATTTGAGCTGCTTGGCGGTCTCTTCAGTTTCAAAAAAGAAGTAGGTAAGCGGCTCGCCCCTATTTGTCTCACAGCTCATGGCCAGCAGCGCTTCGGCTGCAGGATTCATATGGATCAACAACAGGCTGCTATCCACCAGGACAATAGCCGTACTGAGATTGTCTAATAGAGGTTTATAAATATCGCGCTGATTCACGATCGCGTTGGGCTCCGAAGTGTGCCTTGGTAAGGTGCATAACAATGAATGCAAGAAGCAAACCAACTGTCCTTGAGGTTACATTTGGGGCGTTTGCGCCGCTTTCGTCAAAAGATGAGAAAATTTAATGCACCACATTGGTGCTATGCGCTGGGCATCAAGCACCGTAACGGACTAATGCTTAACAATGGGACGAAAAGCAGAAAAGGAGACCGAATTGGACTGGCCAAAACGTTTGCCGAATTCATCTCTGACCTCTACGTACACATTATGCTCACCGCGAGGTAATTCCTCCAGGGTAATAGACGAGGCCGTGCTCTCTTTGACTTTTTCGCCATCGAGGAAATAGGCATAAAAGTGCCCTGGCATCAATGCCTGGTCGGCACTCACAGAGACAGCCAGAGTGCGCTCATTGGCCTGCAGCCTGATACCGGGCGCAGGCTGGGTCAACACCAGCTTGTAGGCAATTTTGGGAATGGCAGGCGATGAATTTTCTGCAGGGATACTATTTGCATCGGGAACGGGAAGCTGGTTGATGCTGGGCAGCTTGACGACTTCTGCCTTGGTGTCATTGGCGGCAGGTTGGTCTGTATAGATTATGCGCCCGTTTTTATCGGTGGTTTTATAGATTTCAGCCTGGATGCTCAGGCTCAGCACACTGAGTAACACAATCAGGTAAACACGCATTCTGTAAATCCTCTGTCGCGGCTATAGCTAAAGATTACTCGCGATTTGCGCAAAGAAAAAGCCCATGCTGGTGAGGGCATGGGCTTTTTCAATGTTTTAGCGGGGCAAATGCCTGACTAAAAGCGATTACACACTGTAGTAGAGTTCGAATTCTACTGGGTGTGGAGTCATGTTAACGCGTTGGATCTCGCCTTTCTTCAGCTCGATGTAAGCATCGATAAAGTCTTTAGAGAATACACCGCCCTTCAACAGGAACTCGTGGTCAGCTTGCAGGTGACCCAAAGCTTCTTCCAGAGAAGCGCACACTTGTGGGATTTCTGCTTCTTCTTCTGGCTCCAGGTCGTACAGGTCTTTAGTGGCTGCTTCACCTGGGTGAATCTTGTTCTGAACACCGTCGATACCCGCCATCAGCAGAGCTGCGAAGCACAGGTATGGGTTTGCAGTTGGATCTGGGAAGCGAGTTTCGATACGCTTGGCCTTTTCACCTACAGTGTAAGGAATGCGGATAGAAGCAGAGCGGTTGCGAGCAGAGTAAGCCAGCATTACGGGAGCTTCAAAGCCTGGAACCAGACGCTTGTAAGAGTTGGTAGAAGCGTTGCAGAAAGCGTTCAGGGCTTTAGCGTGCTTGATGATACCGCCGATGTAGAACAGGGCAGTTTCAGACAGGCCAGCGTAAGCATTGCCTGCGAATTGGTTCTTGCCATTCAGAGAGAATGACTGGTGAACGTGCATACCTGAACCGTTGTCGCCGATCAGTGGCTTAGGCATAAAGGTAGCGGTTTTACCGTATTGGTGAGCTACGTTGTGTACGCAGTACTTCAGGATCTGTACTTCGTCCGCTTTCTTAACCAGAGTGTTGGCGCCTACGCCGATTTCACACTGGCCAGCGTTGGCCACTTCGTGGTGGTGAATTTCAATTTCCAGGCCCATGGCTTCCATAGCGTTACACATAGCGCCGCGGATATCGTGCAGAGAGTCTACTGGAGCAACGGGGAAGTAGCCGCCTTTAACGCGTGGAGCGTGGCCGTGCTTGCCTTCAACGTCATCGCCTGAGGACCAGGCAGCTTCTTCGGATTTGATCTTGTAGAAAGCTTCGCCCATTGCGCTGTTGTAGTGAACGCTGTCGAAGATAAAGAATTCTGGCTCTGGACCAAACAAAGCTTTATCGCCCAGGCCAGTAGACTTCAGGTACTCTTCAGCGCGCAGGCCGATAGAGCGTGGGTCACGATCGTAACCTTGCATGGTCGCTGGTTCAACGATGTTGCAGCGAATGTTGATGGTAGCTTCGTCGTAGAAGGGGTCCAATACAGCGGTGGAGTCGTCAGGCATCAAAATCATGTCTGAGTCGTTGATGCCTTTCCAGCCAGCGATTGAAGAGCCGTCGAACATTTTACCTTCAACGAAGAAGTTGTCGTTCACAACGTGAGCTGGGAAAGTAACGTGCTGTTCTTTGCCGCGGAAATCGGTGAAGCGCAGGTCAATCCAGCGAGCTTCGTGTTCTTTGATCAGGTCTAAAGTCTTAGACATTGAATGCCTCCAAGTTGTTATGGCTATTGCGTTTACAGATTAAAAATGCAGCTAAGTTCAGCACAAAAAATAGCCACAAATAAAGGTTTTCCGGTATCCATCCCCCTAGGTGAAAGGTGTGTTCACGAATGAGGCGAAGCTAGGTTGGCAGAAAGGGGCAAAATATATGCCATCCACCAAAAATAGCAACAAGTCTTTAAAAATAAGGTGACGCGAAAACAAGGAAAATAAATATTGCACCAATATAATGCATGTCTTGGTGCACAAGGTCCAAAATAGAGCATTCAGTGTTTGGTCATTCAGCCCTCTTTGCGAGGGCTGATATGATGAGTGCTATGTGTTATTGAGGGAATTGGACGATGCCGGCAAAGCCTTTTCGCCATTCAATGCCATCGCTGGACGACCAGATTTCATTGCTGAAACCCTCCTTGCTTATGCCCCCGGAAATGACCAATTTACCGTCGAAGCTGGAAAGCTGGAAGTCATGGCGGGGCGAAAAGGCTGCGTGCTGGGTATGTTCCACCCAGGACAAGCCATCTACCGATGACCATACATCGTTTTTGTCGTAGCCGCCGATAAGCCATAGCTTACTGTTGTGAACCACTACCTTATGGTTTTCCCTGGGCGAAAAACTGCTGGTCAGGGCTTCGTGGGTCCATTGTATGCCATCAGTGGAGGACCATACATCATCGCCATTATTGCCGATCAGCCAGAGCTTATCGTTGAACACAACTGCCTGAAAATGGGAGGCGGGGGGAGAGTCGGTGTCACCTGTGTGTTCTACCCATGTTATGCCGTTGCTGGAGGACCAGATATCGTTTTTATCGCCGGTTTTATCGTTGCCGCCGATCAGCCAAAGCTGATTGTTAAAAACAACAACCTGATGGTCGGATCTGGGTGAAAAGCTGGCATGAGCGAGCTGCTGGGTCCAGGTAATGCCATCGTTCGAAGACCAAATGTCATTTTTGCGTCCGTTATCCTCTCCTGGGATAAGGTAATCGAGTTTCCAGTCGTTGCCGCCAATCAACCACAATCTTTCATTAAATGCGACGATTTTGTGGCCTATTCTACTGGAAAACCCACTATTGGTGCTTTGTTCTGTCCAGGAAATGCCATTGGTCGATGACCAGATATCGTTTTTAAAGACGGGTTCGAAAAAGTTGTCGGATTCAAGCTGTCCTCCAACCAGCCATAGGGAGTCCTTGAATTTAACCGTCTCATGGCGAATACGGGGTTCGAATGTGGCTGCAGACACCATTCTGAAGGAGGTGTGTCCAAAGGGATCTTTGAGCAAATGCTTGCCCATATTGTCCAGAGTGGTGGCTGCAGTGGAAATTGTTGTACTGCTCAATAAATCAAGCTGGCCATTCGTGCATTTGAGCACATGGGTAAAATCGCAATCTTGATCGCTGCTGCTGTAAAACACAAAGTCATTCGCTGTTTCCGGGAAGCTGAAGCGAGTATCTCGACTGCCAATCCAAGCAGTTATAGGGATGTCATTAGGTGCTAAAGATATGAGGTCGTTTTCTATAACCGTGACTGGGTATTCCGCGCTGGCGGCGGGGAAGCGGCGTGTGGCTGCCACATCCACTTTAATCGTTGTAGCGCCTGCACCCCTTGCGGTAATCAGGCCATTTTTATCTATGGTTGCAATATGGCTATCGCCAGAGCTGTAATTTATCTCGCCGTCGCCATAGCGGGAGACGTGGTTGATGGTGAGTTGGTGGAGTTTTAATTCTATCTGCGACTTGGCGAAAACGATCTGTTGCCGGCAGGGCGATTCGCACATATCTTCATAGGAGTCAACCGCATAGATAGCAGGATAAAGGGTATAGCTGGCACTGGCGCCCAGATATTTGTCATCGGCGGCAATGGTTGCGGTAATAACGGCTGGCCCCCCTGGATTGGGAAGCGCATGCACCTGCCCCTTATCATCTATGTAGGCGATATTGGGATTGTTGGATTTGTAGGTAATGGCACCCGTGCCCGGGGCTATCACCGGGTTGATGACGATACGGGATTCTTTAGTATTGCTGGCGAATCCCATATGGATGGATTGTTCGGAAAATGACAGCACTTGGCTGAGTTTTTTCTCAAGATTGACAGAGGAGCTATTGCTAAGGCTGCTGTGCCCTTCATTTTTGTTCTGGCTTTCTGCGCTATTGGCGGAGCCGGCGTAGTTTTGGCTGCTGCTAAGGGGCGGGAGTGCGCTGGAATGGTTGGCTGTGGCGCTGGTATCGCGATTATTTCTGTCGCCGCCGCCGCAGCCGGAGACCAGCAGAATATAGGAAGTAATGAGCGTTATTTTACAAAAAATGGAAAGGGACATAGGCATCCTGCAGGGGTTGTAGGCAAAGTAACTGCCATTGGATCGTTATTTTAATAAAAATGGCTGTCTTTCATTTTGCATGGTAATTCCATAATGGCGAGCAAAATAATCCCAAGATGTGAAGCCAATCGCGCAATCCCCAGGGATAAAAAATGAGCGCAAAATCCAGGCGTCTACCTTGCCGTTTCATTCATCCTCCTGTAAAAAGCTCCCTTTCGATTTTTCTGAGATCTACTCTCTTTATCGGCGTTATAACCATAGGCTAAACAATGAGTCATCCCATGAACGTCACGGAAGTTTTTCTGATCGCTATGGCGATTATTTTTTCTATCCCCTATCTGATCTGGCGCCTTGGTAAAACCGATTACTGGGCGCCCCTGGTGGTTGTGCAGATCCTTGTCGGCATAGTGCTCGGCCCCAGTGTCTTGGGGGCGATCTTTCCCGATTATTACCAATTTGTGTTCAGTCCGCCGGTCATCCAATCGATGAATGGCATTTCCTGGTGGGCGGCGATGATTTTTATCATGATCGCCGGGGTTGAGCTGGATTTGAAAAAAGTCTGGGAGTACAGGCGCGAGAGTGGTGTCACCGCAAGCCTGGCTCTGGGAATGCCGCTGCTATTTGGCTGTGGTGCGGCAGTTTTCCTGCTGTATTTTGCCGATGGCTGGAAAGGGCAGGAGGTCATGAGTTGGCAGTTTATCCTGGGCGTGGGTATGGCTTGTGCGGTGACTGCCATGCCGGTATTGATCATGCTGATGGACAACCTCAATATCCTGCGCCAGCCTCTCGGCCAGCGCATTATGCGCTATGCCAGTCTGGATGATTTGGCTATCTGGGGTGTATTGGCGCTGATCCTGCTGGACTGGGAGCGAGTGGGCCGTCAGGCCCTGTTTTTGGCGGGTTTTGCCGCTGCCAGTTATCTATTCCGCAAGCTGATGGTAAGGCTGCAGGAGCGCGACCGCTGGTATGTTGCCTTTATATGGCTGGCGCTCTGTGGTTATTTTTCCGATTGGTCGGGGCTGCATTATATGGTCGGCGCGTTCCTCGCCGGTGCAACCATGGATACCGACTGGTTTAATCAGGAGGACATGGACAAGCTGCGCTATTTTGTTCTGATCGCATTGATGCCCGTGTTTTTCCTGAGCACCGGCCTGCGCACTCACTGGGACATAGGCGGCGCGGCTGTGGCAGTGGCCGCACTGGTGCTGTTGCTGGCCTCGCTCGCGGGTAAATACCTGGGGGTTTATGCGGCGGGGAAAATCCTCAAATGGGGCAAGGGTGAGGTGTCTGTCATCACTTGGCTGTTGCAAACCAAAGGATTGGTGATGATTGTTTTTGCCAATGTGCTGCTAGATAAGAACATCATCACTAATCAGACTTTTACCGCACTGCTGTTAATGGCGGTGGTCAGCACTATGCTGACGGTGCCAGTGGTTGCGCCCAAGCTTTTGAAAATGAAAGAAATAATCTATCGTATCAAGTAGGGTTTGAGGCCCAGGCTGAGATAGCGCCTGTGATACCTGGCCAAAAAAAACGCGCATTCATGCGCGTTTTTTTGGCTGTTCGCTAAGGGTTTACACAATAAAGCGCGAGACCAGTGTATTGAGTTCAGTGGCCAGCCGCGCCAGCTCCTGTGCCGAGGCGCTGGTCTGGTTGGCGCCGGCTGCCGATTGTGCGGAGAGATCGCTGATGTTGACAATATTGCGGTCGACCTCGCGGGCAACGGCTGCCTGCTCTTCGGAGGCGCTGGCGATCAATAAATTGCGATCGCTGATAGTGCCGCTGCGTTCAAAGATTTCATCCAGCGCTTTGCCGGCTTCCTGCGCTATGCCGAGGGTGCCTTTGGCGTGCTCGCTGCTGTCGCGCATGGATGCCACGGCAGTGTGGGTGCCGCCCTGGACATTGGAAATCATGCCTTCAATTTCCTGGGTGGATACCTGGGTGCGATGTGCAAGTGCGCGCACTTCATCTGCTACCACCGCAAAACCGCGACCTGCTTCGCCCGCTCGCGCCGCTTCGATGGCGGCATTCAGGGCGAGGAGATTGGTCTGCTCGGCTATAGCGCGAATAACATCGAGCACCTTGCCAATATCCTGGGACTGGGCTGCCAGTCCTTCCATCACCGTCGAGGTTTTCGCCACTTCCTGAGTCATATTCTCGATGGAGGCGACAGTCTGGCGAACTTTTTCGCGCCCTTCTTTGGCAATTTGTGACGATTGGTTAGAGGCCTCAGAGGTGCTCACGGCGTTGCGTGCGACTTCATCCACGGCTGCACTCATTTCAGTAACGGCAGTGGCGGCCTGGTGAATTTCATCATTTTGCCGCTGCAAATTGCGCGTAGCATCTGAGGCGACCAAATGCAGCTCTTCGGTAGCGGAAGCCAGTTGGATGGATGAGTTAGAAATCTGGGTGATAGTGCTGCGCAAATTCACCTGCATCAGCGACAGGCCAGCCAGTAGCCGCGCCGGTTCATCGTCGCCCTCGCTCTCAATCTCCTTGCTCAAGTCGCCGCTGGCGACCAGTTCGGTTGCGCGCACGGCCTGCTGCAGAGGTTGTGTGATACTGCGGGTGATTAAATAAGCCAGAAGGCCAGTGATGGTCATGGCCACAGCTATGCTGGTGATAACCATGGTCAGGCCATTTTGGTAGGTATCAGCGGAATTCTTAATCGCTGCCGTCGATCCATTGTGGTTGATTTGGGTAAGCAATTCCAGGTGCGAAACCAATTTATTGGCAATATTCAGTTGCTCTTTGTCAACCACAGCTTTTGCGCCGGTTATATCACCGGCCTTTATCAATCCACTGTTTTGCTCTACAACCGCAAAAAAATTATCCTTATCGCGAAGCAAATCATTATAAATCCTGCGCTCCTCGTCTGAGCTGATCATGGCTTCATAGATCTTCAGGGATTTTTCTATGTCGGCTTTGATAGTGGTGCGGCGATTTTCATTATTCGCGGCTGCTTCTGGAGTCGTATCGATCAGCAGGCGTACGGCAAAGACGCGGTAGGTCATGAGAGACAGGCTAAGGCGATTAACCTCTTCAAGGGAGGGCACCCAGTTATCTCCGATTTCCTTTTCATTGCGTTGCATATTGTCCATTTTGCTGAGGGCAAACAGACCCTGCAAAAAAATCATCACAGCCAGTATGCCAAATGCTATGGTCAGGCGCGGTCCAATGCTAAGGTTTCGCAGCAGCATACAATGATCTACCCTTTGATAAATTGATATGATTAATCACAGCGCAACATAAGATAAGTGTTAGTTGAGCTACTAAGAGGTATAGCAGAAAATTGAGAGATATGCGCCAACTGTGAACTAGTGCGCCATAAACCCTGCGGCTCAGGTACAATGCCGCCTTTTTTCCCCAAGGCATTATTGCCTTAAGTCTGTAGGCCGATTCAAATGCATTTTATCGTTAAGGTTTTCTCCGAAATCATTATCAAAAGCCCTCCTGTACGCAAACGCTTTATCAAGCAGCTGCGCGATAACCTGCGCAAGCTGTTGGCAGATGTGGGGGTGGCGGTGGATGTGCAGCGGGACTGGGAGAAAATCGAAATTCTGGCGGAAAATGCTGATGAGTCGGTGATTGCCAAGGTCTCCGAAGTATTGGCTCATACTCCTGGCATTGCCAACTTCTCGCTGATAAAGGCCTACCCTGTGGGTGATCTGGACGATATCTTCCAAAAGGTGCTGCCCCACTGGCGCGATCAACTGGAGGGCAAGACCTTTTGTGTGCGTGCCCGTCGTCATGGTAACCATCCCTTTACCTCCACCGAAGTGGAGCGCTATGTCGGCGGTGGCCTGCTGCAGCATTCCAAGGCCAGGGGCGTGGATCTGCACAACCCGGATCTGGTAGTGCCGCTGGAGGTCAAGTGGGATCGTCTGTTTGTGATCAGCGATAAGCGCCAGGGGCTGGGTGGATTTCCGCTGGGGGCACAAGATCCCGTATTGTCGCTGATCTCGGGTGGATTTGATTCCACTGTATCCACCTACCTCTGCATCAAGCGAGGTCTGCGCGCTCACTACTGTTTCTTTAATCTCGGTGGTCGCGCCCATGAAATCGGAGTGAAAGAAGTCTCCTATTACCTGTGGAATAAATACGGGTCTTCGCACCGGGTCAAGTTTGTCACAGTACCTTTTGAAGAAGTGGTCAAAGAGATACTTGAGAAAGTCGATAATTCCTATATGGGCGTAACTCTCAAACGCATGATGCTGCGCGCCGCTGAGGTGGTGGCAGAGTCCCTGGAGATCCCTGCACTGGTGACGGGCGAAAGTGTTGCCCAGGTTTCCAGTCAGACCCTGGTCAACCTGAATGTGATCGACCGTGCGACCGATATGGTGGTGCTGCGCCCGCTGGCCACCATGGACAAAGGCGATATCATCAACATCTCGCGCAAAATCGGCACTGAAACCTTTGCCGCACAGATGCCGGAGTACTGCGGTGTTATTTCAGTCAATCCGACTACCCGCGCGAAGCTGCAGAGGGTAGAGCAGGAGGAAGCCAAGTTCGATATGGCTGTGCTTGAGCGCGCAATCGCTGAACGCCGCTCGCAAAATATTGATGAAATTGTCGAGGAATTGGATGCGGATTTGTCTGTGCCGGTAGTGGCGGAGATAAACTCGGGACAAATTGTGATAGATATTCGCCATCCAGACGAAGAGGAAACCAATCCGCTGACCCTGGAAGGTGTAGAGGTTCTAAAAATTCCTTTCTATGGGCT
This sequence comes from Cellvibrio sp., assembly GCA_035565295.1. Taxonomy (GTDB): domain Bacteria; phylum Pseudomonadota; class Gammaproteobacteria; order Pseudomonadales; family Cellvibrionaceae; genus Cellvibrio. Next base: position 22,716 of record DATMSP010000012.1, on the reverse strand, counting down.
CAACAATAAGTTTGTCACTTTGGAGCAAAGTGCTCAGTATTATCTGTATTGCCAGAAAGGAGTGATGAGCCAGTTGCATGCAGCGAATTTAAAGGATGCCGGACATTTGAATGTAGGTGTGTATCGGCCAGAACCGAAAAGTGCTTGTGCGATTTAAATAGGAAAGTAGAGATGGGCGTGCGGAGGTCAAGCGCTGATTTTTAATCACAACGCTTGTTTTTCTGTAAATTAATTTTAGGGGCTTTCTAAAAATTACTTGCTTTGCGCTGACCGCCTTATCAATATTTTTCAGAAGTTTTCTAATTGATAGGATTTTTTTGAATGATAAAGGAGCTGAGTTTGTGAATAAAAAATTAAATCGATTTTGTGTGTTGTTTGTTTGGTTATTGATGTTTTTTATTTCTTCCATCTCTATTGCAGATGAAAAAAATCCTGATCTTAATAAATCTCAAGCGGCGCAAGTACCCGCCGATGACACGCCATCGGAAGGAGGCAGCAATCTTTCTTTAGTCGAGATTGGTGCTGTTGGTGTTGTAGGCACAGCAGCAGTGGGATTGGCGGTTGTTAATACCCTGGATGCAACCCTGGGCAGTGGCTTATCCAGTCTTCAACCTGCGAAGCGGCTGGATACTTACTTTAGCAAGCGCAATGGGCAGGATAGTATTCGATTCAGCTGTGATACTGAGCGAATTGTAAGTACCGGGCGGCTTGCCTCCAGTGTGACAGGATGCAAAGCTGAATTTTTGTTTGAAGCCTTGCGCTCAGACGAGAGTTTGAAGGGTAGATTTATGCCTGCCAAGATAACTAAAGATTGCGATGAAGCAAAAAAAATCTGCAGCGAGGTTGATGTCAAGATGACTGAAGCAGACGGCAAGGTGAGCATTCATCACAAGGATAAGCTGGTGGGAATTTTTGATTTTTCAACGCCCAATATCAGTTTCTATTCAAAATAACCTGTTAGTTTCACCAAGTTAAGGAGCCTCCTTCAAAATAAAAACGACTACCCTTAAAAACTTCCTTTCATTATTTGTCACTAACGCCCAATCCATACTGCTGCCTGGGCTGCCAGCCTAAATCGTTGTTGTCGATGGGTTATCCAGGCTGCTGCAGCTCTGCGCGTATAAAGTCCGGGGCAGGGGTATCCCCGTTCCACACGGCCGGCTGAGTCAATGCGCTCTGCGATACTGACATGAAGCAATATATTGCTTAGATGATTGTTGAAAATCGAGTGCCCTATGCGACCCGAGCCGGATTCCAGTAAGTAAGTGGGCTCAGTAAGGTTGAAATAATTCATATGGCATTTGAAAATATTTTGATTGGGGGCCACCGTTCAGCCTGGCGATTTTGTGAACGAAGTTTGTCATTTTTGAGCCAATATCCAAGCAGATGTGATAATTTTGTACGAGGATGTCGAAATACAAGCCTCAGGCGCAAGCGCGAAGCCAATACTTTTGGTGATGGATTAACAGTAGTTCTTATACAAATGGAGGTTTTTAATGAAAAATTTGGCCGCGACAATAATTGCAGGTTTTCTTTTGGTTTTTCAGGGGTACGCCCTGGCGGGAGGTATAGTTGATGATGTAAAGCAAGTCCGTCAGAGCAACAGGGAAGCAGTTATTGATATTTCTGACATTGCTAAAAAATACATATCCCTGGCCTCAGCAAAGAATAGCGTTGAGGATTATTTGCAGGCTCAAAAATTCGCTTTGCACAACCAGCCAATGGCCTTAGATGGGTCGCAGACACTTATAGCTGTTTATGCTGAAAAGAGGCTACTGGATTTTGGATTTCACGATGAAATTCGAGTGGTCGTGGTATTTGTGAATGACAAAGTCGTTCGCGTGAACGGAAAACTGATTTTCCGTGCGCTGTAAATTGCCAAATATCTGATAGGAATAGCGGTAGGGTATCTTCCCGATCCTCCCCCCACAAAATCATCAGGTAGCAGGGCTGAGGTGTCAAAAACAGAATTATGGCATGGTAATTAACAATTAATGTCCCTTAATGATCCTTAAATATCCTTAATTACGCTTTTCAACAGTCAAGGTATAGCTTCAGTGCTCCACCAACAACGGAGCAAGTGCTATGAAAAAAAGATCAATAATCAACTGTACTCTCGCCCTGGCAGCCCTCTGGAGCTTTTCTGCCAGTTCGCACAACGCGCGGTCGGGCGACGACTGGCCCATGTTTATGAAAAATGCCCAGCGCACAGGTATTGCCGAAAACTATGGGCAGGCCAATAACATCAAGAACCTGCGGCCTGTGTGGGAGTATCCCCTCCATACTTCTGTATCGGCATCACCGATAGTGGCGGGTAATCAGCTGTTTGTCGCGGCGGAAAATGGCAATCTCTATAGCTTTGATTTTGCCGGTAAGACGCTGCAATGGATATTCCATGCCGAAGCGGGGATAGCGTCCACTCCGGCCGTGGCTAACGGCATGATTTATTTCTTGAGTCGCGATGGTTATTTCTATGCGCTGGAGCAGGTCAGCGGTAAATTGGCCTGGCGTTTTGCCACTGGCGGTGAAAGACGCTTTGGTATTGTCGGTGGTTATAATTTACCCGCCTCTATGGGCGTAGTGCCCGATCCATGGGACTTCTATCTCTCATCCCCCCTGGTGCAGGGCGGCAAGGTCTATTTTGGCAGTAGTGACCACAATGTTTACGCGCTGGATGCGGCGACAGGTGCCTTGGTCTGGACATTTACCGCCGATGACTCCATCCATTCTTCACCAGCTTACGCCAACGGAAAGATCTTTATCGGCACTTGGAATACTAAGCTCCATGCGCTTGATGCGCAGACCGGTCGCGAACTCTGGTACTACCCAGGCGGCAAAGACTACACATATGGAGTAGGGTTGGGCATGGTGGCGTCACCGAGCGTGGATGAGCGCAATGTTTATATAGGTTCGCGCGATGGTTTCTTCTATGCGTTTGATCAGAATCAGAAGACCGAGAAGGCCGAGACGCTGTGGAAGTACGATGCAGGTGGCACCTGGGTGGTTTCAACGGCTGCGGTAGATGAAAAGAATGTCTATTTCGGAACCTCCGATACGGGATTATTTGTTGCTTTGGATAAAAAAACCGGTACCGAACGCTACCGCAGCAATACCCGCATATGGACTTACACTTCTCCCATTATTGTGCAAAACAACTATGCAGTAGTGGGCACTATGGCGGGAGAACTCTATGCCTTCGATAAGAGCACCGGCAAAAAGCTTTGGTATTACCAGACCTGTGAAGGGCGCGCTGACATTAACGATCTCCTTGATGACAGAACCGGAAGGCTGATCACGGATCACTTGTATGATGTCCAACTTCAGGGCGGCGTTGAAAAGGTAAAAACCCTGGGCTCTTTCGTGGCTTCGCCTATTTGGATAGATAACCAATTAATCGCCGTTACGGCTAATGGTGATTTGATGGTATTCGAGACCAAGGGCCATCGCCGCTAAGGGAATCGGCGGCATTGCAAAATCTGCCGCTATTGTTGATCCAGCCGGGGGAGTGACACTCTCCCTGGCTGCCTACGGACATTGACAACCCTGTTCGGATGCAGACAAAGCCTTTCTAATGACCAGCAATGCGTGCGCAGATCAAAAAATCATCACCTTTTGCTGGATAGGCATATCCCTGTCACTTCTATATAGGTATAATGCGCGGCCTTAATTTAGACCCCATTTAGCCCACCCATAGAGAATCTGCCCGTGACAACCCAAGCTTCGATTGAAAAACTTCGCAATATTGCCATTATCGCCCACGTTGACCACGGCAAGACCTCTATGGTTGACCAGCTGCTGCGCCAGTCGGGCACCCTTGACCGCCGCGATGATACCGGCGATCTGATCATGGATAGCAACGACCAGGAACGCGAGCGCGGTATTACCATCCTGGCAAAAAACACTGCCATCAAGTGGAACGATTACCGTATCAATATCGTGGACACCCCCGGACACGCCGACTTCGGCGGCGAGGTGGAGCGCGTATTGTCGATGGTGGATTCGGTGTTGCTGATTGTCGATGCCGTGGGTGGCCCTATGCCGCAAACCCGTTTTGTAACGCAGAAAGCCTTTGAGCAGGGTTTGAATCCGATTGTGGTTATCAACAAGATTGACCGCCCAGGTGCGCGCCCTGAGTGGGTGATCGACCAGGTGTTTGACCTGTTTGACCGTCTGGGTGCGACTGACGAGCAGTTGGATTTCCCTATTGTCTACGCCTCTGCACTGAACGGTGTTGCCGGTCTTGAGCCAGATAATATTGCCGAAGATATGACTCCGCTGTTCCAGATGATTGTCGATAAAGTGCAGCCGCCCAAGGTAGACACCGAAGGCCCATTCCAGATGCAAATTTCTGCATTGGACTACAACAGCTATGTAGGTGTTATTGGTATTGGCCGTATCACGCGCGGCAGCCTGGCTCCCAACCAGCAAATCGTGGTGATAACCCCCACCGGTGAAACCCGCAAGGCCAAAATTTTACAAGTAATGGGCTACCACGGTTTGCAGCGCATCGAAACCGATAAAGCCTATGCTGGCGATATCGTTTGTATTACCGGCGTAGACAAGCTCGGTATTTCTGACACCCTGTGTGCACCTGATGCGGTTGAAGCCCTGCCGGCCCTGTCCATCGACGAGCCAACCGTAAGCATGACCTTCCAGGTAAACGATTCTCCCTTTGCCGGTAAAGAAGGCAAGTATGTCACCAGCCGCAATATCAAAGATCGCCTGGATCAAGAGTTGATTGCCAACGTGGCCCTGCGTGTAGAGCAGGGTGATACTCCGGATAAATTCAAAGTCTCTGGCCGCGGTGAATTGCACTTGTCGGTGTTGATCGAAAATATGCGCCGTGAAGGTTACGAACTGGGCGTATCGCGCCCCGAAGTAATCCAGAAAGAAGTGGATGGCGAAATCCACGAGCCCTATGAGCAAGTGGTGATCGATGTTGAAGAACAGCACCAGGGCAAAGTGATGGAAGAACTCGGCCTGCGCAAGGGCGAGCTGACCAATATGGAGCCGGATGGCAAGGGCCGTATCAAATTGGAATTCGTGGTGCCTTCGCGCGGTTTGATCGGTTTCCGCGGCAACTTCCTTACCATGACCTCTGGTTCAGGCATTATGACCAGTATCTTCGATCACTATGGTCCAGTGAAGCAAGGTGAAGTGGCCAAGCGTCAGAACGGCGTGCTAGTCTCTATGGTAAAAGGCAAGATCCTCGCCTATGCCTTGAATATGTTGCAAGAGCGCGGCCGTTTGTTTATGGGCCCAGGTGTTGAAGTTTACGAAGGTCAAATCGTCGGTATCCACTCGCGCGATAACGATCTGGTGGTCAACCCAACCAAGGCCAAGCAATTGACCAACGTGCGTGCATCAGGTACGGATGACGCTGTTGTTCTGACTCCGCCCATCAAGCACACCCTGGAGCAGGCGTTGGAGTTTATTGAAGACGACGAGCTGGTAGAAGTAACGCCACTCAGCATTCGCGTGCGCAAGAAACTGCTGACTGAAAACGAGCGCAAGCGCGCTAAGTAATCGGTGAGCATTGATTGCCCGCAAAAAATCCCCTGCGCGAAAGCGACGGGGATTTTTTTTGTCTGACTTATCTTTATCTGTGGTTATACCCCTATAGTATTCACTTTGAGCAAGACTCTGAGCCTGTGATTATTTCGCACTGAATTCGTTGCACAAGTCTAAGCTCTATAGCAATTGAGCCATTATTCGAGGACGTTTATGGATTTGCTGTGGCTGTGCAGTTTTTTGATTCTCGGCGCAGCGGTGGGGCTGCTTGCCGGCTTGTTCGGTATAGGCGGTGGCGGCATTATGGTGCCGGTGCTGACACTGGTTTTTTCCCGGCTCGCGTTTCCCGCAGAACATATAGTGCATATGGCGCTGGCCACTTCCATGGCCGCCATAGTGCCGACGGCGCTGGCGAGTCTGCGCGCGCACCATGCGCGCGCGGCTGTGCTCTGGCCGGTAGTGATAAAAATGGCGCCGGGGATATTGCTGGGAACTTTTGCCGGAACCTTTCTCGCATCGCGTTTAGCCGCTGAACCCCTGGCGATTTTTTTCTCTGTTTTTATGGCATTGATTGCGCTGCAAATGATCCGCAATCACACACCTAAGCCATCGCGTACTCTGCCTGGTACGGTTGCCATCAGTGGCGTGGGTGCAGCCATCGGAGGGGTCTCTTCGCTGGTGGCGATTGGCGGTGGCAGTATGACAGTACCCTTTTTAGCGTGGTGTAATGTGGCCTTGCCTACTGCCATTGGCACCTCGGCGGCCATAGGTTTACCTATAGCGCTGGCGGGTGCGGGTGGCTACCTGATCAATGGCTGGGGTGTAGCCGACCTGCCGGCTAACACGCTTGGATATATTTATTGGCCTGCGGTGATTGCCATGGCCTCTGCCAGTTTTTTTAGCGCGCCTTTGGGCGCGCGCCTGGCGCATTCGCTGCCGGTGGCTTTGCTGAAAAAACTCTTTGCATTGTTGCAGATAGGTTTGGCAGTGCAGATGCTGGTAACTGTTTTTGGTCATTAGGGTGGAGAGCGAATGTCCGTTCTTATTAAGCATTCTATAGTTGCAGCCTTGAAAAAGAATTTGCTCCCAGGATTGGTGCTGCAATCATTCGCTTTGATCATTTTGCTACTGTATTTTTTTGTCCCGGCCGCTAAACCTGTATTTTCCTGGTTCAATGACCTTAAAGAAGCCTACGGCTTTGGCTATGCCTTTTTCGCCACAGCGCTGTTTGGTGGTGTTATTCCATTTACCTACCTATGGGCAACCGGGCAGCTAGACCCGAGCCGCAATGTCTTAGGCCTGTTGCTGTTTCACTGCGTGTTTTGGGGTTATAAAGGTATGGAGGTGGATGCTTTCTATCGCTTGCAGGGAATCCTGTTTGGCTATGAAAACACTTGGCAGACCCTGCTGGCTAAAGTCGCCGTAGATCAATTTATCTATACCGTGTTTTGGGTTACGCCCACGGTTGTCGTTGGGCTTATGTGGGCAGATTATAACTACAGCTTTCGCGCCTGCCGCCAGGCGATCAACCGCGAATTTTTCCGCATAAAAATTCCCGCTATCATTTTTTCGAATTGGCTGGTGTGGTTTCCTGCAATTGCGATTGTCTACTCGATGCCTAAGGATCTGCAGATTCCTTTATTTAATTTGGTGCTGTGCTTTTGGGTGCTGCTGCTATCTGTGCTAAATAAAAAATCGCATTCAGTTTCAGCTTGACTGGTTCCGTTTTTGGCGGGGACTGTGGTAACTAGTGTTTACCGCAGGGCGAGAACCTGGCTGGCTTTTTTCAATAAGATATTTCCAATAGCGCCTGGGCATATGGCGCTGATGCAGCTTTTTATTGTTTCTCTGTTGAATATTGACGGAATGAAAATAATTGATCCAGAGGCTTTGGTATAACTTTTCACTGCTGTCCAGGATATCTGATTGCAAATCCTTTGGCTGTCTGGGTACAACTGGGTGGTCAGCATTGATAAAGCAGAGTTCCTGTTGTTGATAATAAAGCCCATACTGCCGTTTGCTATCAAAAATAACCCAGGTCTGATCGGCATAGCGCTTTTCAAAATGTTCGCCCAGTAGCGGCATTACATTAAAGTCTGGCTCTATAACGGCATAAAATAAACCTGTATTGGTTTTCTGGAACCTGACAAAGGCGTGCATGCGGTGTATTTCCCGATGAATCTTTTTTTCTATCTGCGCAGCCTCCAGTATATGGCTGTTGCCAAAATTTTTTAGGATGGAGGTATTTTTTGCCGATACTATGACCTTAATAATATGGAAAAGGGTCATGGCAGCCTGTGGCAACTCTGACAAAAATATCTTGTAGGCCAGTGCTGCGGCTTCGCCGTCAGTTTGTTGGTTGATAGCTTTCAGCACCCTTTCTGCCTGGGTTTCATCGGCAATGATATGGATAGCATCATCCAGCAACTCAGGGTGATAGTCATCTTGTGCAACAATCGCATGCGGAAGCCTGCGCGTTGAAAATGCGTTAAAGACACAGCTCAATAAACCTTCAAAGCTGCCATCGTAAACATAAGTTGCCATAGGTTTAACCGAATAGACTGAGCTGGGGTGGGTTGGATATTGCCTCCTTATCCAGAATGATTTTACGCAGGTCGAGCATTTGCCGATCCTTGTGTGTCTCCCCTCCGGGGCAATGGATAAAATAGCGTGCGCGCTTCCAGACTATGCCAATGCGCTGCAAATGCTCTGCATGGAGTGTTTGATGTATCCTGGCACTGACAATTTTTGCGGCAGATTTCACACCTATACCTGGCACACGCAAAATCATCTCATACTCATCGCGATTGATATCTACCGGGAATTTCTCCGGGTTGCGCAGGGCATAACTTAATTTGGGATCTATCTCCAAGTCGAGATGGGGAGTATTTTCATCGAGGATTTCATCGACATTGAACTGATAAAAGCGCAGCAGCCAGTCGGCTTGGTAGATACGGTTTTCGCGCAAGAGCGGCGGTGCACTGAGGGTGGGAACCCTATTGTCGGTGGCAATGGGAACATAACCGGAATAGTAGACACGCTTTAGGCGTTGCTTCTGGTAGAGATCATTGGCCAGCGAGAGAATCTGCCGATCATTCTCTGGGGAGGCACCGATAATCAATTGCGTGCTTTGCCCCGCCGGCAAAAACAGTGGCGTTTTTCTGGCCGGTGTTTTGCGCTCATCCTGATAGCGGATTTTTTCTTCCTTGAGATAGTTCATCGGCGTAATGATATCGCCGTAGTTTTTTTCCGGGGCAATCTTTTTCAGGCTGGCTTCGGAGGGCATTTCAATATTTACACTCAACCTGTCGGCATAGAGGCCGGCCTCGTGCAGCAATTCAGGGCTGGCTCCAGGAATGGCTTTCAGGTGAATATAGCCGTTGAAGTTGTGCTCGCTGCGCAGCAGCTTGGCAACGCGCACCAACCGCTCCATGGTGTAGTCGGCATTCTTGAAAATGCCGGAACTCAGAAACAGTCCTTCAATATAATTGCGGCGGTAAAAATTAATGGTGAGGTCTACCACTTCTTCAACAGTAAATGCCGCGCGCTTTACATCGTTACTGCGCCTGCTCACGCAGTAGGCGCAGTCAAAAATGCAGTGGTTGGTAAACAGGATCTTTAGCAGGGAAACACAGCGGCCATCTTCGGTGTAGCTGTGGCAGATACCCATACCTTCGGCATTGCCCAGCCCCTTGCTGTTATTGGCCCGCCTGCTGCCGCTGGATGAGCAGGAGGCGTCGTATTTGGCTGCATCGGAGAGTATGGACAGCTTCTCAAGGGTTTTGCTCATGCGTTGACCTGTTGCACATAAAAGGTAACTGAAGTAATTCAGTATACTGTATATGCATACAGCCTATTTGGCTAGGGCTAAGAGCAAAAATTGGGCGTTAATCCCTCCTTTTGTTGTTAAAGAGAGGAGGGTCAGGCTGCACGATGGTTATTGAGGTTGCGCCTGGCCTTGAGCAGCAGTTGCTGCAGTTCATGCACGCCCTCGGGCCAGAGACCGAGACTAGAGTCGCTATTGATATGCCCCGCATTTTTCAGTCGCAGAAAATCCGCTCCCCATTGCAGTGCCCAATAGGCGGCCTTGCTATCGGTCATCCAGGGGTCATTGCTGCTGGCGATGATTTTGGTTTCCGTGGGCAGAATATGCTGTGGCAATTGTGCGGCAATGGAAAACTTATCAGGGTCGGCCGGCGCGACCAAAAACAGCGCAATGATTTTATCGGCATATTCGGCGGCAAGGCTGGCGCTGGCGAGTGTGCCAAAGCTGTGGGCGATAACAATCACCGGCTCAGTGGCAGCGTCCAGCGACTTCCTGATAGCGTTTTGCCATTTTGCCAAATCGGGCTTATCCCAGTGGTCAAGCTCGATGCGGCTGGCATTGGGCAAATGGTTTTGCCAGAGCGTCTGCCAGTGTTGCTGGTCGCTATTGCGCAAGCCGGGCACAATCAGCACAGGGCGATTGTCGCTGACGCGTGTGAGGTGAGTGCTGAAATTGCCGCTGAATGGCATTGCGCGGGTCTCCTGATAAAGTATTGGTGCAATGGCGAGCAGCATAATCAGAGTCGGGCGCATTTAAAAATATTGTTTTTTTATGAGCTTATGCCAAGTTGTAGGCAATGGGCTGGCGGGTGGCAATCAGTGCGTTAACGTACAGAGGCTCGCCGCCATTTGTCCTATGTTAAGTAATGGCCATGGCTGTCGAATATTTTTTGCCATGACAATTACTCCCTGGAGAATCATTATGTCTGCGGCAACTCACAATTCCATCCAGCATCTGCGCGAAAAAATCCAATCCATCCGCATAGGCATGCTGACCACGCTGAATCGCGATATGAGCCTGTCGAGCCGCCCCATGACTCAGCAGCAGCTGGAAGAGGATGGCACCCTGTGGTTTTTTGTTTCCGATCAAATGCAATTAACGGAAGATATAGACAGCTTTCCCAAGATCAATGTCACTTTTGCCAACCCTGCAGACAGTGTCTATGTCACAGCGTCGGGCAATGCTGAAATCGTCAAAGACAGGGAAAAAGCTAAAGCGTTATGGAACCCAATGGTGGCTGTCTGGTTCCCCGGTGGGCTCGATGATCCGCATCTCGCCCTGATCAAGTTCAATATTCACTATGCCGAATATTGGGATGCGCACAGCAATACCATGATGCAATTGTTTGCCATAGCCAAAGCAGCTGTCGTAGGTGAGAGGCCAAAAGATACTGGCGAGCATGAAAAAATAGAATTCTAATCCCGCAGATGCTGGTGAATAATTGCCCCTAGCGCCGCAATATGATCGTCGCGATCGTTAAGTGCCGCTATATAGTCGTAGGTCTTGCCGCCTGCTGCCAGAAAAATATCGCGGTTTTCCTCCGCCAATTCCTCCAGTGTTTCCAGGCAGTCTGCGCTGAATGCCGGTGAGACAATGGCAACATGTTCAACCCCCTCCTTTGCCAGCTGTTGCAGGGTCGCATCAGTATAGGGTTGCAGCCATTCGGCGTAGCCAAAGCGCGATTGAAAGCTGCTGATCAATTTCTCTTCTTCCAACCCTAATTTCTCTCGTACCAGGCGCGTTGTCTGCTGGCAAAAATAATAATAGGGGTCGCCCAGGTCCAGGTTGCGTTTTGGCATACCGTGATAGGAAAAAATAATTTTTTGCGGTTTGCCCTTGGCTTCTATATGCTCGCGAATGCTGTTGGCAAGGGCCTCTATATAGAGAGGGTGGTCGGCATAATTGTTGATAAAGTGCAATTCTGGTACCCAACGCCAAGTCTGCAACTCGCGTGTGACTGCGTCAAAGGTCGAACCCGTGGTGGGACCGGCATATTGAGGGTAAAGCGGCAGCACAATAATCTTGTGCACACCCTCGTCCTGGAATTCACGCAGGGCGCTGGCGATAGAGGGGTTGCCGTAGCGCATGGCCAACTTAACCTTGGCTGCATCGCCCAAGTGCTGCTGCAGGGCCACGGCCTGACGCTTGCTGATTGCCAGTAGCGGGGAGCCCTCAGGGGTCCAGATGGTCTGGTATTTTGCCGCAGATTTTTTCGGGCGCACGCGCAAAATAATACCGTGTAAAATACATTGCCAGACCAGTTTTGGTATTTCAATCACGCGTGGGTCAGATAAAAATTCGGCTAGATATTTGCGCAATGCTGCGGCAGTGGGGGCATCGGGTGTGCCCAGGTTGGTGATAAGCACCCCGGTTTTTCGGGAAGAATCCTGCTGAACTAAGCTGTCGACATTTTCAGGCGGTGTGCGGTACAGATTTTTCATAGACAACTCTTGATCAGGGATTCTCGACAGGCTCTGGACTATTGCAACCTTGTATCAAGGTGGCAGGAATAACGAATTTTAGCAGGCTGTGCTGGCCAATGCAGTAATATATAACACTGATCCGAGTTTCGGCGAGACCTGACCCGGTTGAATATTTAAATATCTACCCCTAATGGTTTAACTCTTATTTTGGCGCAACGCTTATTTGGTATATTTATGAAATCACTAAAATCTTTCGGCAGTATAAAGCTTTGGCATAAATTTTTATTGCTGGGTATTTTGTGGTTGCTGGCGATGGCTATACCCACCCTCTGCTATAAAAAGGAGGCCAATAAAGACATAGCTTTGAGTCGTGTTGAACAGCAGGCTTTACCTCCTGTGAAATTGATGCTGGATATTATCCAGCGCACCCAGCAGCACGCCAGTCTGACAGCGCGCTTTTTACTGGATCCAAGCCAGGATAAAAATGCTGTTTCCAAGAAAGAGCGCCGTGCAAAAGCAGAGTCGCTGGAGGAGGCGATTGTCGATCTCGAAGATTATGCCAATAAGATCAAAAGCCAGAAGATTACTGGCATTCTGGAAGGCATAACGGTGGACTGGCATCAGATCAGCCAGCAGGTGACGGTGCGCGAGATTTCGCCTGAGCAGAGTGTGGAATTGCACCGGGGTTTGGTTCGCAGGCAACTGGACGCTTTGCAGGCAATGTTGGATAGCTACCAATTGACCCGCGACTCCGAGGCAGCAGGCCAGTTTTTAGTGGCGTCGGGCCTGCGCTCTGCGCCAGAGCTGACAGAGACCCTCGCGCAATTGCGCGTTGCCGGTGCAAGTATTCTGACGCGGGGAGAAGCTGGCTTTGCCGAGCGGGTTGAACTCAAAGCCCTGCTGTTGTTAAGCCAGGAAAAATTGCGTGAATTGGATTCGGGCGTGACCAGAGCCGCTGCGGAAAATCCCCCTGCCAAGGATGCGATCTTGCAAGCCTATGCCCAGACCCGCGAAAAGTACCAGGCAGTGGTGGAGCTTGCACAGCAGGAAATTTTGAGCAAAGGCAGTTTTTCTTTAGCGCCGGATGACTTTTCCCTGGCGTTTACCCAGGGGATAGATAGCTATTACCAATTTATGCAATTCTCTCTTGCTCAAACCGATGTTCTGCTAAAAAATCGCATCAACCGCGAGCAGAAGCGCTTGCAGGAATTCCTGTGGTCTATTTTTGCCATAGGGGCTTTGATGGCGCTGGTCTATCTCTGGTTTGTGCGAAAATTGTTGCGTAAATTGGGGGAAGAACCCGAGGTGCTGCTGGAAAAAATCCGCGTGCTGCAGGAAAAACTGAAATTGCAAAATTAGTCAGATACTTTTGCCGTGGCAGTGTGCTGCCGCGGCCTCAGGCCTGGAGAAAATCGCCTGATGGGATTCGCGGTAATCTTGTCAGGTCGCCGATATAAATATAAGCCCACACTGTCAACACCTGTTCATCCGGCAGCAAGACTTCGACCAGGCGGCGTTGGTATTCGTGAGGGCGGGGCGAATCGCTGGCGCAACCTTCATAGTCGTCAAGGCGCTCCAACTGGGCGGTATTTTCCAGTTGGTAGATTTCACCTTTTACCCAGTGGCTGGTGTCATCACCGCCTATTGCCTCCTCAAGAGCGAGTCCAGGGTAATAATCCACTAAAAAAAGTGAGCCGCGAATTTTTGCCGGCCAGCGCCACTTCGCTCCCTGCAAATATTGTCGATGGGCACCTGTGGGGCAGTCGCGCCGCAAGGTGCCGTAGACAAACAGCAGCAAATTATTTTGTGGCATTGCTGCAACTGCTTGCAGAGGTGCTTTCATGCGCGGCGCGCAGGGCATAGATCTGTTTGCCCACGCCCTCTGCCTGACCTATGGCATAGAGTTCGCTCTGGTTGTCCTGGGCAAAGGACACTATGGTTTTCGGGGCGCTGTCTCTATGCAATACACTGTCCATTAAAGAGCCATACTTTTCCGCCACCACTTTTTGGTTGGCCTGATAGCTGATGGAGCGCATGGTGCTTTCGCAGTAGTCGGTAAAAAAGTATTTACCGTAAGCCTGTGGATAGCGTGTGCCGCGATAGACATAGCCGCCGATAATCGAGCAGGCACCTGTGTCGTGGTTGATGGCATAGACAGGTTTGATTTTATTTTCAGTTGAGCACTTGGGCCTGAGGCTGAAACAGTCATCGCCTTCCATATCGCTCCAGCCATAGTTGCCGCCGCGGGTGATGATATTGATCTCCTCCCAGGTCGCCTGTCCTACATCGCCGGTCCAGAGTTCCTGGGTGAGGCTGTCAAAACTGAATCGCCAGGGATTGCGCAGACCCCAGGCCCAGATTTCTTCGCGCGCATTGGCGACGCCGACCAGAGGGTTGTCCTTGGGAATGGCATAGTTGCGGCCTTCGCTGTTGGTGTTGATATCAATGCGAAGGATTTTCCCCAGCAGCAGGCTGGTATTCTGCCCGCGCAATCCCGGATCATTGGCGGAGCCGCCATCGCCGGAGCTGATATAGAGATAGCCCTGTTTATCAAACGCCATATCGCCGCCGACATGATTGGCAAAAGGGCGCGCGATGCGCAGGATTTCCAGCTCCGAATTTTTATCGAAGTTGCCATCCTCGTTCACTGTGTAGCGCACAATGCGCGATTCGACTTCATCCTTGCCACCCTTGCCGGTGTAGTAGAGAAAGACATAGCGATTGCTGGCAAATTTTGGGTGAACCGCAACACCCAGCAGCCCGGTTTCGCCGCCGCTGCTTTTGCTGTAGTGGACGCGATCCTGAATATTCAATGCTTCACTCAGGCTATTCGCATCTGCCTTGTTGGCAAAGCGCAGAATGACCCCTGGCTGGCGCAGTACATACCAGGAGTTATTATCGGAGGGCAGTTGAAAAAGACTGGATGCCAGTTCTATGGCTGGCAGCGAGGGAAATGCCATTTTCCATTCCAATGCCGCATCTTTGAGAGCGGGGGTAGCACAGTCACTGGCGGATGTTTTTGCCTCGCAGGCGCTGGTCAGGCAGGCCACCAAGCAGAGTTTGCTGATAAGGGTGATATGTTTGCGGTATGACAGACTGGGGGTTGCTAGCCTCATGGGTTCCTCGCCTGGATGCGATTATAAATTATTAGTTTACACGCCAAGCTGGGAGGGTGAACGCTTGCCCAGCTTCGCACATTCTTTGTGCCGGTAGCAGTCTATAACATGGTCGTTAACCATACCACTGGCCTGCATAAAGGCATAGCAAATAGTGCTGCCGACAAAGTTGAAGCCTTTTTGTTTGAGCGCCTTGCTCATGGCGTCTGATTCAGGTGTTGAAGTGGCGGCGTCGCTGAGTTTTTGCCAGGCATTCTGCCTGGGTTTGCCGCCGGCAAAACCCCACAGGAAGTCACTGAAATTTTCACCGGCTTTTTTCATGGCGAGATAGGCCTGGGCATTTTTGACAACACTATCAATTTTCAGGCGGTTGCGAATAATGCCTTCATTCAGTAATAGCTTGGCTTTTTTGGCGTCGCTGTAACGGGCTATTTTGTGTGGGTCAAAGTTATCAAAGGCGAGGCGATAATTTTCACGTTTGCGCAATACGGTAATCCACGACAGGCCCGCCTGCGCACCTTCCAGAATCAATAATTCAAATAATTGTCGCTCATCGTAGAGCGGGACTCCCCATTCGCTATCGTGGTATTCCTGGTAAAGAGGATCATCTCCGCACCAGCTGCAGCGGCATTTGTTGTTGGTCATAGCATCAGTCCGTAGAGGTTGTGTCTTGGTGTTTTGCTTTCATCAGGGCGAGGAAATGCTTAAGGCTTTTGCTGTCGTCGGTGGAAAAGTGTTCTGCGGTGACTTGCAGCGCCTGGATGCGGTC
This sequence comes from Cellvibrio sp., assembly GCA_035565295.1. GTDB lineage: Bacteria > Pseudomonadota > Gammaproteobacteria > Pseudomonadales > Cellvibrionaceae > Cellvibrio. Next base: position 7,071 of record DATMSP010000012.1, on the reverse strand, counting down.
CAGGCGAAAGGTGCGATAGTCCTGGCGCAGGTGGCACCAGGCTACCAGGGTCCAGACCTTGCCCCAGAAAATCAGGCCTAGGGGCTCAATAGTGCGGTTGGATTGTTGTTCATCGGCGCGCACATAGTCTATCGCCAGGCGCTGCGATAAGCGAATGGCCTCGCGGATAGTCTGGCTGTGGGCGGTGTAGTATTTCTGCGCTTCGTCAAACTGGGGCACCAGCAGCGGCAGGTCTTCATCGCTGTGGCGCAGGTGGTCGGGCAGCACTGCCAGGATTTTTTGCATTGCCTGCTTGGCTCGCAGCGCCATATCGGCATCGCCCCAACTGCTTACCATGCGCGCGCCCAGCAAGAGCGCATCTACCTCGTGGCGATCAAACATCAGGGGCGGCAACTGGTAGCGGTGAGAGAGCCGGTAGCCAACCCCGGCTTCGCCTTCCACCGGTACACCGGAGAGATTGAGGGATTGGATATCGCGATAGATGGTGCGCTCGGAGACCTGCAAATGTTCGCTCATTTGTTTCGCGGTCATTACTGTGCGGCGGTTGCGCAGCAGGGTGAGCAATTGGAAAAGGCGTTCGGCGCGTTGCATGTTTATTCTGCTGGCAAAGATATGGGTCGTTATTGTAGGAGAAGCCACTGACAGTTTATGTCAGTGGTGCGGGCGAGAATAGCACTGGATTTCATTAGCCTGTTGCAGGGGAATCAATTTGTTAATAAAAAGTCGGGTCTGATGGCGTGCAGTGTGCTACCTTTAAGAGAATTCGCCTCAATTTAGTATTAGTAGGATCATCCACTCAGGTCAATCTATGTATACTTTTTACCCGGAAATAAAACCTTATCAGCGCCACCAGATCGCAGTTGAAGCTCCCCATGAATTGTATGTGGATGAATCGGGCAACCCCGATGGTATTCCGGTGTTGTTTGTCCATGGTGGCCCAGGTGCCGGTTGCGGGCGCTATGACCGACGCTTTTTTGACCCGGAAATCTATCGCATAGTGCTCTTTGATCAGCGCGGTTCCGGTCGCTCTCGCCCCCATGCCGAGCTGGAAGGCAATACCACCCAAAAACTGGTGGAAGATATTGAAGTCATCCGCGCCACCCTGGGAATCGATAAATGGGTTTTGTTTGGCGGTTCCTGGGGCTCAACCCTGAGCCTGGTCTACGCGCAGACCCATCCTGACCGTGTGCTGGGCATGATCCTGCGCGGCATTTATCTCTGTCGCCCGGAGGATTTGCTGTGGTTTTACCAGGAGGGCACCAGCCGCCTGTTCCCCGATTACTGGGAAGATTTTATCCAGCCGATTCCCGAGGCTGAGCGCCATGACATGATGGCTGCTTACTATCGCCATCTCACCAGCGACAACCAGATCCAGCAGATGACTGCCGCCAAAGCCTGGTCGCTCTGGGAGGGCCGCTGCGCCACCCTGAGACCCAGCCAGGAAGTCATAGATTCATTTACCGAGCCGCACCGCGCCCTGTCGCTGGCCCGCATCGAGGCTCACTATTTCGTCAATAACGCCTTTTTGGATGAAGACCAGATTCTGCGCAATGCCCATAAACTCGCGGGTATTCCCGGTGTGATTGTGCACGGCCGTTACGATGTGATCTGCCCGCTGGATAATGCTTATGCGTTGCACAATGCCTGGCCGCAATCTGAGTTGCAGATTATCCGCGAAGCGGGTCACTCTTCGCGGGAGGCGGGAATTGTCGATGCTCTAATCCGGGCAACAAACGATATGGCGAGAAGCCTGGGTGAGAAGCCGGATCAGTTGGCCTGATTACCCCTCTCGAATGAGACAACGGAGCCCGGGTGGCTCCGTTTTTTTTTGCCGCCATCACACATCAGTTATGGTTCAATTCACAATCCGCTCAAAAAGCCAGCGCTCTCTCTGGTGTTGCCGGTGGGAGCATGCAACTATGGAAATTCAATAATAAAACCTAAGGAGTAGCAAAACGATGAATGTAAAATTTCTTTTGTGCAGTGTCCTGTTGGCCACCTGCGCCAGCGCCCAGGCAGACTGGTTTTTGCGCGGCACGCACAATAATTGGGGCACCACACCCATGGTTGAGAGCGGAACCAACACTGTAGAGGTAAAGAATGTATCTTTTGCCTCGGCGGGTAGCATCAAGTTCGATCGCTTTGGCGACTGGTCGCAGAACTACGGTATTGGCGGAGCCAAGGGTGGCAATATTCCGGTGGCGGCGGGAACCTGGAATATTAAATTTTATACCGATACCAAGCATTGGAATATTTCGCAGCCCGAGCAATACCATTTGCGCGGCACACATAACAAGTGGGCTGAGGGCGATTTACTGAAGCCAGTGACCGGGTCCACCACTAATTACGAAATTTGCCGCAACTTTTCTGCGGGGGATGCCGGCGGTGGTCCTCGGTTTAAAGTGGATGTGAATGGCGGCTGGGGGGCGGATGCTTTTCCTAGGCAGGATTACACAGTATCAGGCTGGACAAAAATAATCGTCAATGGCAGCGAGAGAAAGATTGTCAGCGTTGTTACAGAATTATCGGAATCCTGTGCTGCGCCACTGGCTTTCGGCAATCCTGGGCCTGTAACCTTGCACTTGGGCGAGACTTTCCGCAACACCATTAACACCTCATTTGAGTACTATGTCAGCAGTAACCCATCCGTTGCCACAGTCATTGTTAGTTCGGGCGAAGTGACGGCTGTTGGTCTAGGCACTGTCACCATAACGGCAAGGGAGGAGCGTTGTAATACCTGCATCAGTCCCAGAAGCAAATCCTATATTATTAATGTAGTGCCCTGATAGTGGGTATTGCTGGCAGTAATGCCAGTTAAGGTAGTCAATAACGGAGCCGGTGGCTCCGTTTTTTTGCCTAACTAAAAACCTTGCTGTCCTTGGGTGGCGTTTTTTAGCTTGCCAGGATTTCGCATATTTTTATGCTATGGTTGCCATTACAGTATTACTTTTCAAGGGTAGAAGATGTTAGGTGTAATACAGCGCGTTAAAAGTGCCGCGGTCGATGTTGCCGATGAGCGTGTAGGTGAGATTGCCCAAGGGATTTTATTGCTCTTGGGGATCGAGAAAAAGGATAGCGAACAAACCGCCGATAAATTAATGGATAAGCTGCTGGGCTACCGCATTTTTGCCGATGAGCAAAATAAAATGAACTGCAATGTGCAGCAGATCAATGGCGGGATACTGGTAGTCTCGCAATTTACCCTGGTAGCGGATACGCAAAAGGGAACGCGCCCCGGTTTTTCCAAGGCCGCCGCACCCGCCGATGCGCAGCGGCTGTACGATTATTTTGTTGCGCGCTTAAGAGAAAGGCATCCGCAGGTAGCCACAGGTATCTTTGCCGCCGATATGCAAGTCAGCCTGGTCAATGATGGCCCTGTGACTTTTATTTTGCAGGTCGAGTAACGCCGCTATTTTTTCAGCAGCACAACACCCAGGCCAACAGCTGCGAGAATCATACTGGGTGTTGAAAGGCTGAAGTTTTGCCAATAGTGGGTAATAGCCTGACTGACATCCGAATGAGCGAAGGCTATGGCTGCCCCGAATAGCAATGCCGCTAACCAGTAACGGCGTTTGGACGAATGGCCGCGTGCTTGCAGTTGCTGCGCAGTCTTGTGCAGCTCCGGTGCCAGCTCGCCAATATTTTGCAACTGTTGCAAACCATTGAAAATAAGGTGTGGCACCTGTGGGAATTTTTCCATCCACTCGGGGCCATAGCGTTTCAGCTCGCCCCACAGGGTTTTGGGGTGGAAGCGTTTTTTCAGCCAGCGCTCCAGATAGGGATGAGCGGTGCTCCACAGGTCCAGTTCGGGGTATAGCTGGCGGCCCAGCCCTTCGATATTGAGCAATGTTTTTTGCAGCAACACCAACTGCGGCTGCACTTCCATTTCGAAGCGGCGCGCGGTGCGGAACAGGTTTAACAGAACGTAGCCAAAGGAAATATCTTTCAAGGGCTTTTCAAAGATAGGCTCACACACAGTGCGAATCGCCGCTTCAAAATCTTCCACGCGAACATGATTCGGCACCCAGCCACTTTGCACATGCAGCTCGGCCACCTGGCGATAGTCGCGGCGGAACATCGCCAGCAGGTTGCGCGCCAGGTAATACTGGTCGGCGCGGCTCAGCGATCCTATTATCGCCATATCCACAGAAATATATTGCGGCCCATTTTTACTGTGGGCCTCCTGCCGGGCGACAAAGATATTGCCGGGGTGCATATCAGCATGGAAGAAGTTGTGATCGAACACCTGGGTGAAAAAAATTTCCACACCGCGCTCGGCAAGTTTTTTCATATCGGTGTTTTGCGCGTGCAATGCAGCAATATCGGTGACGGGAATGCCGTAGATGCGCTCCATTACCAGGATATTGTTGCGGGTGTAATCCCAATATACCTCGGGTACGTAGAGCAGCTCAGAGTTGGAGAAATTGCGGCGCAGTTGCGAGGCATTGGCAGCCTCGCGCTGCAAATCCAGCTCATCAAAAATGGTGGTGCGATAATCCTGCACAATTTCCACGGGGCGCAGACGGCGGCCATCGACGCTGTATTTTTCCAGCAGCCTGGCAAGTTGCAATAGCAGTGCGACATCTTGCGCGATCACGTTTTCAATGCCGGGACGAACGGCTTTGATAATCACTTCGCGACCATTTTTCAGGCGGGCGGTGTGGACTTGCGCTACAGAAGCCGATGCCAGCGGCTCTGGATCATAATCGCTAAAGATATTTTCAATCGAATCGCCGAGGGCAAGCTCAACGATGCGGCGGAACTCCTCTTTGGCAAAAGGCGTTACGCGATCCTGCAGATAATTGAGTTCGATCACAATATCTTCGGCGATCAGATCGGGGCGGGTGGAGAGTAATTGGCCAAATTTTACGAAAATAGGGCCCAGCTCTTCACAGGCGCGACGCAGGCGCTCGCCGCGACTAAGGCGCGATGAGGGAAACAGGGCGCAGGGCAACAGCAACAATTTTGCCTGCAGCGGCAAATGTTGCCTGGGGATAAGCTGGTCCAAACGGTAGCGCAAAAAAACGCGCACTATGGTCAATAGTCGAAAAAAAATAATCACCGGGTTATCTGCTCTGGAGGGTTATCATGGAAGATGCTTGTGCATAAGCTGAAGGATTCGCGCTTCAATCCTGTCGACATCCAAGCGTATGTCATCAACCTGCTGATAGAAAAAATGCAGTTCCGATTTGCTGGGCAAGCTCTGCAGTTCTTCGGTCAAAAATTCACTGGCCAGCCTTTGGATATTGCCGACACGGTCACGCGCCCAGCCCAGCTTGTTGCGGATCAGTTCGGCTGCCTGGTGGCCAGCTATATCGCCGATACACTGGGTCAAAAATTCTTCCCAATCTATATCGAGTTTCTTAAGAATCTGCTGCAGCTCGGCGAGGAAATGCGAGCTGCCCATCACCTGGACGCCGCTATCTTTTAAATTGATACGCTGGTCTTTGAGCAATAGGCCCAATGCGGCAGCAGTGCCCTGCAGCTGGGTGGTGACACTGCCTTCATAATGGTTGAGCAGCTCAATGCCATCGGCCTGGGGCGCTATGTAAAGTGTGAGCGAAGGCGCTGTGATATTGAGTTGCAATACTTGCGGCGCGAGCCTGGCGAGTGCAATGCGTGTGCCTGGGTCATAGGCCAGGGCGGTATTGATGATCTTTTCCGCGCTGGCGATGGCCGCCATCCTGAGAGTGGGGTCTATTGAAGGCTTTGCGTCCATCAGGGTTTGAAGCCTTTGTGCAGTGCCACTATGCCGCCAGTCATATTATGGAATTCGCTGTTCACAAAACCTGCGTTCTCCATCATGCCTTTCAAGGTTTCCTGGTCGGGGTGCATGCGAATTGATTCCGCTAGGTAGCGATAGCTGTCGGCATCATTGGTCACCAGCTTGCCGATCATGGGCAGGAGTTTGAAGGAATAGTTGTCGTAGACTTTTTCCAGCAGGCTGTGCTGTGGTTTGGAGAATTCCAGCACCAGCAGGCGTCCACCGGGCTTGAGCACGCGCAGCATTGAGCGCAGGGCCAGATCCTTATCGGTGACATTGCGCAGGCCGAAAGAAATCGTGATGCAGTCAAAGGTGTTGTCGGGGAAGGGCAAGTATTGGGCATCGGCCTGGGCAAAATACAGGTTGCCGGCAACGCCGCGATCGATCAGACGATCGCGGCCCACATTCAGCATGGAGGAATTGATATCGGCGAGAATCACCTGGCCGTCGCGGCCCACTCGTTTGGCAAATTGATAGCTGAGGTCGCCAGTGCCGCCGGCAATATCCAGAACCTTGTGGCCGGGGCGCACGGCGGAGGCCTCAATGGTAAAACGCTTCCACAGGCGATGGATACCGCCAGACATAAGGTCATTCATAATGTCGTATTTGGCTGCAACCGAGTGGAATACATCGGCAACTCGCTCGGCCTTTTTCTCTACGGCGACCTGCTCAAAGCCAAAATGCGTGGTTTTTTCTTTATTCATGAGGATCATCCGCGTCAATAATTACCGGCCATTGTACAACGCCTCGCCAGTACACCCAACCGAAAAGACAATATACCGCCTCAGCGGTTCTCGCCGCGCTCCCTGTGCAGGCGAATCCGCGCGCGCCATTCGCCCAGGGCGGTCAGCGCGCCCTGGAATTCGCGCTCGATCAACTCGGCTTCGTGTTCGGTAATCACATTGTCCAGCAGTGCCTCGGATACGGCTTCGGCCACATTGCCGACCTGGCTCATCACCCGGCAGACGGTTTGCGACAGGTCGTCGTTGCTCACTTGGCTCGGCTCTGGCACCGCGAAGGTGGCCATGCCGTGGCGAGCCGCCAGCGCATGCAGCGGCATATGTGCATGCTTGACTCCCGCTTCCTGGCAGAAATCGATAATCAGGGAGACTTCTTCAAAGGAGGGATAATGGGAGGCGATTCCCGGCGCGAGCTTATTGCGCAGGACATTGGCGGAAATGCCTAATTTTTGTGCTAGGGCGTCTATGCCGCCGGGATAGGCCCGCGAGATGGTATAGAGAGCATCATGCTGGTTCATATCCGAATAGCGTCGAGTCATGGTGATTCTTCCTGTTTATTACCGATGC
>DATMSP010000011.1:0-18953 GCA_035565295.1 Cellvibrio sp. | reverse complement strand
TTTATCTCGTATGCGTTTCCTCATAAAATAATAAGCACTTTTACTCGCTATTAATTTGTGCTTTGATAGAAGTCTTGATTTTCGGTGTCGCCTAAAAGTACGGGTGGGTTGTTGAAAATAGGAATCAGGCAAATTTTTTGAAATCCTGGCTAAGGATTCTTCAACACAATGGCGGGTGGTGGTATAGGGTATTGCCCCTGTCGCTTCCCCCTGGATTAAAGGAATTTACGTTATGAATATTGTAAAAGATCTCGGCCTGGTCAGTATCGGTGCCTTTCTGTTTGTTAATACCGCCTATGCGGCGGCGCCCTCGGCGGTCAGCGATAGTCGAACCATTCCCATCAATAGCAGTATCACCCTCAATGTTATCGCCAATGATTTTGATGCGGATAACGATGCTATTTATGTCGCGAGTGTCGGGCAATCCAATAACGCTACCATAACCTTGAACTCTGATGGCAGTATCCTGTATGTGCCGAATAATAATTTTCAGGGTACAGATACCTTTACCTACACCATTCAGGAAGCTGATACGGAAGAGGGTTTGACAGCGACCGGCAGTGTGACTATTACGGTAAAAAACAGTGACTTTGTCAGTATTTCTGAGGGGGCAAACAATCAGAACCTGGCGCAGGCCATGGATAAGGTCTGCACGCGCTTAAGGGAGAGTTCTGACGGCGAGCTGGGCTCAGGCAGACGCAATTTGCTGGAGCGCTGCAACGCCCTGGACGCTCTGTCTGCGAATGATCCAGATTCTGCCAATGCAGCGCTCAAGCAAATTGCCCCCGAGGAAACCATTGCCCTTATGCGGGTAACCTCCGAATCGAGTCGCACGCAAACGGCGGCAGTCTCGCAGCGCGTAGGGCAACTGCAGGCGGGCAATAATGGCTTTACGTTTAATGGTGTTGCTTCCCGCAACCAGGAGTCTGGCGGCGCTGCAGGCGATGCCGAACCTATCTGGTCGGCGCTGGGCTTTTTTGCCAGTGCACAATATGAAGCGGCTGATCGCGATCTCAGCCAGTTTGAAAACGGTTACAAATCGCGCGGCAATGCCTTTACCCTGGGTGTTGACTACCGCTTTAATCCCAAGTGGGTGCTGGGTGCTGCTGTGGGTTACAGTGAAAATAGCCTCGATTACTCGGCCCGCAATGGCAGCCTCGATAGTGAGATCACCAGTTTTATCATTTTCAGCTCTTTTACCCTGGAGCATTCTTCACTTGAAACCCAATTGGGCTATGCCGGGACTTCGTTTGACTCCCTCCGCAACGTGCAATATGACGAGGGCGGTGCGACTGTGAGCGATACCATGCGCGGTTCTACCGGCGGCTCGCAAATACTGGTGAACAGTCAGTGGCAGTGGGAGTGGAATAAAAACGCGCTTACCGTTTCACCTTTTGTGCGCTTTGATTATCTGCAGAACAATGTGGATAGCTATGGCGAAAATGGTGGCGGTGGCCTGCCCATGATTATTGGCGAGCAGTCCACTGAGCAGGTTACCCTGGGTGCTGGTGTGCAGACTACTTACGCCATCAGTCGCAATTGGGGGGTATTTATCCCCCTCTTTAAAGCCGCTTTCCTGAGCGAAGTCGAATCGGGTTTTGATCCGGTGGTATCGCGCTTTGCCTATGATCCCGATCCCAATAACCGTTTTACCCTGGGCAGCGATGGTGAAGACAAAGCCTTTGCGCAAGTTGCTCTGGGGTCTTCTTTTATTTTGAAGGGCGGTGTGACAGGTTTTATCCAATATCAGCAAATGCTTGCCTATAACAATCTCACTGCTTATCAAATTCAGGTAGGTATCCGCAATGAATTCTAATTCTTTTAATACTCAAGGGCTGGCTGGTTGCGGCGCGCTCCAGCTGAAACCAGGCCGGTTCCTGCTGGCATTTTTTCTGTTACTCAACAGTGTGGCTTTGCTGGGGTGCGGCAGCGGCAGCGCTTCGAAATCTACCACGGAAAACACCTTGCCTTCACCTGTGGCAAAAGCCATTGATGGAAGCGCATTGGTGCCCGATGTCAAGGGGCAGGAGCCCATACCGCCATCGGGGCTTGAATTGCTGCCGCAAATCACGCTCAACCAGCGCCAGCTGGCGGACCCTAATGTGCTGTTGAATTTGTCTGCAACTGTGACGGCCGCGAGCGGTGCAACCATTGTGAAAACGCTTTGGACACAGGTGACTGGCCCCGCGGTCAATATTACCTCGCCGCTACAGCTCAACAATGTTGTGCTGCTGCCTGACGTCAATATAGCCACCCAGTTGGAATTCCGTTTGACTGCTCAGGACAATCTGGGCCGTATAAACTCGGCCACAATTGTGGTGCTGGTAAAACCGGTTCCGACCTTTGTCAAAGTCATCGGCGGTGTTTTTAATGAGGCTGACAAAAAAGCGGTATTTACTATCTCTCTTGAGGCCCCCAGCTCAACACCATTGACGCTCTCTTATCTAACTCTGGATGGAACTGCGCAGAGCGGGGCTGATTACACCTTTACCGCTGGCGATCTAATACTGCCAGCGGGCCAGCTTACGACGCAAGTCACTGTGCCTGTGATCGATGATGCCATAGTCGAAGCTGATGAAACCTTTGCCCTGCAAGTCATGACCACGGCGGGTGGGGCCACTCATGCCAATAGAGGCACAGCCATTATTCACAGTGGCCAGGAGCCGCTGTTGCAGCAAAACATTGTGTTTAGCAACCAGGGGCCGGTATCCATTTATCTCGATCAGCAATATACCAATCCGCTGACTTTACTGGGCGCCCAGGGGACGGGTGATATAGTTTACTCGTCTTCCAATACTGCGGTGGCAACAGTCAATGCCCAGGGGTTGATTGTTCCCCTGTCAGTGGGAACTACAGAAATTACGGCAACGAAACTAGCCGATGCCAATTATCGTTCTGCTGCAACGACCTTTGTCTTGCATATATTGTCTCGCGGCTCTGCGCCAGTCGTGCAGTTGGAGGAGCTGGAAGGCCTCTCGGTACAGGTGGGTGAGGATATTGAAATTCAGGGGATTTCCGGCGACCTGGAGGATGGTGCTCTGCCGACGGTGCAGCAGATCAATGATTCCCTCACCACGGGCCAGCCCATCACTTCTGTGCGCTGGGAATCCGATCTCGATGGTGTCTTTTATTCTGGAAGTACATTCAATACCAAACATTTGCGGCAGGGCACGCACCGGCTGACTTATTCGGCCACTGATAGTGATGCTAATACCAGCTCGGCATCCATCAGTGTATTTGTGGGCAATGTGGCTACATTAGCGACTGCCTATGCAACCAATACTCAGTGCGCGAGTAATTCCAATGAGGATTGCTCTTATCCGAGCAATCTCAATGATATAGATTTAACCAGTGATATTATTATTAAATACACCCCCGGCACTGAGAATACCGAACTGGCTTCCGTTATGCTGCTGACTTGGACCTGGCCTGTGACCGTCAATGCTGTCGATGTGTATATGCACGAGGGCTATGTGCTGCAGGATTATGATATAGGCTATATTAATGCCAATAATCAGTGGATTACTCTGCTGGGCGTGACGGACAATACAGCGGCGAAACGCTCGCATATTATTCCGGTAACCACGCTTTCTCGTTTGGGCATACAGATCAAGAAAGCTTCTAAGGCTGTCGATGGCCTTATACAGGTCAATGAATTGGTGGTCTATGGAAGTGTGGCAACTTCAGTCTCATCCGCGCCCACTTTGCCACAGCCGGGCCCCGGCAGTTCTGCAGCCAGCAGTTCTCTAGCCATCAGCCCTCTATCGAGTAGCTCGGCAGCCAGCCAATCTGTGTTGAGTACTTCTGGCTCAGTGTCATCTGTTTCCAGCGCCCCTATGGCCTCTTCGAAGGCGGCTTCTTCGGCAGCTTCATCAATGGTGAGTTCGTCAGCGGTGAAGTCCAGTTCCGCAGCGTCTTCGCAGGCATCGAGTTCATCGTTGCCCAAGTCAAGTTCGTCTCTGCCCAAGTCAAGCTCGTCTTCATTCAAGCCGATTATTATTCCGTCTAGTTCAGAAGGTTTTGTAGTGCTTTAGTGAGCTGCCTTTGCCCCGATTCAACTCCCATAACCTGGGTTGAGTCGGGCAAGCTGATTTGCCAATGATTTAGCTAATACCGCTGTCAAGGCAGCGATACTTGTCGGTGGCGCCAGCGTGAAACATCCTATTGGGTTGCTCATGAGGGCACGCAGGCAACACCTCTAAACCCTGCATAATAATGTGGATCCATCACCTCGGAAGCCCTTTATTCTTATTCCCACCATCGATTGCAATGTCATAGCTTATGCAACGGCATTGGGTGTTTCTGCGGATAGAATTGCCTGCCTTTTGTTTTTTGTGGAGAGAGAAGCCACACATTCAATTTGCAAATGGTTTGACGTCTAATTTTGTTTCTGCAACGCTTGACGCGACTATATGATTTTTTTAGCGTTTTGACTCTGGCATATCCGCTTAATATATTGTATAAATCCCAGCCGCAAAAAAAGCTGAGTTATTGGTGTGCTGCACCTGTAGCAAACGCGAAACAATAATTGTCACTAGTAAGTATAATTAAATACTCTGGATTGCTGACAGGAATCTCATAAATATCACAAGGTTTTATCTCTGCCTGTTATTTTTTCTTTTGGGTTCATTTAACCTTGACCAAAACCCGATTTATTCACTGAAAGTGTGTTGCCTGCGAGCAATCTGCTTTTGCAAAGATATTTTTGGCCCTTTCTTATTTAAAACGGTTTAGAAACAATCATGAATGATGCATATCGTGACTCTGGAATTCCAGCCTTGGGGGAGATTCCCTGGGGCTCGCATTTTTGCCAATTTTATAGTGATGAGCAGGATTTGATCGAAACTCTGGTGCCCTATTTTGAGGCGGGGCTGAGAGGCAATGAAGCCTGCTTTTGGATTGCGTCTGGCAAGCTGGCTGCTGAAAAAGCTGAATCGCTGATGATAGAGGCTGTGCCGGATTTTAAAAAATATATTGCGCGCAGACAAATTCAAATTGTTTCAACAGAAGACTCCTACACTAAGGGCGGCGCCTTTAATATAGATGCCATGCTACGGGGATGGCTTGACCTGACCGAAGAGATGCAGGCGCGCGGTTTTTCCGGTCTCAGGGCTACTGGCGATGCCAATTGGGTCGGGCGCTCGGGATGGAATGATTTTATGGAGTATGAGAGCAAGGTCAATCAATCCATTCGCCAGCACCGGCTTATAGGGCTCTGCACCTATTGCATGGATAGCTGCTTGCCTGATGATGTTATAGATGTATGCTGCAATCATCAGTTTGCTCTTGCCCGCCGCAATGGCAAGCTTGAGCTGCTGGAAAGTTCTTCATTAAAAGTGGCTAAAGAAACCCTGTTGCAACTGAACGCTGATTTGGAATCGCGCGTACTTGAAAGAACCACGGCTCTCAATTCCGCCCTGCGCTCGCGCGATGAATTTCTGGCGATGCTGGGGCACGAATTGCGCAATCCCTTAGCGTCGATTCGCTCGGCCTCTGAAGTAATCCATATTCTCGCTCCCTCGGGCTCCCTCATAGCGGATAACTCGTTAATCCTGCATCGCCAGGTCAAGCATTTGACCCGTCTGGTGGACGACCTTCTGGATGTTGGCAGAATAGATCAGGGGCACATTCAGCTCGATCTCAAGCAAGTGGTGCTGGCCGATGTGATTGCACTTGCGGTGGAGCAATCGCGTCCTGTGATAGATCAACATTGGCATTCGCTCTCGGTGACTCTGCCGAGCAGGTCAGTGATGGTCTATGCGGACGCGACGCGATTGGCCCAGGTATTCGGCAACCTGCTGCACAACGCTGCCAAATACACTCCAAATGGTGGCACAGTGAGCATAGCTGCAAAAGTCTGTGATTCGCGGGTTCTTGTTTCTGTGAAGGATACAGGCTGCGGTATTCCCCAGGATATGCTCACCAGTATCTTCGATCTTTTTGCCCAGGTTCCGCGCTCCCTGGATCGCTCTGATGGCGGTCTCGGTGTGGGGCTGACAGTCGCCAAGCGCCTGGTGGATATGCATATGGGTATTATCAGTGCCACAAGTGAGGGGGTAGACAGGGGCGCAGAGTTTTCGGTGAGCCTTGCACTGTCAAATGTGCAGCCGAGTACAACAGATGATCGCGAGTTCCAGCCGAATCTTGCGAAGGAGGGTTTATATAGAATCCTGGTGGTCGATGATAATCCCGATGTCCGAAATCCCATGATATCCCTCCTGGGGCTCTATGGTTATGAAGTGAAATCGGCTGCAGACGGCGAGGGCGCCCTGGCGCTGGCGAAATCCTTTATGCCCGCTGTTATCTTTTTGGATATAGGTTTGCCGGGAACTAACGGTTACGAGATAGCAAAACAATTGCGTACCATGCCGGAAAATCAGAATACCAAGCTGGTCGCCCTGACGGGATACGGCAAGGAGGCGGACATAGTGCTTGCCAAAGAGGCCGGGTTCGATTTTCACTTGTTAAAGCCGGCACAGCCAGAAGACATAATCTCCATCTTTAAGGATATCCAGGGTTCTGAATGGAAAGAAAGAGGTTGCATAAGCGCTTTGCGGGTTTAAGAAGCACTGCAGGGCAGGAGCTACACTGTATCAAAAATGGGTTAACGAAATTAAAGGGAAATAAAACGGACCACGGCTTGCATCCGCAGATCGGAATAAACAGCGGCAAATAACCTATTCTGATCTAGACTCCATTAAATGCTGATAAATTGAGCCCCGACCCGGTCGGGGCTTTCTTTTGGCTCTGTTGCTTTTCCATGTTGCATGCCCTGTTGAAAGTGACTGATCAGTGGGATCATTATGCAATACGATTCAAGATGAGGAAATCATGCGCAGGTTCGTTGTAATTCTAATGATGTTGTTGATGGCGCTGCTGCTTGGAGGCGATATCAATATTATCGGCAAAGTAGTGGAAAAAAACGCAGTTTTTATAAATCTTGAAACCATATCTTATTTTCATTTTGTGGTTCTCTACCACTGTGGCGTTGAGCTTGTGTACCTGATGCTTATCTGCTCCTGCCTGGCCTTTATCGGTTGGTTAATACAACTTAAAAAACCGATCAAACCCGCCTTAGTGCGTCATTTAACCAGCCTGAGCTTATTGCTTCACCTCTTCTATATCTTCGTTGTTTTATCGGTAATTCCCCTTATCCTGATGAAAAGTGCCAATGTAGATCCAGATTACCTGCCTACAGCTGGGCATGCGATTGTTTTTCTTTTTAACTTTTTGGGTTACCACAGGGTCATTGTCGGCTCTGCTCTCTTGTGCGGCATCATTTTATTGCTAACATTTTTTCCCCTATTGCACTGCAGGCTCGCTAAAAAAGAGAGTGGAGTTTCAGCAAAACTGCAGAGCCAATAAGGGTGTAGCTCGTGTTAAAAATCTGCGTCATAAATTATATTTATGACAAGCGCTGCGCTAATCCCAGGTGGGGGCAATCCCCTCCGGGTTGGCCAGGCGGATATCGGCATCCAGGCTGGCTATCTGTTGCATATCTTCCTCCAGCAATCTCAGCTTTTTCGCCATCAGGTTTGCCTCCAGGTTCTCGCGTTGCGTGGAGGAGGGGATAACTGCAAACCCCTGCTGCAGTGACCAGGCGAGTGCGACCTGTGCCGGTGTGGCTCTGTGCTGGGCCGCAATATTGGCGATTATGGGGTCCTGCATCACCTTGCCATAGGCCAGGGGCATATAGGCAGTGAGGTGGATTCCCTGGCTCTGTGCAAACTTCACTACTTTTTTATTTTGTAAAAAAGGATGTACCTCCACCTGGTTGGTGGCAATTTCCTGTGCGCCGACCAGAGCGATGGCTTGCTGCAAGAGCGCGTTGGTGAAATTTGAAACCCCGATGAATTTTGTCAGCCCCAGAGATTTTGCCTCTGCCAGGGCTTGCATATATTCTGCAATCGGCACAGCGTTATTGGGCGATGGCCAGTGAATCAGAGTCAGGTCCACTTGCTCGGTGCGCAGCTTTTGCAGGCTCTGTTCAAGGCTGGGGATCAACTTGTCCCGCGACAGGTTATCGATCCAGATTTTCGTGGTTACAAATAATTCTTTGCGCGCTATACCGCTCTCGGCTATGGCCTGGCCCACTTCGGCTTCATTGCCGTAGATTTGTGCGGTATCTATATGGCGGTAGCCCAGCGCCAATCCACTGCTGACAGAATCTATGGCCTGCTGTCCTTTCAGGCGGAAGGTGCCCAGGCCGATGTTGGGAATAGTCATATTCAACTCCTCGGATTTTCGCAATATTGATTAACGTAATGTTGACTGACGATTGCACAAAAAATTCGCTGTTTAAATCGCAGTGCAGTCAGGCTCAATCCCTGCGCAGTCAGTGATTTTTTCCTGTTTGTCCAGATGGCCGGCGACGCTGGTCAACAGCAACGCAAGTACTACCACCAGGGCACCCACCCAGGGTGTGACCAGCAAACCAAATTTTGCCACCAATATGCCGCCTACCCAGGCTCCGCCGGCAATGCCGATATTAAATGCCGCAATATTTAAACCCGAAGCTACATCCACTGCCTGGGGGGCATCCAGCCTGGCTCGCTGCACCACGTAAACCTGGAGGCCCGGCACATTGCCAAAGGCCACAGCTCCCCATAACAATATAGTCACCAGGGCCAGCCAGCTATTGCTGGCGGTAAAGGTGAGTGCAAATAACACTATTGCCAGTAGCGCAAAAACAATTTGCAGCGCGCGAATGGGGCCTTTTTTATCGGCGAGCTTGCCGCCGTAGATATTGCCAAAAACCACAGAGACACCATACACCAGGATTACCAGGCCGACACTGCTGGCAGAAAAGCCGGATACATCCTGCAGAATAGGCGCAAGGTAAGTAAAGGCAATAAAGGAGCCGCCGTAGCCGAGCGCGGTAATGGCATAGACCAATAACAGGCGCGGCTTTTTAAGCACCGCGGCCTGGGCCAATAGCGAGCTGGGTTGGCGGTTGGCGATGTTATTGGGGATCAGTAGCCAACTGCCGATTATCGCCACAATACCCAGCAGGGAGACTGCCAGAAACGTAGCCTGCCAGCCAAAGTGCTGGCCGATAAAGGTGCCCAGGGGAACACCCGTGACCAGCGCCAGCGTCAAACCGCTAAACATCAGCGCTATGGCGCTGGCCGCCTTTTCCCTACTGACCAGGCTGGTGGCAAGAGTGGAGCCAATGGAAAAGAACACGCCGTGGGCCAGGCCAGTGAGTATCCGCGCCGCCATCAAGGCCTCATAGCTGGCCGCCATCCAGGCGACCAGATTGCCCAGGGTAAAGAGTGCCATAAGGCCCAGCAGCAACTGCTTGCGCGGCAGGCGGCCGCTGAGGGCGGTCAGCACCGGTGCGCCCACCGCTACTCCCAGGGCATAAAGGCTGACCAGCAGGCCAGCCGAGGGCACAGAAACGCCAAGGCTGGTGGCAATGGTGGGAATAAGGCCTACGATCACAAATTCGGTGGTTCCTATGGCAAAGGCGCTGAGTGCCAGTGCCCAGAGTGCGAGGGGCATAATGTTTCTCCTAAAACGGAACAGTTAAAAGATGCCGTCAGTCTGGGCTTTAGGCTGGTAAAGAAAAATCCTTGCAGATACACTAGACTTTTGACTGGGAGTCAATAATGTTAAGTATTGATGCGCTTATTGGCTTTGTCTCAGTCATAGATTCAGGCTCATTTTCCGCTGCCGCCCAGCAACTGGGGCAGACGCCTTCGGGGGTGAGCCGCAGTATCTCCCGCCTGGAGGCACAGTTGGGTATAACTCTGATGAAACGCACCACCCGCCGCCTCGACCTTACCGAGGAGGGGGAATGGCTGCTGGCCCGCGCTCGCAAAATCCTCGCCGACCTGCAGGATACTGAAGAGCAATTGGTAGCGCGCCTGTCGCAGCCTTCGGGGTTGGTGCGTATCAATTCTTCCACGCCGGCGCTTGATCATTTGATTGCACCGCTGGTGGCGGACTTTATGGACAGCTATCCGCTGTTGCGCCTGGAGCTGGTCAGCGGTGAAACCTTTGTCGATCTTATTGAAGAGCGCGTTGATGTCGCGGTGCGCATAGGCCCGCTCAGCGACTCAACCCTGAATGCCAGGTTGCTCGCCAAAAGCGGTTTGCAATTGCTGGCATCGCCGCAGTACCTCGCCCGTTATGGCAAGCCTGCGGATATCCATGAGCTTATGCAACATCGCCTGCTGGGTTTTACTTCGCCGGCATCACTCAATATCTGGCCGCTAGCGCAGGAGCATGGTGAAGGCTTGAGCATTGTGCCGGTAATCGCTGTTTCCAGCGGGGAGACATTGCGACATTTGGCCCTGGCGGGAGCAGGCATTGCCTGCCTGGGAAATTTTCTCTCGCGCGAGGATGTGGCCAGTGGTCGGCTGGTGCCGGTATTGGAGTCCCTGACGCTGCCCTGGACCCAGCCCATCTGGGCCGTGTTTTATAAACAGAAAGCACTTGCTCCCAGGGTAAAGGTGTTCGTGGATTTTTTGGCGAAGAAGATTGCAAAAGATATGTTATAAAACTCCCGGTATAATTTTTGATGGGGTTGGTGCAGAGGTTGGTCGCTTGGGCTGAGTCGCGCAGGCCAAGCCTGCGCTCCCGCCGAGTAATCTTTAATTTGCTGTAACGGAATAGGCCAGGGAATAGGGGTTAAAGCGAATAATATAATTCCCTGCTTTGGTTACCGATAGGGATGTATCCTTTCCACCCCCTGTCGTTTTCTTCGCAGTCCCTGTAGCCCCTGTAGCATCGCCCCAGTCGTTCTCCGACCAATTATTGGTATCGCTGAATTTGAATTCGGCCGTGCCAGCAGCCAGGGTCACAGAGGCCTTGAATAATTTTTCTGTGCTATCCCAGCTCATGGGAATATTGCCTGGACTCCAGGATGCCCAGGAGGCGCCTATCCAGCGCCCTTCGAGGGGAGCCAGATCGCGATCAAACACAACCAGCGTCTGTATTGTGCGCGTGTGGCAATAATTTCCATCTCCGGCCTCGGCGGCTATGGTGACCAGGCCACGATTCTGGGTTGCAGTGAGTATATTGCCTGCAATACTGGCCTCACCACTCAAAACGCGGAAGCTGACTTTCAGCTTGGAGCTTGCGCTTGCCGATAGCGGAATGGCTGTTGCAATCTCAGTGTCGCCGGGTTTGGTAAAGTCGATAGTCTGAGCGATACAAGAGGCGGGCTCACTGCTGGTGGCTATCCAGTTGTTAAATAAATTGGCGGAAAAGTTGAGGCGGCCATGGGAATTGCTTTTCCAGGAGTCGTCCGAACTCTGGACTATTTTGCCAGCCACTTTATAGTTTTCAATCTTGAGTCCCGCACTGCCTGTACCTATGGAAAAAGGTTGGGGGGCGTGCCTGGGACTGAGCGCACGCTGAATAAACTCAATTGCGAGTCTGTTGCCAGATCATTCCAGTCTTCAATCTCCAGGCCGTTGATGGCAATGGACTGCCAGTTTGAGAGTGCGATAAAGCGCATGGCGCAAAGGTTTTTTCCCTCGGAGCGAATGTTTTTGAATTCCACATCGTTAATCGTGTGATCCAGGCTGAGTCTATCCTTGATAATGGGAGTGTTTTCATCGTAGAGATCCATGGAGTTGATAATGCAGGTGTTGGGTTTCTGATCCTTCCAATACATTCTATTGTGAATAATATCCACATCCTTCACCTGTATATTGCTGATATTGCGCGAGGCCCAGCCAAACTGAATCGCGGGGCCATTTTCACCTTTCCATATCACAATATTTTCTGCACGGGTGTTGCTGTGGTACATTTTTACCACATCATCGTTGGAGTGGAAAAAGGCATTTTTCAGGGAGCCACCCGCGTAGACCTCGATACCATCAGTTTGATAATACCAGCTGCCCACCTGCTTGTAGTGACTTACATGGGTTGCAAAAGTCTCTGCGTTACCCCACACCGCAATACTGTTGAAGGGTGGTTCATTCAGCGTAATGCCATGCATTTGCAGGCTTTGCGGTTTGTCGGCAGAGGAAAATTGCAGCAGCCGCAGACAGGGGCCATCACATTTACCGGGCGATTGTGCGTAACCAAGATCCTTGTTGGGCGCGTAGACATATTTTTCGCCAGAGATAATGCCAAATCCCGTTAATTTATAATCGCTATTGCCGCTGCTGAATTCAAATGCCCCTTTTACATAAGCCCCGGGTGCCAGATAGACCCAGTTTACATTCGCGGGCAGCTTCGCGTGGCTATTGGCCGGCATGTGATAAATGCCCGGCTTAAAATAAATGATTTTCTCGCTGAGGTTATTCAGGTTGACTTCGCCCTCGGTGGGGTAATAAATGCTTCCGCTGGCCGGTGTGGGCACCAGTGCGGCCTGTTGGCTTGCGTTCAACATGGGTTCGGCAAAAATCAACAGCGCATTGCGCGGCTCAGTGTGAACAATGGCATCTTGAGGATTTTCAGTGAGTGTGCCACTGCGACCTAGTTGGTTAGCGTGTGATGTCATAAGTTCTGCATCCAGCTCCACCGAAAAACGATAGCCGCTTTCGTTAAAGGGAACCTTGATGCGAACAGAGGTGGGGCTTAATAATTCTTTTGCAAAATGTAAGGTGGTTGGGCGTATGCGAACTTCATCAATCGAGTTGATGACCTTGCCATCTTTTACATCCACCTGCACCCAGGTATCGGCGTTATATAAAAAGCTCGACCAGCTCATGGTCAGATTGGCTTTGCTTGCGAATTCGGCACCGTCATCATCAGTGAGAATCTGTTTGCTTTTTCCAGCGCGCGGAATACTCATATAGACAAAGGAATTGTATTTGTTTTTTTCATTGGAGGGCGCACTGACTGTTACATCATAAATGGTTGAGCGGCGCACTTGATTATCCGCTACCGGGTTGCTGGCATTTTCTGCAAAGCTCGTGTGCCACCAGGTTTGCAAATCCGCTGCAGTTGCTGAACCAGTACTGGAAGTGCTGGCGATTGAGCTGGGCGATAAGCTTGAACTAGACGATACGCTTGAGCTGGACAGGCCAGTGCGGCTAGATGCAGAGCTGCCAGGGGGCGGGCTCGATGAGCTTGTTGCCTGTGACGGTTGGCTTGTCGCTGCCGTGCTTGATATTGAGCTGGGGTGAGTAGACGAAAGGTGACTGGACAACACGCTGCTTGATGTATTTGCCTGGTGAGAGTGACGGGAGGAGCTTTGGCCATCGGGCGCTGTGCTGGCATTTACTAAGCTTGATGAACTGCTGGGGTCAACCAAGGCAGAAGAGCTTGGGGCAACCTCAATGCTTGAGGAGAAGGTGCCACTGGATAAAGTCTGGGTGCTGGAAAAAGTATTGGCAGCAGATGAATGCGAAGGCGTTTTGCTATTGCTTCCACCGCCGCCACAGGCGCCGAGCAAAAGTGTGAGCAGAACGGCCGACAGCCCATAGGTTGTTTGATTCATATTAATTTCCGTATGTTGGTCTGGTTTATTGTTGTTATATTCAGCAGGCTGTTGCGGGTTACCTGTATTTTTGAGTGGCTGGAGAAGCCGCGCTTCCGATATCCTTATCCGCTATTGGGCTGGCAATCCATCTGCTGGTTTTAGAGTCTATCCTAGCTGTGTCTGGAGGCTTTGACTGGTATCACATTTCTGAGGATTGCTGGGGCATGGCCCGTGAGTCAGGCTCTGGGGCAATCGAATCTGGCGGCTCTGGCCGCGCATCTCCCATTTTAACTATCACATTTCTTCCTCAATTCCGCCCATTCCCTTGTGTTACAGTTTTTCACGTAGACTGAAAAGCAAAAGACAAGGCTTTATGTTGCTGTCTGCCTACCCATATGCCTGTTTGGCAATTATGTAAAAAATGTGGATAGAGAGATTCTGCTGAAACACTTGAAAATACAGCGTGTCTGATGGGTTATGAAATTGTGAATTCAATTTCAAAAACAAAGTTCAATAGCTTGTGTAAACATTCAAACCAACGAGGAATATCATGAGAGTAATATTTTCAATGGCGCTGGCCATGTTTTTGACAATCGGTAGTGTATCTTTATTTGCCGCTGACGGCGATGAGCTTGCCCGCAAGCATGGCCGCCACAAGCCGCCGCAAGAAGCCTTTGACGCTTGCGCCAATTTAACAGAAAACGCCAGTTGCCAATTTGTGGGTCGCAACAATGAAACGGTTGAAGGTGTTTGCAGCTTGCCGCGCAAAAAAGCGGAGAAGGCAGAGGATGCTGCTTTATCCTGCCGTCCAAACCTGCCACCAAAAGATACAGAACAAAAACCGGAATAATACATCTGAACCGCTGCTGATGCTCTCAGCAGCGCCGCTTTCTTTTGTTAATCCTCAGCACTATCCGCACCCGCTGCACCCAATTGCCAGTAACCTGCCGCCTTGATCCATTTGGAATTCATATTCCGCTCTTTGACCAAATGCGAGCGCATCGCCCGCGCCATTTTGGTTTCACAGGCAATCCAGGTATAACCCTCGCCCTCGGGTAGCTGCAGGTTTGCCAGTGTATCTTTAAGGATGGTGCTGGTGCCCGCAGCAACGCCCTTCCTGTAACACCAGATCAACTCAAGCTGGGCGGAAGAGGAGAGCGATATTTCATCGCCGGGATTATCCACTTCAATCAGCGCTATGGCGCGAGCGGTAGAGGGCAATTCTTCGAGCCTGCGACAAATGGCCGGCACCGCCGTTTCATCGCCCACCAGCAAATGAAAATCAAAATCGCTGGAAATAATGGAGGAACCGCGCGGCCCCCCGATACCCAGCCAGTCGCCAGGCTGTGCCGCCAGTGCCCATGCTGTGGCTGGCCCGGCTTCATGCAAGGCGAAGTCAATTGCCAGTGTCTGGGTGTCGCTATGGAAGTAGCGCGGTGTGTAGTCGCGCATTACCGGTTTTGGGCCTTCAGGCCAGACAGGGCCATTGGGCCCCACTGTGGGAAGGCGGATTTCTCCGCTGCCGGCATCGGGGAAAAACAATTTTATATGGTCATCGAACCCGGGGCTGCTGAAACCCTCAAGCTCTGCGCCTGCGAATATCAGGCGAATAAAATTGCTGCCCAACCGCTCTGTGGATTTGACCTGTATTTTACGAAACTGCAGGGGTAGCCGTATGCGTTGTGGTGCGCGGGATGATTCATTCTCTAAAACGTCTTTGGAACTCATGGGCTGCTCCTGTCAATAAGTGCCGTGTTATGGATTCTATTCTTTGCGAGTTGGACTCTCACGAAATTTTTTTCTCGATATTAACCCCCAGGCGCTTTGCCAGCCGGGCCAGATTGGCGCGATCCAGTTCCAGCAGGGCTGCGGCTTTCGTCCAGTTGCCCTGGCTGTGGGTGAGCGCGCGAATAATCTGCTCTCGCTGAAAGTGATCGGTGGTGCACTTGAGCGATTGTGGCTGCGCGCTCGCAATGGGATAGTCGCTGTCAATGTGTGTCTGCGCTGGCGGTATCAGCTGGCTTACCTGCAAATCAAAATGCTCGGGTCGGATGGCGAGAATCGTATTATTACCCTGGGTGCTTTGCGCTTTCGCTTTCAGTGCGGCGCGGCTGATCAAGTGTTCCAGCTCACGCACATTGCCCGGCCAGTTGTAGTGCAGCAGCGCCTGTTCACTGGCGCTGGCAAGTTTCAACTGGCGCAGGCCGAGCTTGCGCGCAGTGACCTCCAAAAAATAGCCGGCGAGCAGCAGCACATCCTGATCGCGCTCGCGCAGGCTGGGCATGCTGATAGGGTAAACCGTCAAACGATGATACAAATCAGCGCGGAAATTTCCCCGTGCAACTTCCTGCTTCAAATCGCGATTGGTAGCAGCAATCACCCGCACATCCACCGTTTCCACCTGATCGCGCCCCACGGCTTGCAGCTCGCCGCTTTGCAGTGCGCGCAATAATTTGCTCTGTACGCTCAGTGGCAGCTCGCCCACCTCATCGAGAAACAGGGTTCCTCCATCCGCCAATTGAAATTTGCCTGCGCGATTTTTGTCGGCGCCGGTAAAGGCACCCTTGCTGTGGCCGAAGAGTTCGCTCTCGGCCAGCGTCTCCGGCAGGGAGGCGCAGTTGACATGCACCAGTGGTTTTTCACTGCGATGTGAAAGCTGGTGCAGGTTGCGCGCAACCAGCTCCTTACCCACACCTGTCTCGCCCTGAATCAGCACAGTGTAATCCGAGTTGGCCACCAGGCTGATATCGCTTTTCAGAGCGATCATGGCTGCACTCTGCCCAATCAGCTCGCCGCCCTCGCGGGTGAGAGCCTCCAGGGTCAACTCCTTTAATAAATCCTGGTTGTGTCGGGCATTGCTCTCCAATTGATTCAGCAGGAAAGCCGTTTTCAAACTCGCCGCCGACATGGCGCTAATCAGTTCAAGGGTGCGCGCGGGGATATGATCGAACACATTGGGCGTAAGGCTGTCGAGTGTGACCAGGCCAATCAACTGGTGGTCGGAATACAGTGGCAGCCCCATGCAGGCGTGCACCGGCAGGTCGCCGGTCTGTGCCAGCAGCAAACCATCATAGGGGTCTGGTTCGGGTGCATCGGCGGCAAAGCGGATTGGCTGATGGGTACTGCAGATGGCGGCCAGGCGCGGGTGATCCTGGATATGAAAGCGTCGCCCCAGGGTATCCAGCGAGAGCCCCTGGATCGCCAGCGGTGTCAGCAGCTGGCCATTCACCGCCAGCAATGCCACCGCATCGCAGCTGATGGCCTTGCGGATGCTGGTCAGCAGCCGGTCAAAGCGATTCTCGCTGGCAATACTGTTGGCCAGGTCGAGGGCGACTTCGAGCAGGAGGGTGTTATTGACTTCAATCATGGTGCTCCTCGCCAGGTGTCAGGGTTGGTAGCAGTCTAGAGGATAAGGCCCGGAGATGAAAGTCAAAATGATATGTTGTGGTCAATATGACTCAATTTGATTGAGTCATATTGACCTTATTTTTAACTTGGTTTTTATCAACTATTTGATATTAAAGGTTTTTTGTTTTTGGTATCAATCCTGCAGTACCAGAAGTAATAGCGACCCCTAGAGAAAAGTCGTTAGAGAAAAAAACAATCCGATTAGCTTAGGAGGCTTAGATGCTGACCTTAAACCCAGAGCCACAACACACAGCAACCCCGGCAAAAACCGCAACGCCACTGCTATCCATGAAAACCATTGAACTGGTCAAAAGCACCATCCCGCTATTGGAAGCCGCCGGTGTCGCCATCACCGAGCATTTTTATGAAAGGTTGTTCAGGCTAAACCCGGAATTGAAAAATATTTTCAATCTGCGCAACCAGCAATCCGGTCGCCAGCAGTTTGCCCTGTTCAGCGCAATTGCCGCCTACGCAAAAAATATCGAAAACCCCAGCGTGCTGGCCTCTGCCATAGAGCGCATTGCCCACAAGCACACCAGTTTCAATGTGCAGCCCGAACATTACGCCGTGGTTGGCCATCACCTGATAGAAACCCTGCGCGAACTCGCTCCCGATGCCTTTACTCCCGATATTGAAGCCGCATGGAGTGAGGCCTATACCTATCTCGCTTCAGTATTTATCGGCCGCGAACGCGAACTTTACCAGGCCGGTGAACAGCAGCCCGGCGGTTGGACAGGTGTGCGTACTTTTAACGTGCAGCAGAAAACCCTGGAGTCGGAATACGTTACCAGCTTCACGTTGGTTCCCAGCGACGGCGGCGCGATTCGCGCTTACAAACCCGGCCAATACCTGGCGGTGCGGGTAAAACCAGCCGGTGCAGAATATTTTCACATTCGCCAATACTCTCTCTCCGATAAATTCAACGGCGAACATTATCGCATCAGCGTCAAACGTGAAACCGATCCCGTCGCCGGTGCTGTGTCGCACTATCTGCATAACAGCATCAATATCGGCGATCAACTGGAAGTCCTGCCGCCCGCCGGCGATTTCTTCCTGCAATCCACAGATACCGCGAATGTGTTAATTTCCGCAGGCGTAGGTCTAACCCCCATGATATCCATGCTCGAAGCCATAGTCGCCAGCCAAAGCCACGCCCCCGTATTTTTCCTCCACGCCTGCGAAAACGCACGGCAACACTCTTTTGTAGAGCGCATAAAGGAGTTGCAGCAGCAAAGTCAGAATGTAAAAAGCTTTACCTGGTATAACCACAGCCATGCCCAACTGGCGAGTAATATTTATAGCGGTCTGATGGAAATCACCGCTATTGCAGACCAGCTGCCTCTCGCCCAGGGCAATTTTTATCTTTGTGGGCCTACAGGGTTTATGAAGTTTGCTAAAGATCAGCTGGTAGCCCTGGGGGTTGGTGATGAGCGGATTCACTATGAGGTATTTGGGCCGCATAGTGAGTTGTAGTGTCAGGTCTTTCTGATCGGTATATAACATCGGCCCTGGCTATTGGGTTAGCCGGGGCTTTTGTTGTATGGGGTAATGGTGGTTTTAGGGGGGAATGGCTTAAGTTGAAGTCCATCGCCGCCGGCTCGTTAAGGTTCTTTCTTCTGTGATGCTAAAAAATACTTGGCGTTAAGAGGAGAGGGTTATATAGTTCCAGCAACCCAAACTGATGGAATGGGTGGCTGTTTTATTTATGGGGGCTATTCCAGGATGCACTGGCTGTATTGATCTTAGGATGTATATTGACAGGTTCGTTGAGCAACTTAAGAAAGAGTTGGAGGGTGGGATTGAATGCTATATTCCTTTGACGGTAGGTTATTCCGCAAAAGAGCAATCAGTTTACTCGTGTTTTTCCCAACCACTGTGTTTGCAGAGGTCAGCGATAAAGAGCCTTCATTGTTTTTTGTTTGGGCGGTTGGGGTTGTTGCTGCGGTTATCTGCTTTGTGAGTGCTTGTTTCCGCAAATGGTTGGCACTTGCCTTGGCGGTCTTGCCACTGCTTTGGTTTATCAGCTTTTTTATGGATATTCACTCTGCTGATGTTGGCCCTTTCTTATATGCTGAGCAGGGATTGTCCTATTATATCCAATCTTGTCTATCCTTAATCCTGTTCATTTCCGGGACAGTGCTTGGCCTGTTTATGAAAAAAC
>DATMSP010000010.1:0-73028 GCA_035565295.1 Cellvibrio sp. | reverse complement strand
GTTTGGTTATCTTCTCCTGAGCTGACAATTTATAAATATTAAAGTAACTTTTTTCGGGGGAGGGCTGCAGGAAAGGGAATATGGAATATTCACTACCGCCAGAAGGAGAGCGATACTCTTGAGAGTGATATTGGGATAAGTATAGGTTGTCTTCCCGATCAATACTGAGCGCCTCAAGGCCGCCAGGAATATTAGTATAATGTCGACTAACGGCGCCCGATGGAAGAATTTTAAATAATCCATGCCCTAATACATAAATATTTTCCTTGCTGTCAATAGCCATCCTTGAATTCCTGCCGATGAGAATGCCGCGAGACAACCCCGGACCTTTAAACTCACTCAAGCCGTTCACGAAATGTTCCCGCTGTAAATGTCCGTGTTGATTATTCATGGCGCCACCTGTTGTTAAAGTTTCAGCATAAAGCACCGTGGATATGCACATTGTGCCAATAAAAAACAAATGTATTTTAATGTTGTTAAATAAAGATATCATCCTAATGCCTATGCACTTAAGGGAGGTATATTTTTCCATATTTAGGGGGGGTATATTTTTCATCATTCCTTTCACCCTCTGCGCTTTCATGGAAACTTTGGGCTAATCGCCTTTTTTAAAGGCTCAGTTTGAAACTTCAATTCTATAAAACCATGAAAGTCCCCGAATGGCCGCAGTGGGAAATGCTGTTTCATGGTTGGCAGCCTCAATAACAGCAAGCTGCAATGACAGATTTTTGTACTTTCTGCTTTCAAGAAGAGAAGTCAGCTCTTTGGCTGGTCCATGCATCAAGTCGGATTCCAGTGCTCCATCGGAAATGTAAACATTGGCATTTATGTCCGATATTGATTTTGCTATTTCATTTTCCAGTTTTAAAATATATTTATCGTCCCACCAAAGGGATGGGCTGCTTAATAGGTAGTTTTTGAAGGTGCTGGGTTGAGTCAATAAAATATAGGTTCCGAGCAGTCCGCCAAATGAATGGCCTACGAAAGTTCTCTGCTCGGGGTCCGTGGTGTAGTTTTTTTCTACATAGTTGATAACATCATTGCGAATAAACGATAAATGTTTATCGGCTTGCCCCATCAGGTTTTGACTGGCTGGATCGGTGACACTGGGGGTATAGTCACGCTGTCTGCTCAAGAACGGTTTTTGCTTGGTTTCCCAGGATATGCCAACGAGCATGATATCTTCCATTCTGTGAAACATGATGGGCAGCTGGATTGAGCCTGAAATAATGGGGAATGTGTGTAAGGAGTCTACCATATAGACTACCGGATATTTTTTGCCCTCAACAAATTCCAGTGGAAGTTGAATGTATAGCTCATAGAATCTTTTAGTGGCGGAATCTTGTATTTTTACTACTTTTGTCCTGGGTATTTCAAAAGCCTTTGCGCTGCTGTCTATGGATAAAAAGGTAATCGAAAAAAATAGTGCGATGCATAAAATTATTTGTAACTTCATTAGTTTAAATCCTGTTAAATTTCTTATTTTCAATATTGTAAAGATCAATTTGTCTGTCGCTATATAGAATGGCATTCTTGAAACGTCATTATTCTTGATTTGGATCATTCTATTTGATCTTGCTCCAGTAAGAAAATTGACTGTTTTCTTTAACATAAACTGTTTGCAAGCTTACATGTTTCCGGTTGATTGCTTAATGTACAGCAAGTGGTGTGAGTGCTGCATCCAGGGTATATCGAGCTGCATGGGTTTTTGTGGGTATAAGTTCCTCCGAACTCTTAATATGGTCGGCCTTTGAATAAAGTTCCAGAATCAAAGGGGGCAGGCTGAGCCCACTGATTGCAATCCGAAAAGCCATGATGCTGATATTGTGGTTAATGCGCGATTGACAGGTGAGAGGTTGAAGGTTGCGATGCAAACAATGCGGGACATGAGATAAGCATTTTACTTCTCTCGTTGTCACGAATAGTGTTAATAAAAAGTGGCTTGGGCCGCTGCCAGCTTGGCGGGCAACATGCCCGGATTTACGAGTATAGCGAACTCAAGCAGGCACCTTTCTACCTTCAATCATTTGAAATATCAGCAGTCATAGAATTCTGAAACCTCTACCTCTATTTCCATTTCCGTAGATAACCAATCCAATATAACCTGAATCTGTTTGGAAGAGTGGCTAGTATGCAGGTTTACACCATTTACACTGAGGTGCATCCCGCCGCCGCCCTTCGCGGGCAACATATTATCGCTCGATACACGGCTGTTATCCCCCTTTACTAAAATAGCACTATCCTGCGAATTGGAAGCAAGCATACCGCCAGCAATGGGGATGAATACTATTGCCGAGCTGGTTTCATGAAGCAAGGTTTTTATTTGATGGGGTGTTTCAAATAGCCAGGGAGTGCAGAGTGCTCGCTTGGCTATTCTTACGTTATCGGCTTCATACCCGCTATAGCCCATGTTTTTCACTTTAAATGCAGTGGCCTGTGTGATATCCAATTGCTGCAAATGGAGTGATTCAACATAGTTATTTTGCTTTTGTAAATGTGCCGTTGCGGCAGTGACAACATCAGTCCATGTAAATGATAATTGCCCTACATAAGGTTTGGATGTTCCCATTTCTCTAATCCCGCTGTATATCGCAAAATACACATCGAATATTTCGGATTTCCATCTTGCATAAGCCAAAACATAACTGTCGTGCTGGGTCATAGAGATAAAATCATCTCCCATTTTTTGTTCGGGTTCGCCAAAAATTTTTTCTAGGGACTCTACATGTTTTTTGAAATTGATTTTATTGTTTTCAATGAGGCTTGGATCAAGCCCATATTCAACTTCTTTCAAAGGGCCGTCATAGCCATAGCAACGCAGGTGGTATTGATTGACATCAATGCCAAATATTGATTGAGCACCGCCGTGGGCAACAAGATAATTGCCGTAGGGATATTTCGATGATTCTATACCAAGCTTTGCGCAGGCCTCGTCCAGTAGGGAGCCTATTTCTATGCTCAATCCTGGTAAAGGAAAGGCAGTTATTCCGTGTGACATACGTCAATTATCCTCCCGAACCTAGTGCGGGTCATTTGACCCGCGTATATCAATCCCCCAACTCAACGCCGCCTTCCTCCCAAAATCGAACCCAGCACGCCGCGCAGGATTTCTCGGCCCACGCCTGAGCTCACCGTGCGCACCAGGGTTTTGGCTGCGAGTTGTGCGAGGCCATCGCGCTTGCCACCGCGTGGCCCTGTGCTGCCAAAGAGTATATCGTTGATAAGGTTGCCCGCATTCTCGTCGCTGGCTTCAGCCGCTTTAGGAGATGTTGGGTTTGGCTCTGAAGGGGTTGTCTTTATCTGCTTGAGTTTTTCATAGGCAGATTCGCGGTCTGACAGCTCTTCATAAACGCCGTATACCAATGAGGCTTTGATTGCGCTATCGCGCTCCTCTTTACGCAAAGGGCCAATGCGTGAGGAGGGTGGCAGTATCATCGCGCGCTCCACCATGCAGGGTGTGCCCTTGGCGTCCAGGCAGGAGACCAGGGCTTCGCCCACGCCCAATTCCAGTATTGCATTTCCAGTATTGAGCGCAGGATTGGCGCGCATGGTTTCAGCGGCGGACTTTACCGCTTTTTGGTCGCGCGGTGTGAAGGCGCGCAGCGCGTGTTGGATGCGGTTGCCCAGCTGGCCGAGTATGGCATCGGGAATATCGAGGGGATTTTGTGTTACAAAATAAATGCCGACGCCTTTGGAGCGAATCAGGCGGACTACCTGTTCTATTTTTTCCAGGAGGGCGGCGGGGGCATCGTTAAACAGCAGATGGGCTTCGTCAAAGAAGAAAACCAATTTTGGCTTTTCAAGGTCGCCGGCTTCAGGTAAGTGTTCAAACAGTTCTGCCAGCAGCCAGAGTAAAAAAGCGGCATAAAGTTTTGGAGAGCTGTAGAGTTGGTCGGCGGCGAGTATATTGATAATGCCATTGCCTTTGGCATCCGTCTGCATCAAGTCCATGATATTGAGCATAGGCTCGCCAAAAAATTTATCGCCGCCCTGTTCCTCCAGCACAAGCAGGCCGCGCTGTATCGCCCCCAGGCTGGCAGAAGATACATTGCCATATTCTGTGGTGAGTTCGCGCGCATGTTCAGCGACATACTGCACCATTGCCTTTAGGTCCTTGAGGTCGAGCAGCAGCAGGCCATTGTTGTCGGCCACCTTGAAAATAATATTCAGCACGCCGGTCTGCACTTCATTTAAATTCAACAGGCGCGCAAGCAGCAGGGGTCCCATATCCGAAATGGTGGCCCGCAACGGATGCCCTTGTGTAGCAAATACATCCCAGAGGGCGATATCGAATTTTTGTGCTTGCCAATCGCCGATGCCAAGGCTGGTCAAACGCGATTGCAATTTTGCAGTTGGTTCTCCGAGCGCGCCCAATCCGCTCAGGTCGCCTTTCACATCCGCCATAAAGACCGGCACGCCCTCGTTGGCAAAGCTTTCCGCCAGTTTCTGCAGGGTAACGGTTTTGCCGGTTCCCGTGGCTCCGGCGATCAATCCGTGGCGATTCGCAAATTGCGATAAGAGTGCAATATCCAGTTGGCCCGCACGAGCGAAAACGAGAGCAGATGACATTAGAGGTTCCCCAGGAGTTTTTTATATTTATACCAAGCTATGGGAAAAATAGACACCCCCTGCATTCAGCCTGCAAAGGGTGTTTTAGGTTTTGTGTTGGCGATAGATTCACTTTAATGAGGGCAACTGCTGGCGATGCAAAGCCGGCAAGTATTAAGCTAGCCCGCCAAAATTTCCCGCGCATGCGCCAGCGATTGCTCCGTAATCTTGGCGCCCAGCATGCGTGCAATCTCAGTCACCTTCTCTTCGCCCTCCAATAATTCCAGAGTGGATTCCGCGCTGGCCTTGCTGGATTTTTTGCTGACCAGTAAATGCTGATGGCCCTTGCTGGCAACCTGGGCCAGGTGGGTGACGCAAATTACCTGGCCGTTATCGCCCAGTTGCCTCAGCAATTTTCCCACTATATCGGCGGTAGCGCCGCCTATGCCAACATCGACTTCATCGAATACCAGGGTGGGTGTGGCAGAGGTTTGCGCGGTGATGACCTGAATGGCCAGGCTGATGCGCGAGAGCTCTCCACCGGAGGCGATCTTGGCGAGTGGGCGCGGGGTTTGGCCCGGGTTTGTGCTGATCAGGAATTCAATCTCTTCAAGGCCGTGAGCGCTTGCCTTGTCGATTAGGGGGTTCAGGCTGACAGCAAGCTGGGCATTTTCCATCGCCAGCAGTTTCAATTGCGCATTGACTTGCTTGGCGAGGTTGATCGCGGCTTTTTTGCGCTTGCCAGAGAGTTGTTCGGCCAGTGTTTCATAGGCTTTTTTTGCACTCTCCACTTGCTGCGCGAGTTGATCCAGTTTGGCATCGCCGCCTTGCAGTTGTTCCAGCTCAGCGCTCAGCCGCGCGATCAGTTCCGGCAACTCTTCGGCTTTGATGCGGTGCTTGCGGGCGATATCGTAGAGGGCTGTCAGCCTGTCTTCCACTTGCTGCAGGCGTTCGGGGTCGATGTTGAAGTCATCGATATGATGATCGATTTCCGCCTGAGCTTCATCGACCTGGATTTGCGCGCTCAGCAAGAGTTGTTCTGCCTCTTTGAGTGCGGCAGATTTTTCCGGCATATCGCGCAGCAGATGCAGGGCGCGATGCAGATTGATACTGAGGCCCTGCTCCTCATCGCTGCACAGGGTTAATAACTGTTGGCTGCCGTGCAGGATTTCTTCGGCGTTGGCCAGGCTGCGCTGCTCGGCTTCGAGCTTTTCCAGTTCATGGGGCTGCAAATCCAGCAGTTCGAGTTCGTCGACCTGGTAGCTGAGTAATTGGAAGCGTGCGCTCACTTCGGCAGCGTTATCGCGCAGGTGCAAATAGTGTTGCTGGCGGCTCTGCCATTCGCTGTAGGCCTGGCGAACCTGTCGGGCGGTGTCGGTCTGACCGGCAAATTCATCCAGCAGGCGGCGATGGGTATCCTTGAGCAGCAGCGACTGGTGTTCGTGCTGGCTGTGGATGTCTATCAGCATCTCGCCCAGGGTGCGCAATTGTTGCAGGGTGACCGGCTGGCCGTTGATATAGGATTTGGATTTGCCATCGCTGTTGATCACCCGGCGCAGCAGGCACTCCAGCGGCGACTCGCTCTGTTGCAGATCGTTCTCCACCAGCCATTCCTGGGCCGCTGCAATATTGCGGGTATCGAAGGTAGCGGTGATATCAGCTCGCGCCGCGCCATTGCGCACCTTGTCGCTGTCCGCTTTATCGCCCAGCGTCTGCCCCAGTGCCCCCAGCAGAATGGATTTTCCCGCACCGGTTTCACCGGTAATGACGGTCATGCCGGCTTTCATATCGAGATCGAGGCGGTCCACAAGGGTGAAGTTCTGGATGCTTAAATGGGTAAGCATGGCATCTCCTGGGGGCTTGTTAAAAGGTATGTCTTTTTATACAGTATTTGGGTGGGTTGAGCCAGTAAAATTATTCGCCAGGGCCAAATTGCCGCTTGGCGAGGGGGTTATTGTCGCAGTGGTTGTGTTATAGAGGTGTTAAGCTCGGGATTGGCTATTGAGAAATTGTGCTGGGCAGATAAACTGCCTGCAAATGTGGGCCTATAGATCAGGTGGATAGCTGCCTGGGATACAACAAAAAACCAAGGGATTCACTATGTCGCTTTCCTCCAGGGCTACTGCGATCTTCGCGTTACTGCTGCTGATCGGCTGTACCACTATCGCCGGCTCTCAGTGGGATAAACTCTACGGTCAGGCCAGGCCCCTCGAATACAGGCCGGTGGCTGCTGCGGCCATTAATTATCATCGCGATATCAAACCCCTGATTGAAAATCGCTGTACGGTTTGCCATGGCTGCTACGATGCCCCCTGCCAGTTAAAGCTGGATTCCTACCAGGGCTTGTTGCGCGGTGCCAATGCCTCCCCGGTATATGGCAGTCCGCGTTTGCTGGAGGGCAAGCTGACGCGCATGTTCGAGGATGCCCAGAGCACAGCAGACTGGCGAGCCAAGGAGTTTTACCCGGTGCTCAATGAGCGCAATAACAACCCCCAGGCAAATATCAAAGCCAGTGTGATGGCGCAGATGCTGGAATTGAAGCGCGAGCACCCGCTGCCGGGCGATGCCATATTGCCCTTCAGCTTTGATTTTAATCTCAATCCCCGCCAGTACTGTCCGCGCATCGAAAACTTTGCGGATTTTCGCCAGCAGCAGCCGCTTTGGGGTATGCCCTATGGTCTGCCGGGGTTGGATAGCGCCGAGCATCAGCGGCTTATTGATTGGCTGGCGGCGGGAGCGCCAGTGGGGGCTGAGCCTCAAGCTCTGCCAGAGGTCAGCCAGCAGATAGATACCTGGGAAAAATTCCTCAATGGCGACAGCATTAAGCAGCAGCTTGTCAGCCGCTATATTTACGAGCACTTATTTTTAGCGCAGATCTTTTTTGCAGAGGCGCCCGAACAATATTATCGCCTGGTGCGCTCGCGCACAGCGCCGGGCGCGCCGCTGGATCGTATCAGCACCAGTCGCCCATTTGATGATCCGCAGGTTGCGCGAGTCTATTATCGCCTGTGGCGCGACCCCACCAGTGTTGTGGCTAAAACCCATATGCCTTACGCCTTCAATAAAGCGCGCATGGAACAGTGGCAGGCGTTATTTTTTGATACGCCTTACACGGTTACGCAACTGCCTTCCTATGCCCGTGAAACTGCCTCCAATCCCTTTGTCACCTTTGCCGAGCTGCCGATCAATTCGCGCTACAGGTTTATGCTGAATGAAGCCCGCTTCACTATCATGAATTTTATCAAGGGGCCTGTGTGTCGCGGCCAGGTTGCGCTGAATGTTATCCAGGATCATTTCTGGGTTTTCTTTTACTCACCGGAAACCCAGGGCTCGGAAGACAACGCGAAATTTCTCGCGGAAAACAGCAAGCATCTGGAGCTTCCCGCCGAAGTGGGCAATAGTTTTTTGCCGCTGCGCAATTGGGAGCGATATTCGGAATTGCAAAAGCAATATCTCTCAGCCAAGGCCGCATTCGTTGCTGAAAAGCATGCGCAGGAAAAGGGTATGGGGTTGGGTATTATTTGGGATGGCGATCAGGGTCGCAATAATAATGCAGCGCTAACGGTGTTTCGCCACAATGACAGCGCCAGCGTTTACAGCGGCTTGATCGGCGAGCCGCCGAAGACGGCCTGGGTGATTGGCTATCCGCTATTGGAACGTATCCACTATTTGCTGGTGGCCGGGTTTGATGTCTATGGCAACGTGACTCACCAGTTGCTCAGCCGTTTGTATATGGATTTTCTGCGCGTTGAAGGTGAAATGAATTTTGTCAGTCTGCTGCCGAAGAAAACCCAGCAGCAGGAGATGGCTTTCTGGTATCGCGATGCCGAGTCCCATATGCAGACCTATCTGGATTTATACCTCAATCAGATAAAGGCCAATGAGGATCTCCGCTACACCAGTGCCAATCCCAAGGTGGAATTATTTTCTGCCCTGAAATTGCGACTGGGCAAGGCCGGCCTGTCGCCCCATCATATTCGCAGCAGTGGACTCTCGGCGAGTGAACTGAAGCTTTACCAGGCCCTGCAGAATGCGCCGGGCACGGCTATTCGCTTCCTGCCACAGACCACTCTCATCAGGGTGCCGGAGATGGGGTTATTCACCCTGGTGCACAATAATGGTTACAGCAATATTTCCTCGCTGTTTGGCGAAGAGAATCGCCGCCTTCCAGAGGAGGACTACCTGGTGATAGCGCGCGGCATTATTGGCTCCTACCCCAATAGCTTTATGCAGGTGAGCAAGGCGGATTTACCGGATTTTGTCCGGCGGGTACATCAGCTTGCCAGTGAGGAAGACTATAAGGCTTTGCGCGATAGCTATGGCATTCGCCGCAGCAACCCTGGCTTTTGGGATTTTAGCGACAAATTGCTGGCCGAATACCATAACAGCGAGCCTGCAGAAGCGGCTTTACTGGATTACAACAGGCTGGAAAATCGTTAACCCCTATCCCTTTCCAGGGCAATAATACCCTCGCAGGCGGCGCTGCAGGCCAGTCTTGGCTGCGGCGCCGCTTTAACCTGCAGTTAAATGCAAAATCAACACTTGAATCCCTTTCTGCCATCCCCATATACCCACCACTGTTTTGCAATGCGCTCCACCCTGCAGGGCATTGCTGGTTTAAGTATTGATATTGGAGATGGTTATGTCCCACGAAGACGCAGAAATACAAAATCCTGAGGCCACCCAGGCAGAATTCCAGGAGACTGAAGAAGTGACAATAGAGGGGCTGCAGGCCAAGCTGGGCTCTCTGGCAGCCGCCTTCGAATCCGCCAAGGAGCAATCTTTGCGCTCCCAGGCTGAGGCGCAAAATGCCCGTCGCCGCGCCGAACAGGACGTGGAAAAGGCCCATAAATTCGGCCTGGAGAAGATCGTCAATGATCTGCTGCCCGTGGTAGATAACCTGGAGCGCTCCCTGGCTGCCATAGATTCAGGCAATGAAGCCTATGCGGCAGTTATTGAAGGTATCCAGCTTACCCATAAGTCCTTTGTCGATGCCTTGGCTCGCCATCAGGTCATTGCGGTGAACCCCTTCGGCGAGCCCTTTGATCCACAGTTGCATCAGGCGGTATCAGCCATAGCCAGCCCCGATGCCGAACCCAATACCGTAATCAATGTGTTCCAGAAAGGCTACACCCTGCATGGTCGCCTGGTGCGCCCGGCGATGGTGGTGGTAGCCAAGGCTTGACTGGCCGATAAAAGCCATAAGTAAAGTAAGGTTTTTTGCGGGGCTGGGGTTGAAATTTATTTGCCCGCGCCAATATAGAAACCAACTGCTCGATAGATAGAAGAGCACGTCAGATAAATCGACATAAACAATCAATGGGCAAAGTGCAGGTATCTGTCACTTTTGCTGGCAACAAAAAGTATTTGAAAAATTTTAGGAGCAATACCATGGGCAAAATTATCGGCATAGATTTGGGAACTACTAACTCTTGCGTATCTGTACTCGAAGGCGGCAAGCCAAAAGTTATTGAAAATGCTGAAGGCGATCGCACCACACCTTCCATCATTGCATTCACCAATGACAATGAAATTCTCGTTGGACAATCTGCCAAGCGTCAGTCAGTAACCAACCCGCACAATACACTCTATGCGGTAAAGCGTTTGATCGGCCGCAAATTTAAAGATGATGTTGTGCAAAAAGATATTTCCATGGTGCCCTACAAAATCGTTGCTGCTGATAACGGCGATGCCTGGGTAGAAGTCAAGGGCGATAAAAAAGCACCGCCGCAAATTTCTGCTGAAGTATTAAAGAAAATGAAAAAAACCGCTGAAGATTATCTCGGCGAAAGCGTGTCTGAAGCGGTAATTACTGTTCCCGCTTACTTCAACGATTCTCAGCGTCAAGCCACCAAAGATGCTGGTCGCATCGCCGGTCTCGATGTGAAGCGCATTATCAACGAACCCACCGCCGCAGCACTGGCCTACGGTTTGGATAAAGGTGTTGGCGATCGCACTATTGCGGTATATGACCTTGGCGGTGGTACTTTCGATATTTCCATTATCGAAATTGCCGACGTGGATGGCGAACACCAATTTGAAGTGCTTTCAACCAACGGCGACACTTTCCTTGGCGGTGAAGACTTCGATATGCGCTTGATCGAGTTCCTCGCGGAAACTTTCAAAAAAGATACCGGTATTGATTTGCACAACGACCCACTGGCTCTGCAGCGTTTGAAAGAAGCGGCAGAAAAAGCCAAGATCGAATTGTCATCCAGCCAGCAGACCGAGGTGAACCTGCCTTACATCACTGCAGATGCATCAGGTCCAAAACACCTGGTAATCAAACTGACTCGTGCAAAACTGGAATCTCTGGTTGAAGACTTGGTTACCCGCTCAATGGAGCCTGTAAAAATGGCCATCAAGGATTCAGGCATTGCTCTGAGCGCGATTGATGACATTATTCTGGTGGGCGGCCAAACCCGTATGCCGCTGGTGCAAAAAGCCGTTGCTGATTTCTTCGGTAAAGAGCCGCGCAAAGATGTAAACCCCGATGAAGCTGTGGCTATTGGTGCGGCAATCCAGGGTTCAGTCTTGTCTGGTGAAACCACTAACGTACTGCTGTTGGACGTAACACCTCTGACTCTCGGCATTGAAACCATGGGCGGTGTGGCAACATCTTTGATCGACAAGAACACCACTATTCCCACCAAGAAATCACAGACTTTTTCCACCGCAGAAGACAACCAGTCTGCTGTGACTATCCATGTGGTTCAGGGTGAGCGCAAGCAGGCTTCGCAAAACAAATCACTGGGTCGTTTTGACCTGAGCGATATTCCACCTGCACAGCGCGGCATGCCGCAAATTGAAGTTACCTTTGATATAGATGCAAACGGTATCCTCAATGTGAGCGCTAAAGACAAGGCCACTGGCAAGCAGCAGTCCATCGTGATCAAAGCCTCTTCCGGTTTATCTGATGCTGAAATCGAAAAAATGGTGAAAGATGCGGAGGCCAACGCTGAGGCTGATCGCAAGTTCGCGGAAACTGTGGGTGCCCGCAACACGCTTGAAGGTTTGATCCATGCAACGCAAAAAACCTTGAAAGAGTCGGGCGATAAGGCAACTGCCGATGAGAAATCTGCTATTGAAGCTGCCATCACTGAAGCTGAAGCTGTGGTGAAGGGCGATGACCTCGGTAAGATCGAAGCGGCAACCACCAAGTTGACTGAAGCCTCTTCCGGCCTCGCGCAAAGGCTTTACACCGAGCAGCAAGCCGGCGCCCAGGGTGGCGATGCGGCCGAAGCTGGTGGCGCGAGCAGCAAGACAGATGACGGTGCTGTAGATGCTGAATTCGAAGAAGTAAAAGATCAGAAGTAAGTGCATGACAGTTGGCGGTAGATCGCCAGCAGGATAAAACAAATGCGGGCTTGCCCGCATTTGTCATGTAAGAAACCTCTGAAAAATGACGTGCTTCGGCAATGTTTTTCAGATGTTTGTTAAACAGTTTTCGTTGTGTAAACCCTGGCAAATGCAACACCAGCCATTGCATTTGCCTAATGGTTTGCAAGTAAATTTTTTCGAAATGTTATTCGCATTTCTCTACCGGTGTAACCATGGCAAAACGTGACTATTATGAAATCCTCGGTGTTGAGCGCGGCGCTGATGCGGCAGAATTGAAAAAAGCTTATCGCCGTGTGGCTATGAAGCATCACCCGGATCGCAATCCGGATGACAAGGCTGCCGAAGAAAAATTCAAAGAGGCCAATGAGGCTTACGAAGTTTTATCCGATGAGCAAAAGCGCGCAGCCTATGATCGCTTTGGCCATGCGGGTGTCGACCAGCAATCCGGTATGGGCGGTGGTGGCGGCAGCAACTTCAGCGATATTTTTGGCGATGTGTTCGGCGATATTTTTGGTGGTGGGCGCAGTAGTCGCGGCGGTCCGACCCGCGGTTCAGATTTGCGCTACAACCTTGAGTTGACTCTGGAAGAGGCCGTTAAAGGCACCAGTACCCAAATCAAGGTGCCGACTCTGGTCAGCTGTAAAGTGTGCAGCGGTTCAGGCGCAAAGCCTGGCAGCAAGCCTGTGACCTGCACTACCTGTGGCGGTCACGGTCAGGTGCGTATGCAGCAGGGCTTTTTCTCGGTACAGCAAACCTGCCCGGCCTGTCGTGGTCGCGGCACATTGATTTCCGATCCCTGTAAGCCCTGTAACGGCCAGGGTCGCATAGAAGAGACCAAGACCCTGCAAGTCAAGGTTCCCGCAGGTGTGGATACCGGCGATCGAATTCGCCTCTCGGGTGAAGGTGAGGCGGGCGATGCCGGTGGTCCACCAGGCGATCTCTATGTGCAGGTGAATGTGCGCGAGCACAGTATTTTCAAGCGCGAAGGTGCAGACCTCTACTGCGAAGTGCCCATGGACTTTGTCGATGCTGTTCTCGGTGGCGAGCTCGAAGTGCCCACGCTTGATGGCCGTGTAAAGCTCAAGATTCCGGCAGAGACCCAGACGGGCAAGTTGTTCAAATTGCGCGGCAAGGGGGTTACCCCGGTGCGCGGCGGCGCCCAGGGCGATCTGCTCTGTCGCGTGGTGGTGGAGACTCCGGTCAATCTCACCAGCAAGCAAAAAGAACTCTTGCGGGATTTTCAGGCGACTATGAAAGGTGGGAAGTATTCACCCAAGCAGTCGAGCTGGTTTGAAGGTGTTAAAAAGTTTTTGAAAGATTAAAAAAACGGGATTGATTTGCAAGAGTCAATCCGCTTCTCATTGACTGTGAAGACCCTCGGTTTTTACTTGTCCTGAATCGCTCTCCTTTCGCACAAAGGGCTGTGCAGATACTGCCCCGCGACAGCAAGCTGCTCAGTGATATTCTTGTCTTCTTATAAAAGCGGCGCTGTAGTAGCGCCGCTTTTTATTTGCGCGAAGCAATAGTCCCTCTATCATTGAAGTCACCTGATTGGCCGACACAGTCGATTTTTGAATCCATATAACTATAGGTTGGATAGTTCTCATTAATTCAAAAAAAACGCTATAACTGATGTTTATATCGTTATTTGTTTTTGTGACTGCTTGGTGGTTCTGAGTGAGCTGATGTAGACGGCGGGCGGGCTGCAGCTTATTTTATAATGGTGAATTGAGTGTGGGGGGCACAATCGCTATGAGATGGATTGATACAGATGCGCCACACTTTTTTAATATATCCAAGTAAATTGATGCCTTTAGTTGTATAAATTTTTTTTGAGTGCTAGCCTCTCTAGGTACTAAAAAAAGGGCAGATTACTGGTTTTAAATGGATAATGTAAAGAGCGTCATTATTGATGCTTTTAAACCGAATGAGGTATAGGGTATGAAAAAGAATGTATCTATAGGGCTGTTTTTATTTTTGTTTTCGCAATTTTCGTGGGCGGGATTAATCGAGCTGCAGGGCTATGCAATTGGCCAGAAGCTGGGTAGCTCTGATCCCACCTCTGTTTCAATGATTACCAGCCTTATAGTAGATACGGATGTTGCTGACACAAATGCTGATCCTAGGGGTGGGTTTTTTGTGAATGCTATAAAAAGTGGATCTGCCATTCTCAGCAATGGTCGCCAGTATAATCTTAATGTCTCTGCCCCCAATGCCACCAACATTGAAACCAAAGTATTCGATAATGGTGGCAATACTTTTGAGTTTGGCCTGCTGAGTTTAAGGGTCAGCTTTATCGATATCCTGGGCGAGATAATAAGCCTGACTTTTTCTTCTCATAACCTGCCATTTGCCGGTGTGGGGTTTGTCGGGGCCGGTCATACATTGGCGGGTTTGGAAAATGTTGTGCAGTTTGAAGGTGCTGGTGAGATGTGCCGCTTCTGCAACACCAAGGATATCTCTGTGATGAATTTGACCACCGAGTTCTTTAGTACAGGTGCTCTGATATCTGTGCCTGAGCCGCAGGGGTTGTTGTTCCTGGGATTGGGCTTGTTGGTATCGGTGCGTTGGCTTAAGAGAAACAAGCTCGGACGTATGTGAGATCAATCGCGCAAATAACCTTGGCCAATTGATTTAATCAGTTATTGCTGGGCCCAAAGAACTCAGCAATAACGCCGCGATGGCGGCGCAGGTAATTTTCCGCAGGTAATTTTTCAGGAGTTACCTGGTGTCCTCCATCTCCCTTCCATGTGTTCTTCTGCTGTAACTCTTTCACTTTCACTCCACTTCTCCGCTATTGGTCATGGCATCCGCTTCAGGGATGAGCTTCTTGGCTGCTGAAAAGCGACTTCACAGCAAGAGCCTGTGAACTTCTGAAATAGCTATCAAGATTCCGTCGATAATTTTTTAATATTTATTTTCCCATAGCGGCAATAAAAAAACGGCGTCTTTGAAAGACGCCGTTTTTTTATTGCCAGGAATAATCTTTGGGTGGGTAGACATACATTTCCTGTTCCGGCATCTCCGA
The DNA here is from genome assembly GCA_035565295.1 of Cellvibrio sp. Classification (GTDB taxonomy): domain Bacteria; phylum Pseudomonadota; class Gammaproteobacteria; order Pseudomonadales; family Cellvibrionaceae; genus Cellvibrio. The sequence continues at coordinate 58,111 of DATMSP010000010.1, read as the reverse complement.
CCAGTTGTCAGGTGGCAGGGCAGGTATGCCCGCAGGAGTTTCCAGCGGCGGGTGCTCGACGGCCAGCAGTTGGCGCAAGTCAGTTAATACGGGATCTTCCATGGTCTCATCAGGGCTGATAAAGATATGGTGTTTGCGGCACTTTTCGCCCAGCTCCAGGCTGCTTGAGTAACGCACTATAGGGGCGGCCAGCACTAAGCCTGTAAGGATTGGCAGCAGCCACCAGAAGAAAATAGGTGCGTATACAAAAGTCATATAACCCCAGGCCAGGGCTGCCAAGGTAGTCCTGAGTGTGCGGGCAAAGCTTTCGCTCCAGGTGAGCAGGCGGCCCTCGCGGTCCTGTGCATCCCAATTCACTTTGAAACCCAGCAATACTGAAACAACAAAGTAGGCGTGGAATGACATCATGATGGGTGCAATCAGCACGGCGAAAGCGGTTTCAACCAGGGCGCCGCGAATAATGGCTTTGCTGCCGCCAAATTGTTTGCGCCTGTGGGCCCAGGTAGAAACAATGCCCATTACCTTGGGAAACAGCAGCAGGGTAGTGGTCAATAAAATCAATGACACAATCAATTCGGTTTTGGCGATGGGCCATTGCGGCATATTGAAGTGTTCAAATACCTGAGTCACTTCCGGGAAGTAATCATTGCTGTGCATAGCGCGGACAATCGCATCCACCGTGCTCAATATCAGCATCAGCAGCCAGATCAGCGAAGAAATATAGGCGGTGGCTCCCAGCAGGAAGTGCGAGCGGCTGATAGGGTGCAGGCCTGAGGCATCGAGAATTCCCAGGTGCTGGATATTGCCCTGTACCCAGCGGCGATCGCGGGTCGCATAGTCGATAATATTGCAGGGCACTTCTTCGTAGCTGCCTTCCAGGTCTGCCAGCAGAAACACATCCCAGCCTGCGCGGCGCAGCATGGCTGCCTCGACAAAGTCATGACTGAGGATATCGCCACCAAACGGGGCCTTGCCGGGCAGGGTGGGCAGGCCGCAGTGATCGATAAACGCCTGTATGCGAACAATGGCATTGTGGCCCCAGTAGTTGGCTGCACCGGTTTGCCAAAAGGCAGATCCGGCGGCGAGCATGGGGCTGTAAAGCACTGCAGCAAACTGCACAAAGCGGCCAAAGAAGGTAGTCTGGCGCACAGGAATGGGCACTGTCTGGATCAGGCCACTGCGCGGATTGGCCTGCATGGTGCGCACCATGCGCAGCAGGCAGATACCGCTCATCACGCTGTCGGCGTCCAGCACAATCATGTGCTCATAGTTTTTGCCCCAGCGCTGCAAAAATTCGGCAATATTGCCCACCTTGCGGTGCAGGTTCTTTTCGCGGCGGCGATAGAAGGTCTGCTGGCTCAGCTCGCCAATGCGCGAGGTAAATTGTTGCCACTGATCGCGCTCGCGCTGGGCAATGGCGGGATTGGTGGTATCGCTGAGCATATAGAAATCAAAATGTGCTATCTCGCCGGTTTTGGCGAGTGAGCGCAGGGTGGCTTCAAAGCCGGCAATAACGCGGTGTGTATCCTCGTTGTAGATAGGCATCACCACGGCGGTGCGCGTGGTGATGGGCATATCATCTTTATAAAAGCTGGCCAGTGGGCGCAGGGTCATGGGCTCCAGACGCAGCATTTGCAGAATAAAGCCAAAGACACCGCTCCAGAAGGCGGTGGAGATCCAGCAGAAAGAAATGGCGAACAGCACCATAATGACACCCTCGAGCACGGTAATACCGTTGGCACTCAGGATGTCATACATCATGTATAGGCCTGAAAAGGCTGTCAGTACCGTTAGAATCACATAGGTAAGGCGACGCAACAGTTCGCCCTGCGGCCGGATATCATTTTCCGGCAGCAGGTTTCTATCTATGGGACCTCGAGGCTGTAGTGGCGCATCACTATTGGATGGCATCGGGGTACCAGACATAACTCCAAACCTCGGTTAAGCGCTTGTCGCGCAGTTTGATGAAAAGGCGCATATCAACGACATTGTTGCCATCGGGCTCCACTTTGAATGAAGCGCGATAGGTTTTGCCATCGGGCAGTTTGCTGACATGCAGATCGGTAATGGTGCCGAGGTTTTTCGCCAGGTCGGCGGTAAGCACGGCGTCAGCTGGCAGCTTGTCCAACTCTCCACCGCGGAAGTCCACGGCAAATTGACGCTTGCTTTTCGGGGGAGGGTTGCCCTGCGCTGCCACTGCGCCCCAGCCGGTTTTGGTGCGGATAACTTTAGCGACTGTCTGCTCGGGCAGGTCGGCGTCAAAGCTGCGCATGCGATAGCCGAACTCGCGGCTCTCGCCCGCTTTCATGGCCTGGTCTGGCACCCAATAGGCCACTATGTTGTCATTCGCTTCACTGTCAGAGGGAATTTCAACCAGCTCGACACGACCCTTGCCCCAGTTGCCTTCAGGTTTGATCCACAGGCTTGGGCGACGCTCATAAACGGCTTCGGTATCCAGGTAATTGTTGAAGTCGCGATCGCGTTGCAGCAGGCCAAAGCCTTGCGGATTGGTATCTCCGAGTGAGGATACGTGCAGACTGCGATGGTTGGTCAGGGCGCGCCAGATCCATTCGCCGGAAGAGGATTGCATCAGCAGGCCGTCCGAGTCGTGAACCTCGGGGCGGAAGTCATCAAAGTGGCGCACGCTGTTCTCGCCAAACATATACATACTGGTCAGCGGCGCTATGCCCACCTTGGCGATATCCTTGCGGGCGTAAATGCGCGCCAGGATTTTCAGTTCTGTGGGAGAGCCTGGATAGATATCGAAGCGATAGGCGCCGGTGACCGACGGACTGTCGAGGAGGGCGTACATCACCATATGGTTTTCGCTGGGCGTGGGCTTCATCATCCAGAACTCGCGGAATACCGGGAATTCCTCGCCTTTAGGCTCGGCAGTATCCACCGCCAGGCCGCGTGCAGAGAGACCGTAAGCCTGGCCTGGGCCGACGATACGGAAATAGGAGGCGCCCTGGAATACCACAAACTCATCCTTGTACTGGCTGTTGTTCAGCGGGTAGTGGATGCGGAAGCCGGCAAAGCCTATATCCTTGGGGGCAATGCCTGCTAGAGGCGCGGCCTTGCCATCATAATTGAAGAATTCTTGCTTGAATTGCACGGTTGAGTCTGCGCCATTGGTGGCCATGTGCAATACAATAGGCTCTTTATAGAGAAAGCCTGCGTGGAACAGTTGCAGCTCGAATTTGGATTCGTTGCGCCACAGGGAGGAGTCGGGGCGGAAGCGGATGGAGCGATATTGATCGTAATCCATCTTGGCCAGGGCTTCGGGAATATGGGCTACCACAGGCTTGAAATTGCTTTTTGCCAGCAATTTTGCGCGGGAGGATATAGCATCAAACAGCGCAGGCTGGGAAGTTTCGCTGGCTGATGTCGGGGTAATCGTCGGCTGGGCCGCGAGGGCGCAGCTGCTGCCGCAAACGGCCAACAGGCAGCTGGTTGCCAGTGTTATTGATTGGGTGCTGGTGACCAGGGCACGCGCAGCACCTTTAAATAGCTTACTCATCCGCTTTTCTCCGTACTGGATATTCACGCAATTACTCGATAATTCGGGTAGAACCCCGGCTTTTGCCGGGCATTAGCCGGTTACACCGGGTTTCGCACCTTGAATCAGGTGCCATTTATTTATAGCGCGCCATTCAAAGCCGGCGCATTGTAAACCATACGGGGACAAATATAGTGGGTAAAAACAAGGCCTTGGTAAATTTTTTTGTCCTGTCAGGGCTGTTGGGGCGGGATTTGTGGCAAGTGTCGGTGAGGGATAGAATCCCTACAGGCGCTGAATCTGCTGCTACACTTTGCAAATACTCTTCGTTAATATCCCAGAAAATGATTGGCGAGCCAGCTGGCGCCAGAGGAAAACCGGTGGAAATCTATCGCCAATCAGTTGCGCCGGCTTTCGCCCGGTAGTGACTGCCTGTTCCGGTAATTGCCACAGGCTCCTTAAATCCAGAGTGCGATTAATCATAGTTGTCCAGGATGAAAATACCTAATCCATGTTGAATGTCAGGCGTTATTCCCGCGAAAATCCCATTGCATTTCGTTTGCTGGGACTCATTATTGTCAGCAGCTCGCTGATTACGCTGTTTGCCATTCTCTTCCAGCTTTACGGTAACTTTCACGACGATGTCTCGGCCCTGGAGAAGCGTCTCGATCAAGTCCGCATCAGCACCCTGGCCAGTATTACCAAGAGTCTGTGGGGCTTTGACCAGGAGCAGTTGAATATCCAGATTCACAGTGTGATGGATGTGGAAGATGTGGTTCAGGTCAGTGTGGTCTGGCGCGATTGGAACGGGGCGGAGCAGACTCTGCTGGTCAGCAATCATAAATATGATCAGGCTGAAATCGATGCCAAGCCCAGCCAGTTCCTGGTAAAAGAGTACCCGCTGTCGTATCAAGATGCCACCACGCCAGAGCAGCGCCTGGGAGTGCTGACAGTGACGGCCAGTCTGGCAAACATCTACGGAAAATTAACCGAGCGGGCGATGCTGATTGCGGTGGTGCAAATTGCCAAAACGCTTTTGGTATCGCTGTTTATCCTGTGGTTGATTTACACTTTGTTGACACGGCATATGGAAGCCATAGCGACCTATGCTCGCAATATCAATCTGGAAAATCTCACCAAGCCGCTGCAGTTAAAGCGCATGAAATCCAATCCCGCCCCCGATGAGCTGGACAATGTGGTCAGCGCTATCAATCAAATGCGCGAAACCCTGCTCGACGATTTGGAGCAGCGTCGCTCAATCGAATTGGCGCTGCTGGCTGAGCAGGCTGAAAAACTGGAATCGCGCCGACAAAAAAATGTAGCCGAAGATGCAACCCGCGCGAAGAGCCAGTTCCTCGCCACCATGAGCCACGAAATTCGCACGCCCATGAACGGTGTGATTGGTATGCTGGAAATGCTGCGCGATACGCCGCTCAATGAAAACCAGCAGCACTACATAGATATCATTCATCGCTCCGGCGAAACCCTGCTGGAAATTATCAACGATATTTTGGATTACTCGAAAATTGAAGCGGGAAAAATGCAGCTGGAAACTGCAGAGTTTTCGCTGCAGGATGTGGTTGAAGATTGCCTGCAATTGTTTGGCGCAACTGCGGGAAAAACGCAAATTGAATTATTGGGGGGCATCAAGCCAGGTGTGCCTTTGGTGGTGAAGGGCGACTCCACTCGGCTGCGCCAGATTATTATTAATTTGCTGGGCAATGCGTTCAAATTTACCGCCGAAGGTTTTATCAATCTGGAAGTGGGCTTGGACCCGGCTTCCACCGCAGAAAAACCCAAACTGTATTTTTCGGTTCAGGATACAGGCATTGGTATTGATCTGGAGGTGCGCGCTAAACTCTTTGATTCATTCAATCAGGCCGACGCTTCGACAACGCGCAAATATGGTGGTACCGGCCTGGGGTTGGCTATCTGCAAAAGCCTGGTGGAATTGATGGGCGGGCAGGTGGGTGTCAACAGTGTAAAAGACCAGGGTTCAACCTTTTGGTTTACCGCCGTGTTTGCTGCAGCCGACGAAGTTCCGCAACCATCGCCGCAAGATGCTGATCTGTTGGTCATGCTGCAAAATAAAAAATTATTGCTGGTGGGGGCAAATCCCAAAATGAGCGATTTCCTGGGCGAGTATTGTCGCCTGTGGGGAGTGGCATTGCACTCCGTCGCCACCACCAAAATGGCGATGATGGAGTTGGTCCATGCCTCTCATCGCGGCGAAATGTTTGATTTTGTCGGTGTCGATTATTTGCTGCCCGAGATGCAGGGCTTGGAATTTGTGCGGCAGGTGCGGAATAATCCCGAGATTGCCGCGGTTCCCCTATTTATATTTTCCTCACACAAAATAGCGCTTGAGCAATCGCTCTTGAGTCGCCTTGCGGTGCATTCGATTTTGCGCAAACCCGTGTCAGGCAAAATGCTGAAGCAGGAGCTTATCGAGTTGCTGGGGCATGAATCGGGTCGTCACCTGGAAAAGAAAATCGCTGCGCGCGTGCTGGATCAATTTGCCCATTTGCGGGTGCTGGTGGCAGAGGACAATGCGGTCAATCGCCTGGTCATCAAGGGGCTGCTGGGCAAGTTAAAAATCCAGCCGGAACTGGTTGAAAATGGGCTTATGGCATTTAACGCGGTGCGCACAGCCGATAAGCCTTACGATCTGGTGCTGATGGATTGCGACATGCCGGAAATGGATGGTTTTGAGGCTACGCGCAACATCCGCGAGCTGGAACGCAGCCGACGGGTGCCGGCAACGCCTATCATCGCCTTGACGGCCCATGCCCTGCAGGAGCATCGCGATGCAGTCTATGCCTGTGGAATGAACCATTACCTGTCGAAGCCTGTAACCCTGGATACCCTGGTCAGCGCTTTCGAAATGGTTGTCCCTCCCTCATAAGCGGCGTTTGAAGCCTTGCGGGAACTTGCTAATATGTTCTCGATTGTGAATCTCTATAGGGGCAATTGGATATTTTTTCTTGCGGGAGCGCGGCGCAATCCTTATGATGCCCAGCAACGATAAATGTTTCTGTGGAGCTTACAGATGAGTAACGATGCAATTGTCCATGTAAATGATGCCAATTTTGCCACTGAGGTGCTGGGTTCTGATTTGCCGGTGCTGGTCGATTTTTGGGCGACCTGGTGTGGTCCATGCAAGATGATCGCTCCTATCCTTGACGATCTGGCCGAGCAATACGCCGGCAAAGTGAAAATCGCCAAGATAGATGTGGACTCCAACAAAGAGGTTCCTGGCAAGTTCAATATTCGCGGTATCCCCACGCTGTTGCTGTTCAAGAATGGCCAGGTTGAGGCTACCAAAGTAGGCGCTCTATCTAAAGCTCAGCTGGTTGAGTTTATCAATAGCGCTGTCTAAAAAGCTTGGGCTGCGGTATGCAGCCCACTTTTTAATTATTTTTTGTGCGGGTTAATTATTTTTTGCACTTGGCTGATTTAGCCGCTATACTCAAGGCATTATGCTGATCCACGTTGAACCCACACAGGTTCAGCCCCTCGTTGGATAGCTTCAGATCCTCTTTGGAAATCGCCTGCTGCTGCAGTGTTCTACCCAGTCCAGAATACCCTCAGTTGATTTCGATATTAAATAACTAAACCTGCTAGCGGCTCGAATAACAGAAAAAATACGCAACAGATTTTTAAACCATATCCAGCCTCCGGCTTACTTTCCGCAACAACCATCCACAAAGTCTTACATATGAATCTTACCGACTTAAAAGCAAAACCAATCGAAGCCCTTATTGATATCGCGCGTGAAATGGGGCTGGAAAGCCTTGCCCGCTCGCGCAAACAAGACATTATCTTCAATATCCTCAAGCGTCATGCCAAAGGTGGCGAGGATATCTATGGGGATGGTGTGCTGGAAATCCTGGTCGATGGCTTTGGCTTTTTGCGCTCAGCAGACAGCTCATATCTGGCTGGACCGGACGATATCTACGTATCGCCGAGCCAGATCCGCCGTTTCAACCTGCGCACCGGCGATACCATCTCCGGCAAGATCCGCCCACCGAAAGAGGGTGAGCGTTATTTTGCGCTGTTGAAAGTTAACGAGATCAATTTTGACAAGCCGGAAAATTCACGCAATAAAATCCTGTTTGAAAACCTTACCCCGCTGTTCCCCAATCAGCGCCTGGTGCTTGAAGCCGGCAACGGCTCCACCGAAGATCTCACGGGTCGTATCATCGACCTGATCGCCCCCATAGGTAAAGGCCAGCGCGGCCTGATAGTGGCTCCGCCAAAAGCGGGTAAAACTATCATGATGCAGCATATTGCCCAGGCGATTGTGCGCAATAATCCCGAGTGTCATTTGATTGTATTGCTGATTGACGAGCGCCCTGAAGAGGTGACGGAAATGCAGCGCTCGGTGCGCGGCGAAGTAGTGGCCTCGACCTTTGATGAGCCGCCCGCGCGTCACGTGCAGGTTGCCGATATGGTGATCGAGCGCGCTAAGCGTTTGGTCGAACACAAAAAGGATGTGATTATCCTTCTCGACTCGGTCACTCGTCTGGCGCGCGCCTACAACACTGTAATCCCCTCTTCAGGCAAGGTATTGACTGGTGGTGTGGATGCCCATGCGCTTGAGCGTCCCAAGCGTTTCTTCGGTGCTGCGCGCAATATCGAAGAGGGTGGAAGCCTGAGTATTATTGCCACTGCGCTGGTGGATACCGGCTCCAAGATGGATGAGGTGATCTACGAAGAATTTAAGGGTACGGGCAACCTTGAGTTGCACCTCGACCGCAAAATTGCCGAGAAGCGCATTTATCCGGCGATCAATCTGCGTCGCTCCGGCACGCGCCGCGAAGAGCTGTTGATCAAAGAGGATGAGTTGCAAAGGGCTTGGATTTTGCGTCGCCTGCTCAACGATATGGAAGATATTGCAGCCACTGAATTCCTGTTGGACAAGTTGAAAGACTACAAAACCAACGATGAATTCTTCCAGTCGATGAAGCGCAAATAAGCTATTTGCGATAGCCCGCATGGAGCGCCGCGGTCTGCGGGAACATAACCCAATCGCACCCCGTAACGCGCTCCCTACGGGCTATCAATGTGTAGCTATTGCATGAAATACAAAGACCTCCGCGATTTTATCGCGCTCCTGGAAGCGCGCGGGCTGCTGAAGCGCATTTCCCAGCCCATTGATCCCTATCTTGAAATGACCGAAATCTGCGACCGCACGCTGCGCGCGGGCGGTCCTGCGCTGCTGTTTGAAAATCCCAAAGGTTACCGCATACCAGTATTGGCCAACCTGTTCGGCACGCCTGAGCGGGTCGCCCTGGGCATGGGGCAGGAATCTGTTGCGGCGCTGCGCGATGTCGGGCAGTTGCTGGCATTTCTCAAAGAGCCTGAACCGCCCAAGGGTTTTAAGGATGCCTGGGATAAATTGCCGGTGTTCAAGCAGATACTCAATATGCAGCCCAGGGTGTTAAGTCGGGCGCCGAGTCAGGAGGTGGTGCTGGAAGGGGATGCGGTCAATCTGGATCTGCTGCCGATTCAGACCTGCTGGCCCGGTGATGTCGGCCCATTGGTGACCTGGCCACTGGTGGTGACGCGCGGCCCGCACAAGGAGCGGCAAAATCTCGGCATCTATCGCATGCAGAAAATTGGCAAAAACCGTTTGATTATGCGCTGGCTCTCGCATCGCGGCGGCGCCTTGGATTTTCGCGAGTTCCAGTTGCAAAATCCCGGCAAGAATTTTCCTGTGGCTGTGGCTCTGGGAGCAGATCCGGCCACCATTCTCGGCGCAGTCACCCCTGTGCCTGATACTCTTTCCGAGTACGGCTTTGCCGGCCTGTTGCGCGGCGATAAAACCGAAGTGGTGAAGTGCATCGGTAACGAACTGCAGGTGCCGGCCTCCGCCGAGTTTATTTTGGAGGGATATATTGCCCCCAATGACATGGCCCCCGAAGGGCCTTTTGGCGATCATACGGGCTATTACAACGAAGTGGATCAGTTCCCGGTGTTTACTGTGGAGCGGATTACCCACAGGCGCGACCCGATTTATCACAGCACTTATACCGGGCGTCCGCCGGATGAGCCGGCTATCCTGGGGGTTGCCCTCAACGAAGTGTTTGTGCCGATTTTGCAAAAGCAATTTCCCGAAATTGTAGATTTCTACCTGCCGCCGGAAGGCTGTTCCTATCGCATGGCGGTAGTGACTATCAAGAAGCAGTATCCGGGGCATGCCAAGCGCGTGATGATGGGGGTCTGGAGTTTTCTGCGGCAATTTATGTATACCAAGTTTGTTATTGTCACCGACGATGATGTCGATGCGCGCAACTGGGAAGATGTGATTTGGGCCATGACTACGCGCATGGATCCGGTGCGCGATACGGTGACCATGGAGAATACGCCCATAGATTATTTGGATTTTGCCTCACCGGTTTCAGGTTTGGGGTCTAAAATGGGTTTTGATGCTACCCATAAATGGCCGGGTGAGACTCAGCGCGAGTGGGGTGTTCCCATTGCGATGGATCAGGCGGTTGTTAAGCGGGTGGACGATCTTTGGCAGTCGCTAGCTATTTTTGATCATTAATTGTTTCAATGTGGACAATTATTATCTCGATTTGTATTGTTGAGACTGTCACTTGAAAAAATTTTAAGGTATAAAACCCTGTTGGATAAATTTGCTGGTCAATCTGTAGTTCTCGCACACAAAAATGCTTCTTACTGATATGGACGGTATCTATGAGTGTTTTAAAAGAATTTAAAGAGTTTGCGGTAAAAGGCAATGTAGTCGATATGGCGGTGGGTATTATTATTGGGGCCGCGTTCGGTAAGATAGTGACCTCGGTGGTTGGCGATGTCATTATGCCGCCTATAGGCCTGTTGATTGGCGGTGTGGATTTCAGTGATCTCGCCATTACCCTGAAGGCCGCTGAGGCCAATGCGCCGGCGGTGGTGATTGCCTATGGCAAATTTATTCAGACCGTTCTCGATTTCACCATAGTGGCCTTTGCCATTTTCAGTATGGTTAAGGTGTTGAACAGGATCAAAGCAAAAGAGGCACCGCCGCCCGCCGCCCCCACCAAGCAGGAAGAGCTGCTGGTGGAAATCAGGGATTTGCTGCGCGATAAAAAGCTGTAAATGAACTACTCTCTTTAGGGTAGGGGCTGTGCTGTGGTGTGGCTGGGTTTGCTCAAGACTGTTACCGGGTTTGGCTTAAGGCTGTGGCAAGCGTTGTCATGACAGCTATTGAAGTGGGATTACACATCTTTTTAAATGTGTGTTCCAAGTATCACTAATATTGAATAATGAAAAAAACTATCAGCAGGGAGGGGGGTCATAGGTGTGCTGCGCCCACCCTGCCTTTTTCGCTTTTGTTGGATGTATGGGGTAGAATCGCGCGCCTATAACCATAATGAATGGGGTCTACGCACGGATTTCTGCCACCCATTGAACCTCTTTGCGATTATTCGCTTGGGAATTGAACTAGTTTTATGCCAATAGAACGCTTATTGAATAACCGTTTTGCACTGCCGCAAACCAGCCCTGCCTGGGAGCAGAGGTTTGCCCGGATATCGGCGTGGCTGGCCAGTGTGCCGCTCAACCGCTGGCAATTTTTGATCCGTTTGCTGTTGGTTATCAGTTTAAGTTTTAGTTTGGCGCGTCTCTTTTGGTTGTTGCTACCCAATCCCTCCATACCTCCATCGGCGGTAACGGCGGCGGCTCCTGTTGCCCAGGTGGCGAGCGGTGGCTCCGATATCAATATCGCACAGATAAAATCCCTGCCAATATTTGGCAGAGTCGAAGCGCCTTCGGCCCAGGCACCTGTAGCCCAACCGGAAAACCAGGCGGTGGATTCGCGCCTCAATATCCTTTTGATGGGGCTGATATATAGCCCAGACGAAGCGCTTGCCCGGGCTATTCTCACCTCCGGCGACACTACCGATATTTACGCAATCGGCAATCCCATACAGGCGGCTGGCAGTGGCGTCACCCTGGCGAAAATCATGGAGGACAGGGTCATTATCAATAATAATGGCCAGTTTGAATCTGTCTGGTTGTATCAAAACAATCCCAATGCGTCTCCTATCTCGCAATCCTTCAGCGCACCTGTGCGCAATGACCCTCCACCCGCCTATAACAATCCTCCGCAGAGCTACCAGCCCCCGCAGCAGAGTGTGCCTCCTGCAAATGGCGCGGCAGGGCGCGATGCCGAGCATGCCGTTGCTGAGGCGAGTCGCAACCTAGCGGATGTAGTGGCGATGAGCATCTATCGTGAAGGCGGCAAGGTGATTGGCTACAAGATTCGCCCTGGGCGCGATGCGGAAAAATTCAGGTCGCTGGGTTTGCAGGCAGATGACATAGTGACCTCGGTCAATGGCATGCCCTTGACCAACCCCTCCAAAATTATGGAAATATATAAAAATATGGGCAATACCACCTCGGCAAATCTTGAGATCTTGCGCAGTGGTAATGTCATATCAGTTGACGTTGTGCTCCAGTAAAGTGAGGTTGTGCGTGAAAGCAAAATTCGTTAAGAGTGTTCTTGTCATCGCCCTGTTGACGGTAGGGTCTAACCTTATGGCTGCAGATCCCAAGCCGGTGGTGCAGGAGCAGACATGGACGGTCAATTTCAAAGATACCGACATAGTTGACGTAGTGAAATTTATCAGCGAAGTCACCGGTAAAACGATCATTGTCGACCCCAAGGTGCGCGGCCCGGTCAAGGTTATCTCCAACAAGCAGCTGAATAAAAAAGAACTCTACGAATTATTTTTGGCGGTATTGGATATCTATCAATTCACCGCCGTGGAGAACGATGGTGTAGTGCGCATCATTGCCAACCGAGATGCGCGCAGCGCGCCCATTCCCACCGAGCAGAAAATTGTTTCAAGGGATGATGGCTATATTACACAAATCATTCAGCTGAATAATATCAGTGCCTCCAAGGTGCTCGCCGCCATACGCCCCCTGGTGCCGCAGTACGGTCACCTCACTGCCTATGAGCCCAGCAATGCCTTGATCATCAGTGACACTCGCGCAAATATTGCCCGTATCAATGAATTGATTGCGCAGATGGATAAGGCTGCAGTCTTAACCACCGATGTGCTGCAGCTGCATTATGCCCAGGCCACCGAAGTGGTTGCCATGATCAATACCCTGGAAAAACCCGATCCCAATCGCGGTGCGACTACCTCTCCACCGATTGTGGTGGCCGATAAACGTATCAATGCCGTGATCGTCAGTGGCGATGAAATGTCGCGCCAGCGGATCAAGGGCCTGGTTGAAAACCTGGATCGCCCACAGGCCAGAAATGCCAATTTGAAAGTGGTTTACCTCAGCTATGCCAAAGCGGCCGATGTGGCCAAGGTGCTGACCGGCATGCTGCAGGCGCAGGGTGGTGGCAAGACTGCCGAGGGTGCGGCTCCCGGCTCCCAGGCGAATGTACAGGCTGATGAAAGTACCAACTCGGTATTGATTACCGCCGATGGCGATGTACTGCAATCGCTGATGGCCGTGGTTGAGAGTTTGGATATCCGCCGCGCGCAAGTATTGGTGGAAGCGATTATTGTCGATGTGACCGATAGCACAGGCAAGCAGTTGGGTGTGCAATGGATGTTCCGCGATAAGGAAAATGGTTTCGGTGGTTCGAGCGATGGTTCTGGAAGAATGGCCACTATTGGCGCTGGGGCTGTGGATCTGACCGATAAGGGGCTGACGACCTTGGCTGCCGGGATAGCGGGTATTGAAGGCCAGACTTTTGGTATAGGTCGCCTGGGCAACTCGGGCGATTTCCTCGGGCTCTTGACCATGCTGCAAAAAAACAGCGGTGCCAACGTCTTGTCAACACCTAATCTGTTGACCACCGACAACACCAAAGCCACCATCTCGGTCGGGCAAAAAATTCCGTTTAAAACCGGCTCCTATTCGGGAACTACCAGCGGTAACACTACCACGGGCATCACCAGTCCTTTCAATACCATCAACCGCGAATCTGTCGGTGTGAAGCTCGAGGTCACGCCTCACATCAACGAAGGTGACAGTATTATCCTCGATATCAAGCAAGAGGTGTCCGGCATAGCCGACAAGAATAATATTGATGGCCCTATTACTGATGAACGTAAAATAGAAACACAGATCCTCGCCTCCGACGGCCAGACTGTTGTGCTCGGTGGCTTGATCCGCGATGAAGTGCAGGCCGGTTCTGTGCGTGTGCCAGTGCTGGGAAGCATTCCTCTGATCGGCAAGCTGTTCCGCACCCAAACCAATTCAAAAGTCAAAACCAATCTGTTGGTATTTATCCGCGCTAGCGTTCTGCGTGATAACAAAATGCTGGAGGGCGCAACCGCCGAGAAATACCAGGCTATCCGCAACTTGCAGTTGGATGCGCGCCGCAAAGAGGGCTCTAAAGTGATTCCGGTACTGCCGGAGTGGAAGAATGGCGTTGATCCTCTGGCACCCGATCAGCAGCCAGCAGCCTTGGAGTCCCAGCCGGCAACGGAAAAACCCGCCACTGAAAATCCGGCTCAGCCTGTCGAGTCAAACCCACTTCCCGGAAGTGGTGAATAGAGATGGCTGCGGTGAATGATGGGGAGTCCCTTACCATTGATCTGACTGTCGCCCAGCCGCCAGAGGCTATTGCAACTGGCGAAGAGGCAGAGATTCCCGAGAGTGAGGATAGCGCGGCAGAGAGTCCGCTGCGTCTGCCTTTTGCCTATGCATCCACCCACGGTGTCATGCTGGAATCGGCGGGCAGCCGTATAGTGCTCTGCCGTCCCGGTCTGACCTTGCCGGTGCTGCTGGAGTTGCAGCGTCTGTTGGGCGATGATTTTACCCTTGAAGAATTGCCCGCCGACGATTTCCAAAAGCGCCTCACCAAGGAATACCAGAGTGGTGACGGTGCCGCCCAGCGCGCGGTCGATGATCTCGGTGCTGAGTTTGATTTGTCCTCCATGGCCGATGATCTTGCCGAGCGCACCGATTTGCTGGCGGGTGACGACGATGCTCCGATCATTCGTCTGATCAACGCGGTATTGTCGCAGGCAGTGCGCGAAGGCGCTTCGGATATTCACCTTGAGCCTTTTGAAGATCGCGTATCTGTGCGCTTCCGTATCGATGGTGTGCTGAGCGAAGTGCTTTCGCCCAAACCTGAGCTGGCACCGGTGCTGGTCTCGCGCTTAAAAGTGATGGCGCGCCTGGATATCGCCGAGAAGCGCCTGCCGCAGGACGGCCGTATCACCGTGCGGCTGGCTGGCCACGCGGTGGATATTCGTGTATCGACCATTCCCTCCGCCTTCGGCGAGCGTATCGTATTGCGTCTGCTCGATCAGTCTGCCGGCCAGTTGAAGCTGGAGCAGCTCTCCATGCCGGCGGCGGTGCAGGAAAAACTGGGCCGCGCACTCTTGAAGCCGCACGGTATTATCCTGGTTACCGGGCCTACAGGTTCGGGTAAAACAACCACGCTCTATGCCGGCTTGAGTCATATCAACAGCCGCAGCCGCAATATCCTCACGATTGAAGACCCGGTGGAATACTTGCTGCCTGGTATCGGCCAGACTCAGGTTAATCCAAAAGTGGAAATGACTTTTGCGCGGGGCTTGCGCGCTATCCTGCGTCAGGACCCGGATGTGGTGATGGTGGGTGAGATCCGCGATGGCGAGACTGCCGAAATTGCTATCCAGGCGAGTTTGACCGGCCACTTGGTACTTTCAACACTGCACACCAATACGGCTATAGGCGCGGTACTGCGTTTGAAGGATATGGGTGTCGAGCCCTTCCTGTTGGCCTCGAGCCTCGAAGTGGTGATGGCGCAGCGTCTGGTGCGTTTGCTCTGCTCGCAGTGCAAGGAATCCTACCAGCCGGTGGATTCCGAACGCGATATGCTGAAATTGCCGGAGAATACCCCCATCTTCCGCCCGGTCGGTTGCAAGCACTGTAATTACCAGGGCTATCGCGGTCGTAAGGGTATTTACGAATTGATTGAAATCAACGAAAAACTGCGCAACCTGATCCACGAACAGGCCGGCGAGCAGCAATTGCTGGCCGAAGCGCGCAAGCACAGCGCCTCCATGAGCGATGATGGCCGTCAGTGTGTGCTGGACGGCATTACCAGTATGGAAGAAGTGCTTCGTGTTACCACGCAGCTCTAGCGAGTAAGAGTTATGGGCGCATACAGTTACAAGGCACTGAACGAGGCGGGCAAGACCGTCAAGGGTATACTGGAAGCTGATTCCGAGCGTCATGTCCGCAGCCAGTTGCGGGCCAAAAAGCTCAAACCGCTGGAAGTGGAAAGTGCTAGCCATCAAGCTGAAAAATCCAGCGATGACAGTCTCAACCTGGGCGGCTGGCGGCGGCGCTTTGCCAGCCGCCTGAATGTCCGCGATCTCAGTATATTCACTCGCCAACTGGCGTCATTGGTGCGCTCGGGCCTGCCTTTGGATGAAGCCCTGCAGGCTACTGCCAAACAGGCACACAAGCCGCATATCAAACGAATTGTTCTGCACGTGCGCAGCAAAGTACTGGAGGGTTTCAGCCTGGCCCAGGCCCTGGGCGAAAGTCCCACCGCCTTTAACGATATGTATCGAGCGCTGGTGCGCGCGGGAGAGAGTTCGGGTTATCTGGCTCCCGTGCTCGAACGTCTGGCCGATTACACGCAGAACAGCCAGCAGGTACAGCAGCGTTTGCAAATGGCTCTGATTTATCCTTTTGTTTTGCTGGCCATTAGCCTCGGCGTGATTATCTTATTGATGGCACTGGTAGTACCCAAGCTGGTGGGTGTATTTGCCCATAGCAATCGCGAACTTCCCACTCTGACCAAAATACTGATCAGCTCCAGCGACTTTGTTGTCAATTACGGGGCCTATGTGGCTCTGGGCATAGTGTTTGTTGTATTTGGCATTCGTCGCCTGCTGCGCAAACCTGCCTATCGCCGTATCTGGCACACCTGGCAATTGCGCCTGCCGGTGATTGGCGATCTGGTTCGACAAATAAACGCTGCGCGCTTTGCTGCAACCCTGAGTCTTCTGTCTGCCAGCGGTGTGCCATTACTGCAGGCCCTGACCATCGCCGGGCAGGTGATGACCAACCGTATATTGCAAGAGTCCTGTGAACAGGTCATCAACGCCGTGCGCGAGGGTGGAAGCCTCTCTCGCTCTATGGAAAATGCCGGAACCTTCCCCCCGCTGCTGGTCCAATTGGTATCCAGCGGCGAGACCAATGGCACCTTGCCGCAGCAATTGGACAACGCGGCAAGGGATCAGGAGCGCGAATTGGAAATGGTATTGGGTATGGCGATGGGCCTGCTCGAACCCCTGACCATTGTGTTTATGGGTTTTTCGGTGTGCATGATCGTCATGGCAATCCTGCAGCCTATTTTCCAGATGAGTTCATTGGTTTAGTGAATTGGTTTTTTATACAACTGATTTTATTTTTAACAGATTTTTTTAAGGAGATGTTATGCGTAAGTCGAGAATGCCAAGCCGCCAGGGCGGTTTTAGTTTGATTGAAATCATGGTGGTGGTGATCATCATCGGCCTGCTGGTGGCGATTGTTGCACCGCAAGTGGGTGATTCAGCGGATAAGGCGCGCATCCAAAAAGCCAAGGCTGATTTTAAAAATATCCAGACAGCGCTGCAGCTTTATCACCTGGATAATTTCAATTATCCAACCACTGAACAGGGTCTTGAAGCCCTGACGACCAAGCCGAGCCAGGCACCTGTTCCGCGCGCCTACAAGAAAAATGGCTATATCCAGCAATTGCAGCAAGATCCCTGGGGGCGTCCATACCTCTATGAAAGCCCGGCGGAAGGTCACGATTACAATATTTACAGCCTGGGTGCCGATGGCATCAGCGGCGGTGAAGAGCAGAATGCCGATATCAGTGTGTGGCAAGAGCCGGAAAAAGCTGAATAGCTGACGGAACAATTGTGAACTCTCAGCGCGTTCCAGGTCGTTTTTCGCAGGGGTTTACCCTGATCGAAATTTTGGCGGTAGTGATTATTATCGGCCTGATCATCAGTATTGTCGCACTGTCGGTGAACAGCCCTGAGGATGAAAACAACCCCAACAAGGAAGCGCAGAAACTTCGCCAGGAGCTGGATTTTGTCAGTGAGCTTGCGGTGCTGAATGGCGAAATAGTGGGGCTGTTTGTCGAGCCCAAAGAAATTGAAGACTCCTCGGCAACCCAGTGGTGCTATCACTGGCAGAGGTTTCGCAGTGAGCAGTGGGAGGATTTGCCGAAGGATACCCTCAGCGAGCACTGCATGTCGGAAACGATTCAGATGGATTTGGAGGTTGAAGGCAAGTTGTTAGCCTATGATCCGGATCTGGAGACCCAGCCACCGGTATTGGTCTGGTCTCCCAGCGGCGAGGCGACAGGTATCACCATCACCCTGTTTACCAAGGGTGTGAACTCTGAAAGAAAAGTGATTGATGTGGATCTGATGGGTGTGATTACCGGGCCGGAAAAGGAGGAAGAAAAGTGAAGATCGCCAATACCTCCTCGCGGAAATTCGCTTCAGGTTTTACCCTGATTGAAGTGATGGTCGCCCTGGTAATCGTGGCCACAGCTCTGCCCGCGCTGGTGATGCTGGTGATGTCGCAAGCGGAAGGTGCGGCCCATATTCGCGAAAAAACCTATGCCATGTGGTTGGCGGAAAACGAATTGAGCCGTATTACCCTGCTCAAAAATAATATTCCCGGCTATAAATTGCCGGAGAAAGATTCAGGCAGTCGCCAGATGATGGGGCTGCAGTGGCAGTGGGAGATAGAGACCAAGGTGGATGAAACCTTTCCCATCCTGCTGAGAATAGATATAGCGGTGAAATTATTGGGCGTGGCTGAGGGCAATGGTTACACCGGTGTAAAAGATGCAGCCAATATCGACCCCCTGGCAGTGCTGACGGGGTATACCAGTGCTGAATAAATCCGCGCATCAGTCAGGCTTTACCCTGATTGAAATGATTATCGCCATAGGCATTTCCGCCATAGTTGCGGCCATGGCTTATCAATCCCTGGAGGGGGCGAGCAACAGCTCCGAGCGCACGCGCGACGTGATCAATGAAATTAATCGCATAGATAAAGCCTGGCAGTTGATCGGACAGGATATGCGCAACCAGTTGCCGACCTTGGCCAATCAGGTGATTTTCAAAGCGGCGAGCCTGACCACCAAAGGCAAGAACAGCTTCCAGATTATTATGCAGTTTGGCCGTCGCGGCTGGGTCAACCCCATGGGACGGATGCGCAGTGATCTGCAGCAGGTGAACTATCGCATTGCCGAGGGCAAATTGATTCGCGATTACCTGCCCGAGCGCAATCGGCCATTGGCAGATATAGATTTTGAAAAGGAAGCCCTGCATCAGGTGCTGCTGGAAGGCGTTACTGATATCCAACTGCGTTTCCTGAGCGATGAATTTTTCAAAGCCAATGGCAAGGGTACATTGGAGGGAGCCGATTACAGCAACACTTGGCCGCCGACCTGGCCACCGCAGAATGCCATGGGGAATACTGGCACCGTCATTGCGGTGGAAATCACCATAGAAGTTGAGGGGGTAGGCCGCAGTGTACGCCTCTTTGAAATACCCAAGTAGGTTTTCGCCTGCAAGCCGCACGCTGCCCCTGTCTCGGCAGCGCGGTGCTGTGCTGATTTTGGCTCTGTTGATTGTGGCCCTGGTGGCGGGCCTGGGAATCAAATTTGCCAGCGATTACCAATTGGGCCTGGCGCGCGCCGAGGGGCGTTGGAATGGTGCGCAGGCGCGAGTCTATAGTTTCAGCGGTGAAGGTGTGGCTCTGACACTGCTGTCCAAGGACAACACACCGAACTACGACTACCAGGATGAGTGGCCCGATTTTGTGGTGCCAACCGATGGCGGCACCATAGCGGTCAGAATTATCGATGCGAACAGCCAGTTGAATTTAAATAACCTGCTGATTTCTCAGCCGAATCAACCTATTCTGAACTCGGTGGCAGCGCCCCTGGATTCGACGCGCTACACACCTCCCCAGCGAATGTTTATCCGTTTGCTGCAACTTTTTCCGGATATGGTGCACAGCACCAATGAGGCGGTGGATATTCTCGAAGCCATAGTCGATTGGGCGGACGGGGATGATACGCTCTCGGGGCCCAACAGCGCGGAGAACAGTTATTACCTGGGCCTGGCAGATCCCTACCTGCCGGCCAATGTCGGGTTTCGCAGTGTGGAAGAGCTGCAATTGGTGCGCGGTATTACGCCTGAGCTGATGAAGGCCCTGCGACCTTATATCACCATCATCAGTTCGAGCAAAGGGATGAATGTCAATACCATGCAACCGCTGTTGTATCGCTGCATCAATGTCAGCACCGATCTCAAGCCCCTGGGCGCAGCTGAGGCGGAAAAGCTGATGGGAGGCCTGCAGCAGGGCCCCTACAAAGATATGGGTGAGTTCGAGGCAGAGGTGAACAAGGTATTGGCCGGTGCAGGCGGTGTCGATTTACAGGGGCTCAGCACCAGCACCGATATGGTCTGGCTGCAGTCCCAGGCCGATATAGGCTCCCAGCGCCGCATGGGCCGCAGTTTGCTGGAGCGCGGTACACCCTTATTTAAAGTGATCAGGCGCGAAGAAATTTATTAGGCTGAGGTTTACCGCTATAGTATTGTTATGAACCTCTGAAGAATTACCTGTGTTGCCATCGCCAACATTTTTCAGAGGTTACTTGGAATAGCTATGCTGTGAAACAGTTAAATCAATAAGAATTAAACACTAGGGTAGTTTGCAATGTCCCAACAACTCGTTCTCTCCACCAACAGTGCCGCCAATTATTTTCGCTGGTGCTGGCTACAGGATGGACAACCGCAATCGTCTGCCTCCGGCAATCTCGAGGCGTTGCGCCAGGCCATAGGTGAACTGCACCTGCAGGCGTGGCTGTTGCTTCCCGGTGTCCAGGTGATCACGCGCGAGTTGGAGTATAACGATAAAGAGAAAAAACACCTGCGCAACCTGGTGCCCTATCAACTGGAAGATTCGGTTGCGGCGGATATTGATGACCTGCACTTTGCCCTGGGCGAGGCGAGCAAGGGCAGGGTGGTGGTGTCCTATACCGATAAAAGCTGGCTGCGCAATATATTCCAGCAGTTGACCGCGATTGGCCTTGAGATTACCCGCTGCTGGTCGGCGCCGACGCTGTTGCCGCTGACCCTGCCTGCGCAGGCGGAGGTTGCTGCGCAAGAGAATGGCGAGCCGCAAATCAGTGCGGTCGATGCCGACTTGCTGGAGGCGCCTGCCAGTGCTACCTGGGTGCTGGCTTTGCAGGGCGAATCTGTCAATCTGCGCTTCAATGAGCAACAGGGCTTTACCCTGCCCAAGGCACACCTGGCGATTGCCCTGGGTATGCTGCTGGAGCAGCAGGGGCTGAGTGAAAACCTGCCGCAACTGGTGCTGCGCGCGAATAGCGAGGAAGAACTGGCGACACTCTATGGTTTGCTGCCAGACCATTTGGCCGCGCGCGTGGTCGCGCAAAATCTTGTCGATGAGTGGGCGCTGGATTTTGACGGCCGTGCCATAGATCTCTGCCAGGCGGAGTTCTCGCAGCGCCTGCCGCTGGAGCGCTGGCTGAAAATGTGGCGCAGTGTGGGTATCCTTGCGCTGGTTACCCTGGTGGTTTATATCGCCGTGTTGAGCCTCCATATTTCCAAACTCAACAAAGAGAATCTCAGCATTCGCCAACAGACCGAGGCCGCCTTCCGCACGGTAGTGCCGCACGGCCCCTCGGATGATCCCGAGCGAAAACTGCGCAATCGCCTGGCCGATATGCAACCCAAGGCGCAGACGGGCAGTGTGGTCAAATTGCTGGCGGGCGTTCTGCCGGTGATCGCCAGTAATCCCGATCTCGCGGTGAAATTAATTTCCTATACCGCTGACAATGGCGAGATGTCTGTCAACCTGCAGACCCACGCATTCAGCTCCATAGATGCCCTGCAAAAAAATCTTGAGGCCCAGGGCTATCACGCCGAGTTGTTGTCCTCCAATGCGCAGGGTGACTTGAATACTGCACGCTTGAAAATCAGCAAGCCACTGAACTAGGATTTGCCATGAAAAAATTATTGGATTCCCTCGCCCAGTTTAATCGCCGTGAACAGACCATCATGCTGGTGGGCGCGCTCTTGCTGGTGCTCTATATTTTTTGGATGCTGGCCCTGGCGCCCCTGCAAAAAAAACGTGACCGGCTGCTGAATAGCAATGTTGCCAGCGAGCAATCGCTCGGGCGGGTGCAACTGCTGGTGAGTCAATTGCAAAATCTTTCGCAACAATCACAAGCCGGCGCGGGCGACGATAATATCAACGGCATCATCAATGCCAGCCTGCAGGAAAATGGCCTGGCCATGAGCAGCTTTACGCCCAGCGCCGGCGGCGAGGTGCGGGTGCGCATCGACAAGGCCAGTTCCGAGCCCTTGATGCAATGGCTGTACGACCTGGAAACCCGGCACCACATTGCTATCCGCGAACTCAACATTGCCGCCAGTAATGATCCGGGTCAGGTCAGCGTGACTCTGCGTTTGCTTAAACAATAATTACTAAGGTTGTCTGTCCCATGAAAACCCCTGTACTTTCAGCGTTGCCCCTGTCCTCCTTTGTCTGGATTTTTAGCGTGACCAAAAAGTTTTGGATCATTCTGGGGGTGGTGTTCTGGCTTTATTTTGTGATCAGCCATATTCCCGCTGTCTGGGGTGCCTATCTGATGACTCGCGATGGCAATCTCGGCATGACGGGAGTCAGTGGCACTCTCTGGTCCGGCCGCGCCAGTCTGGCGAGTGTCAAAGTAAAAGGGGCCGATTATTCCCTGGGGCAAATGACCTGGGAGCTGAGTCCTTTCTCGCTGTTGCTGTTAAAGCCCTGCGCCAAGATTGAAACCCAGATGGATAGCCAGCAGATGAATGGCCGCGTGTGTGTGGGCCTGAATGGCTCAATGGATGTCTCCAAAGCCACTATCAGCCTACCTACGCGTTTGATGCAAATGCAGCTTCCCTTGCCAGTCGATGGTAAATTCAATCTCTATCTGGATTCGCTGGCAATGAAAAACAATCAGGTCAGCAATTTGCAAGGCAAATTGGGTTGGTCTGAAGCCAAGGTTTTCAATGGCGTCGGCTGGATGGATATCGGCGGCTTTGGCGCAGACCTGGCGGACGACGGCAATGCGGGGGTGAGTGTGCATGTGTTCGATGTCAACAGCCCGGTACATGTCGATATCACTGCGCTCTTTCTCTCTCCCACAGGTGTTTCACTGAAAGGCAAGCTGAGCATGAGCGAGGCGTTTGCCCAGCAGGCCAATGCCACTGCCTTGCTGTCCATGCTCGCCACGCCGACAGCGCCTGACGAGCAGGGCAATCTGCAATACATTGTCGATATGACTTTCTAAGGCCTTGCCTTGAGGACTTTGCTGGCGGGCCTGGTGCTGTTGATGAGCTTGCCCGCCGCGGCTGGCTGGCACAGCGACACCCAGGACATTATGGGTACAGTGGTGAGCGTAACCCTGTGGCTGGATGACGATATCAAAGGCGAGCAGGCCGTGGCCGCCGTGATGGCAGAAATGCGTCGCATCGACCAGCAGTACAGTCCCTTTATTGCCACCAGTGAACTCTCCCGTGTCAATGAGCTTGCCCCCAGGGCCAGCGCGCAGCACCCCTTAAACATTTCTGCCGAGATGGCCAGCATCCTGCAAAAGGCCGAGCACTACAGCCGTTTGAGTTCCGGGGCTTTCGATATTACCTTCGCCTCACTCGCGCGCTACTACGATTATCGCAAAGGGCTGAAACCCAGCGATGCGCAATTCAAGGAACTGCTGCCGCAGATCAATTACACCTATATCCATTTGGATAGCAAAGCCAATACCGTTTATTTCGATCACCCCAAGGTCTATATCGACCTGGGTGGAATCGCCAAGGGTTTTGCTGTGGATCGCGGTGCGGATATTTTGCAGAAATTCGGTGTGGTACACGCCAATATCAGCGCGGGTGGCGACAGCCGGGTGATGGGTGATAAGCTCGGCAAGCCCTGGTTGGTCGGTATCAGGAACCCGCGTGCACAGGATAAAAATGCTGTGGCGATTACCCTTCCGCTGGAAAATTGCGCTATCTCTACCTCGGGCGATTACGAGCGTTTTTTTATTGATAAGGACGGCCAGCGCGTTCACCATATTATCAATCCGCGCACCGGAAAATCTGCCCAGGGAATCATCAGTGTCAGTGTTATAGGTCCCCTGGGATTTGATACAGACCCGCTCACCAAAACCATTTTTATTCTCGGGGCAGAAAAAGGTTTGGCGCTTATTAACTCATTGCCTGGCTTTGATGCAGTCGTCATCAATGACAGTGGCAAGGTTCTCTATTCTCAGGGCTTAACGCCACCCTGATCACATTTCTGCAATTGCCGACCTGCTAATACCAACAATAATACTAACTTAAGCTAGGCTTAGATAAATTCCCTGGGCGGGTCAGTAATAACGCGGGAACTGCTGTGCGCCATAGCCTGTTGCGCGAATCCTGTGGTTCCTTTTTTCTGCCCAACTAATAACCAAAACTGCTGGAGTTTGTGCATGTTTACTCTGCCCATTAAGCTATCGACACTGGGTCTGCTGTTGATGTTTTCTGTTTCCTATCCGCTCAGCGCACAAGAGTCGGTACAGCAGCCCAAACTGACCCCCGAAGTGGAAACCCTCAAACAATCTGCATTGGAACTCAACCGCGATTTGCTGATTCTGGAAGAGGAACTGCTCTATCCACCCAGCAACCAGATCGCCATCTATGTCTCCATGGATATAGGCTACTTTTTCAATCTCGACGCTGTGCGCGTGGAGATTGACAATCAATTGGTAGCCAGTGAACTCTACAGCGATAAACAAGTGAATGCGCTGTTTCGCGGCGGTGTACAGCGTTTGTATATAGGCAATCTCAAAACCGGCGAGCATGAAGTCAGCGCATTTTTCACCGGTCGCGGCCCGCATCAGGATTACAAGCGCGCTGCGAAACTGGTGGTCAGCAAAAGTGAAAACCCGCTGGTACTGGAATTAAAAATTGTAGACTCCACCGCGCAGTTGCAGCCGACCTTCGCCATCAAAGAATGGAAATCCGAATAGCGATGAAGCCCAATGCAGCAAAACAGTTTGTCGCTAATGCCATAGCTTGCGCACTGCTGGCGGTTGGACTGGGAAGCGGTCAACTGGCAATGGCAAAAGAAGCCAGCAAGGCCTCTGTGGCAGACCTACGCTATGGCGTTGCCCTCTATCATTATTATCAGCAGGATTACCTGCCCGCACTCAGCGAACTTATGGTGGCCAATGCCCGCGATGGCATACAGGGGCACGGCGATAACCCCGCCTTGATTGCAGGCGGCCTCAATCTAGCCTTTGGTATGCAGGACCATGCCCAGCAAGTGTTTTATCAATTGCTCAGTGACGAGCATCGCCCGCAATCAGTGCGCGATGCCGCCTGGTTTTATCTGGGTAAACTGCAATATGCGCGCGGCGATTGGCCTGCGGCAGAGCAGAGTTTTGCCAGGGTCAGCGATAAATTTAATGCAGATCTGCGCTCTGAAATGCGCGCACTGCAAATTAATGTACAGATAAAGAAACAGCAGTTTTCCGCAATCACGATTAAAGAAGTCAATCAACAGCAGCTTGGCAGCTGGACGGGATATGCACTTTATAACCTGGGTGCTGCCCATGCCCGAGAAGGCGATATGGAAAATGCCCAGGAATTTCTCAATGAATTGAAAAAGCTGCCGCTGGCAGAAGATAAAAGAAATCGCACGGAATATTTTGCACTGCTCGATAAAACCTACACCGCCAGTGGTTACAGCCTGCTGCAGGAAAAAAAATATGTCGAGGCCTGCAACGAGTTCAGCCGCGTGCGTCTTGACGGCGGAGAGTCCAACCAGGCACTGCTCGGCTACGGCTGGGCCGCCATGGCACAGCAGAAATATCTGGATGCCATCAGCCCCTGGCAAACTTTGCAGCAACGCAGTTTGCAGAACGCCGCTACCCAGGAGGCTTTACTGGCACTGCCTTTTGCCTATGAAAAATTAAATGCAGCTGGCGATGCACTGCGCGAATATGAAAATGCTGAACAGATGCTGGGCGCGGAACTTGCGCGTGTTCGCGCTATGCGCAGCCGTTTAAGCAGCGCAGAGATTCTCGACTTGTTGCGCAGTGATCCCATGTCTGCCGGTGAAATCAAAGCACTTGATCCTGCGGCTTCCACCCTTGCCGCCGGAGTGGTGAGCGATGGACAGAACTGGTTGAAAATCAATGATACCAGCGTGCTCAAAACCCGTTCGCTGTATCTCAGCGAGTTTTTTTCTCACAATCAATTTCAAACCCAAGTATTGGAGTTGCGCGATTTATTAAAGCTGCAAAAAATATTGCGCGACTGGCAGCCCAAGCTCTTACTTTACAAAGAATCCCTACAGCAGAAGAAACTGTTACGGCAGCGCCAGGAGACAGTGCTCGCGCAGAAATTGCTGGGCCAAAAAGCTGACGAGTTGCAGCGTCAGCGCAATGCACTGCAGACGCGCTTAACACACATCAAAGACAATTATGACTATCTCGCACTGGCCGACGACTCGACTCGCAAAACCTATCTATTGGTCGAACGCTCTGAAGCCAGCATCCGCCAATTAAAAGCGGCGGGGCAGGATACTTCGGCCTATGAAAGTAAGCTGGACATGGTGCGCGGGCTTTTGCAATGGCGGGCAGCACAGCAGTTTCCCGGAGGCATAGCCGAAAATGAAGCAGCGCTTGAGCGGATTGATCAACAACTTGCCGAGATAGACTCGCGCAAACAGAAAATCAAGGATATCAATACTACCGGTTCGGATTTGCAGCCGTTGTTTGTCCGCATAGAACAGCAGCAACAGCAATTGCAGCGGCAGCTGCAGCAGGTTGATGCCGCCATAGCTGTGCGCGGTGATCAGTTGCAGCAGCAGGTCGACAGGCAATTGCAGGTGCATGAAAAACGCTTGAATCGTTATTTGTCCCAGGCTCACCTGGCGGTAGCGCGTCTGTATGATTCAGCCATAGGGAAGCCAGCGCAATGAAATATCAGCGGCGATGGGTTTATCTGTGTGGAATGCTGGTAGCCAATTTGTGGCTGAATGCCTGTTCTTATTTTTCTGATAAGGGGGCAGGAAAAACCATTTCCGATTTGCCCAGGGCCCAACTGGATCAGAAAAATAATCAGGTTTCGACCGCGGATCACAATAAGATTGAAAACACTTATCGCAGTGCACTGGCGGCAGCGGAAGATCCTGTCCTGCGCCAGCAAATTATGACCCGGATGGCCGATTTCGAAATGGCGCGCAGCGAGGAGCGGCAGCTACAGGCCACAGAGGCGGGCCGCCATTTCGATAAGCCCATTGCCCAATACCGCGAGCTGATCGCCATGCAGGAGCAATCCGGCGAAGCCGTCAAAGGGGTGGACATCAACCGTCTGCGCTACAAGCTGGCCAAGGCCCTGAGCATGGATGGCCGCAATGATGAAGCCGCCAAGGTGCTCGACCAGCTGGCGGAAACTGCACCGGCATCGCCCTTTATTGCCGAAACGCAATTCCGCCGCGCGGAAAAGGCATTTGCCGTCGGCAACTATCTGGCTGCCGAAAAACATTACCAAAGTGTCGCTGCGGATAAGCAGAGCCCGCTACAGCAAAATGCGGTCTATATGCAAGGTTGGTCCGAATTCAAGCATGGTGATTACGATCTCTCCTTGCAAACCTTTACCCAGGTGATGGATCAATTGCTGGCTGGAGCCACAAAGCCGAAAGACGTCGCGACTGCACAGAAAAATCTTTCCGCTGCGCAAACCAATATGCTGACCGACACCTTGCATGTGATGAGCCTAGCTTTTTCCTATCTTGATGGTGCCAAGGCGATTGCTGATTTGCAAAAAAAATTGGGTGAGCGCCCCTATCAACATTTGTTTTATGAAAATCTCGGCCAGCTCTATGAAGAGCAGAAGCGTTTTAGCGATGCGGCGGACACCTACAAGTTCTATGTTGCAGAGAATAGTCTGGCAGATTTTGCACCGCTATTTTCCATCAAAATGATGGATGTCTATGAGCGCGGTAATTTCCCCAGCCTGATCCTGCCTGCCAAGCAGGATTACGTGCAGCACTACGGTATTAACAGCCGCTACTGGGCGCAGCGCCAGGGTGCCATAGGCGACACAGCGCTGACATTCCTGCATCAATCCCTGCAAGAGCTGGCACAATATGAACACGCACTGGCACAGGAAAAAAGCCAGCAAGTAGAAAAAAATAAATCGATGAACTCGGCAGAAACTGCTGTGGCTTATCAACGTGCGGCGGTTTGGTACAGGGAATTTATCGCCAGCTTTCCCCAGGATAGCAAAAATGCCGAAATGACTTTTTTGCTGGCTGAATGCCTCAATGAAGCCGGTGATAGCCAGCAAGCCGTTGCCGCCTATGAGCAGGTGGCCTATCACTATAAAGATACTGCGCCCTATAAAAATGCTTCGCGCGGTGCTGAGGCCGGTTATTCGGCATTGTTGTTGGCACAGCAGCTGGCCGTTGCACCGGCTTTAACGGAATCGCAAAAAGTGCATTGGCAAGAGCGCAAAACCCAATCGGCTTTGGATTTTGCCAAAGCCTATCCCGGCGATACACGCGCGGCGGCGGTACTTACCCAGGCGGCCCAGGAGTTGTTACTGAAAGGCAAACTGAATGAAGCCATCGCCATTGCCGAACAGGTTATTCAGCGGCAACCTGCGGCAGATCCGCTGTTGCAATTCAATGCCTGGCTGATCCTGGGGCACAGTCAGTTCGATGCAAAAAATTATTCTGCGGCAGAAAAGGCTTACACTCAGGTGCTGTTGCTGCTGCCAGGATTTTTGGCAACCCCCGAAGCCAAAAAACTTAATGCGCCTACGGCATTGCAAATTAACGAGCGCATAGCCGCCAGCATTTATCAACAGGCGCAGAGTGATTTGGCGCAGGGGCAAAAAGATCTGGCCATTGCCAAACTATTGCGGGTCAATGAAGTGGCACCGACAAGCGATGTCGCACTCAAGGCGCAGTACGATGCCGGTGTCTATTTGATCGAGCAGCAAAAATGGAGTGAAGCCGAGAAAGTCTACAGCGCTTTTCGCCAGCAGCATCCCCAACATGAACTTGCGGCCAGCATCCCGGCAAAAATGGTGGTGATCTATCAAAACCAGGGCAAGTGGGCATTGGCGGCGAGCGAGTTGAGCCTGCTGGAACGCGGCAGCAATGATCCTAATGTCAAGCGTCAGGCCCTGGCCCTCGGTGCCGAACTCTATGAAAAATCCGGCAATAAAACCCTGGCGATTGAAATGTACCAGCGCTATGCCAATGAGTATCCCAAGCCTATCGCCGAAGCCATGGAGGCGCAATCGCATTTGGCGCAGCTCTATCTCGACAATCGCGATCTGCAAAAACACCAATACTGGTTGCAGCGCATTATCGAAAGCCATGCGGCGGCGGGCTCGCAAGCGACTGCTCGCTCCACTTATTTGGCTGCCTCTGCCGCGAATGAATTGGCCGCGCCGGCCTATAAGGATTTTGCCAGCCTGCCCTTGACCCTGCCCTTGAAACAGAGCTTGCAGCGCAAGCGAGCTGCCCTGGATAAAGCGCTGAAAGGTCAGGAAGCTGTGTTGAAATATGGCGTGGCTGAATTTACCACTCAGGCCAGCTTTCGTATCGGTGAAATTTATGCGCAGTTGAGCCGCGACCTCTTAAAATCCGAGCGTCCCAAAGACCTGGATGCATTGGCGCTGGAGCAATATGATCTTTTATTGGAAGAGCAGGCGTTCCCCTTTGAAGAAAAAGCCATTCAAGTCCATCAGGCCAATGCCCAGCGGAGTTGGACGGGAATCTACGATTCCTGGGTGAAGGATAGCTTTGTCGCCCTGGCAGGCCTGCTGCCTGCGCGCTATAAAAAGTCGGAAACCCAGTTGGAGGTGAGCAATGAAATTCAATAAATCATTGCTGTCTGCAATCTTTTGCTGGCTGACATTATTTTCCTGTTCATCGCAACTGGCAAAGGAATCCGCTACCGCTGTTGCGGCGAAAACGACTTCGGCATCGCTATTGCCAGCGGGTCCTGTAACCCCCAATCCCTACCTGCAAAATAAACCGATCCTGAGCGCGACCACTGCCGCACAATTTCAAAACGCTGTGGCCAATATGCAGCAAAAGAAATGGGATCAGGCGCAAGCTCTATTGCAAGCGCTGGCCAATGAAAACCCCAAGCTCTCGGGTGTGCAGTTGAATCTCGGTATTGTCTATCGCGCAAAAGGTGAGAGAGACAAGGCCTCAGTCGCTTTTGCGCAGGCCATCCAGAGCAATCCGCAAAATCTCGATGCCTATAACCAGCTGGCCATCTTGCAGCGCGAGGCGGGCAAGTTTGGTGAAGCCGAATCGCTCTACCAGCAGGCTTTGGCTGTCTGGCCCTTTCACAGCGAAAGCCATAAAAATATTGCCATACTGTATGAGCTTTACCTGGGCAGGCCAGAGCAGGCGCTGCCCCACTATCTGGCCTACCAGCAATTGCTGGCATCGCCGGATAAGCAAGTGGATAGCTGGATTGCAGATCTACAGCGGCGTTTGAATCCGGGCAAAAAAGCAGCGGCAGATGCAGACAAAGCGAATCCGCAAGCAGAGGAAAAATAATATGAAAACTCGCATAAGCTCAGCTAGGCTGATGGTGAATGTTTTATTGTTAGGTTTTTCCACTGCGCTTTTTGCCCAGAGTGAGTCTGAAAGCAGCAGCTCCCAGGCAGATAAACCAGCTGCTAAAAAAAGTAAAGCCGATGAGCCGGCAACAAAAAAAATGGTGCAGGAGGCCACTATCAATTTGCAGACAACGGTCACCGGCAACCAGGAACAACCGCGTGTGCTTTATATCTTGCCCTGGCAATCTCCCGCTGCGGAAGACGTCGATTTTGAAACGCTGAACAACCAGGAGAAATCCGTTTTCAGCCATATCGAGCGCGAGGAGTTGCGTCGCGAATTGGAAACGGTTGCGGAATAGGGTGCATGGCATCCACACAATGAAAAATATTAATTAATGATCGATAAGGTGGCAGTATGACTCTGGATACAGCAATTCGTTTTTTTCAGGATGGCGGCATTTTTATGTTTCCCATCGCAACCATTTTGTTTGTGGGTACGGCTATTGTGATTGAGCGATTTATGTTTTTGGCGCATGCCAAAAAAACCAATCGCGATGTCTTCGATCGAATTCTGCCGCTGCTGCAAAAGCGCGATTACCAGGGGGCACTCAATGTCGGGCGCGATTCCGATGCGCCGGTAGGACGGATTATCAGCGCTGGCCTGCAGCGCCTGGGGCAGTCATCGCGCCGCGAAGATATAGAGTCAGCCATGGAGGAGGGGGTTATGGAAGCTGTGCCGCGCCTTGAGCGCCGCACGGGTTACCTGGCGACCCTGGCCAATATTGCCACCCTGCTCGGGCTGCTGGGCACCATCGCCGGGTTGAGCGAGGCCTTCAGCGCAGTTGCCAATGCCGACCCGGCGGAAAAGGCGGCGATGCTCTCTTCAAGTATTGCTGTGGCCATGAATGCAACAGCTTTTGGTCTGTTCACCGCTATTCCTCTGCTGCTCAGCCATTCAATGATTCAAAGTCGCACCCTGGAAATTATTGATAGCCTGGAAATGGCCGGTGTGAAATGTTTGAACATCATGACCCAGGCTCAGGATTTACTTTCCAGGCAGCGCGCAGCGGATGCCGGCAAACAATAATCCATTGCTGGCTGGAGTAAAAACATGCGTAGGTTATCCAAGCGGAATGAAGAAGCGGCGGATGTCGATGTAACCTCCTTTATCAATCTGGTGGTGGTATTGATTCCGGTGCTGCTGATGGGGATGGTGCTCTCGCGTATTACCGTGCTCGATTTGAAACTGCCCGATGTGGCCTCCTCCGGTGCAAGTGCGCAGCCAGAACCCCCTGAGCAAATGGAACTGGTGGTGCGCCCCGATTATTTTGATATCAACTATCCCGCAGGCATCAGGCTAAAACGCATTGAAAAAAATGCTAAAGGGCAATACGACTATGAAACCCTGAGACAATATCTTCAGGAAATAAAACGTCAGCTCGCCGACAAGGGCATAGAGAAGCGCGATATCTACCTGCTCTCGGAAAAGGCCACGGAATACCAGACACTGGTTACCGTGATGGATACAGTACGCTCCTATAAGACAGTGGTGGGAACCTCAGTGGTCAACGCCGAATTATTCCCCGAGGTCTCTCTCGGCGATGCCCCTCCCGCTGGCCAACAGACTCAAGCTGTAAACGCAGAGGGAGTTTCGCCATGAAGCAATCCCAGCGTGCTAAACGCATGGCAAAACACCGCATGCGTCTGAATTTTGTTCCCAAGCTTAACCTGGTTCCTTTGATTGACTGCTTTACGCTGCTGATTTTTTTTCTGCTGATCAACTATTCGGCCGAAGTGGAAATCCTGCATACCGATAAAAGTGTCAAGCTGCCGGTATCTGTCTCGGATACTGCACCGGGTGAAACTCTGGTGATTATGGTCAATGGCAATGATATTGTGGTGCAGGGCCGGCGCGTGGGTTCCATGCAGGAACTTATCGCAGAGAACAGTGGCAAATTTGCACCGCTTGAAACTGAATTAAAATACCTGGCCAGCAAGGCGGCACCCCTGGCGGAAGCCGACAAGGCGGCGGGTCGTCCCATCACTATCCTCGGCGATAAAGCCATTCCCTATGAGCAATTGAAAAAAATCATGGCCAGCTGCGTCGCGGCTGATTATCGCAACATTGCGCTTGCGGTAACCCATATCGAAGCCAGCAACAAGACCAGCGGGGGAGGCTAGTATGGCTGCCCACTCTCTTTATGGCCTGCAGTTACCCTGGTCGGTATCCAATGACGATACTGCCTTTAAAAAAATTCTTTTTGCCCTGCTGGCAATCTATATGTTTATTGCATTGCCCATTACCTTGATTAACTTGCCCGAGTTGACCCGGGCAGAGAAGGAGCAGTTGCCTCCCCAGCTTGCGCGCATCATGCTGGAACGCCAGGAATTGCCCCCCCCGCAACCCATAGTGCCGCCGCCGGAAGTTGCCAAACCTGAAGAAACGCAATTGCAAGAGCGGCCACGGGAAGAAAAAAAGCCCGAGGTTAAAAGGAGCCAGGAAAAACCTGTGGCAAAAATCGCTATGACCGCATCGGACAAGCCTGCAAAAGACTCCAATGTGGAGGTTGTGGCCCAGGCTCGCGAGCGGGCGGCCAATAGTGGCTTGATGCAGTTCAAAGATGACCTGATGGAAATGCGCGAGACCTTGAAAACCTCTGCCGTGGAGAGCGCGGCTACCAATACCACCACCTCAGAGCCCGCGGCAACGGGTGCTGCGCAAGTGGATCGCTCGATGATTACCTCGGGTGTCAGCAAAGGCAGTGGCGGTATCAACGCCGCCACCTACAGCCGCGATACTGGCGGCACCGCACTGGCAGGGCGCGAGACCACTAAGGTGAAGAGTGGCTTGGCGGATGCTGGCAAGAAAGCGGCGGGTGCAACGGCAAGCGGTGGCGGCAACAGCGATGGTGCCGGCGGCGCAGCGCGCAGCGAGGAGGAGGTGCGCAAGGTGATGGAGCAGCACAAGGGCGCAATCTTCAATATCTACAATAAGGCCCTGCGCGATGATGCAACCCTGCAGGGCAAGGTAGTGGTGAAAATGGTGATTGACCCCAGTGGCCGCATACTGGAGGCCAGTATTGTTTCCAGCGAGCTCAACAACCCGGAAGTGGAGGGCAAGTTGTTGCAGCGGATAAAATTGATCAGTTTTTCAGCGTCCAACGTAATACGCACCACTTTGAATTATTCCTTCGATTTTCTGCCGCAATAAAAGGGGATGCCAGGACGCCCTGACATATCCTGACGATGACGGAGCGCGTCATTGTTCAGGAAGCCTTTATGACTGACAGGTTGCTGGCTAGCGCAGGGATGCCGGCCATGTAATGTCCGTATCATTGCCTTCTGCCCCTATTTTCGCCTTTATATCCCGCGCACTAGTGGTGGCAAATCGCATAGAACCTATCAAAAACACTACCTGCAAATACCCCGGGCAGTTCTGTGCGAATTGTTATTGGACTTTTTTGCGCGGAAGAACAACTATTGGCCTGGCTATGCTGTTTGGCAATTGCGATGCTTGCCTGACCCATCATCCGCCTGAAAAATTCGATACGAGTGCTGTAATCAAGAAGTTTTTTGGCTTTCCTGAAAAAATTGACGTCATTTTTGATGGATCGGGACCCGCTCCAGGGAGGGGATGACTATGATGTGTGTGAATAAAATAAACAAATTGTTTTAAAATGCGACATAAAAATGTTTTGTGTGCCAATAAGACATGGAAGACTATAACTACAAAAAAAAGTTGCTCTGAATACGTATGCATGTTGTTGTAGGTGCCATGTGCAGGATTTACTATCGTCCGGTTATTTCATCCTGCGGTTCTGTATATCGCAAAATTAACACCCCAATAAAAACAAGAGTGAAATAAGTTTTTAATGAGTCCCACCCGATTTATCTGCTTCAGCTTAGAAACTTAAAAAAATATAAACACAGTGGAGAAAAACGATGTTCAACATAAGTAAAAAACTAGGGCTTTTTGCCTTGGTCTGCACCTTTGCAGGCCTGGCGGGCTGTGGCAGTGGAGCTGGCACAGACAATAAAAAAGCAAATTTAGTCGTATGTAGTGGTCAGGATGTCTTAAAAGCGGACAATACCTGTGGTAAGCCTGATACGCTCCCTGCGTGTCCTTCAGGCCAGGTTCGAATTCCCCCTTCAACTGTCTGTGAAGTCTCCACCTTTGTACCTCCGACCATGCCGGCAACGCTTGCCGCTGATGAAGCTGTAATTTATATCAACAAAGCTGATGCGGTTAAGGATTTTAGCGGATATAGCCTGTACACCTGGCAAGATTGCGGTAATGGTTGGGCAAGCCCGAGCAATCCTGATATCAACGGCAAGGACAACTGGGATAGTAAAACCATAAACCCCATATCCAGCACGCCTGCCACGGCTGACCCAGTCTATGGCGGTTATTTTATTGTAAAGCTTAAGCCCGGCGGCACTTGCGGTAACTTTATTATTCGAGCTGTAGACCTCAACAGCAAAAGTGGTGACCTTCAGCTTAAGCTGGGTACAGGTGGCGCCTTTGATCGTCGCTACTTTGTAATCGAAAAGGGTACCTCTGGCATGAATTCGGATGCCAAGACAAGTGCCTTGCCCATTTGCGTAGATAATAAGTGTGAGCCCTATAAAAAGCGCCCACTGGTTATCAATGATGCCGCTGCACACTGGGTTACCCCCTCAAAAATTGTGTGGAACAGAAATGCTACCAAGTTGGAACTTTATGAGGCTAATAACAATGCTACTATCACTGCCACTGACGATGGCAAGATAGCCGGCGGCACTCTGGTGGCTGAGCTGAGCTCGGATACCTTGACCGACCCTGAGAAGGATTTGGTTCGCCACTTGTCAACGTTCCCAGCTTTTTCTCTGCCGGGCTCCTTTGCATCTGCTGATGAACTGCCAGGCAAGGTTAAAAACTTACTGAAAAAAGAATTGGTATTGGTTGATGCCACAGATCCCTCAGCAAAAGTGGGTACGCGTATTCAAAATTATGCCGTGCTGGATGCACTTTATACTGCCGGCCCGAATCCTAATGCCGATGAGAGTCCTTTAGGTGCTATTTATGAAGGCGATACAGTCACCTTGTCCGTATGGGCTCCTACTGCCCAATTGGTTGAGCTGCGTCTGTTTAGCGATACGCCCACACCAACAATCGATGGTGTGCCCGGTTATTTCCCTTCTATTCTTACTCAGGCAATGTCTTTTGATAGTGTAACCGGTATTTGGAGCATTTCTGGAACAAGGGCTGAGCTTGATCGCAAATACTACCGTTATCGTGTCAGCGCTTACAACCAGATCACTAACAGCTTTAATATCCTGGAAGTTGTAGATCCCTATTCCCTCAGCTTGTCAGCCGATGGCTACCATTCACAGGTTGTCGACCTGAGCGATGAAGATCTATTGCCTGATGGCTGGAAAAACCAGGTTGTACCAACGGTTGATTCATTTGAGTCAATGTCTATCTATGAAACGCATGTACGTGATTTCAGTGCTCTGGATGAAAGTACGCCTAAAGAGCATCGCGGTAAATATCTAGCATTTACCGATACCAATTCTGCGCCAGTCCAACATTTGAAAAGTCTTAAAGCCGCTGGTTTGACTCATATACATCTGCTGCCTATCAACGATGGATCTAACTCCAGCGTCAGAGAGAGTGCGGGTGGCAAATACAACCTGGATACTCTGGTAAAAGACTTGTGCATTGGTGTTCCCACTGCATCTGTTTGTCCAAGTGTTGGCAGGATAGACAATGACAATGCTAATAATTTGCACACTTTGCGTCAGGTGCTCGAAAGTTATGCGGGCGATTCAGACAAAGCTCGCAAACTCATGGAATCGCTGCGCAAGGTCGATAGTTTCAACTGGGGTTATGATCCACAATTCTACAATACCCCGGAAGGCAGTTACTCGACCAATCCAAATGGTGTAACACGCATTATTGAAGCTCGCAAAATGAACCAGGCTCTGCATGAACTGGGTCTGCGTGTAGTGCTTGATGTGGTTTACCCACATATGCTTTCTTCAGGTATTGAAAGCGCTGATGCAAGCTTTGACAAAATTGTTCCCGGTTATTATTTCCGCAACAATATTGACAATGGTGGTCGCATTAATGACACAGGAGCAGGTGCGGATACCGCAATAGAACACGCCATGATGGGCAAATTCCTGGTTGATTCTGTCGCTGTGTGGGCCGAGCAATATAAAGTCGATGGTTTCCGTTTTGACCAGTCTGGCTTTATTCCCAAGTCTGTACTGCTCAATGCATACACCAAAGTGAAAACCATTGATCCCGATACATACTTTTACGCTGAAGCCTGGACAGCTAGCGGTGCCAATGCACGCTCTCGCGTTGCAGAACTGTCCGCTCAAGAACCTCTGGCGGGCACTGGCATAGGCACCTTCAACGATCGTATTCGCGACCCGTTGCGCAACATGGCGCTGGTCAAGAGTGGCGATCCAGATTTGAATGCGGTGCGTGCAGGTCTTGCCGGCAACCTTGCTGATTTCAAACTGCTGCTGAAGTCGGGAGCTATTATCAGTGCTTCATCTCTAGAAAAAGGCAAGGCGGATGCTTACAACAAGGATCCACAAGAAGCTATCAACTACGTGGAAAAACACGATGGTGCAACCCTTTGGGATTGGATGCATTTACCTAATGCATTGCCTGCAGATACCAATGTCGATAATCGCGTGCGTATTCAAGATCTGACACTATCGGTCCCACTGTTGAGCCAAGGCATACCCTTTATCCAAATGGGTTCCGACCTGTTGCGTTCAAAATCAATGGATAGCAATAGCTATAACTCAGGCGACTGGTTCAACTATGTTGACTTCACCAAGCAAACCAATAACTGGAGAGTGGGCTTGCCACTTGAACACTCTGCAACTGATGAACAAATCCTGGCTGCATTTGCCGATCCTGAGAGCAAGCCTACTTCGGCATTGATTCAGCGTTCATCAAATGTGTTCAATGAGTTTTTAACCATAGGTAAAGAAAAGCTGTTCAGTTTGCAAACCGCTAGCGAAGTCATTGATCGTGTGGGTTTCCATGATGGTGGAATATCACAAGTGGGCAACCTGATTGTGATGAGCATTGATGACGGCGTGGGTACAGTTGCTGGCACATCTACTCCAAGGCCAGACCTGGATCCTCTCTATGATGCGGTAGTAGTAGTGTTTAACGGTACAGCTGTTCCAGTGAATCGCACAATTGCTACTTCTACGGGCTTCACTTTGCACAGTATTCAGCAAAACTCTGCCGATAGTGTTGTTAAGACTGCACACTTTACCGAGGGCGCAACGGTTCAAGCTGGTGGTGTGTTTACTGTTCCAGCTTATACCACGGCTGTATTTGTAAAACTGCAGCAAAACAACACCCAGGGTGCCGGTTTGGCAGCTGATGTTACCTTGAACGCAGTGCCAGCCTTGCCTTATGGCAATACTAAAATCTATCTGCGTGGTAAGTTCTCCTCTGCTGATGATAACGATTCCAAAAACTGGGCTGATCGCGACGAAGTGGAGCTGGTATATGAAGGCGGTGGTATCTATTCGCAGGAATTGGAATTGACCGCGCGTGACATCCCATTCAAGATTGCTTCAAGTGATTGGAATGCCGTAAACAAGGGCACTCGCACAACGGCTCCCAGTGTGCCTATGTATACTGCTACAACCTTCTATTCTAACGGCACCCAACCCGCTGTAGATAATGCAAGCGTTGTGATTCCTGCGAACGGTATTTATCGTTTCAGACTGGACGCCAGCAATTCGGAAAGTCCAGTGTTGACTGTCACCGATACGAAAGATGTTTATGTTGGCAATCCAATTTATTTGAAAGGAACTGTTACCTCATGGGATGCCCTTGCTGAAAATATCTTTAGTTACACCGGCAACGGTATTTACGTTTTGACCAAGTCAAACCTTGCTGCAGGCGCGAAGGAATTCAAGATTGCAAACGCGGACTGGAGCGATCCTAATCTGGGTTCAAGTTCAACGGTAACCTTGGGGGCTCCCCTGACTTTGGTGCCAGGAAGTAACAGCAATGTTCCTTTGACGATTCCTTCCGTCGGTTCTTATAAGTTTACGCTGGATGCAAATGATCCTGCTAACCCAACCATTACGGTCATAGCCAACTAAGAGTATCGGGCTTATCGGCTCGCACAGGGGTGCGAGCCGATAGAGACAAATAAAATGCGTTTAGATAACAAAAACTAAATGACGAACCGAGATTAAACAAATGAAAAAATTCAATGTAAAACCGCTGGGGGCTATCATCTCCGGCTTGATAATGGCGGCGGCCACACAGTCTGCATTGGCTCAGGAAGCTGATGCGGCGCAGGATGAACCTGTTGTAGAAGAAATTACCGTGACTGGCTTTGCCAAATCCATTGCTACTGCTATCGAAATGAAGCGCAATGCAGATATGGTCGTGGAAGCTATTTCGTCAGAAGATATCAGCGGTCTGCCGGATAAATCCATCGCCGACTCTCTGAGCCGTTTGCCTGGTATCACTGTGACCCGCAAAGGTGGCCAGGCGGGCACGGTGCAAGTGCGCGGTATGGGCGAGGGCTATGTACTTTCAACCATGAATGGTCGCGAGCAGGTTTCTCCCAATGGTTCGCGCGCGATGGAATACAGTCAGTTTCCCTCAGAGTTGATCAGTTCGGTAGAGGTTTATAAATCGCCCAAGGCTTCTCTGATCGAGGGTGGTACAGCGGGTACGATTGAGCTGAAAACAGTGAATCCGCTCGACTTAAAAGAAGAGCGTCAATTTAACGTGGGATTCCGCGGTACTTACAATGACCAGGCTAGCAATCTTTATGATGCCGATGCCGAAGGCCATCGTATCTCTCTGTCGTACCAACAAAAACTGCTGGATGACACATTGGGTTTCAGTTTGGGCTATGCACAATTGAAAGAGCCCAGGTCGCAATTGCAGGTTGATATCTCCTCTTATGATTCGCGTGTTCAAGGAGCCACACCTGCTGAGGATACATGGACCACAACGAATATCAAAATCCTGCAGGACAGTGGTGTAACAAAACGCGATGGTTATATGGGGGCTATCCAATACAATCCTACCGACGAGTTATCAGTTCAGGCAGACGCGTTTTATTCAAAGTTTGAAATCGACAGCAACAGCCGCGGAATCTGGGCTCAGGGTATCAATAATGCAACCCGTTCAAGCGTTGGCTATTTCAATAATATCGTTGAGACCAGTGCGAACGTAAGCAATACCACGCCAACAGGCGCCTTTGGTATTGCCACAGTCAATGACAATAAAGACAACGAGAATAAGTTGTTTTCATCTGGGCTAAAACTGCAATGGAATCGTGATGCTTTGACCGTGGGGGTCGATGTTTCTCACTCTGATGCTTCCGGGTATGAAGTCAATGGTAACGGCATTGTTGAGCAGTACAGATCCTCTACGACCAATGCCAGTAAATACGAACTTGAAATGGGGCAGCAACAGCTCCACTATCAATTGGATGGCCTCAACGTACCCAGCATTGCCGTAACTTCAGACTTAACTGACCTGAACAAATTGCGAGTTACCAGTCAAGCGTCTTACCCCTATGTCAATGAAGATAAGATTGATGCGGTTCGCATCGATGTCAAATATGAATTGGAGCTTCCTGTACTCAGTTCGGTTGAGGCTGGTGTGCGCACCTCAAAACGCAACCACCAGGAATCGCGCGAACTGAACAGATACGGTAATGCAGGTATCTCTACCGATTACTCCCTGGAAATCACAGAAGCGAATGCTGATCTGGTCAATTGGAAGGGGGCATTCTCCAATATGCCATCCTTCTATGCTGTTGATACTGATGCAATCCTCGCCAATGCCTATGCCAATGGCCAAGTGTTGATGAGTGGAAAATCGCCTTATGCTTATGATGCTCAGGGCAAGCTGTTGCCGCGCTCATCAGGGTTGGCTTGGCGTTGGGGCAATGGCGAAGTGATTGATGGCGTGCCTAACGATGGCACCGCCTGGTCATTGCAACAGGGCGCGGATATTGATGAGAATGTCGATTCTATTTATATCCAGGGCAATATATCCACCACTATCGCAGATCGCGAACTTACCGGTAACATAGGTTTGCGTCATATTCGCACTGAGCAATCCAACTACTCTCTGGCGGATCTGCGCGGTGATAAAGCCAATGGTGCCATTGAGATTTGCGATGTGGACGGCATTTGTCTGTCGCGTTATGGCTATACCAAAGTGGGTACTGAGTACAGCAATACACTGCCATCGCTCAACCTGAAATATCAGTTGACTGATATAGACCAAGTACGTTTGGCACTTGCACGGGTAATGTCTCGCGCACCCATACGTCAATTGGCGAGCTTTGCCTTTGGTAAAATTGATGTAATCGCCGGTGTTCCAACCTATAGTTATGGTGAGGGCAAATCGCCTTTGCTGAAGCCTTTTGTGGCGGACCAAATAGATTTGTCGTACGAGCATTATCTGGAAGAGACCAATGGTTCTATTACGGTTGCAGCTTTCTATCGTAAGATTAAATCATTTGTTCAGACTCAAACTATCGCTAACTATGACTTTGATAGCAGCACCTTTGATGATAAGCCCGCTATCTATGTGGTAAATGATCGCACTACAGGTTTTGTACCTACAGAGCGAGATGTGGTAGATGGAACTTATACCTTTGCCAGTAACAATCAGGAAGGTGGTTTTATTAAGGGGATTGAATTCACCTACACGCAGACCTTCACCTTCTTGCCGGGCTACTGGTCAGGTTTGGGCTTCAATGGTAGCGCCTCCTTTACCGATAGTGAAATCTCCCAGGCTAGAACGGGGGCTGCTGTTTACGATTCGAGCCCTATGGACTTCCCAGGGTTGGTTAAAAAATCGGCGAATTTCACTTTGTTCTACACTTATGAAGGCTTTGAGACACGCCTGTCAACCACCTTCCAGGATTCTTTCGTAGGTGAGTCGCGCACAATCGGACCGGACGTTGTTCCAGTTTCCTATGCGGCAGAGACGGTGCTGGATTACCAGGCAAAATACAAAACCGAGAACGGCTTGGAGTTGATATTTTCCGTGGGTAACGTCACCAATGAGCCAAATAGAAGCTTTATGATTGACGAAGCTCTGCCGCTGAAGTTGAACTGGTTCGGCCGTACCTACGCTTTGGGTGCTAACTACACCTTCTAAGCTAGGACAAAGCCTATCTGGTTTTGTGCCAGTAAATAAAAACCGCGCATGGGTGTCTATGCGCGGTTTTTTTGGTTGTTATTTGACCAGTATTTTTATGCGATGTTGCACACTTAAGCCAGACAGTTGCTCTTTCTTAGCCATGAATCTGTCATAATGCGCGCTACCTCAATCCAGGCAGATTTTTTATGTTAGATATGTTTACCGGACTCAGCTTTGCCCTAGGGGCGGGCTTGTTTTTGGCATTGGCCTTTGTCCTTGCCTATGAATTTATCAATGGTTTCCACGATACCGCCAATGCGGTGGCCACGGTCATCCACACCAAGGCTATGCCTCCCCATATGGCGGTGGTCGCTTCAGGGGTGTTCAACTTTCTCGGGGTGATCCTTGGCGGCTTGGGGGTTGCCTATGCAATCGTCCATCTATTGCCCCTGGATCTGCTGCTGAACATTACTTCTACCCACGGCATGGTGCTGGTCTTTTCGCTGCTGAGTGCGGCAATCTTGTGGAACCTGGGCACCTGGTATCTGGGCATACCTGCATCAAGTTCACACACCTTGATAGGATCATTATTGGGGGTTTGCCTGGCGAATGCTCTGATTTCCGGGATACCCATCAGTGAAGGTGTGAATGTTAAGAAGGCGATAGATATATTTCTATCCTTGTTGATATCGCCCACGGTGGGTTTTTTGATTGCCGCTTTGATGCTGTTGATTTTTAAAATCATCTGGACTGGTCCCAAAATCCATAAAACCCCTAAGGAGCGCGAGGCTCTGGATGGCAAGAAACACCCTCCTTTCTGGCCCCGTGTCACTTTGATCGCTTCGGCCATGGGGGTGAGCTTTGTGCATGGCTCCAACGATGGCCAAAAAGGTATAGGCTTGATTATGCTGGTGCTGATTGGCCTGGCTCCGGCGCAGTTTGTGCTCAACCTGGATAGCTCTACCTATCAAATCGAGCGCACCCGCGATGCGGCAAGACACTTGCAGACCATGTATCGCGATAACCAAAAGGGGCTAAGCAGCATTATTGATTTTGGTGCGGCTGAAACAGAAGTGCTGCCGCCCATGTTCAACTGTAAAGCCAATGAAACCATGCGGGCAATCAACACGCTGAATGTTGTGCTGGAGGGCGTTTCACATTATTCCGATCTCGATATCAACAAGCGCCGCGACGCACGCCGTCTGCTGTTGTGTATCGATGACAGTGCCAAGAAAGTCGCCAAAGCCAATGTGCTCTCAGGCAAGGATAAAGACGATCTCGCGCGCTTGCGCAAAGACCTGACGGTCACCACCGAATATGCTCCCACCTGGGTGATTATTGCTGTAGCCCTGGCGCTGGGGCTGGGCACCATGACGGGCTGGCGCCGCATAGTGGTGACTGTGGGTGAAAAGATTGGCAAAACCGGCATGACCTATTCACAGGGCATGGCTGCGCAGATTACCGCTGCCAGCGCGATTGGCGTTGCCAGTTTGACGGGTATGCCGGTGTCCACTACCCATGTGCTCTCTTCGGCTGTGGCGGGAACCATGGTGGCCAATCGCTCCGGGCTGCAATTTGCCACCATCAAAAATATTCTGATGGCCTGGGTATTGACTCTGCCTGCGACTATTGCGCTTTCAGGTGGTCTGTTTTATCTCGGCAGTTACTTTATTGGCAAAGCCTAAACTATTTTACCCGCATAAAAAAAGCCGAGCAGTTGCAAGCTGCTCGGCTTTTTTTATGCGGGCGGGTCTAAGAGTCCTATTGATTATAATTGACCATATTCTGCGTAAAATCACTAAACAGGATATTCAGTGATTTGCTGATAATATAGAGTTCAACCCGGTTGTTCTCATCATTGACTTTGATGTTGAAGGTGATTTCCTCGTTATCCGGCAGGGCTTTTAATTGCTCGAACAGTTTTATTCCATCCAGGGATAAATGCAGGCTCTTCTCAAAACTCTGCTGTTCGTTGCGGGCGTAAAAACTGATTTCCAGCGGCAGCAATCGCTGTTTGAATAGGGTTACGGCTTCATCTGCGATAGCGAGATATTCGTAATTCATCTGCGTGAATCTGAAGTGGTCCAGCTCCTTTTGGTCCCAGTCCACGGTGATTTTCCAATTGAATTTTCTCGATTCGGCCTGAGCAGCGTTTTCCAGTAATGCATTTAAATGGGGAAGATTCTTTATTATTTCCTCATAGTTGCTATGCCCATGTCTCTCCTCTATTTCCGCGCGATGGGCTTCGGTGATGGGTTCACTGTTGATCTGGGTGTAGTAATAGACTAAGTATCTTTCGCCGTGCAGATAGGTCAATAAATCAATATCGCCATTGTGCTTGAAGCGCAAAATGCTTGAACTGGCCCTGGGGGGCTTCATAGAGGCTATAAGCAAGCTTTCCTGGTTGTGGGCATAATAATCCGTCTTTAAATTAAATTTCTGTAAATCCATGGGAAATAGATCTGTATAGATCTTTTGGTCAGTGTAGGAATACCATGACAGCAGGAAGCTGTCCGTGCCCTTGGGGATTAAAACGTTTACAGAGAAAAATTCATTGTTCTGCGCAGTCAATTTGTTGTATAGCGTTTCATCTGCTTCATTGTTTTGCCAGGCATCTATCGCGAGCAGAT
The DNA here is from genome assembly GCA_035565295.1 of Cellvibrio sp. GTDB lineage: Bacteria > Pseudomonadota > Gammaproteobacteria > Pseudomonadales > Cellvibrionaceae > Cellvibrio. Next base: position 14,188 of record DATMSP010000010.1, on the reverse strand, counting down.
CCACATTTACGCTAACCTCTTCCCTGTTGGCTGAATCTATAAACTTCATTTCCTTGATGTAAATGGGCATTGCATCATTTTTAACGAGTGTTAAGGGGAGTAATACCTTTTGGCTGGTGGCCAGTTGGCTTTTATAAAGTTGGCTATAGTAAAGCCCGGTAAGGCTTAAGGGGATGCCGAGATAAATGCAGCACCAAATAACCAGGCCGGTGCTGTAAACCACTCCGGTTTTTCCGAACCCCAGGAATATATTGATACCATAGTTGAACCCGACAGAGGCCAGGCTTGTGAAAATAAACAGAACTAGCGGCAATAAATAGATCCTGGGATTTGCCAGTTGAGAATCCTCTTTGCCGTAGGAGTAACCATAGAAGCAAAACAGGAAGAACAAAAAAGTCAGTATGCCGGCGAGAATCAGGGTGGACTTGGTCGAGCTATCCCAACCTTTTTGGGTTAAAACAAAAGACTGTACAAGTCCATTGACGATAAGAAAAATAAGACTCAGCCCCAACATTATCGATATCATTTCATCGAAATGCATATTGAGTTTTCTATAGCTTTCAAACATAAAAGCTCCTGGTTAAATAGTCTATGCAGGCGGGCTGGAGGCCAGTGGATTTGTGTGAGCGTTTTTCTGTGGTGAAAGCAGGTGCGGCATCCTCAGGATGCCTCCTGGCGAAGCGATGGGCTAGGCTTCGAAATGCCCGTCTATGGTTTTACTGTCCAGATTGCCGCGGTATTTAATTTGTAGTCCTTTGAGGAAGTTGCGCAGAATCTGCGTCTGGCATTCGCGGTAGTGCTTGTGATCGGGCCTGCGGAACAGTGCGCTCAATTCATGCTTGCTAATAGGGAATTCTGCCAGCTGCAAGGTGGCGAGGATATCTTCATCTTTGAAATCCAGTGCGATTTTCAGCTTTCTGAAAATAATATTATTGCTGAGGCGCGATTCTGGCTCTGGCTGGGGGCCATCCTTCTTGCCCCGGTTTTTGATGATGAGGCCATTTAAGAAAGTCGCCAACAGTCTGTCGCTAAGCTCTCTGAAAGCCGGGTCTTCTTCTTTTTTTAGCCAATCGCTAATCTGGTCGCGCGAAGTTGAATGCTCGGCCAGAGCGAAGATGGCGATCATGGTGGAATCATTAAAATCGAAAATAAAGCGAATACGGCGCAAGATATCGTTGTTGGTCACGGAGGTTTCCTGGGGTATCAGCCTGCGCTATCGGCAGGGTGGGAGGGTGAAGTGGGAAAAGTATTGCATGAAACAAAAACGCCTACAAGTTTTGCCCTGGTTGGCGTTGTTTGGGTGTGAGTCTCGGCGATGGATTGACGAGTGGGTCATGGAGTCAGTGGCTGGCATGATGCAAACGGGTAATATTGGAATGGCTTTGCTCCGATAATGATCGCGGCAACGCCATCCTCGTTATACCTCTATGTCGGATACTCCAAAGCCAGCGCGAGTATCCAACATTGAAGTCCTTGCCCTTACTGAATTTTCAGGCGGGCTGCATCCTGTTCCCAGCTGAATTTTACGGTTAGCTGCTTTTTCTCGCTATCGTAGCTGGCTTTGGGTAATTGATTGGTATCTGCATTGAGGGCGACATTGATATCCCCCAGTGTTATGCGTCCAGGTTGCTTTTGCCAGTTGTGCAGCACCAGGGTGATATCGCGTTTGCCTGGCACGCCGCTATAACCCTGTCCTTCTTTACTGAAACTGAAATCGATTTTATTATTTTTTTGTTCAGCATTGAATTTCAGCAGCTGGTAGTTTTTCTTTTCCAGGGCATCCCGCGAAATACCATCGTCTTCATACATTTTGCCGCTGGCCTTTTTTACGTCCTTATGGGCGTAGTAATGCAGTGTCAGATTCTTTGAAGAGTAGTCGCGGGTGGTGGAGATAGGGTCAATCATAGGGATAAAGGAGCCGGCGCGCACCAGCACGGGGAAGGTATCCATGCTCAGCGCAAAATCAATGGTCTTGCCGCCCTGATGAACGCTATCGTTCCAGAAATTGAACCACTGGCCTTTCGGCAGTGCTATGGGTAGGCTGGTGATATTGGCCTGGACGACTGGCTTGACCAGGAAGGCGTCGCCCCACAGGTATTGGAATTTTTCGTCCATCAGGCCGGGATTGCTCTCGTCTTCGAAAAACACGGGGCGCATCAGCGGCATGCCGGTGGTGGAATTCTCATAGGCCAGGGTGTAGTTGTAGGGCAGGAGTTGGTAGCGCAGTTTGATAAAATCGCGCAGGATTTTTTTGGTTTCTGCATCGGCGAATACCGGCTCAGGGCTGACATTGTCAGACGAGTGAGGGCGGTAGACCGGCTGGAAAATGCCATATTGCAGCCAGCGTGTGTAGAGTGGGATATCGACTTGATCGTCGCCGATAAACCCGCCCAAATCCGAGTGGGTGTAAGCCAGGCCGGTGAGGCTCATGGATAGGCTCATGCCCACCTGCGCGGCCAATCCCTCCCATGTGCGGCTGACATCGCCGGTCCAGGGCAGAATGCCATAGCGTTGGGTGCCGACAAATCCCGAGCGCGCGAGAATAAACAGGCGCTCGTTGGCGCTTACCGATTTACCGGCATCGTCAATCAACTTGGTCCATTGGTGGCCATAGGCATTGTGGATTTCATCGGCTGTTCCAATCGCGTGAATCGTATCGCCTGGGTGTGCCTCGGGTTCTCCCAGATCGGCCCATATGCCACTGACGCCTTGCTTTAACAGACCCTGGTAAATTTGTGAAAACCAGGAGGCGGCGCTGCTGTCAAAAATATCCACAATGCCGGTATCGCCAAAATACAGGGGAAATTCCTGGGCATTGCCCGCGATATTTTTCGCCAGCACTTTTTTGTCGACAGCTTCCTGCCAGCGCTTGGAACTTTTCAAAATAAAGGGTTCGGTAATCACCAGAGTCTTAACACCGTCTTTGGCAAAATCGGACATCATTTTTTCCGGTGTGGGGAAAGTTTTCCTATCCCAGTCCAGGGTGCCCATATGGCCTTTGATATCGGGACCAAACCAGTAGAGGTCGAGAATTACTGCATCCAGGGGGATATCCTCGGATTGGTATTTTGCCACTGTATCGCGGGTCTGCGCCTCAGTGCGATAGCCAAAACGCGAGGCGAAATTGCCGAAAGTCCAGCGCGGTGGCAGTGGCTGCTTGCCCGTCAACTGCACAAAATTATTGAGCAATTGCGGGTAGCTATCGCCAGCGATAACCAGATAGGCCGTGCGTCCGGCGGAGGCTTCGAACTGTAGAATGTTTTTGTCGCGCGCGCCTATGTCTATACTGCCACGCGCACTGTTATCAAATACCAGCATATATTTGCGACTGGAGAGCAGTGCCGGCACTCCGTAGTACATCTGCTCCCCTTTTTCTTTATAGCCGAAGGTGGGCTTATTGTAGAGCGGCAGGTTTGTGCCGCGTCTGTCCATTGGCAGGATGCGCTCGCCGCCGCCCAGGAGTTTTTCCTCTGGTTGCAGCGCAAAGCGGAAACCGCGCAGGGTCTCATAATTGAAAAAGCCTTTTTCCTCTGCCAACAGTAATTCTTTGCCGCGATAGTAGCTCACTTTGAGCGGTGATTTTTCGATGCGGGCTTTTACGTTGCCGGCAATAAAATCGAGAGAGGATTTGTCTTCGCGAACACTGACCTGTGTCGGCAGTGGTTCACTGCCAATCGAGAAAGAGGGCAATTGTTTGCTGCTTTGCGCAATATAATGCACTTCGAGCGCATCATTGCCATAGGCGGCGAGGGTCAACTCACCTTCATTGGTTTGGATATGTAAGGTCTGGCCGTCCAGGCGATGGGATTGGTAATCGGCGGCAAGCGCGTTTCCACAGAGCAACACAAGGCATAACAAGGGTATTGATCGTAGCGGCTGCAGCCAAACAGTATTTTTAATTGTCTTCATTGTTTCCTCTCAGGGGCCTGTGAAATTCCGATATTATGGTTTTTTTACTATTCTTATGCTTTTTTCTGCCAGAGGCGAAATAGATCTATAGCTAACCCCCTAGAATACACTAATTGCTCCTTTTAAAGCCAGACTGAAGTCGTGGGTTCAGCTGTCGGGCCCGCGTGAGCTGCTTAGGTTTTCGCAGGGCAGGTGGCGATAGGAAAAGATAAAATTATTATTGAAGCTAAAATGCAACTGCTTAAAAGCGCAGTTTTGCCATCACCGCGTAATGGTCCGAAGAGAAATTGCTATTTTCGCTAACAACCTGTGAAGAGATTATTTTCAGCGATCCAAGTAAATAAACATAATCAATCTTGCAGCTATCCACTCTGCCAAAATCATGAAACGTGCCCACTTTTTTATTGGGGTGCAGCCAGCGATAAGTGTCTGTCATGGTTAGCGGTGAGCCGCCCATCCCGCGCAGGTAGCCCATGGAGGCTTCCTCGTCGCAAGCATTAAAGTCACCAGTCAGGATCACAGGGTCGTGCGGGTATTTTCGTTCGGCAATGGTCTTGGCCAGCAACTGTGCGGATAAATCGCGCTCTTTCGCCAGTAGCGGAAAATGGGTATTGAAAACATAGAGAGATTTTCCCGTTTTCTTTTCGCGCAGATGCACCCAGGTGAATATGCGCGGCCACTGCATATTCCATCCATTCGAGCCGGGCACCTCGGGTGTTGGCGAGAGCTGCAGGGTTCCCTGGTCGCGCTTATCCAATTCCCAGCGGTCCTGTAAAAATAATATAGGGGTTGCTTCACCCTTGCCTCCTGTTTCGCGGCCGCGACCCACTGCCACATAGGCTGGAAGCGCAATACGCAAATCCTGCATCATTGCCGGTGAAACCTCCTGCACGCCGATAAAGTCCGGTGCCTGCTGCTGAATGATGGCGATGGCTCGCGGCAGTCTGGATGGCCAATCATAGGGTGGTGGGTCAATGGGAACGCGCAGATTAAATGTCATTGCACCTATTTCATTGGTCTCGGCCTTGGCGGCTGGCAGGTTGCATAGCGCGAGCAATAGCATAAGTGCAATATTTGGCTTCATTTTTATAATTCACATTGCGGAGTTGGCTTGTTGAACCACTGAGCAGTTAGTTGCTTGGTGCGGGTTGCCCGCCAATATTCCTCAGGAGGTCGTTTGAGTGAAACCGAGAATACAGCAATCAGCGCGTTGTTGTAATCTCGCGGTCTGCCGCCCATATATTGATATCTTCGCGCTTGATGGCTGCCGCCATAAGCGCGGGAAAATGATCGGGTGAGCAGGCAAAGGAGGGCACGCCCAGGGCGGCGAGCTGTGCCGCGAGTTGCCGGTCGTAGTGGGGGGCGCCTTCGTCGCTGAGGGCCAGCAGGGTAATAAACTGTACACCGGATTCCACCAGCTCATGAGCGCGTTGCAACAGCTTTTCCTCAAGTCCACCCTCGATCAAATCGGAAATCAGTACCAGTATGGTGTTGCGCGGCTCGCGAATTAAACCCTGACAGTAACCCACTGCGCGGTTGATATCGGTACCTCCGCCCAATTGCACACCAAACAGCAATTCCACGGGATCATCCAATTGCTCCGTCAAATCCACCACGGCGGTATCGAATACAACCAGGCTGGTTTTGACCGCTGGTAGTGAAGCCATGACTGCAGCAAAGATGCTGGAGTAGACTACCGAAGAGGCCATGGAGCCACTCTGGTCTATGCACAAAATAATTTCGCGCTGGGTGCGTTGTGTTTTGCGGCCATAGCCGATCAGGCGCTCGGGAATAATCGTCTGGTAGTCTGCCTGCCAGTGACGCAGGTTGGTTTTGATAGTGCGCGGCCAATCGATTTCGCTGTGGCGCGGGCGGCGATTTATCTGCGCGCGATTGAGTGCGCCTGTCACTGCCGAGCGCATGGGTTCGGCCAGTTTTTTCAATAGTTCATCGACTACCTTGCGCACCACCATGCGCGCCGTCTCTTTGGTTTTTGCCGGGATAACCGTGCGCAGGGAAATAAGTGTTGCTACCAGATGGACGTCTGCCTGAATAGATTCCAGCATTTCCTTTTCCAGAAGCATGCTGTGCAGTTGCAGTCGCTCAAGAGCATCGCGCTGCATAACCTGCACTATGGATGAGGGAAAATAGCGGCGAATATCGCCCAGCCAGCGCGCTACCTTGGGCGATGACGCGCCTGAGCCACCACGCAGGTGATGGCTTGAATCCAGGTCATAGAGCGCGGCCAGTGCAGCGTCAATCTTGGCTTCTTCGGCAGAGAGGGGCAGGCCCTCAGCGGCATTATCGGCACTGGCTCCCAGCGCGAGCCGCCAGCGGCGTTGTTGGTCGGAGGTGGTCATTGGCTTAAACCTAAGAGTTGGCGAATATAGGGCAGGCTCAGTGCTGCGCGTGTACTGTCGAGACTGTTCTGCGCTACGAAAGCCACAGGTGCTGCCTGTCTGGCGCGCTCGCCCAGCTGGCGTTTTTCGGGCGCGTTGAATGTGGAGAAGGTGCGGCGCAGCAGTGGCAGTATCTGTAAAAAATATTCGTCCTGGAGAGAGCAGAGCCAGTCGTTGACCAGTCGCCAGAGCTGATCATCGTGCAATAGAATCATTCCGCTATTATTTAAAAAACCTTCGAGCCAGGCCGCAGCCAGCGGTGGTTGCACACCTACGGAAAGTGCCTGGCTCATCTGTGTGCTGACCTGCTCAAGGCTCTGGCTCTGGCGATCAAACAGCAGTCGCGTGGCCAGGCCGGAGACCAATCCATGATACGAACCCAGCAGCAATAATTGTCTCAGGGCTGCCAGCCAGGGCTCCAGTAAACTGTCCTCTGCCAGCAGGCAAATGGCCTGATGGCTGCTCACTATAGCGCTGTTGATTTTTTTTGCCGCCTCATCATCCAGTGCGTGACATGCAGGCGGCAAGGCAATCGCGGCTCGGGGAATCAGACTGTGCAGTACCTGTTCGACCATCTGAGTGTCGGTATTGCGGACATTGCCATAGCGGGCTATTTGCACCAGCGGCGGAATTGCGGCGAGCAGTTCCAGTATATCCGTAGAGATTGCCGCTAAATTTTCCAGTGTGTGGCTGACGGGTGCTACCGCCTGGGGTAAATCCGCTAGCAACAGTGAGTGCAATAATTGCGAAATTTCTCCGAGTGAGTGGCTTTGCTCTGCGCTCGCGACAACTTTGGCGCTGGCGGCGGAGATGATGCTATTGCCCAGGCGGCTGGCGGAGATAATATCCAGGGCGAATCTTGCATCCCACTGCAGTGTCCATATTTCATGGAAGCTGCCTTTTGCACTGCGCCCGGTTTTATTGAGTTGGCCCCAGGGGATGCCCAGGAGTTGCAGACGATGCAGCAGATGGCTGCGCGCCAGGTCGCTCTCCTTTCGCAAATCCAGGTCAATCACTTTTTGCCCAGCTTCGGGTTTCAGGCGCAGGGATTTCTGCTGCTGCTCCAGATCGCGCTGCAATGGCAGGCTGGGCACCGCACTGGGAATTTCGCCCAGGCGGTTGCCGATAATCAATTTCTGCCTAATAAATTGGATAGGTGTTTCATTGCCCATGGTTACGCAGGTGCGCAGGCTTTCCACCAGTTCTTCGAGACCCAGCTGAGGTCGCTGGCGCAAAGCCGCGAGGGATTGGGCAAAGCGCATGGCTTCAATGATATGCGCCGATGAGCAATCTATATCCTGCTCGCGCAGCAGCTGCGCCGCTCTGGCCAGCCATTTTATTGCGCGCTCTTTGCTATCCGCTATCTCCCATATGGCTTGATACCACTCGGGAGAGTCGACACCGGCACCATAGCCGCTGCTATAGCTCAAGTGCTGGAATGACCAGGGCACCCAGGTGGCGGATACTTTAATTTTTTCCAGGGCTTTTAATAAATCATTGTCGGCTTTTGCGCTGGGAAGTTTTTCCAGTGCGGGCAGATGCCATGCGCCGCAGATAACGGCTATGCGTTGATAGCCGTCCCTCTGCGCCTGCCGCATGATTTTGCGCATGGAAGCTTCGCGCAATTGCTCGCGATAAGATCGTGCATTGTTGGCCTCGGCTTGTGGGATTTCTGCGCGCAGGTTGGTCATGGCTTCGCGAATGGCCGCGAACAGATCCAGGCTCTGGCTGTGAGTTTGCCCGGCCAGATTGCGCTCTTCAACTAAATGATTCCACCAGGATTCTCCGCTGTCGTAACCTGCCGCGCGGCCCAGCCAGTCGAGTGGAGCGCTGGTGTCTATGGCATTGATATCCGGCTGCGATGGCTCGTCAATTTCTGCGCTTACAGGTTGCTCCGCAGGTTGTGTTTGCAGGGCAAAGCTCTGCGCTGCTGGCAGATCCATAAAACGCACTGGCAAGTCATGCCGTGCCCCATAGCGCAGCGCCTGCCACTCCGGCGAGAATTCGGCAAAGGGGTAGAACGCAGCCTGTTGGGCATTGTCGGGATTGAAGATCAGCAGTGTGATGGGCGGCACCATCGCCGGATCATGGGCAAAGGGCAGCACCGTCTCTGCCTCCGGTGGTCCTTCGATCAGCAGGCAGTCAGGCTGCAGTGCCTGCAGTGCGGCCAGCAGTGAACGCGCGCAGCCGGGGCCGTGATGGCGAATGCCGAATAGGTGGAATGGTGAGTCGCTCATGGCGTTACTCGAGATCGCGGCAGGCGCGGTAGAGATCTTTCCAATCGCCGCGCTCTTTGATCACCGTCTCCTGGTACTCGCGCCAGACAATAGCATCCTGCACGGGATCTTTGATAATGGCACCTACCAGGCTTGCGGCAATATCGGAAGCGCGCACCACGCCATCGCCAAAATGTGCCGCCAGGGCCAGGCCGGAATTCATCACCGAAATAGCTTCTGCGGTGGAGAGCGTCCCGCTTGAGGTTTTCAATTTGGTCTTGCCATCTTCGGTCTGGCCATTGCGCAGCTCGCGAAAAATCTGCACCACGCGCTGCACTTCTTTTAATGCGGGAGCTTCAGCGGGCAGCTGCAGGGCAACGCCCATTTCGGCAACGCGTTTGGTTACTATCGCCACCTCTTCATTTTCAGTGGAGGGCACTGGCAGTATCACTGTGTTGAAACGGCGTTTGAGCGCGCTGGATAATTCGTTGACACCCTTGTCGCGATTGTTGGCTGTGGCTATGACATTGAAGCCCTGTATTGCCTGGCACTCGCGGCCCAGTTCGGGAATGGGCAGGGTTTTTTCCGACAAGAGGGTGATCAGGGTATCCTGCACATCGGCGGGAATGCGAGTGAGTTCTTCAATGCGCGCGGTTTTTCCGGTGGACATGGCATTCATCATCGGGCTCGGCACCAGTGCATTTTGCGATGGCCCCTTGGCCAGCAGTTCGGCGTAGTTCCAGCCGTAGCGCAATTGCTCTTCGCTGGTGCCGGCCGTGCCTTGCACGATGAGTGTTGAATCGCCACTGATAGCTGCCGCCAGATGTTCCGATACCCAAGATTTGGCGGTGCCAGGGACACCGAATAATAACAGTGCGCGATCGGTGGCAAGGGTTGCGATAGCCGTTTCAATGATACGACGGCTGCCTATATATTTTGCACTGACTTCAAAACCTGAATCCAGTTTGCCGCCCAATAAGTAGGTGAGCACTGCCCAGGGGGATAGCTGCCAATTGGCAGGCACTGGATGTTTATCGCATTTTTTCAATGCATCCAGCTCTTCGGCAAATTGTTGTTCGGCATGTTGACGCAGGGTTTGGCTCATAGTGATTGGCTCGTTAAAAATTGAATAAGTCTTTGGCGCTGTTCAATCGTGCTTAACACACGGGCAAGGGTCTCGCTAAAAAATTGGCTATTGCTATCCTCCAGGTGCCATCCCTGACTGGCATCCGCAAAACAGTCCGCTGGAATCAGGCAGGCAAAATCCACCAGTGCCTGGCGCAGGGCATAATCCCACTTGCTCGATTCGTCGGGCAGATGTTTCTTGATATTCTTGATAATGGCCCGGGCAAATTTTTTCGAGGGCGGCATATCCTGCTGGACAATCCTGTTGAGAAATTCGCCGCGCCTGTGGTCGGCACCTGGGCCATCGAAGATGGATAGCCAGCAACCCTCTGCCTCTTCCTGTGGCAGCAGGCAGATCAACTGCAGGGTATCGACATCGAGATCCGGGAAGGGTGTTTTTAGTAAAAAAGCTTCTGCCCAGTCACCATTTTTTTCGCGCACCAGTGCCTGATGCCATGCGCGCAGCAGCGCGAGGCTCCAATCGCCTGCTCGCGCCCAGTCAATCAATTGCTCTGGATTGAGCCCCAGGGTCTCCTGCCACCATATCAGGGGCAGCGGGCGCGCGAGCTGGAAAAGCCACCAGGCTTTTTGACCCAGGGCTTCCCCAGAGGGGCGTTTCTCTTCAATGGCATCGGCGGCCCAGTCGCTGGAAAATGTTTCCGGTGCAGACAATTGCCAGTGCTGGCGAAATAATTTTCGCTCTCTGCTCAGGCAGGCATGCATGCGGGTTTGCATGCGCTCTACATAGTGTCCCTGCGGCAGTGTGCTGAGCAGAGCGGTCAGGCTGTTGCGCACCTCCCTGCTGCGATCTGTCAGCAGGCTGGTGAGAAATGCTTCATCGTCGGCCTGCAGGGTGCCGTGCAATGTCTCCAGCAACGCGCTGCGGGTGCGTGCATCAGATTCCGGCAGGGCCTCGGCAAGCAGTTGGCGTGCGAGCGCGGGATCGCTCATTCGCAAATGCTTGATAAAGAGCAGGCGCTGTTCCTGCTGTCCGTGTTCCCACAGTGCCTTATCTATAATCTGTTCCTGGTTGAGCAGGTAGTGCCAGTCGTCATTTGCCTGTGCCAGCCAAACACCGCGCTTTCCGCATAGGGCGAGAATCTGTGGTGCGAGTTGGGGATGGCTTTTTCCCAGAGTCAGCAGTGCCGGCAACATCTTTACGGGAACCAGGTATTGATATTGCGCAATCGCGTTGACGACTTCCCGCAACAGCCGCTGCGGCCCTGTTTGGATAAGTTGCTGCAACACCTCTGCGAGGCGCTCATCGGGTAGTATCGGGAGGGTTTCGTCGGCGCAGGCCGGCGGCAATTCGAACTGCGCTTGCAGCGGTTGGAATCCGGCCTGTGAATAAAAGGCGAGGGCACCCGCAGCGCGCAATAGTTGCGTTTCCGTCGGTGAATTGTCGGCGCTCAGTTGCTGCAGTAGCTCGGCAAGGTCGCCACTGGCTTGCGGTATTTGCACTGCGCGGCGCTCACTGCCAATTAACAGTTGTGTGCTGAGTTGGGCGAGAAGACTCATTAGCTGGCGAGGCTCCATAAAAATTGTTCGCGCCAGGCGCTGAGTGGGCGCAGCTTGTTGTTTTGCCACTCGGCAAAAATATGCAGGGGTTTGCCGCCGCCTTCAGCGAGCAATTGCCAGCGGTTTTCGCTGGTGATCAACAGTGGAATCGCGAATCCTTCCGGGGTGAGCAATTGCCAGTGATCGCGCTCCTGGTGGAGCCGCGCATCGCGGATCACCAGTGGTTGTGGCCATTGCCAGGGGTTGGCCGCAAGCCTTTCGCTCAATTGCTGCAACTGCTGGGCGAGAGGTTTTTCTTCGGACAGACTCACTGCGACACTCTTCGGTGTATCCACCAGGAGTGCGCGCAAAGGATAATTTCCCGGGTAAAAAGCCAGGGTCATCTCAAGCCATTTGCCGCTGCTGAAATTGTACTGGAATTGACGGTTGCCATGGTTGAAATCCAGTAGCAGGGCAAAGCGTTGACTGCTCTTAGCCCGCAACCAGACACGCCGCACCCAGAGGCGTTCTTCCTCGTAGATATGCTGGCCAAGCACCAGCCACTGATCGGCAAGGATTTCGCCCTGGCTCAGCACCTGCTGTTTATCAATGCTATTGCCCAGGGCCGCCTGCAAGTCAGCCTGTATGGTTTCAGGAAGCAGCTCGATACGGCGGAATGCATCAACCAGCAATTGCAGCTGGCCAAATTCTGCCGAGAGTGTCTCCGACCACTGCGGATTGCTCCTGATCAGCTCTGGCCATTGGCGGATACGCATGGCAATACCCGGCAGCTGCGCATCGACCATGCGCGTGGCCAATTGCTGCCCTGGCGCTGGCTCGCTGCTGAGTCGCGCGAGACCCTGGCGTATTTGATCTTTCAGCCAGAGTTCCAATTCCTGCAGGCCGTCGAGCATGCGTTGCTTGCGTGTTTCCTCGCGCTTATTCCTGGCAGCGAGGTCAGGGGGTGCGGCTTCGGTTTCAATTTTTTTTGTAGCTTTCTTCTCAGCTTTGTCTTGCCGTGATTGCAACCACTCCTCAACCCAGGCTGGAGGTGGATCTGCATTGAATTTATCGCCGTGCTGGAATTTTAACAACAGGAGGGCAAGGCCGTGCTTGCAGGGAAATTTTCGACTGGGGCAGGAGCACTTGAAGGCGGGGCCGGATTTATCAACCTGTACTTGATAAGGCTTTTTCCCGCTGCCCTGGCATTCGCCCCATATGGCTGCAGCATTGGTGCCGAGCATTGGCCATTTGGCGGGAACCAGCAACCCCTTGGCAGCCTTGAGTGAGGCCTCGTCGGGAGACAGCTGCTGTATATCATCCAAATTAAAATCCATTAATAGCTATACCCTGCTTTGTTTTATCGCAATCATGAACGATATAAATATGATCTGTAAAGAGCGAACACTCAAATCGTGAATGGCTCCGCACTTGGCATAAGGGCTTGTCATTGTTGCTGGTTGTAAACAAGAGTCCCGGTGCAGCAGGTTGTATAAAATCTGAAAGGGGTAAAAGGCCTCGCCTGTTAAAAATGTGCGAATAATCGTGGAGAAAAATACAGCTGCCCGGGATTTATGTATTGAGTTTCAGTACATGGGTTGCCAGGTCGGCAATGAGTTTATAGGAATAGGGCGAATAGCCGCCGCTGGTCATAATGACGGTGGGAATTTTACGCGCATATAATTGATCTATGACAAACTTATCGCGCTCAACGATAGCTTCATAGCTGACATTCAATCCGCCGAGTTTATCCGTTGCCAGTATATCTGTTCCTGCGTTGTAGAAAGCCAGTTTTGCTCCGCTGTATTGTTGCAGGAATAGCGGCAATTTTCGCTTCAGCAAGCTCAGGTATCCCTCGCAGTTCAGTCCGGCCCGCAGAGGGATAATAAAGGGATATTTTTCATGCGGGTCATCTTTCAGGCCGGGATAAACCTGCATATTGTACAAATCAAATATCCCTGCATGAGGGTGATCCTGTAGCAGGCTGGCAAGGCCATTGCCGCGATGGGCATCCAGATCAATGCTGATAACGCAATCTGTTGCACAAAGCAATTGATTGTTGATTGCAATCTGCAAGGCGAGTGCCGCATCTGCAAAAAAACAGAAACCCTCGCCGTGATCGGCAAAAGCGTGATGGAATCCACCCCCCAGGTTAAATACAATGGCCCCGCCCAGAGCCTGCTGTGTAGCGATTATAGTGCCCGAAGTGGCGTATCGCGCGGGTGCAATGATTCCTTTGTTGAGAAAGTAATGCGGTATAAATGCCATTAAGGGTATGGCGAGAATATTGGCAATAACCTTGTTCTCACGCAGGGATTGCAAATATTTTTCATTGTGAACCAGGCTTAACTCCCGGTTGGTGACGGGGGCATTCACAAACGTCGTTCGATGATTGAGTTCCCGGCCAAAATTTTTGTATAGCAGTTGCCATGCCTTGCTGAATTTTTGCGGGTCAAAGGGGTGAAGCTTCTCTAGCCCCAGCATGCTGAAGTCGTAGTGCGGTGAATAAACCAACCTTGTTTTCATTGCCAGCCTTATAGTTATCTCTAGTCAATTTTGGGGAGCCTCTGAAAAGGTGTGCGGAGGCTTCAGCACAGAAAAACAAGCGGTTACCTGTTTAAAACAACGCAGCACAAAAGCGGAGTCTAGGAGTGCATAAGTCAGCTGTTGCCCCAGTAGCAGTAGAAATAATTTTCTGGAGGCTTTCCTGAGTACTGATTATTTTAAACGTAAACTGCAATAAATATCCAGCGAGGCTGGCCAGTATGGCATTGGGATTATTTTTGTTTTATGGGAAATTGACTGCTTCTTTGGTTGCGCAGGCCTATTTGCTGGGTCGAGCTGCATCTATAGATGTCTTCGACCTTGGCGGGCCAGTTACACTTGCGGCTGTTCGCGAGTGAATGAAACAAACCTATGCCTTTAGTGTAAAAGCTTGACCCAGAGGGTAAATAGTTTAAGAATGGCCCCGTAGTGTTCAAGAGTGAACCCATGAAAATTATAATGGAAAAGATATGGATTTTATCAGTTGGAACAATTCTC
>DATMSP010000009.1:0-39237 GCA_035565295.1 Cellvibrio sp. | reverse complement strand
GGTAAGGCGTGCTGGTCGCAATACTGGAGCCGGCAGCGGCACTGCTGAGCGAACTGGATGCTGCGGTACTGGAAACCGGAGCGCAATTGGCCGACAGGTTTTGCTGCACATTAATCATTTTACTACTGCTGTTGAAGCTGATTTTGACCCAGCCGGCCGACACCAGAAAATCGCTGGTGGGCAGGGCATCGCCCCAGGCGCCATTGGGGTCTATCTTGAAGCGCGGTCCGCCATTGCTGTCGCCACCGCTAAAGTTTACGCAGCGCTCGTAGTTGTCGCTGCTGCCGATGCGATTCAGCAGGGTTCCCTCCTGCCAGGCGTTGAAAGTGCCGCGCAAATGGTAGGGGGTTCCGGGAGTAACACTGGAGTTGGCAATAGAATTGTTGGCGGAACTCAAGGCGACGATGCTGGAGGTGGTAGTCGCGCACTCGGCAAGTTGGTTTTGTTGGACGGTAATGGTTTTGTTGGTGCTGTTGAAATTGATTTTGATCCAACCGGCAGTCACGACAAAATCGGCAGCGGGCAGGGCATCGCCCCAGGCGCCATTGGGGTCTATCTTGAAGCGAGGTCCACCATTGCTGTCGCCGCCGCTAAAGTTTACACAGCGCTCGTAGTTGTCGCTGCTGCCGATGCGATTCAGCAGGGCTCCCTCCTGCCAGGCGTTGAAAGTGCCACGCAAATGGTAGGGGATTCCTGGGGCAGTACTGGAATTGGCAATAGAGTTGTTGACGGAGCTAAAGGCGGCGGTGCTGGAGATGGTGGTTGCGCACTCGGCAGGTTGGTTTTGTTGCACGGAAATGGCTTTGCTGGTGCTGTTGAAATTGATTTTGACCCAGCCTGCGCTCACTGCGAAATCTGCAGCCGGTATGGCATCGCCCCAGGCGCCATTGGGGTCTATCTTGAAGCGCGGCCCGCCATTGCTGTCGCCACCGCTAAAGTTTACGCAGCGCTCGTAGTTATCGCTGCTGCCTATGCGGTTCAGCAGGGTGCCTTCCTGCCAGGCGTTAAAGGTGCCGCGAATATGGTAATTGGCTGCTGCCTGGGGGGCGCTGATGCTCCAGGTTTTAGTGTCGGTAAAAAATTTAATATCCCAGGTGCCTGCAGCGACAGGAATGTTGCCGCCGTTTATCCCGTAGCTTTCTTTCCAATCGCCAAAGCGGTCAAATTTAATGCCGCCTGCTGAATTAAATACAACGCTAGTGAGTTGCAGGCTATTGCTTCCTGCTGCCTCCATTTGCGAGCTTGTCCATGAATTGTGTGTGCCACGTAAAAACCACTCTGCCTTAGCGTTAGCGCAAATACTGAGTGCGAATGCAATTAACAAGTATTCATATTTCATAGCGCATGGGTTCCTGGTATTAATGAAGAAATCGAATAAGAAACCAAATTTTATAGCTTTGCAAGAAAAATGTTTTTCTTTTTGTGATTTTTGTCACGAAAAAATTGGTTTCTGTGTGGTATGGCAGGTAAAAACGTTTTTAAAAAGGAAAACCTTCATTTTGCGGCTTCGATGAAGAGTGGGTGATGCGATTAACAAATGCAGGCTGCCATCAATGTGTTTTTTTGCGGTGATTGTCTGGCAGGTATGGATCAATTGCGCAAAAAAAAGCTGCGACAGTTAAACTGTCGCAGCTTTTTTAGGGCAGGGCACTCTCTTTTAATTAAAAGCGCAGGGTGGCCTGTAGGGAGATGCTTCTTGGTTGATCATAAAACGCGTAATAAGCTGAGCCTGCGCCTTTGGTTAAGGTGCTTGCAACCGGCAGGCCATTGGCGTAGGTGACTATGGTTTCATCGGTGAGGTTCTGGCCGAGAAGTGCCAACTCCCAAGCCTTGTCTGTACCACTTAAGGCTATGCGGGCATTCAGCTTGACGAAAGCATCCTGCACCATATTGCTATCCAGCCCCGGGGTAGTGAAGTACTTATCGCTGTAAATAACATCCAAGGTATTGGTGAGAGTTAGGCTGCTGGGCAATTCCACGGCGTAATCCCAGCCGATATTGCCCTGGAATTCAGGGACAAATTCGCGGGTTTTCCCTGTGTGGTCGCAGAAGCCTTGTGCATTGGGTGTTTGGCTGAATGCACATTGACCATTGGTAAATTTGGTGTATTCAAAGTCGATATAAGAGGCTCCGCCACGCATCAGCAAATCATCGGTAATAGCCCAGCGTCCATCGACTTCCAGGCCTTGCACCACAGCTTCTCCCGCATTGGTTACCAGGAAACTCAGGCCTCCGTCAAACTGGCTAGTCTGCATATCGGTAAACTCGGAGCGGAACAGGGCGAGGTTGAGTTCGACTGCGCCGCTGGCGAGCAGGAACTTGCCGCCAACTTCATAGTTTTTAACTTTTTCATCGTTAAATTCCCATGTGCCGTTGGTTGCGTCGTCATTGTAGACGCCACCCAGAATATTGGGCGCGGAGTTGGAGCGCACATCGAAACCGCCGGATTTGAATCCAGTGGTAAAGCTGGCATAAATCCTGTCGGTTTTATTGAGGTCGTGCTGCGCGATTATTTGCGGAGTGAATTTGGATTCGTCTCTCTCCCCTGAAACGGAGTGAGGGTCGACTTTAAATTGGCTCCAGACAAGGTTGTGTGAATTATCTATGCTGGTATCGGTAACAACAGTGCCTGCCGCAGTGACATGGTATTGCTTGCGATTGGCCTCTTTGGTTTCTTCTGTGTAGCGTCCGCCAAGCAGCAGGCGGCTGCTGTCAGTAATATTCCAAGTGATTTGCGCGAAGGCAGCGTAAAGGCTGGTGTCCTGGTTAAAGTTGCGTTTGGTGGAAGCGCCGCGCAACAGGTTCGCCTGGGCTGGAGTGATGCCGGGTGGAGGGGAGGCCACGAATGCTGTTGCAATATAGCTGTTGGTGGGGACGCTGACATCATCGTGGAATTTCAGGTCACTGGCCTGATAAAAAAGGCCTCCTATCCAACTGACTGTCTGATCTTCGGATGAAGCAAGGCGCAACTCCTGGCTTGTCTGCTGGTAGGTTTCATCGGAGTAAATATTGAATCCGGGGGCGCCGGTAAAGTCACAGTCGCACAGCTCCCAATATTTGTAGGCGTTGTAGCCGGTTACCGAGGTCAGGGTCAAATCGCCAATATCGTGGTCGGCGGTAAGGGTGACGTTTTCGGTATCGTTAAAGCTATAGTCGCCATTGGATTGGCGAGTGCCATCCTCGCTACTGTTGAGGTGATACTTTCCTGCGGTGAGAAAGCCCAGCGTGGTGGCGTAAGGGTTGGGGTCCTGCGAGGTGTTTATGTCAGGGTTGGTGACTGGGTTGATAACTTCAATGTTGCGCCCGGTGCTGTCGAATGAGCCGTCTTCAAGTTTCAGGGTGATATCCCAGGCATTCGTGGGTTTCCATTCCAGTGTGGCGCGCACAACGCGATCTTTGTCTGCTGATTCATCGCGATCCAGGGTGGTGTTTTTGATAAAGCCATCATAGGATCTGCTCATAATGGCCATGCGCCCGCCGACGGTATCGCTGATGGGACCTGAAAGCACTAAGCGCACATCTTTTTCGCCATACTCTGGTTCGTAAAGCGCAGTAAAGCTGCCTTCAATTGTCTCGCCGGGTTTTGCAGTAATAATGCTTATCGCACCCGCCGTGCTGTTTTTACCAAAGAGAATACTCTGTGGGCCGCGCAATACTTCAATTCGCTCAATATCCAGAAATGGAGCGCGTGCCAGTTGCGCACGACCGTAGTGAATGCCGTCCACGAACATGGCTGTGGATTGTTCAAAGCCCTGGTTCACTCCTGAGCTGATACCGCGGACGGCAATATTGGTACCTATACCCGTTTGCGTCATATTAAAGCCGGGAACATAATCGGAGAGCCCTTGGGCGCTGGTGATGCCTGCTTGTTCCAGTTTGTCGCCATTGAGGGTGCTGATGGAGATGGGTACATCTTCTTGTTTTTGTGCTCGTTTTTGTGCGGTAACGACAATTTCATCGAGAGCGGGACCCTCTCCCTCGGCAGCTATGGCTGGGAGGTGGCTGTAGCTGGCAATAGCTATGGCAAGCAGGCTCAATTTGGGATATTTCACAGAAGTGGCTCCTCAGGAATGATTATTGTGTAGAGCAATAAATGCATAATTTCTCGGTCGCCATTATGAGCGTATCGTTAGGTAAATATCCAGTGACTATAAATATTTGGCGTCATTTCAAGCGCTTTTTGCAGTAATGGTTATAAGGTTGTTGTTCGAGACCTGGCTTGCGGATCTGTTTCCGAGTGCTGTCAAACCCATTAAGCCTCTAGTGTCTTTGCTGATAAATTCTGGCGGCGGATAAATTTATTTCAGGCATGAAATATATAGCTTGTACTTTGAGCCCCTTGACGGTAGTGTGCGCGCCGGAGTTGGCCAGGCAGTCGCTCTAATGTTAACTATGCAATTCTCTCGAGTATTGTCTGGTGCATTGGGGAGGAAAGTCCGGGCTCCATAGGGCAGAGCGCCAGGTAACGCCTGGGAGGTGTGAGCCTACGGAAAGTGCAACAGAAAGCAAACCGCCTAAGTTCAAGGTGCCTGATCGCTTAAGTGAGAGGGCAAACCAGAACCGGTAAGGGTGAAAGGGTGCGGTAAGAGCGCACCGCGCGGCTGGCAACAGTCCGTGGCACGGTAAACCCCGCTCGGAGCAAGA
This sequence comes from Cellvibrio sp., assembly GCA_035565295.1. Lineage (GTDB taxonomy): Bacteria > Pseudomonadota > Gammaproteobacteria > Pseudomonadales > Cellvibrionaceae > Cellvibrio. Next base: position 34,593 of record DATMSP010000009.1, on the reverse strand, counting down.
CCAAATAGGAACCCATTGGTGCGGCCCGCATCGGGTTCGGGTAGGTTGCTTGAGGTATGCGGTGACGCATATCCCAGATGAATGACTGTCCACGACAGAACCCGGCTTAGCGGCTGACTCCCCTATTTTAATATTGCCCGCACTCAGGATATCTTTCTTGAGTGCGGGCGGCTTTGCTTTACTGCTTGTTTTTGCCATGCCCCTTGCCATGGCCTTCCTTGTGCCCCTTTTGATCGTGCTTATGGTTGTCCTGGTGATTGTCGCTCTCGCTGCGATAATCGGGTTCATATTCACTGCTTTTGACAAAATACACCTGATGTTCACAGGCATGATACTCGTGGCAGTGTTTGGACCAGTGCTTGGCATGTCCGGGTGGGACATGCAGGTAGACGGGTTGAGCCTGTGCATAGCGTTTGCTTGCGGTGATGATTATCGGCCTTTCATAGACCAGGCGGGGGCGAGGTTCACTGCCGATTTCAACCTGGCCGTAGACACCGGGTGCTATCTCGCCTGCCACTATGACATTGATGCCCAGGTCGCCGGCGAAGGCGGCGGTGGCTAGCGAAAATCCTAGAATGCTGGTGAGGATAGAAATTTTTTTGCGCATAATGATTGGCTCATAGAGGTTTAGAATTTTTATCAGTATCTGCCTACTCTTTAAATTTTATTGCTCAAGCCTAATTGGATTTAGGCTGGGTCACAGATAAATCGACACATCAAATTATCACAAGTGTTGTTCTGATCTTCTTCGCATTGTTATCTATTATAGCTGCTCAATCCCAGTGTGGGCATTCGCAATGCTGGGATTTATGCTGAGGAAAAACGGTATCTTACAGCAATAAATTTCACAAGGTTAAGCTCATAACAATAACGTAATTTGAATTTTCGAAAATTCTCAAATTAATCTTTAAATAAGTTATAGTTGCTCTATAAAAATTGCAGAAAAATCATTTTTATTCACGGGTGGGTGTCCTTACCCGCTTATTGAGTCTGCGTAGTTATGCGGCTTCAAAATTTTCTCCAGAGTTCAATTGCTGGCAAACTATTAAGTCTGCTGAATGGAAAGTGGTTTTCGGTTTATCTGCAGCGAAACCCATTTTTTTCGGGATCAAGGAAAAGTTTTGGCGGGCACAGGTGATTTTTGTAAACATGTCCATGGCTATAATCTCTCATGCCAGTAAATGATTCGATCGCTGCCGCGATAAGTTCCAAATGTATAGGTCGCATTGGGTATGCTCGTATCTGAATAAGTGCCATCCTGGTTCCAGTCGTAGCGCAACCAGCTCAGCGTCGATAAGCTGATCCCCACCACAAAACTTCCGGTTCCGGCAGCACTGGGTTTGCTAAACGAGTGACCTGCTGTGCCCGCATTGAAATGCACTCCTCCCGTCGAATTTACATAAGTGCCTGTGGTTGTGCCAATGCTCAGAGGAACATTGAAATTGGCTGCCGTGGCCAGTGTGCCGCTGGGATAGGTGATTGCCGCTAGGGGCACTATGGTGCAGGAGTCATTGCTATTCAGCGCAAAATAATTGCCGGTCCAATATTCAGATAAAAAATTCACCAGCAGGCTGGCCGTTTCCGGGCCCGAGGCGCCCTCAAGGCGCAGGCGACCATAGCGCAGCACCAGGGGCGAGCCAATCGCCATAGCGGTACAGGTTCCACCGGAGCAGGTGCCGGTAGTCAGCGCATTCATATTTTTACCGCTCAGACTTCGGCCGCCATCAAAACTTTCTGTCAGAACCAGGCCCCACTGCAAGCTGGTAAATGGACCGTCGGGAGCAAAGGTTGTGAGTTTGCGCAATACGCTCGCCGTACTGCTGGCAACGGTCATGACACCGCTCACCCAGGCGGGTGATGCACCGTCGGACAACCGTGAGGTATAGGTGGCACCATCGGCACCATTATTATTCTCTGCTACATAACTGACGGCGGCTTGTGCTGCCCCATAGGTGCTGCCGTAGTTTGTTACAGTGGTATTGGTAGAGCTTTTGGCTTGCAGGACATAGTTCAATCCTATTCCAGGCTGGTTCAAAAAGCTGAATCCACCGGCCACACAACTATTGCTGGTGGATGAGCTGGCAAGAGTGAAGTGGTCTGGATAAAAACGGCCGATGGTACCTGTTGTGGTTTTGCTGGCCAGGTCTCCCGCGCCTAAATAATCGTTATCAGCCAGCTCTGGACGCGCCGTAAAACTGCCCACCTGATTCCAACTGACTGTTGAATTAATAAAAGTGCCCGCTGGTGTTGTTGCGGTAAACGCGGCGGGATTGGTAAGTGTGGTCAGGGTTCCTCCCGAAGGATAACTCAGTGCCTGAGGGACAAAGGTAATATTATTTTCCGTGGAAGTTTCATTGCCAAAATTAGGGGTTCTATTACCTGCTGAATTCCTGGCTTCTACCTTGACGGTAAAGGCATCGCCTGCTGCGACAAACCCTGAGGCGGCTCCCGAGGTGCTGGTGCCCCCTGGATTGGCAACTGCAGCGCTTGTCTGGATTGTATTCGCGACCAGGGTATAGGGTTTAACCACAATATCGCCGCTGTTGCCCGTCAAGGTAATCGCTGGGTCATTACCCGATGCTGCCAGGGTCATGGTAGCGTATATCTTTACTTTACCCACATCGCTGTAATTCAATGGGATGCTTGCAATCCCCGAGCCATCGAATGTCAGGCTTTGCGCGGCGCTGTAGGTGATGCTCGCACCATTGCTGTTGGATTGGATATTGTTACTGTTTACGCTCAGGGTTTGCCCGGCAACGCAGGTAGTAGGGTTGCGGCATTCGTAACCAAAGCTGACATTCTTCGCTCCCGTAACCTGACTTGCACAGCTCGCTGCCTTTATGATGGGCGCAGTATCTGCTGTGCCTGCTACTTCATTTTGCATCGCAATCAATCCCGTGCTGCCGTAGAAGGTTAGTGCGGCGGCGTCAAAGGTAATGCTTGGATCATAGGAGGCACTTTCTGTGTGTGTACCATCAGTGACATTGATGTTCAGAGTGGAGGCTGTGGTTTGCTGCAGGTATTTGGTTACTGATGTTGCCACTCCATTAAATGTGGCGGTGTTGCCTCCCACCCAGCTGCCGGTTGCTGGAGAGGTGGATAGTGTTACGACTGTTCCATTGGCGGGGGCAACCAATGCATTTGATGCATTGTAAGCGGAAATTGTAATCGCTGATCCCGCGCAGGTTACTCCAGGCGTGGTGTGTGAAATGCGATAATAGCTAAGGTTGCTTGTGACAACTATATCAAAGGTATCGGTAATTGTGCCGCTATTGCCATCATTCGCCGTGACCTTGACCGAGATGGTCCCTACATCGCCACTCGATGGTGTGCCGCTGAAAGTCCGTGTGGACGCATTGAACGTGAGCCACGCCGGTAAGGCTGCGTTGCTGGATAGTGTGGCGCTGTAGGTCAGGCTATCGCGAGTGTCGTTATCCTTAAATGCTGTGGAGCTAAAGGTATAACTAAAAGCAACGCCTTCACTTGCTGTTTGATCGGGGATGGCACTGTTGACATAGGGCGTACTGTTGCTGCCAGAACTCAGCGCAAAATACATATCTTTGCTGGAATCGCCGCCGTTATTATTATAATAAAAGTTGGTATTGTTGTTCCAGATGCTGGAGTTGCTGTAGTTTACGGCAACTTTGGCATCGGTGCCCAGTGTGTATATCTGAATATAATAGGTCACACCATCGTTGATATTGAAATTGCCTACATCAAATACGTACCACGCAAAATTGGTGGTGAGTACGGTGGATGAAATGGTTGCGCATTTTTCACTTGCCGTGCTGTTCCAGTTAACGCGTATGCAAGTGCTGATGTTTTGGGTTGCCGCACCCGAAAGAATTTTTAGCTGAACAGCAATTTTACTGATCGTGTTGAATGAATTTCCGTTGGTGATGGTAAAGCTTGAGCCTACATTGCTGGTGGCTGTAAATGTTTGGGTGTTGGCGGAGCCTGGGTTGAGAAAAATATAATCGGTATATGCCAGGGTTGAGTTCCAGCTCTGCTGAGCTTGCGCACTCAGGATGACATTGCTCTCTATTTTTCCGTAGCGACTTTCTAAGTTCCAGTCGCCACCCAGTGAGGTGGCGCCTGTGAGGTTTGTGCTGGCAGCTACGCTGGCTTGCGTGAGATTGGCTATTTTCTCGATAAATTCCAGGCCTGCATCGGTTGCTGCGACGTTACATCCGTAAATCAAAATATCGGCATTCGCGCTTAGCGACTTTCGCCACGCAATCAGATTGTCTCGGTAAAGATCAATCGTATTTTGATTAAGTGCTGCATTGCCCAGTTGAATTGAGCCCGCCATGCCATGGGTGAGTAAATGAATTGCTGCAACATCCGTGTGATTGACTAAAGTATCTGTTATTTGCTGTACGCCATTGTGATCCCGGTCGAGGTAGATAATGTTGATATTTTGATTGATGCTGTGGTCTTGAATGTCTTTTACGAGTATCGGGTAGTTATCTATGAGAGTGTCGACAAAGACAAAAACAGGCGATTTGGTTTCGATTGTATGTGCAGCAGCAACTCTCCGTTCTACAGTGTGCAAATGAGCTTTGTCGATAGATTTATTCGTTATGACTTGAGTTTGTACAAGGGAAGCGTCGGCCGTTGTCGCCGCCAAAGCTGGATGCCAATAACATAAAGCCAATAAAAACCAGAGCAATAAAAAAATATGCCTTTTAATGAATGCAGTCATCACATCTACCTAAAAGCTCGTTAATACCGAAGATCAAAGTATGCTGGCGAATTTATATTTATATCGATGCATCATCACCTGCTCGCAAATGATATTTGCCTGGCAATATTCCAATTCAGCTTCCAGGTATATTTACAGCGAGCTAATAACTAATAGAGGTGATTTCCATATAGCTAAGTTGACGGATAGTTTGCGCCAATACTGCCAAACGATTGGTATTTGCCAGCAATAACGGCGAAATAGCTGGCATCAGCAGGCTGGTTGTGGCGGTGTATAAGGTTCTGCGACCTCCGCATCGGTCATTGTTGCTATTAAGAATTAAAAGTATAGATTATATTTTGATCTGCGACCTTCTGGTGTAGAAATTTGAGTGGGGGCGGCGACTATGGGGTGAGGTATTGGGAGATACTGGGGGTATTATTGTGGTTTAAAGCCTTTGCCCACCACATAGACCTCTCGCGAGCGCGCGCGCGATGAGTCGGGCTTGCGAATGACTACCTTGTCAAAGCTGGTCCGCACATTCTTGACATACTCATCATAGCCTTCGCCATGGAAAACTTTTGCCACAAAATTGCCCTTGGGCTTGAGCACCTGGCGGGCCATATCCAGAGCCAGCTCCACCAGATAGATGGATGAGGCTTGATCGGCGACGTCGACGCCGCTGATATTGGGAGCCATATCGGAGATAACCAGATCTGCCTGGGCACCGCCGAGCAGATCCATGATTTGGTTAAACACCGTCTCTTCGGTAAAGTCACCCTGAATAAAATCCACGTTTTCCAGAGAGTCCATCGGCAGTATATCCGAGGCTATGACTCGCCCTTTAACCCCGACCAAACGCCCTGCTATCTGCGACCAGCTTCCCGGCGCTGAGCCTAGGTCAACCACCAGCATGCCAGGGCGAATAAGCTTATCCTTTTCGTTGAGTTCGATAAGCTTGTAGGCGGCGCGGGCGCGGTAGCCGTCAATTTGTGCCTGTTTGACATAGGGATCATTGACGTGTTCTTCCAGCCAACGGTTGCTGCTTTTGGATCGGGCCATGGGTATAACTCTAGGACATGCGAGTGATAAGTATCTCATAGCGGGCAAATGACAGCCACTTGTGTCGCAGGTACAATAGCCACTTATTTTTACCCTTTGCCGGAGTCACCGGCCAGGAACCGCCATGATTCGTATTACTGAGTTAGCTCTCCCCCTCGATCACCCCACTGCTGCTCTGCCAAAAGCCATAGTTGAACGGCTCAAGATTGCCGAGTCGGATTTGATTGATTTCACCGTTTTTAAGCGCAGTTATGATGCGCGCAAAAAGAATAGCGAGATCAAGTTTATCTATATCCTCGATGTGAATCTGCGCAACCCTGAGCAGGTGTTGGCAAGCTTCACTGGCGATAGCCATATAGGCCCATCTCCCGACACGCGCTACTATCCTGTTGCCCAGGCTCCTGCCGGCCTGACCGAGCGCCCTGTGATTATAGGCTTTGGCCCCTGCGGTCTGTTTGCGGCCTTGATACTGGCGCAAATGGGCTTTAAGCCGATAGTGCTGGAGCGTGGCAAGGATGTGCGCAGTCGCACCAAGGATACCTGGGCGCTCTGGCGAAACAAGATTCTCTCGCCAGAATCCAATGTGCAGTTTGGCGAGGGCGGTGCCGGCCTGTTTTCCGATGGCAAGCTCTACAGCCAGATCAAAGACCCGAAGTTTTATGGCCGCAAGGTGATGCACGAGTTTGTCCGCGCCGGTGCGCCTGAAGAAATCATGTATGTGAGCAAACCGCACATAGGCACCTTTCGCCTGACCGGGGTGGTATCGGCCATGCGGGAAGAGATCAAGGCACTCGGTGGCGAAGTGCGCTTTGAAAGCAGGGTGGCAGATTTATTGATTGAAGATAAGCGTGTGCAGGGGGTGGTGCTTGCCAATGGCGAGCAGATTCGCAGTCGCTATCTGGTGATGGCGCTCGGGCACAGTTCCCGCGATACCTTTCGCATGCTGCACAGCCGCGGCGTTTTTGTCGAGGCCAAACCCTTTGCCGTAGGCTTTCGCATTGAGCACCCACAATCCTTGATCGACACAGCCCGCCTGGGCAAGTATGCCGGCCACCCGGATTTGGGGGCGGCGGATTACAAGCTGGTCTATCACGCAAAAAATGGCCGCGCGGTCTACAGCTTTTGTATGTGTCCCGGCGGTACAGTGGTAGCGGCCACCTCCGAACCTGAGCGGGTGGTGACCAATGGCATGAGCCAATACTCGCGCAATGAGCGCAATGCTAACGCGGGAATTGTAGTGGGAATCAACCCCGAAGAGGATTTCCCTGGCGGCCCTCTGGCTGGTATTGAGCTGCAGGAAAAGCTGGAGTCCCATGCCTATGTGCTCGGCGGTAGTGATTATTGTGCACCTGGACAGTTGGTGGGCGATTTTATTCGCGGCAAGCCTTCAACCCACCTGGGTGAGGTTGAGCCCTCCTACAAGCCGGGTGTTCTGCTGGGGGATCTGGCTCCGTCCCTGCCCAAGTATGTGATTGAGGCTATCCGTGAGGCCCTGCCGGCATTTGGCAAACAAATACGCGGCTATGATCGTGCCGATGCGATTCTCACTGGGATTGAAACGCGCACCTCCTCGCCAGTGCGGATTACCCGCGACCATGAAACTTTGCAGAGCCTCAATACGCGCGGCCTCTATCCAGCCGGTGAGGGGGCGGGTTATGCGGGAGGGATTTTGTCGGCGGGTGTCGATGGTATCAAGGTGGCTGAGGCAGTTGCCAAGGCAATGCAGGCTGATTTTGCGGATGAATCGCAATGAAGCTCGACGATATAAAAAAACTCCAGCAAAAAAAATACCGCGACCAGTTCGGCCATTTTTTGGTGGAGGGCGAACATCTGGTGCTGGAGTTGCAAAAGGTGGCAGAAACCCATCAACATTTGCGCAATTGCCAATTGTATGTCACTGAGCAGTACGCCGATTGGCAAAGCGCCTTTCCAATCAGTGTGGTTTCCGAGCGGCAGATGGCGCAGTTGTCCGATACAAAATCGCCGCAGGGAATTATCGCTGTGGCACCTTGGCTGCCGTCGTCTGCAGAAAAACCGCCGGGGCAACGCGCTATTTACCTACACGAGATCCAGGACCCTGGCAATCTAGGTACCATCTTGCGCACTCTGGCCTGGTTCGGTAATTTTCGCTGTATTTTGAGCCCCAATTCAGTTGATCCCTATAATCCAAAAGTCGTTCGCTCCAGTATGGGTGCTATTTTCCATGTGCCCATTGAATTGGATATTGGCCTGGAGCAATTAAAAAATCGCTTTTCGCGCATTGCGTGCCTGGATATGCAAGGCGGTAGCCTGGCTTCATCGGCGTTCAAGGATTTTGATTGCTATGTGTTTGGCAATGAGGCTCGCGGCATTCCCCGGGAAAAGCTGATAGCGCTGAGTGCGCAGCCATTCACTATTGCCGGTGCTGGGCTTATTGAATCCCTGAACCTGGCGAGTGCTGTCAATATTTGCGTCTACGAACTGCAGCGTTAGATTTGTAGGGCGGGTCATTTGACCCGCGCGCGGTCTTTGCAGGTGGCGATATTATTGTTTGTGGTTCTATTTTGTTGTGTCTGGAATATTGACGCGCGGGTTACGCCTTTGGCTAACCCGCCCTACGGGCTGATATGCCAATGCATGATGGTGTAAATCATCCGGCAGATCCTAAGTAAGGTGCATAACCGACACCTTACAAACTGCCGTTGTGCATAAGGTTAAATGCCGGTAAGGAGAAAATCTAATGCATTTAAAATATCAGTTCTTGCATATTCAATATCCGTGATGGCTTTGCCTAATTCCTTGCGTTGAATAGCTGCCAACTGAGGTGTAAGCATTAAATACTCCACGTCTTCAATGGTAAAGATTGGAGTTAGCTGAGTTAAAACCTTATCTTTGTTTGTTTCGAGCTTTTTGAGTGGAACTACAACGGTAGTCTGCAGCGAATCTAGTAAGCTAGTTTGTATATCTAAGAGTAATGGGAATTCTTTCTTGCTCTGTAAATTTTTATTTTGGTAAATTGAAAACTGTGCCATTTAGAAGCTCCGAAGATCATCGCTAAACACCCCGTTTTCATCAACAGATTGGTTGTAGGCTGCGATAGCATTGCTGTTCTGTTTCAGCCATTGCTGTGCTTGTTTTGCCTTAAGCTGTGTTGTAAGTGCTTGTTCTAAAGCAGCCGAAAGGTTTATCTCCAGCTCCCTGGCTTTTTTTAGTAAATCACTATTTATACTAAGGTTTGTTGGTTTTTTAGGCGCGTTTTGGTCGTAGAGTGCAAGCATATTTGCCTCCTTTTAAGGTATGCGTATATGTTATGCGCATTATGCTGGTTGGTCAAATTGGTTAAATTTGCCGCAATTTCTGCTTTTGGGGGCTTGCCAGGAGGAATGTTAATCTGTAGCCTCTGCTCCGCAATTTGGAAGTTTCCTTGGTTTGATGCTTTTCTCGCGCAGTACCCAGGCCTCTATAGACCTGATCCTCATAAGCCTTACCTTCTTTTAATGCAAAATAATTCAAAACTTAAAGTATTACTTTAAGTTTGTGCGCTATTGCTTTGAATTTTCTGTGGTTGTTATGCCTGTAAACTTTGTCTTTCTCCCTGTTTCTCGTTTTTTCCCTTCTGTTTCCCATCAATTCCCTGAGTTTTCGCGGTTTTTACGCCATTGCTTGCTTGACTTTGCGTCGTCCCGATTTATAGTGAGCACTGTGGAAAAAAGTGGGTATTAGTGGTTTTTTGTGGAATTTTGAGTCCCCAAAATACAATAAGTGGTGAAAAGTGTTTACAGGTAGCTATTCCATCAGCATGGACCCCAAGGGTCGCATGGCGATACCAACGCGAATTCGCGATGCGTTGATGGAGTCCTGTGGCGGTCGTTTGGTGGTGACTGCGCACACGGAGGATCGCTGCCTGCTGGTCTACCCAGAGCCGGAATGGCTGACGCTCCTGCCGCAAATTGAAGCCCTGCCCAGCTTCAACAAAGTTTCCCAGCGCGTTAAGCGCATCCTTATTGGCTATGCGAGCACCCTCGATATTGATGCGAATGGCCGCGTACTGGTGCCGCCAACCCTGCGCGAATACGCCAATCTCGATAAAAAGATGATGCTGGTCGGCCAGGGCAAAAAGCTGGAGTTGTGGAGTGAAGAGAGTTGGTTGGCGCTGTTGAATGAGCCTGCCGACGACGAAATTCCCAGCGAAATGCTGTCGCTTTCGCTGTAGAGGTAAACGTGACCCAACACCAACATATCACCGTGCTTTTACAGGAGGCCGTCGAGGCCTTAGTGACTAATCCTGCGGGCTTTTATGTCGATGGCACTTTTGGTCGCGGCGGCCACAGTGCTTTGGTGTTGCAGCAATTAAGCGGTGAAGGCCAGCTGCTGGCAATAGATAAGGATCTTGCCGCAATTGTGGTAGCAGAGCAGCGTTTTGCGCAGGAGCCGCGTTTTGCCATAGCTCACGCTTCCTTTGCCGAGCTGGCTGAATTGATTGAAGTGCGCGGCATGCGCGGCAAAGTGGATGGTGTGTTGCTGGATCTGGGAGTGTCATCGCCGCAATTGGATGATGCCGAGCGCGGGTTCAGCTTCCAGAATGATGGCCCTCTGGATATGCGCATGGACCAGACTCGCGGCCTGAGTGCGGCCGAGTGGGTCAACACGGCAGACGAGGCTGATATCGCCTGGGTGTTAAAAGAGTATGGCGAAGAGCGTTTCGCCAAGCGTATGGCTCGCGCGATTGTCGCCGAGCGTGAAAAAAAGCCTTTTTCCCGCACTGGGCATCTGGCCGAGGTTATCAAAGCGGCAAACCCGGCCTGGGAAAAAGGCAAGCATCCCGCGACGCGGGCGTTCCAGGCAATTCGCATCCAGGTCAACAGTGAACTCACGGATTTGGATGCAGTCTTGCAGCAGGCTCTGGATGTATTGGCGATTGGTGGTCGGTTGGTGGTGATCAGTTTTCACTCACTGGAAGATCGCGTGGTCAAGCGTTTTATCCGTCGCCAGGAGCAGGGCGATCCTGTGCCCAAGGGCATGCCGATCCGCGATGAGCAGTTGAATAAGCGGATGCGCTCCTGCGCTAAAGCGGCCAAGGCCAGCGATAGCGAAGTGGGGGAAAATGTGCGATCGCGCAGTGCCATTATGCGAGTTGCCGAAAAAATTTCGTAGTTGTGCCCGCGTACAAAAAATTGCATTAACCCGTTTCTGAAAACAACACCTATACAAGGGTCGCCATGAGCCAAGTCCACTCACCCAGCATTGTAAAAATAGCCTACGGACGGCTATTGGCAGTGGTGTGTCTGTGGCTGTTGACCATAGTGTCGGCGCTGGGTGTGGTTGCTTCAACCCAGGAAGTTCGTCGCGCGGTAAACCAGTTGGAAACGCTGCGTCGCGAGGCCGCGCAGTTGCAGGTTGAGTGGGGACAATATCTGCTGGAAGAGAGCACCTGGGCAGCCTACAGTCGGGTTGAAGGCATTGCCACCCAGGAATTGAATATGCTGGCACCGACCTCCGAGCGAGTGGTGATGGTGACTGGCGATGAGTAAGGTTTCTGCCAACGCCGTGCCCTTTTACAAAAAGCCCAGCCCGCTAAAAATTGCGCGCTGGCGTTTTTACAGTGTGGTGGGTGTGATGGGCCTGCTGGCGCTGGTATTGGTTGGCCATGTGGCGAGCCTGCAGGTGTTGCCGAATGCTGACCGCGGCTATGAATTCCTGCAGGTCCAGGGTGAAGCGCGCACTTTGCGCACTGAAACCATTCCGGCGTATCGCGGTGTTATCACAGATCGCAATGGTGAACCTTTAGCGGTGAGCACACCCGTAGCGACTCTTTGGGCTAACCCTAAAGTGTTATTGCAGTCGCCACAGCGCTTTGCTGAATTGGCGCGAGCGCTGGACGTCAATAAAGCCGAATTGGTGTCGCGTTTGAATCGCTATGCCAACAAGGAATTTATGTATTTGCAACGGCAGATGTCCCCCGATGCCGCAGCAAAAGTCATGGCATTGGAAATTCCCGGCGTGAATAACCAAACCGAATACCACCGCTATTATCCGGCGGCGGATGTAGCTGCACATATAGTCGGCATGACCGATATAGATGATCGCGGCCAAGAGGGCATGGAGCTGGCCTATGATGCCTGGTTGAGCGGTGAAAATGGCTCCAAGCAGGTATTGAAAGATTTAAAGGGACGCACGGTTAAAGAGTTGCAACTCAACAAGTCGGCGCGTTCAGGTCAGAACCTGACGCTCAGCATTGACCTGCGTTTGCAGTATCTCGCCTATCGCGAATTAAAAAAGGCAGTGGAAGATAGTCACGCGCTTTCCGGTTCATTGGTTATTCTCGATGTCGAGAGCGGCGAAGTACTCGCGGTGACCAACTATCCCTCTTACAACCCCAATGATCGCGCTCACGCCAAAGGCTCCAGCATGCGCAACCGCGCGATCACCGATGTCTATGAGCCGGGCTCAACAGTAAAGCCACTGGCTATTCTGGCAGCACTGGAATCGGGAAAATTCAAGGCAACAGATGTGATAGATACAGCTCCCGGCTATTTGGTGGTGGGCAATAAAACTGTCAGGGATCACCAGTTTTACGGCGCTATGGATCTGAGCATGGTGATTGCAAAATCGAGCAACATCGCCATGTCAAAGATTGCCCTGCGACTGGAGCCGAATGAAATGGTCAATATGTATTCGCGCTTGGGTATTGGTCAGCCGATCGGAACCGGCTTTCCTGGCGAGTCTCCCGGCCATGTGCCCACGCTTAAGCCTGCGCAATTGATAGAGCGCGCCAATATTTCTTATGGCTATGCGATGAATACCACTGTGTTGCAAGCGGTGCAGGCCTATTCAGTGATCGCAACGGGCGGCATCAAGCGCCCGATTTCACTGCTGCGAGTTGATAACCCCAAGCCTGGCGAAAAAATTGTCGATAAGGTTTTTGCAGACCAAGTGAAATCCCTGTTGACCAGTGGTGTGGGCGCTCAGGGTACAGGCAAGCGCGCTCGCGCTATTTCCTATTCGGTTGCGGGGAAAACCGGCACAGCGTTTAAATCGGTCAACGGTCGCTATACCGATAAGCAAATATCATCCTTTGCCGGAATGGCTCCTGTTGATAACCCACGCATAGTCGCTATGGTGGTTATCGATGAGCCGCAGGGTTCGGGCATTATGACCAACGGCGGTATAGTCGCCGCACCGGCATTTTCCAAAATTGCAGAAGATGCCTTGCGCATGTTGCAGGTTCCTCCAGACAATACTTTATTAAATACAGCTGACGAAAAAGTGGCCTTGGTGCAGGAAAAAATAGCCAACGAAAAAGCTCAGGCTGCCCTGCGTCAATCTCAGGAAGAGGTGATGCCACTATGATGCCGCACCAGCTTCGCCCTATCACTTGTGCACTGCAGGAATTATTGCCACAGGTCGCCCTGCACGCGGCTGCGCACATAGACGTATCGGGAATTTGCCTGGACTCGCGCAAGCTGGTGGCTGGCGATATCTTTGTGGCCCTGGTCGGTGAAAAGATAGACGGTCGCCAATTTATGGCCGCGGCAGTCGATGCCGGTGCTACGGCAATTCTGGTGGAGGCCCATAAGCAATGGCAGGATATTCAATGGGTGGGCGCTGTGCCGGTGATCGCTCTCGATAACCTGTCACAGCAGCTCAGCGAAATTGCTGGCCGTTTTTACCAGCACCCAAGCCAGCATTGTCGTCTGATCGGTGTAACCGGCACCAATGGTAAAACCACTTGCAGTTTATTGATAAGTCAACTTGCTGCGCTTTTGCAAAAGCGTGCAGGTGTGGTGGGCACTTTAGGTTTTGGACTGTTGGATTCCACCTTGATGGCACCGCTTGCACAGCAGGTGGCGTCAGTGCAATCCACGGGTCTCACCACTCCCGATCCTATCACCTTACAAAAGATTCTCGCTGAACTGGTCGATCAAAAAGCGGCGACTGTGGCCATTGAAGTTTCCTCTCACAGCTTGGTGTTGGGTCGAGTCGCTGCATTGCAATTCGATACGGCTATCTTTACCAATTTGACCCAGGACCATTTGGATTTCCACGGCGACTTTACTCGCTATGGCAAAGCCAAAGAGCAGTTGCTGGCCATGCCAAAACTGCGCTGCGCCATAGTCAATGGCGATGATGCCTGGGCAAAATTGCTGCTGCAAAAAATTCCTGAAGGTGTCGAGGCCATTTGTTTTTCGCTGCAAGATCCTGCTGCGGATGTCTATCTGAGCAATATTCGTTTGACCGCGTCTGGTGCGCAAGCCAGGTTGTATTCACCCTGGGGGGAGGCGGATCTGCTATCGCCTTTTATCGGAAGATTTAATCTAAGCAACCTGTTGGCAGTGATTGCCAGCCTGTGTGCGGGCGGCTTTTCTCTGCAAGAGGTTGTGGCACTGGTGCCGCAATTACAGGCCGCACCGGGGCGCATGCAGCCAGTTGTGTTGGATGCAAGCCAGCAGGATGTGCAGGTGATTGTCGATTTTGCCCACTCGCCCGACGCCCTTGAAAATACCCTGCTGGCGATTCGCGAGCACACCCAGGGTCGCGTATGGAGCGTATTTGGCTGCGGCGGCGATCGCGATAAAACCAAGCGTCCGTTGATGGGCCGTGTTGCCGAAAAACACAGCGACTATCTGATAGTCACCAATGACAATCCGCGCACGGAAGATCCCTCGGCTATAGCGGCCGATATCATTCGCGGTCTGCACAACCCCAATGGTTGCCTGGTGATTGCCGATCGCGCCAAGGCGATTGATTTTGCCGTGCAACAGGCCAAGGCTGGGGATGTCATATTGATTGCGGGCAAGGGTCACGAGGACTATCAGATTTTTGCCGATCAGACACTGCCATTCAGCGATATTCGCCAGGCCCGCCTGGCGCTGCAGCGCCGCCTGGCCAAGCGCGATCTGGAATCTGATTCATGGAGTCCTGCATCATGATTGCGGCCCTGACCTTGCAGCAAGTTGCCGAATTCTGCCGCAGTTCACTGCATGCCGTATTGCATAATGGCGATACGGCTTTTACTCGCGTAAACACCGATACCCGCAAGCTCGCCGCTGGCGAATTATTTATTGCCCTGCGCGGCGAGAATTTTGATGCGCACAATTTTTTAGCCCAGGCGGCAGAAAAAAATGTCTGCGGCCTGGTGGTGGAAAAATTTGACCCGTCCATAGCGCTGCCACAATTGGTGGTCAGCGATAGCCTGCTCGCCCTCGGCCAGATTGCGGCAATGAATCGCGCAGCGTTTTCCGGAAAGTTATTGGCCATCACCGGCAGCAGCGGCAAGACCACGGTAAAAACCATGTTGGCGAATATCCTGCGCGAGTGCGGTGAAGTCTGGGCAACTCAGGGCAACTTCAACAACCATATAGGTGTGCCGCTGACATTGCTGCAATTGGAAGCCAAGCACCAATATGCAGTGATTGAAATGGGAGCCAGTGCCATAGGCGAGATCGAGTATCTGTGCACTCTCGCCAAGCCTTCGGTGAGCATGGTCAACAATATTATGCCGGCGCACATCCAGGGCTTTGGTTCTATCGAGGGTGTGGCCAGGGCCAAGAGTGAAATTTACCAGCAGTTGCCGCCGGACGGCACTGCGGTCGTCAATCTCGATGAGCCCTATGCGGCGCAATGGCGGCCGCATATTCACGCAAATACCATCACGGTTTCTCTCGCACAAACAACCGCAGATTGTTTTGCCAAAAATATATTGTTTGCGACTGATGCCGTTGAATTTACTCTGGTCATTAGACACCAGCAAGTCACTGTGCAAATCAATGCCCTGGGCGAGCACAGTGTGCGCAATGCCCTGATGGCGGCGGCTATGGCCAGCGCTGTGGGGGCAACGCCATTGCAAATACAGCGCGGTCTGGAAAATTTTGCCCCGGTCAGCGGCCGTATGAGTCGCCATTGCGGCTTTAACAATGCACTGGTTATCGATGACAGTTACAACGCTAACCCAGGGTCTGTGCGCGCTGCCATAGATGTGCTTTCTGCGAGTAAAGGACAGCGGATTCTGGTGCTGGGTGATCTTGCTGAGCTGGGTGATGATGCCGCCAGCCTGCACGCCGACCTGGGTGTTTATGCAAAAAACAAAATTGATCGACTGTTTACTCTGGGGGCATTGAGCCAGCACGCCAGCGAGAGCTTTGGCGGTGCGCGCGAGGCAGCCCACTTTACGTCCCGCGATGATCTTGTCCAGCAACTGAAACTCCTGGCGAGCGCGGAAACTACTTTTTTAATCAAAGGCTCGCGCAGCGCCAAAATGGATTTGGTGGTCAATGCGCTTACTAGCCTGCAAGACAATCCTGGTGGAGAAAAACCTTAATGTTATTTTGGCTGGCAGAACAATTAAAAGAACACATCCATGGATTTGCCGTTTTTCAATACCTGACCTTGCGCGCGATCCTGGGAGTGTTGACCGCGCTGGGTATTTCGCTATTGTTCGGCCCCTGGTTTATTCGCCGTCTGGCGGAGTTGAAAATTGGTCAGGCTGTGCGCAGCGATGGCCCGCAGTCACATTTAAGCAAATCCGGTACACCGACCATGGGTGGTGCGTTGATTTTAGTGGCTATCTTTGCCAGCACCTTGCTCTGGTCAGATTTAAATAATCGCTATGTGTGGGTGGTGATGATTGTTACTGCCATATTTGGTGCAGTAGGTTGGGTTGATGATTACCGCAAGGTGGCCAAGCGCGATTCGCGCGGCTTGCCTGCGCGCTGGAAATATTTCTGGCAATCAGTTGCCGGTGCTGGTGCAGCCGCTTTTTTATATTACAGCGCAGGCACGCCGGCGGAGACGCAACTGTTTATTCCTTTTTTCAAAAACGTAGCCCTGGATCTGGGTGTGTTTTATATCTTGCTTACCTATCTGGTAATTGTCGGCAGCAGTAATGCGGTCAATCTTACCGATGGCCTGGATGGGCTGGCGATTATGCCCTGTGTGATGGTGGCCAGTGCCTTTGCCTTGATCGCCTGGCTGGTGGGCAATGTGAAGTTTACCGAATATTTGAATATTGCCTATATTCCCGGCGCAGGTGAATTGGTGGTGTTCTGCTGTGCGATGGTGGGCGCTGGTTTGGGCTTCCTGTGGTTCAACACCTATCCCGCCATGGTGTTTATGGGCGATGTGGGCGCATTGGCTCTGGGCGCGGCGCTGGGTGTTATAGCCGTTATCGTTCGCCACGAAATCGTACTGTTTATTATGGGCGGCATTTTTGTATTGGAAACTGTCTCGGTTATTTTGCAGGTGGCTTCATTCAAGTTGACCGGCAAGCGCATTTTTCGTATGGCCCCTATCCATCACCACTTTGAATTGAAAGGCTGGCCGGAGCCGCGGGTTATTGTGCGTTTTTGGATTATCACCGTCATGCTGGTGCTGATCGGTTTGGCAACCCTGAAAATTCGTTAATTTTTTATCAATAGAGAAAGAGAAATTTACTGTGACACAAATGATTGCCACTAATCGTATCAAAGCTGTTATCGGCACCGGTATTACCGGCTTGTCGGTAGCGCGCTTTCTTGCGCGGCACAATGAAGCATTTGTGTTGTTGGATACTCGCCTGTCTCCGCCCAACCTGGCCGAAGTCCAGGCGGAGTTTGCCAATGTGCAATTGGAGTTGGGTGAATTAAATCCTGAGACATTGTTGCACTGCGATGAAATTATTGTCAGCCCGGGAGTTGCTGTTGAGACCCCGGCAATAGCCGCTGCAAAAGATGCCGGCATTCCTGTAGTGGGCGATATAGAAATTTTTGTGCGCTATGCCAAAGCGCCGATTGTAGCGATTACCGGCTCCAACGCAAAAAGCACCGTGACCACTCTGGTGGGCGAGATGGCCGCGCAGGCGGGAATCAAGGTGGCCGTCGGTGGTAACCTGGGAACGCCCGCGCTGGAATTATTGGCGGATGACGTAGAGCTTTATGTGATGGAGCTTTCCAGTTTTCAATTGGAAACGGTTACCAAGCTCAATGCCAAGGTCGCCACCATCCTGAATATCAGTGCCGATCACCTCGATCGCTACGCGGATATGCGCGCTTATATACTGGCGAAGTTGCGTGTGTATTTTGGTGCGGAACATATTGTGGTCAATCGCAATGATGTGCTGACCAGCCCGCCGCTGGGTGTGAATGTCAAACCTATCTATTTTGGTGGCAAGGCCGACTTCGGCAGCTTTGGCCTGATCGAAGAAAACGGTGAAACCTATCTCGCCCACCATTTGACTCCATTGTTGCCTGCGCGTGAACTCAATATCAGCGGCAAACACAATATCGATAACGCCCTGGCTGCCTTGGCCTTGGGCTATGCGGCGGGTATTCCCATGACCGCGATGTTGACCACGTTGAGAAGCTTTCGCGGCCTGCCGCATCGCTGCGAATTTGTTGCCAGCATCGAAGGTGTGGATTTTTACAATGATTCCAAGGGCACCAATATAGGTGCAACCATTGCCGCTATCACCGGGCTTGCGCGCAGCCCAGCGCAATTGATTGTGATTGCCGGCGGCGAAGGCAAGGGACAGGATTTCAGCGAATTGAAAAATGTCTTGGCCAATAACACCTGCCGCCTGGTATTGATCGGTCGCGATGCCCCTGTGATTGCCGAAGCTGTCGCTGGCGTAGTGGCCATAGATTTTGCCCAATCCATGGCCGATGCCGTGGCGAAAGCCTTTGCCCTGGCCGAGCGCGGCGATGCGGTGCTCTTGTCTCCCGCCTGCGCCAGTTTTGATATGTTTAAAAATTACGAAGATCGCGGCGAAAAATTTTGTGCGGCGGTGAAGGAGTTGTCATCATGCTGATGCTGGCTCCTGCCAATAACAAACTCTGGGGACAGCGCATTGACTGGCCGCTGCTGTGTCTGTGGTTTGCGCTCTTGTCCATAGGGCTGGTGATGGTGGCCTCTGCGTCCATTTCGTTCTCTGCTGGATCTAAGTTCACCCACAATGATGCCTGGTATTTTGCCAAGCGCCATAGTGCCTATGCGCTGATGGGTTTGTTGCTGGCTGCTTTTGTCGCAGCTGTGCCTATGAGCTGGTGGCAGAAATATGCCGGGCATTTTCTTATTTTTACTCTTGTATTACTGGTTCTGGTGTTGATTCCAGGTATAGGTCGCAAGGTCAATGGCAGTCAGCGCTGGATTAATCTGGGTATTATTGCGGTGCAGATATCCGAAGTGGCCAAGGTCTGTGCGGTGATATTTTTTGCCAGCTTTTTTTCGCGCCGCTACCAGGAACTGCATTTCGGCTGGCAGGGTTTTTTGAAGCCTCTGGCGGTGATGGGACTGTTTGTATTTCTGTTGTTGCTCGAACCTGATTTCGGCAGCTCGGTAGTGCTGACTGTGACGGTGATATCCATGATGTTTATTGCCGGGGTCAGGGTCTGGCATTTCCTGCTATTGATTTTGATCGGTGTTGTCGGCCTGGTTTCGGTAGCCATATTCTCACCTTATCGTATGCAGCGCCTGGTGACCTACTTGGACCCTTGGGCTGATCAATTCAAAAGCGGTTATCAATTGACCCAGTCATTGATTGGTTTTGGTCGCGGCGAGTGGACGGGTTTGGGTTTGGGCAATAGCTTGCAGAAATTGTTTTTCCTGCCCGAGGCACACACCGATTTTATTTTTGCCATTATTGCCGAAGAGTTTGGTTTGATCGGTGCAACCATAGTGATAGGCCTGTTTGTCGCGTTGATCATGCGCATTATCATGGTGGCGAAAAACAATCTCACCCGCGGCAAAATGTTTGTCGCCCTGGCGACCTTTGGCGTGGCGATATTGTTCAGCTTTCAGGTGTTTGTCAATGTCGGTGTCTCCTCCGGGCTGTTGCCCACCAAAGGTTTGACCCTGCCTTTTATCAGCTACGGTGGCAGCAGCCTGTTGATCTGTTGTCTGTTGATGGCATTTGTCATGCGTGCCCAGTGGGAAGTGATCGGCAGTAGTGGTGCGGAGGCAGTTTCTGAGCCCTGGGTTAAAAAGGCGCGCGCGGAAAAACCTTCGGTCAAATCCATCAACGAGCGCGGCACGCGCAAAGCAGTGAGGTTATAGGGATGATAACCACTGAGCAAGATATCAAGGTTTTGATCATGGCCGGCGGCACCGGTGGCCATGTATTTCCTGCACTGGCCGTGGCCGATGTACTGCGCCAGCGGGGTGCAGCAGTGGAGTGGCTGGGCACGCCGCGCGGTATTGAAAATACTCTGGTGCCCGAGGCGGAGATTGCTTTGCATCATATTCGCGTTGAAGGTGTGCGCGGTCGCGGGCTGCTGGGTTTGGTCAAGGCTCCTTTTTTGGTGGTGGGAGCGATTGTTCAGGCCTTGGCTGTGATCAAACAAGTAAAGCCGGATGTGGTGATTGGCTTTGGTGGATTTGCCTCCGGGCCAGGTGGCATTGCCGCAAAATTATTGCGCAAGCCACTAATTATTCATGAGCAAAATGCGGTTGCCGGAACGACCAATAGTCTGCTGGCAAAAGTGGCAAACCGTCAGCTGCATGCGTTTGCCGATACGATTGTAAAAACCTCAGGTTCGGATATCACAGTCGTAGGCAATCCAGTGCGCAGCAGCATCGCCAGCTTGCCTGCACCCGTCGAGCGCTACAGGCAGCGCGCAGAACAAAATGAACCTATACATCTGCTGGTGTTGGGGGGAAGTTTAGGGGCAAAGGCGATTAATGAATTGCTGCCGGCAGCTCTGGCACAAGTGCCTGTGGATGCCCGTCCGCAGGTCTGGCATCAAGCTGGTAAAAATCATCTTGAAGCCACTATTGCGCTTTATATGCAACAGCAGGTCAATGCCAAGGTTGATGCATTTGTTGCCGATATGGCTGCGGCCTATGCCTGGGCTGATGTAGTGATTTGCCGCGCGGGAGCGCTGACAGTTTCTGAGTTGATGACGGCGGGTGTGGCAGCGGTGCTGATCCCTTTGCCGACGGCGATTGATGATCACCAGACTCACAACGCTGCCATTTTAACGCATGCCGCTGCAGGCATCGCGATTGCGCAAAAAAATGTAAGTGCAGAAAAATTAGCTGCATTGTTATTAACCGAACTGTCCGATCGCCAGGAATTGCAGACCATGGCGAGCAATGCCCGCCAGCTCGCCCTGCCGCAAGCGGCGCAGACAGTAGCAGATATTTGTGTGGAGACCGCCCGTGGATAAAGCCATAGGTTTTTATGAAGTGCCGGAAATGCGCCGTATTCGCCGCATACATTTTATTGGTATCGGCGGTGCCGGTATGAGCGGTATTGCTGAAGTGCTTATCAACCAGGGCTATGAAATTTCGGGTTCCGATATCAAGGCTTCCAGTGTGACCGAGCGCCTGGAGCGGAAAGGTGCCAAGATTTTTATTGGCCACACGGCTGAAAATATTGTCGGTGCGAATGTTATCGTCAATTCGAGTGCGGTCAATAATACCAATCCAGAGATTATCCATGCGCGTGAATTGCGCATTCCCATAGTGCGCCGCGCGGAAATGCTGGCGGAGTTGATGCGTTATCGCCACGGTATTGCGGTGGCGGGAACCCACGGCAAAACCACTACCACCAGTTTACTGGCATCGGTGCTGGCGGCTGCCAAGCAGGATCCGACTTTTATTATCGGCGGCCTGGTCAACAGCACCGGCACCAATGCACAGCTGGGTGCGAGCCGCTATTTGGTGGCAGAGGCCGATGAGAGCGATGCATCATTTCTGCATCTGCAGCCGATGGTGGCGATAGTCACCAATATCGATGCAGATCATATGGAGACCTACGGCGGCGATTTTTCCCGTTTGAAGAAAACCTTTATAGAATTTTTGCACAATTTGCCTTTCTATGGATTGGCCGTGCTCTGCGGCGATGATCCGGTGATCCGCGAAATAATGCCGGATGTATCGCGCCCGATGTTGACCTACGGCTTCAATGAAGACAACGATTTCCGCGCAGTGAATATCAAGCAGTCGAAAATGAAATCGGAATTTGAAGTTCTGCGTCCTGGTCACGACAAGCCATTGGCCATCACCATCAATATTCCCGGTGTACACAATGTGCTCAATGCAACGGCGGTAGTGGCCGTGGCTACCGATGAAGGCTTCAGTGATGAAGCCATACAGCAGGGCCTGGAAAACTTCCAGGGTGTCGGGCGTCGTTTTCAGGTGTATGGCAATTTCCCTGTGGGCGAGGGCGAGGCCATGCTGGTCGACGACTACGGCCATCACCCGCGCGAAGTCGCCGCTGTTATCAAGGCTATTCGCGATGGTTGGCCCGAGCGCAGGCTGGTGATGTGCTATCAGCCTCATCGCTATACCCGCACGCGGGATTTGTACGAAGATTTTGTCGATGTGTTGTCCACTGTGGATGCACTGGTGCTGCTGGAAGTTTACAGCGCTGGCGAAGAGCCAATTCCGGGGGCAAACAGCCGCAACCTGTGCCGCAGTATTCGCGCGCGCGGTGTGATTGAACCGATTTTTGTAGAAAGTGTAGAAGGTGTGCCCAGCATTATTAAAGATTTGGTGCGCGCTGGCGACATAGTTATCACTCAAGGGGCTGGCAACGTTGGTGTGCTGTCTCCCGAGTTGGCAAAGCGTCATTTGCAGTAAGGGGTTGAAGAGAAAATGCAATTTGTAAAATTACCGATCGACAGTCAATTCAAGCAAAAGCTTGGCCGTGTCGGCGTGTTGCTGGGCGGCCAGTCTTCCGAGCGCGAAATTTCCCTGCAGAGTGGAAATGCAGTAGTGGCTGCATTGCAGGAGGCGGGTATTGAACCTATTGCTATAGATGTGGGTGCAAATGTTATTGCCGATATTCAGGCTGCAAACATAGATCGCGCGTTCCTCGCGCTGCACGGTGCCGGTGGTGAAGATGGGCGTATTCAGGCGGTGCTGGAATATTTGCAGATCCCCTTTACCGGCAGCGGTGTTCAGGCTTCAGCCTTGGCTATGGACAAGTTGCGCACCAAACAATTGTGGCGCGGTGTCGGCTTGTCGACACCCGACTTTGCGATTCTGAATGCGCAACAGAATTGGGAGAAAACCCTCGCCGATCTCGGCGGCGAAGCCATGGTCAAGCCGGCCCATGAAGGTTCAAGTATTGGTATGGCTCGCGTGCAGACTGCGCAAGAGTTGCAGGCGGCCTATGACAATGCCGCGCAATACGATGGCAGTGTTATCGCAGAGCGCCTTATTGTCGGCAGCGAATTTACTGTGGCGATTCTGAATGGCGAGGCCCTGCCTCCGATCAAACTGGAAACCGATCACAGATTTTACGATTTCAATGCAAAGTATATTGCCAATGACACTCGCTATATTTGCCCCTGCGGTTTAACGGCAGAGAAGGAGGATGAGCTTAAAGCCTTGGCTCTGGCCGCATTTAATTCGGTGGGTTGCGAAGGCTGGGGGCGAGTGGATGTGATGGCCGATAAGCAGTTGAATTTTTATCTGCTGGAGGTCAACACTGCGCCTGGCATGACCAGCCATAGTCTGGTGCCTATGGCGGCAAAAGCTAGGGGTCTATCGTTTGCTGAATTAGTGCTAACTATTTTGCGTGCCAGTTTGTGATAGCAATGAAGAATAAACCGCCAAAAGACGAAAGGATCAATGCCAGCGACAGGCTGGTGGGGGCCAATCGTCTGTTTGAGCGCGATGTACTTATGAGCGAAGGGCCGCGCCGGGAACCGCGCACCCGCTCATCGATTATCGGCGATAAAAAATTGACGGCGCGCGATGCTGTTGCGCGCGCGCCCAAGAGTGAAACGAGCAAGCCCGTAGAGCGCAGCCCGCGCAGCGAACGGGGTGCATCGCCAATAAAGCGACCCAGTGTAAAGCCTTCGGTGGTGGAAAAGCCGCGGCGGGTACTGCAGGGCGATCCGCTGGCGGTGAGCGAAGAGAAGAATTTGCGCCGCGAGCGCGGTTACGGAAAGATTTCTCCGCAGGGTGCCGTCAGCGGTGTGCAGCAGGCGCGCAGCAAGGTTACGCGGATGCTGGTGTATCGCGGTGTCGGTCTGCTGTTGCTGCTGAGTTGCTTTGCCGGTATCGCGTATTTTGTCAGTGGACCCGTGACGGAGCTGTTGGAAAAACCTTTGAAGAGCGTTGCCGTTGAAGGGCAATTCCAATATCTGTCAAAAAACCGTGCGATGGAATTGATCACGGCAGAAATTGATGGCGATTTTTTGCAGCTGAACCTGAATCGTTTAAAAAACGTACTGCAATCCGATCCCTGGATTGAGCATGTCACCTTGAGTCGGCGCTGGCCGGATACCCTGGTGGTAAAAATTACCGAGCAGAAACCGATTGCGCGCTGGGACGCAAACGGTTTTCTCAATCAGCGCGGAGAAATCATTCGCGTGAGTGAAACCGACAAGCTTTTGGGCCTGCCCTGGCTTGAGGGAAATGAAATAAATGCGCGGGAAATTCTCCAGCAATATCAGGATGTGGCAACGCTTTTGCGCTCGCGCGGACTGGAATTGATTGCACTGCGCTGCGATAGCAAAAAAAGTTGGCGAATAACCTTAAAAAATAACGTAGAAATTGCCATTGGGCGCGAACAAGTGATGGAAAAATTGCACAGATTTGTTACTGTATACGATAATTTTTTGAGCAGTGTCTGGGGCGATGTAAAAGCGATAGATGTGAGGTACACCAATGGTGTCTCCGTGCGCTGGGTTCCCGATTCTGCGATGGCAAAAAAATACTTGAAAGCTGACCTCGCAGCTGTGAAAACGAGCGTTTTAAATCATTAGTACTGAGCAGCAAAGTGAATAGCTTAAAACGCCGTACAAAAATAAATGTGACAGCACCCTCTAGGTGTCTATATGGGCTGGTGGAAATGAGGTTATCGAATGGCAAGCGTTAGTGACAACAAAATGATTGTAGGCCTGGATATAGGCACATCCAAGGTTGTGGCTATCGTTGGCTCAATTACCCCGGAAGGTCAGTTGGAGATTGTCGGCATTGGCTCGCACCGTTCAACTGGTTTAAAAAAAGGCGTTGTGGTCAATATTGAATCAACTGTGCTGTCGATTCAGCGCGCGGTGGAAGAAGCTGAGCTGATGGCCGGCTGCCAGATCCACTCGGTGTATGCGGGTATTGCCGGCAGCCATATCCGCAGCCTGAATTCCCACGGGATTGTGGCCATTCGCGATCGCGAAGTGTTTGCCCAGGATCTGGAGCGCGTAATCGATGCCGCCCAGGCGGTGGCTATACCCGCTGATCAAAAAATACTCCATATTCTGCCGCAGGAGTTTTTGATCGACGAGCAGGATGGTGTGAAAGAGCCTCTGGGTATGTCCGGTGTTCGCCTGGAGGCCAAAGTACATTTAGTGACCTGTGCTGTTAACGCTGCGCAAAACATTGAAAAGTGCATTCGCCGCTGCGGCCTGGAAGTGGAAGATATTATTCTGGAACAGCTGGCCTCCAGCTATTCCGTGCTCACCGATGACGAGAAAGAGCTGGGTGTGTGCGTAGTGGATATCGGCGGTGGTACCACCGATATCGCCATTTTCAAAGACGGTGCGATTCGCCATACCGGCGTTATCCCCATCGCCGGCGACCAGGTCACCAACGATATTGCCATGGCATTGCGCACACCTACGCCCAATGCCGAAGAGATAAAAATCAAGTACGCCTGCGCACTGGCCAAGCTGACCAGTCCTGACGAAACCATCAAGGTGCCCAGTGTGGGCGACCGCCAGCCGCGCGACCTGTCTCGCCAGGCGCTGGCAGAAGTGGTGGAACCGCGCTACGACGAATTGTTTACCCTGGTGCAGTCCGAACTGCGCCGCAGCGGCTACGAAGATTTGATTGCTGCGGGCATAGTCCTTACCGGTGGTACAGCGAAAATGGAAGGTGTGGTGGAGTTGGCAGAGGAAATTTTCCATATGCCAGTGCGTTTGGGGGCACCGCAAGGTGTGCGTGGATTGTCTGACATTGTCAATAATCCCATTTATTCAACCGCGGTAGGTTTGTTGATATATGCCATGAAACAGCAGCATCAAGATGTAGGGCGCTCAACGCATAACAACAAAGAGAGTCAGGGTTCGCTGTTTGGCAGAATCAAAAAACTGTTTCAGAACAATTTTTAATCATTTTTAATTTCTTAGTCTTGTTCAAGGGAAAAGGGGTGTGGCCATGTTTGAATTAGTAGATAGTATTCATCAAAGCGCAGTTATCAAAGTCATTGGTGTTGGCGGTGGCGGCGGTAACGCGGTGAAGCACATGATTGCAAATAAGGTAGAAGGCGTTGAGTTTATCTGCGCTAATACCGATGCTCAGGCGCTGAAAGACATTGATGCGCGTACTGTTTTGCAATTGGGCAGCTCCATGACCAAAGGTCTGGGCGCTGGTGCAAATCCTGATGTGGGTCGTCAGGCTGCTATGGAAGATCGTGAGCGCATCGCCGAAGTCTTGCGCGGTGCCGATATGGTATTTATCGCTGCGGGTATGGGCGGTGGTACTGGCACAGGTGCGGCTCCCGTGATTGCCGAAGTCGCCCGCGAAATGGGTATTCTGACAGTAGCGGTTGTGACCAAGCCTTTCCCGTTTGAAGGTCGCAAGCGCATGACGGTTGCCGATGCCGGCATCCATGAACTGGGTGAGCGCGTCGATTCCCTGATTACTATCCCCAACGAAAAACTGCTGTCTGTGCTGGGCAAGCAAACCTCTCTGCTGGACGCTTTCAAAGCGGCCAACAATGTGTTGCTGGGCGCGGTGCAAGGTATCGCCGACCTGATCATCCGCCCTGGTATGGTCAACGTGGACTTTGCCGATGTGCGCACCGTCATGTCAGAAATGGGCATGGCGATGATGGGTACCGGTCGCGCTACCGGTGAGAACCGCGCGCGCGAAGCCGCTGAAACCGCCATTCGCAGCCCGCTGCTGGAAGATGTAAACCTGCAGGGCGCACGCGGTATTCTGGTGAATATCACCGCCGGTATCGATCTGTCTCTGGGTGAGTACTCTGAGGTGGGCAGCATTATCGAAGAGTTCGCTTCAGGTGATGCCACAGTGGTAGTGGGTACTGTTATCGATCCAGAAATGACCAACGAACTGCGTGTGACCGTGGTGGCAACTGGCCTGGGTATGGTGGCAAAAGCGGCAGCGCCAGCGCCTAAGGAAACCCGTCAGGCACCTACCAAGGTGGTTATTGACAACACCCGTCGCAGTGCTGGCCAGGTGGATTACAGTGCGCTGGATCGCCCGGCTCACCTGCGTGCTAACAGCAATTCATCGGCGGCAGCAGCAGCGCCTTTGGCAGACAAGGATCTTGAATATCTCGATATTCCAGCATTCCTGCGTCGTCAGGCGGATTGATCATTTAGATTTTCAATGGGGGCGATTGGCTGGCGCAACTGGCCTATCGCCCCGTGAATTGCTAATATGCCCTTGTTTTTAAGCAGCGGGCGCGGTTTGTCTGCGCCGGCGAGTGCTACCAGAATACGCTTTGTTTGACAGGCTGTTGCTTTGCCAGGGCTGGGTGTGTTTCTGCTTGGCCTGAGGCGTAATTCGGTTATTGAAAGGGTTGATCCTGATGATTAGACAGCGAACACTTAAGAATGCCATTCGTGCAACGGGTGTGGGTCTGCATACGGGCCAGAAAATCCATTTGACTCTGTTACCGGGTGAAATTGATTCTGGCATCATCTTTCGTCGGGTCGATCTCAATCCTCCGGTTGAAGTTCGCGCAATTGCCGACAATGTCGGCGAGACCACCCTGTCCACCTGCCTGATGAATGGCGATGTCCGAGTCTCCACCGTCGAGCATTTGCTATCAGCCATGGCCGGCCTGGGTATTGATAACGCGGTTATCGAACTCAATGCACCTGAAGTTCCCATTATGGACGGAAGTGCCGGCCCCTTTGTGTTTCTGCTGCAGTCGGCGGGCATCCAGGAGCAGCGCGCGCTCAAGAAGTTCGTTCGCATCAAGAAAGAGGTCACTCTCAGGGATGGCGACAAGGTTGCCAGCTTTTTACCCTTTGAAGGCTTCAAGATCAGCTTCTCCATCGCCTTTGATCTGCCGGTTTTCCAGGGGCGCACCCTGGAGGCTTCGGTGGATCTCTCCAGTGCTTCCTTTATCAAGGAAATCAGCCGCGCTCGCACCTTTGGCTTTATGCACGAAATTGAGTACCTGCGCTCCAAGGGCTTGGCTCAGGGCGGCAGCATGGATAATGCGATAGTGGTGGACGAATATCGCATACTCAACGAAGAGGGGCTGCGCTATGAAGATGAGTTTGTTAAGCACAAGGTGCTCGATGCCATAGGTGACCTCTACCTGCTTGGCAGCAGTCTGATCGGTGAGTACCGCGCCCATAAATCCGGCCATGCGCTGAACAATAGGGTGTTGCGTCAGTTGATGGCGCAGAAGGATGCCTGGGAATTCGTCACTTTTGGTGATGAAAGCGTGGCTCCAATCACCTTCACCAGGGCGATTTCAGCCCTCTAATGTAGACCAGTGGCTTACAAGTTTGTGAGCCACCTCTCATTTTTTGTTGGAAATTCCTTCCCTTCTGTGAGATATTTCGCTCCCATTCACCAACAAGGTGAATTCAGGTTGCTGCTATTACTGTGCGTATTGCCCCTGAAGAATTATAACTTATTGATTTAATGGATTATTTTCTTTCGAGCCATTAAGCCTTCTGATTTTTAATTAAGTGCCTGATCTCAGGTCTGAGACTTTTATACACTGCTGCAAATGAAAATTATTATCGTCAACGCAAAGCATGGACAGACACGGAGCCTCAGCCTTGGCGGCTGGACTCGTGCTTTCCTGTCTGTCTGCCTGTTGGGGATACCTGCCGCTGTGGGAGCCTGGGGCTACAGCTGGCTGGTCAATATTGAAAAGAATGTCCTGAATTCTGATGCGCCGGGTACGAGTCTGGCCGAGCAGCGCGAGAAGCAGGAGCAGTCGCGCCAGCAGGCCGAGAGCCAGCTGGCCGCCCTGACTGCCAAGGTCGCTGAGCTGCAAACCCGCCTGGTGCGCCTCGATGCTGTGGGCGAGCGCCTGACCAAGGTCGCCAAGCTGGATAAAGGTGAATTTGATTTTTCCCAGCCGCCGGGAGTGGGTGGTCCTCCCGCGTCGAGCCAGATTGCTCCCGCTGCGGGGCAGGCCAATGCTGTAAAAGCCGATGAGTTTTTCACAGTGCTCAACGAGCTGTCCCAACATATTCAGAATCGCGAACAGCAGTTCAAAACCCTCGATTCCATTCTGCTGACGCGCAGCTTCGACGCCGAGGCGCTGTTCGATTCACTGCCGGTTGAAAATGGCTTTATGTCGTCAACGTTTGGCTACAGGTCGGACCCCTTTAACGGCAAATCTGAATTTCACTCAGGTATAGATTTCACCGCGCCCATGGGCACACCGGTTGTCGCCGTTGCCGCCGGGGTGGTGACTCTCTCCGCGCCTAGCAAAGACTATGGCAATATGGTTGAAATCAACCATGGCTCCAGCTTTGAAAGCCGCTATGCTCACAACAAACAAAATCTCGTCAGTGTTGGCGATGTGGTGAAGAAGGGGCAGGTGATTGCCTATGTCGGCTCAACCGGCCGCTCGACTGCACCCCATGTACATTTTGAAGTCTATAAAAATGGCCGCGTGGTAGATCCCGCGACCTATCTGCAAATTACCAACCGATAAGTTTCCCACTGGCTCTTGCAGCCCATTCCTTTCGGCTTGTTTGCACTGCAAATAAGCTATAGTCATTTTTTATATTTCCGTTTGAGTATCTACTGGTAGAAAACATGTTTAATAAGTTAATGAAGGCTCTGTTTGGTTCGAAAAATGAACGCGAATTAAAACGCATGGGGAAAATTGTTGTCAGCATCAATGCCCTTGAGCCAGCCATACAGGCGTTGAGCGATGAACAGCTGAAAGCAAAAACACAGGAGTTTCGCGATCGCTACAACAAGGGCGAAACCCTTGACCAACTGTTGCCCGAGGCCTTTGCCACAGTGCGCGAGGCGAGCCGCCGTGTCATGAATATGCGCCACTTTGATGTGCAGTTGATGGGGGGCATGACCCTGCACGCAGGTTCCATTGCCGAGATGCGCACCGGTGAAGGTAAAACCCTGGTATCGACCTTGCCAGCTTACCTGCATGCCTTGAGTGGCAAGGGTGTACACATTGTCACGGTGAACGATTATCTCGCCAGCCGCGATGCCAACTGGATGCGCCCTGTGTATGAATTTTTGGGCATGAGTGTGGGTGTGATCTTGTCCATGCAGCCCTCTGATGAAAAGCGCCGCGCTTACCAGACAGATATTACTTACGGTACCAACAACGAATACGGGTTTGATTACCTGCGCGATAATATGGCTTTGAATAAAGCCGATAAGGTTCAGCGACCATTGAACTTTGCCATTATCGACGAGGTGGATTCGATCCTGATCGATGAAGCGCGCACCCCCCTGGTTATTTCCGGGGCTACTGAAAACAGCTCAGAGCTTTACAAGCGCATGCATTTGCTTGTCAGTAAATTGAAAAAGCAAATTGACAATGGTGAAGATGGCGATAAAAAAGTCATCACGGTTCCCGGTGATTATACTGTCGATGAAAAGACTCGTCAGGTAGAGCTGACAGAAGATGGCCATCAACAAGTCGAAGAGATGTTGATCCGCGCAGAACTGCTAAGACCCGATGAAAACCTTTATGCGGCCAATAACCTGACCCTGTTGCATCATGTCGGCTCGGCGTTAAAGGCGCGCGCGTTGTTTCATCGCGATGTCGAATATATTGTCCAGGATAACCAGGTGGTACTGGTCGACGAGCACACCGGGCGCACCATGCCGGGCCGCCGCTTGAGCGAGGGTTTGCACCAGGCGATTGAGGCCAAAGAGGGAGTGGCGATTCAAAGTGAAAGCCAGACTCTGGCATCGACCACCTTCCAGAATTATTTCCGTCTGTATCCGGTGCTGGCAGGTATGACGGGAACCGCCGATACAGAAGCCTACGAGTTTAAAGAAATCTACGGCTTGAATGTAGTGGTTATTCCCACCAACAGACCCAAGCAGCGTATCGATATGAACGATTACGTATTCCTGTCGGTGGAAGAAAAATATCAGGCCATTGTCAATGATATTAAAACCTACCAGGAAAAGAATGCCCCGATTCTGGTGGGTACGGCTTCGATTGAAACCTCAGAGGAAATGTCGCGCCGCCTGACCTCGGCGGGCATCAAGCACCAGGTACTGAATGCTAAATTCCACCAGCAGGAAGCGGAAATTATCGCCCAGGCCGGCCGCCCGGGCACAGTCACCATCGCCACCAATATGGCGGGCCGCGGTACTGATATTGTGCTGGGTGGACGCTGGGAATCCGATGTTGAGAAATTGACTGATCCTACCCCCGAGCAGATAGCCGAGATCAAGGCCGAGTGGAAAAAGCGCAATGAAATTGTACTGGCCGCCGGAGGTTTGCATATTGTCGGTACAGAGCGCCATGAATCGCGCCGTATCGACAACCAGTTGCGCGGTCGCTCAGGTCGTCAGGGCGATCCTGGTTTGACACGCTTCTATTTATCACTGGAAGATAACCTGATGCGTATCTTTGCCTCAGACCGCGTGCGCGCCTTTATGCAGCGCCTGGGTATGGAGAAGGGCGAAGCTATAGAGCACAGCATGGTCAATAATGCGATTGAAAAGGCACAGCGCAAGGTGGAAGGGCGCAACTTTGATATACGCAAGCAACTGCTGGAGTTTGACGATGTGGCCAACGAACAGCGCCAGATAGTCTACCAGCAGCGCAATGAATTGCTGGAAGCCGACAATATCCGCGATACCATCAACGCGATTCGCGCCGATGTGGTTGCCGATACATTGCTGACATTTATTCCCCATGAAAGTATCGATGATCAATGGGACATCCCCGGCCTGGAAAAACAATTGGAAACGGATTTTGGCTTGCATCTGCCGATTGGCAAATGGCTGGAAGAGGATAAGCATCTGCATGAGGAGCCCCTGCGCGCAAGAGTTCAGACAGAAATCCAGGCGGCCTACGATGCAAAATGCGAGCGCATTGGCGATATATTATTGGAAATCGAAAAGCAGATTATGCTGCAGGTGCTCGACAATTCCTGGAAAGAGCAATTGGCCAGCATGGACCATTTGCGCCAGGGTATCAATCTGCGCTCCTATGCGCAGAAGAATCCCAAGCAGGAATACAAGCGCGAATCTTTTGAACTCTTCCAAAGCATGCTGAACAACGTCAAGCGCGAAGTGGTGCATTTGATGGCGCGCGTCGAGCCGATTACTCGCGAGCAGATGGAAGCCATGGAGTTGCAGCGTCGCGAAGAATTCGCGCGGCAAAAAATGAAATTGCAACACGACGAGTTGGCAGCGCTGGGTGCAGAGCCTGAGCAGGCTCCGGCTGCCGCACCGAAAATGACCCAGGCACCTATAGTGCGCGAGGGCCGCAAGGTGGGGCGCAATGATCTGTGCCCTTGCGGCTCGGGCAAGAAATACAAAAACTGCCACGGGCAATTGGAATAGCAGTTTTTTCACTGCCAGGCATATGTTTGGCAGTGATGTTTGAAAATTTATAGCAGTGTTTAAGGCTGCATTTAATAAAATTGAATCAGGTTTATATTATGGCTGTCGGTGAATATCCATTTCCCCAGATGCACCCGGTAAAGGGTGTAAAACTAACGGCTGTCTGCGCCGGTATCAAAAAAGTGAACCGTCGCGACGTGGTATTATTTGAATTGGCCGAGGGCAGCCAGGTTGCCGGTGTATTTACCAAAAATGCATTCTGTGCGGCCCCTGTGACTGTGTGCCGTGAGCATTTGGCTGCGGCGCCCATTCGCTTCCTGGTTATCAATTCCGGCAATGCCAATGCCTGCACCGGTGAGCAGGGCCTGTTGGATGCCAAGGCTACCTGTGCTGCTATAGCTGCGGCAAAGGGCGTAAAGCAGGAGCAGGTATTGCCATTCTCAACGGGTGTCATTGGCGAGCCACTGCCTGTGGCAAAAATCATTGCCGCTATCCCCGAAGCTCTGCAAAAAGCCAATGAAAATGGCTGGGACGATGCCGGTGCAGGCATTATGACTACCGATACCCGCGCAAAAGGTTTCAGCGAACAGTTTGAATACCAGGGCAAAACCATTACCGTCAATGGCATAGCTAAAGGCGCGGGCATGATCAAACCCAATATGGCCACCATGCTGGGTTATATCGCCACAGATGCAAAAATTTCACAGCCCCTGTTGCAGCAGCTCGCGCGCGAGGCTGCCGATAAATCGTTTAACCGCATCACTATCGATGGCGACACCTCTACCAATGATTCCTGTATTTTGATTGCCTCCGGCCAGGTTGATTTACCGGAAATCACTCAACCCTCTGGCGAACTTTATGACAAATTGCGCGCGACCATTCTCGCTGCGCATATCCATTTGGCAAAAAGTATCGTCAGCGATGGCGAGGGTGCGACCAAGTTTGTCACAGTCGCGGTCAGTGGCGGTGCCACTCGCGATGAGTGCCTGGATGTCGGCTACGCCGTTGCCCATTCACCGCTGATCAAAACTGCGCTCTTTGCTTCAGACCCCAATTGGGGGCGTATTGTCGCCGCCATAGGTTATGCCGGTCTCGATAATCTCGATGCAACCAAAGTGCGTGTTCATTTGAATGATGTGTTGATTGTCGAGAAGGGCGGTCGCGCCGCCAGCTACACCGAGGCCCAGGGGCAGGCGGTGATGAGCGGTACTGAGATTGCCATCAATATCCATCTGGGACGAGGTGATGTAGCGGAAACTATCTGGACAACCGATTTATCCTATGAATATGTTCGCATCAATGCGGACTATCGTTCGTAAGAGGCTCGCATGTCTGCGCGCATAGTGCATGTGGCTGTGGGGGTTATTGTCGCAGACAATAAAAAAATCCTTATCGCCAGGCGCGCCGACAAAGCCCACCAGGGCGGACTCTGGGAGTTTCCCGGCGGCAAGGTAGAGCCGGGAGAGAGTCTGCAGCAGGCCCTGGAGCGCGAGTTGTACGAGGAGCTGGCGATCAAGGTAATCGCCACTCAACCCCTGATAAAAATCCGTCACGATTACGGCGATAAAGTCGTGTTGCTGGATGTGCACAAGGTCACCCGCTTCAGCGGTGAGCCACAGGGAGTAGAAGGGCAACCGATCGAGTGGGTTGCACCGGATAAATTATCTGGCTACGAATTTCCCGCCGCCAATCGCCCGATTATCACCGCCATCAATTTGCCGCAGCGAATGTTGATTACCGGCGAACTCAACTCCACTGAAGATTTTTTTGCGCGCACACAAAGGGCGTTGCGCAAGGGCATTCGCCTGGTGCAGATGCGCGTTGCCGACGATGCGGCCATTCCCGAATTGCTGGATCGCATGCTGGTGCTCTGTCGTCAGTTCTCGGCGCAATTGCAAGTAAATGCCTCACCAGATTTATTTGCTGCGATCGAGCAACCGGAAATAGGTTTGCACCTTACCACCCGCAATCTGCTGATTTGCGATCAGCGTCCAGTGAGCGAAAATATTTTGCTGAGCGCTTCCTGCCACAATGATATTGAAATCGCCCACGCGCAAAAGATTGGTGTGGACTTTATCTGCCTCTCTCCCATCCATGCCACTTCAACCCATCCCGATGGGCTGCCTATGGGTTGGTCGGTGTTCGAATCCCTTGTTGAATATACCAGCGTGCCTGTATTCGCCCTGGGCGGAATGAAAGAGTCGGACCTGCCCAGAGCCATAGCTGCCGGTGCCCAGGGTATCGCGGGAATCAGCGAGTGGTGGGAGCCAAGCAATCGCTAAACGCGGGTTTATTTTTTCTCTCCAGGTAATTTCGTAGCGCGGGTTACACCTCTGACTAACCCGGGCCATGGGTTATCCCTAACGCAATAACATTCTCTTTAAAGCCACCGCCGACTGGAACATTTGGACCTACATCCAGACCACCCTCAAGCTATC
>DATMSP010000008.1:0-7998 GCA_035565295.1 Cellvibrio sp. | reverse complement strand
AATGAAAATTTCACATAAATTGATTCTTATTTTAACCACACTGTCTCTGTTTTTGCTGGCCATCAGTCTCTATGGATGGCATGCGGTAAAGCTTCAGCATGCGGGTATAGAAACTATTTATAAAGACCGCGTTATTCCGTTGCGAGACTTGAAAATCATTGCCGACAGCTATGCGGTTTCTATTATCGACCTGACCAACAAAACCAATGCCGGCCTGATCAGCGCAGAAGCCGCCAGCAGCGAGCTGCAAAAGGCGCAGCAGCTGATCAAAAGCAAATGGCAAGGCTATATGGCAACCTATCTCACCGAGAAAGAGACAGCCCTGGCAAAGCAAGCCGATCAATTATTCGCACCCGCAGATGCCCAGATACAACAGCTATTGTCATTTTTGCACACCAAGAATGGCCTGGTGACGGGCCAGCTCAACGAATTTGATGGCCCCCTTTACAGCAGCGTTGATCCTATCAGCAATAAAATAACTGAGCTGGTCGAGTTGCAGTTGGATATTGTCGATGCAGAATACAAAACCTCCTCCGCACAATTTGAAAGTGCCAAACTGATATCCATCTGCGGAATTGTAATAGCGCTTCTGGCCAGTATCGCCAGCCTGTTTGTGGGCTCTACCATCATCTCGCAGCTGGCTTTCCTGGGTGGAGAACCCGCAGAAGTCGCTGCCAGTGTACAAGCCATTGCTCGCGGCAATCTATCATTGAAGCTTGACGATACTCATGCAAGGGATGGCAGTATTGTCAAAGAGATGAATCAGATGTGTCAGCAGTTGAATAGTGTTATTGGCGAGGTCAGCAATGTCAGCACACAGTTGCATCAGACTTCGGCAGAGCTGACGCAAAACAGCAAAAAAACCACACTTGAATTGCAGGGGCAACATCAGCAGACCGAGCAGGCCGCAACCGCCATGCACGAAATGACGGCGACCATTGCCGAAGTGGCCCGCAACGCGCAAAACGCCGCCCAGGCCAGCCACGCTGCCGATAATGAAGTGGCCGATGGCAACAAGCTGGTAGACGTGGCCCTGCGCTCCATCCTCGGCTTAACCAACGAAGTTGAAGCAACCGCAAAAGTCATTACCCAATTATCCAGCGATAGCGCGGAGATTGGCAAAATATTGGAAGTTATCCGAGCCATTGCCGAACAGACCAATTTATTGGCTCTCAACGCCGCAATCGAAGCCGCCCGCGCCGGCGAGCAGGGCCGGGGCTTTGCCGTGGTGGCCGATGAGGTGCGCACCCTCGCCAGCCGTACCCACGCTTCCACCCAGGAAATCCAGGCCATGATCAACCGCTTGCAATCGGGTGTGGCCAACGCGGTCACCGTGATGGGTAAAAGTCGCGCGGAAGCCCAGGACACAGTGATCTATGCCGAAAAAATCCAGGCAGTGCTGAAAAGTATTCAGTTATCAGTGTCAGATATCAATGGTATGAACCTGCAGATAGCCACAGCAGCCGAGGAGCAGACCATGGTGGCAGACGAAATTCACAGGAATATAAATGGCATCAACGAAGTGACTGATTCAACCCTGAGATCGGTAACGCAATTTGGCCACAGCAGCCATCAGCTCTCCGACTATGCCACAGAGCTTAAAGGCAAGGTCAGCTATTTCAGATAAATACTGTCAGGACGCTAACCTGCATGACGAGGCAGGTGATTTCAAAGCTGTTAATTACACTATGCCGGATGCAATATATCCGGCATTTTTTTCAGGGTATAGATATCGAATCGGCTGGACTTTCCCTCCAGTTGATAGGACGGTGACTTGCCAGCAAGAAACGGAGCCTTGCGCGGGCGCTTGACCACAACGCGGTAGAGGGCAATCGCCAGGGCTTTGTCCAGCAGCCTATCGGCATCCTCGTCTCCGCCCACAATATGATGGAAAGCCACCATCTCCTTTTTAACATCGGCGGATTTTTGCCGCTCGGGAAACATGGGGTCCAGGTAGACCACATCGGGGCGTTGGGCAAGACTATTGCTGTCCTGTGATAGATATTCCTGGCTATCCACCTCCAGCAGTTCCATGCGCGCAACAATCTGCTGTAGCTCAACATCATCGTAGACCTGGCGAGCACGCTGCAAACCATTGTCCAGCAGCGCATGGACATAGGGCGAACGCTCCAGCATCTGCACCTTGCAGCCCAGCGTGGCCAGCACAAAGGCATCCTTACCCAAACCCGCCGTGGCATCCAGCACCAGCGGATAGACATTCGCCCTGACCCCTACTGCCTTGGCAATCATCTGCCCTTTGCCCCCGCCAAACTTGCGGCGGTGATCCACTGAGCCCTCGACAAACTCCGCCGCTACGGGGCCAGGCACCTTGCGCCCGGTCTGTTGCAATACCA
This sequence comes from Cellvibrio sp., assembly GCA_035565295.1. Classification (GTDB taxonomy): domain Bacteria; phylum Pseudomonadota; class Gammaproteobacteria; order Pseudomonadales; family Cellvibrionaceae; genus Cellvibrio. The sequence continues at coordinate 5,644 of DATMSP010000008.1, read as the reverse complement.
CGCCCTGCTCGGCAAACAGCAGCGCAAATTCCGGTGCGGCCAGGCTTTGCACATCCACATTGAACTCTACGGCTACCCCCAATTTTCCGGCCAGTCTCTCTGCCTGCTCGCGACAGGGTTCATGGTTGCAAATAATCAATACAGAAGCATCGGTCATAGTAAAGCCTTAAAGCAGAAGTATAAAAGCAAGGTGAAGCGTGCGCGCGACTATAACCAAGTATTTACCGGGTAACCATAGCCTAACGGCCTGCCAACCAGAGAATATTCCGGCACACCGCCCACAGCCCCTTGTATTTTCAATTTTAGCCTCCATCAATCAGGTTCATTTTCCTTAAAACAACGACTAACGGAGTATTCCCATGGCTACAGTAACCCTCAAAGGCAATCCTTTTCACACTAGCGGTGATCTTCCAGCCACTGGCTCCAAGGCACCTGCATTTAATCTGGTCAAAACCGATCTGTCTGAAGTGACTGCGGCAAGCCTTGCCGGAAAGCGCATTGTACTGAACATTTTTCCAAGTGTTGATACGCCAACCTGCGCGCAATCAGTGCGTACATTTAATGCACAGGCCAGCAGCCTCGACAATACCGTGGTGGTCTGTGCATCACAGGACCTGCCATTTGCCCTCGCGCGCTTTTGCGGTGCCGAAGGTTTGAATAATGTTATTCCAGCCTCAGCCTTCCGCTCCAACTTTGCCTCTGACTTCGGCGTTAAATTGGTCGATGGCCCACTGGCCGGCCTGACCGCTCGCGCGGTGGTAGTGCTGGGTGCAGATGGCAAAGTGCTGCACACTGAATTGGTAAGCGAAATTACCAATGAGCCCAATTATGAGGCAGCCTTAAAAGCGCTGGCTTAATCGTCATACAGGTAGAAAATGCCAGGCATTTTCTACCTGCCTTCCCCTCCCCCTCGCCACCTCCGCACACATTATTACAGCCTATTACACCCGCATATTTTTCGCTGTTAAAAGAGATTATGCTAATTGCAAGGCAATATAACAGCTTAGATTTGACTAGCTAAACTCAGCAAAGACGCTCTCATTTCCTCTAGGGAACCTCTGAAAAATTACTTGCGCTGGCCGCTTCGTCAACATTTTTCAAAAGTTCCTGAGCAAAGTCTACAGGCATTAGCATTAAGTTTTATTTTACGGAGATAGCCGATGCCATCGTTTCACGCATCAGTCAATATCAATTCAGTTTTTACCAATTCATTATTAGATGCAGTGCCTACAGGTATTATCATTGCCAAGGCCAGTGGTGAAATATGTTATCTGAACGCGGAAAGCGAACGCCTGTTTGGCTATACCCGACAAGAGCTGCTGGGCAAATCGATTGATCTGTTGCTGCCGGAAAGATTCTCTCATGGACATGCACAACTTCGCCAAGCCTACTTCAATAACCCGACACCTCGCTATATGGGAGCCGGTCGCGAGCTATTCGGCATGCGCAAGGACAAAAGCGAATTTCCCCTGGAAATTGGCCTGCGTCCGATCAAATCGGATGACGAGGAATTGGTTATTGCCACTATTGTCGATATCACTGCGAGAAAGCAATCAGATGAGCGCTTTGCCAAAGTTATCGAAGCCTCACCCTATGGCCAACTCCTGGTTGATGAACGCGGCATTATCCAATTGATAAATCCCGCACTGCTGAATATGTTTGGCTACGAGAGCGATGAATTGATTGGCAAATCCATGGATATACTACTGCCCGAACGCTACCGCGAAAACCACGCAAAGCTGCGCGAAGGCTATGCACAAAAACCCAGTCTGCGCGCTATGGGCAGCGGCCGCGATTTAACTGGCAGGCACAAAAACGGAACCGAGATCCCCATTGAAATTGGTTTAAATCCGGTAACTACCAGCAGCGGAAAATTGACGCTGGCCGCCGTGGTTGATATTACCGAACGCAAGCGCCTGGAGTTGGGCTTAAAACAGGCGAACGCCCACCTGGAAGAGTTTACCTATGTAGCTTCCCACGATCTGAAATCGCCGCTGCGCGGGATCTCCGATCTGGTTGAATGGATTGCAGAAGACTTCACCGCAGAGACCCCCGCCTCCACCGTTAAAAATGTCGATAGGATAAAAATCAGAATCGGAAAAATGGAGCGGCTGGTCGATGACTTATTGGTTTATGCCCGCGCGGGAAGGCGCGCGAAAGACTCCTCTGTCATAGATATCAAAGAGTTGATTAACAATATCATCGAGCTGCATCCCCTGCCGGATAATTTCACCATTGAAACCAGATTCAGCCTGGAAAGGCTGCAAGCTTCGCGAATACCCCTGGAAACGGTATTGCGAAACCTCTATACCAACGCAATCAAACATCACGATGGCACATCTCCCCAAATAACCATCAAGGCAGAAGCCAGTGGCAATTTTTGTTTGTTCAGTGTGTGCGATAACGGCCCCGGCATACCCGAAGCTGCGCACGAACGCGTATTTCGTCTGTTCCAGACACTTAACGCCTCCGAGCGCGCGGGCAGTGGCATAGGCCTGGCGCTGGTGAAACGCCTGACGGAAAGCCATGGAGGATATATCGAATTAGAAACTAAGGATGGCGAGCGCGGAGCCTGTTTTAAAGTGTTTTGGCCAAGATTTCCGAGGAGAGATTTAGATGAGTAAAGCAGTCATGAATATATTATTGGTTGAAGATGATGATGTGGCAGCGGAAGCAGTAGTCCGCAGCATACACAAACACGATCTCAACTTTCCGGTAATAGTCGCCGAGGATGGCTTGGAAGCCTTGGATGTGCTGCGCGATAAAATTTCCGACAAAAAAATAAACCGACCCTATCTGATATTATTGGATTTAAATATGCCACGCATGAACGGCTTTGAGTTCCTGCAGGAAATCCGCACAGATAACAACCTGAAAGACAGCGTTGTATTTGTCCTCACCACCTCTGATGCAGACTCGGACAAAACCCGGGCCTACCATGAAAATATCGCTGGCTATATGGTCAAATCAGCTGTTGGTCCGCAGTTTTCAAAGCTGGCGAAATTATTGAACAGTTACCATGACTCGGTTAATTTGCCTTAACACCTGAAAGGTAGCATCAATATGCAAGCAGCAGCTTCCGCCGACCATTTGTATTCCATCCTCGTTGTTGAAGATGACGATGTGGACAGAGAAAAAATTTTACGGTTGTTAAAGAAATCGGATATTTCATTGAAAATCCACGAAGAATCTTCGGCTGTCAATGCCTTAAAGGCATTGCAGGAAAAAGAATTCAGCTGCGCCATTATTGATTACCATCTTCCAGATGCCCTCGGCTCCGATTTAATAGAGGCAATAAACCGACACAAGAAAAAGCCCACACCCATAATTATGATCAGTGGCAACAACGACGAACGCGTTGTGGCCAATGTCATGCGCGATGGTATCTTTGATTATCTTCCCAAGCGCGACCTGGAATATCAGCAGCTGCAAAAAACTCTGGAGGCCAGTTTCGCCTGGGCCGATAACGAGCAGCAGCTCAACGAAATTCACACGCGCTTTTCCCAGCTGGCTGAAGGCCTGCCACAATTAATCTGGACTTGCACTCCCAATGGCGACTGCGATTTTGTCAATAAACGCTGGTGCGACTTCACCGGCATAAAGGCAGAACAGCAACTGGGGAACCAGTGGATCAGGCAAATCCATCCGGACGACCAGATAGAATTTCTGAAATCCTGGAAAAAATCCTTGAAAAGCGGCAATGAAATGCTGGTCAATATCAGGATATGTCGTTTCGACGGCGAATACCGCTGGTTTGACACCCGCGCCACAGCGCAAAAAAGTTCGGATGGCAAGGTTATCCGCTGGCTCGGCAGCAATACCGATATCACTGAGATAGAACTGACTCGCCAGGCCCTGATCAACAGTGAAAATCGCTTTCACGCCGCGTTTGATCACGCACCTTTAGGCATGGCACTAACCGATATCAGCGGCACTATTTTGCAGATCAACCCTGCTTTTGGCACACTGTTAGGTATAGAGTCAATCAACAAACTATCGACATTGAACATAGACTACTTTTATCAGGAAACTGATAAAGTTTTTATAGCGCAAAAAATAAATCAATTAAACGCTGAAAAACAGAAAAACATTCAGTTTGAAATCAACCTGAAAAACAACGAAAACACCATTATTCCCATACTGATGAGCATTGCGCTGTTGAATACGGCCAAGTTCACTTTTTGCTATCTGTTTCAGATTTACGATCTATCCGAGCGGAAACGTTACGAAGAAGAATTAAAAAAACTGGCGCACTTCGACCCTCTGACAGGCTTGGGAAACCGCCTGAAACTCCACGAGGAAATCGAGTTCCTGATCGCCCAGTCGCATCGCAACTCTACCCCCTTCGCCGTACTCTTTGGCGACCTTGATCATTTCAAGCGAATCAATGATGGACTCGGCCACGAGGCGGGAGATAAATTGCTGCGCACAGTTTCTCGCCGCTTAAAAAAAGGATTGCGCCGCGGCGATAGCATTGCCCGCCTGGGAGGCGACGAATTTGTGATACTGCTGAAAGAAGTCGCACGCTACGAATCGGTGGTGGCCGTAACCGAAAAGCTGATAAACTCCATTAAAAGACCCATTAAATTATCAGGCACCACCATTCATATAGGCATGAGCTTTGGCATAGCCCTGTTCCCCACCGATGGCGACAATGCAAAAACATTATTGCGCAATGCCGACAGCGCACTCTACGACGCCAAGGCGAAAGAGCGGGGTTCTTACCAGCTCTATCGCAAAGAGCTGACAGAATATGTCCACAATAGATTGTTGCTGGATGCCGACCTGCGCAACGCCATTGCAAAAAAACAATTTGAACTCTATTTTCAACCCGTGATTGATTTTGACAGGCAGGCTATAGTATCTGCCGAGGCACTTATTCGCTGGCATCATCCGCTGCGCGGACTGGTTCCGCCTGGCGACTTTATTCCCTACGCCCAGGAAACCGGGCTTATCACTGCTATCGACGAATGGGCCATCAATGAAGCCTGTCGACTGGGGGCGATCTGTCATCAGCAAGGTTATCCTATCAACATTTCCGTGAATATCTCCGCACGCCAGTTCCAAAACCAGTTACTGCTGAACACCCTTAGTGATGCCACCAATGGTAATAAATTCAAACCGGAAAATCTCATTATTGAAATCACTGAACAGCTTTTCCTGGAAAACACCGAACACAACGTAAAGCAAATCAACGAAATAAAAACTCTTGGCTACAAAATTTCTCTGGACGACTTTGGTGTTGGCTTTTCTTCGCTAAGTTATATCATACGATTCTCACCGCACTATCTGAAAATAGACCGCTCCTTTATTGCTAAAATAGGTGAAGCCTCCGAGCATGATGAAATGGTTAGAGCCATCCTCGGACTCAGCAAAATCATTCCCATGCAGGTTGTTGTAGAAGGAGTGGAAACCAGCGCACAAAATCTATTTTTAACCAATCTTGGGTGTCATTTTGCTCAGGGATACCTTTACTCCAGACCACTAAAATTCGATAGCTTTATGGAACTGCTAAGTGCACAGCACCAAACAAGATAATACCTCACAAACTCTCCATCAGCATATACCTGTCAATTTTCATTAACGATACAAAACCATGCTTCTCGAAATTCATCAAATCGCACACCACAAACAATAATGCGAC
>DATMSP010000007.1:0-93782 GCA_035565295.1 Cellvibrio sp. | reverse complement strand
CTATAAATACAAACGGTGGCAATATTACTGCTGTTGGAAAAAACTTTGATTCTAAAAATGCAATAATAAATAATATCGGAACAAGAACTTCAGGCAGTATTTTTATCACTTCTATAGGTGATGCGACCAAAGAGAATGGTGCTGGTACTGTCGCTTTTGGAACGGTCGATGCTAATAATTTAACTGTTATCGGTGATTCAGATGATAGGCCTAATACTTTTGTGCCTGCCAATGTAAATGTCACTCAGAATGCGACTGCGAACAATGGACCGCAACTTACTATCAAAGGCACAAGTAATTTTAATGTAGGCTCCGGAAAGGTTGAGTTAATAGATAGCGGTAATATTTTTGATGGCGTTATCTCGATAACATCTGCAAAAACAGTTTCCCTCTTGAGTTTTCCTGCGGTTAAGTTGGGTGCAAGCAATATTTCAGGTGATTTTAATTTAACTGCAAATGGCAATATTAGCCAGGTGGGGACTTTGAATGTTGCTGGTACGTTTACGTTAACTGCGCTCCAAAATGCTTCGGTCATTAATGTTGCGTTAACCGATCTGGAGAATGATTTTGGAACTGTTGCAACGGGAGTAAAATCTTTTGTCAGTTTTTTAAGGGTGACTGATAAAAATAATCTCAATGTGGGTGATGTTGTTATAAAAAGCAACGGTGCTGCAGAGGATAATATTTTTAGTTCCAGCAGTGACAAAGGTAAGATTATTTTAAATGGCAAAATTACCAATACCAATGCCAACAGTAATGTGGCTGCCGGTAAAATCCGTTTCAATAGCGATGTATACCTTGAACACCCTGTGACAATTGATGGCGGTGATATTACTTTTGCTAAAAACGCCTTGGGTCCCGCCATGGGGCTGAATATCAACGGTAGTGGGTTTACCGCAAATAATATTGTCACTGGTAGTTTACTTGATGTCGCTGGTGGCGCAGTTAATGTCAAAGTCACGGGTGCAGTCTCTATCGGCAATATAGAGACTTGGGCTGGTAATGGAGCTGTAGGGAAAGCCGGTGGTGCGGTCACTATTTCAGGCAATAGTGTTGCCCTGGAGGCAATAAATACATCAGGGTCAAAAGGGAGTGCTGATGTGGCAGGCGGCAAGGCGGGAGCAATAAGCATAACCGCAAGTTCGCTGATTAAGCTCCAGGGTGACATGGTGGCGGTGGATGGAGCCTCAGTAGTGGTTGCACCTGAGGCGGTGCCAGCACTAGCGCCAGTGCCAGTGCAAGTAACCTTGTCGTCTGCGGGTATTGTCGATCTGACCGAGGTGGGTTTTTTTACATCATTGGTCAATTTTACCGGCGGTGCCGGTGAGGATACCCTGAAAGGATTTAACGCCGATGGCAACTGGGCTATAACCGCAAGCAATTCAGGAACACTTTCTCAGGCAGGTGTAACGCCTCCGCAAACAGCGAAATACATTACCTTCACTGGGTTCGAAAATTTGGTGGGCGGCAGTGGTTCTAATAGCTTGACTGGCCTGGCGGGCACGAATACTTGGGCAGTGACTGGAAAAGATACGGTTGCGGTCAGTGGCTCTGCTCTTGGCAAATACATCTCCTTTAGCAATATCAAAAATATCAAGGGTGGGGCAGGGGAGGATACTTTTGATTTTTCCGCGCAAGAAGCGTCTAACTTTCAATTTGCTATTGCTGACGAGAGCGCGCTTAATACCCTGATAGGTCGCGCCTCAGGTTCTAACACCTGGTCCGTGTCGGAGGGAGCCAATACCTTGGCATCCAATGGTGTTAACTATATCAGCTCGTTTAGCGGCATTCAAACACTGACGGGTGGCGGTTCTGCAATCGATATTTTCAATATCAATAAGGATTTTGCCGGTACTATCAACGGTGGCGGCGGCAATGATAAATTCACTATCTCCGCGCTGGTGGGGGCTGTTTCCGGTGGCGATGGCAACGATGAATTTATTCTCAATGCTGCACTTGCCGGTGAAATTTCCGGTGATGGCGGTCATGACACCTTCACCCTAATGAAAAACCTTGCTAGCACCAGCACGTTGTCGGGCGGCGCAGGCAATGACACTTTCAATATCGCATTTGCTGCGGGCCGTGTGCTTGGCGGTGATGGCAAGGATGTATTCAATATTGATGCTGTCGCTGTCAGTATTGCCGGTGAAGCTGATGACGATAGCTTCAATGTCAATGTCCCTTTTGCCAACCTCATATCCGGCGGAGATGGTGCGGATACATTCAATATCAATGCGCCGGTTGGAAAAGTTTTTGGTGGCAATGGCAATGACAGCTTCATTCTGGGAGCTGGCAGCAGCGTTGCAGATATTTACGGCAATATTGAAGGTGCACTTGAAGTTGATGAGAATAATAGCCTCACCGGTCGCGATGCAATCAATGTATGGAAAATCACGGGTAAACATACCGGGACTGTAGAGACTATTGGATTCCACGATATTCAAACTTTGATAGGCAATGATAAAAAGGATACCTTTGGCTTTAGCGCAGGCGGCACCATGCTTATGGTTAAAGGTGGTAGTGATAGCAACAACCTGATGAAAGGGCCGGATGGCCTGCTTGTGACCTGGGATATCACCGATAAAGATGCCGGTTCAGTCACTGCCGGTGCAGGTGGTGGGTCAAGCTCCGGCGTCACGGGCTTCCAGAATATTCAAAATCTTGAAGGCGGGACCGGAAATGACACCTTCAATTTCATGGAGGTCATGGATGGCAATACAGTGAAAAGCAGAGGTGCCATAACCGGATTGGTGAATGGTGGCGGCGGCGTTGGAAGGAATTTCCTTAATGGTTATAAAAATGCCAACAATAGCTGGTCTATTTCTTCTGCAGGCAATAACGACTCTGTCAAGCGCACGGGTGTCGATACCAGTTATGCCACTTTCTCTTCCATTCAGGAGCTCGGGGGCGGGAGCGGCACTGATTATTTTGTGCTCGCAGCTAAAGGCAGGGCCTTGATTATCTACGGGGGAGATAATGCAGAGGATAAACTGGAGGTAACTGGCTCTGGCCCTGTCAAAACCTTCTGGGATATCAATGAAGACAGCAAGGGAAGTACAGTAAACGGAATAACCTTTTTCGGTATCCGGAAACTGCAGGGCGATGAGGCAAACGATGAGTTTGTTTTTCATAATGACGCAAAGGTTAACACCCTGAGCGTGGATGGTGGCGGTGGAGAAAATATCCTCAATTGGAAGGCCGTAACTACCGTTGTTAATGAATTGGAGTTCGGTTCTGAAAAAAATAAGTTTTCCAGCATTGGAAAAGTGGTAGGCAATGCCGCGCTCAGCTTTTATGCGGGAGCTGGAGATAATGACTGGACATTCACCAGCAATATCCTCGGCGAGGTCAAAACCGGAGGTAAATCCGTTGAGTTTGAAGGCTTTGGCAAGCTGAGAGGCGGTGATGGCAAGGATACTTTTATCTTTACCGATGCGACCATTAAGATCAATGCCGATGCCGGTGATGGCACTGACATTGTCGATCTGCGCGCTCTCACGGTGGATCCAAAGCTGGAAATCGATAAAACCGTTATGGGTATCTCGGGGATCAATGAGGTCTGGGGAAATACCAGCAAACCTTTTGGCTTAAAAGTGTTTGGCTCGGACCCCACCACATGGACTATTTCTGCTAAAAACACAGTGACGGTTGAAAACACTAATATACAAAACATTAAGTTTGTTGATTTTGACAAGCTGGTTGGCGGTACAGGTCTTAATACATTCAAATTTGTGAATCAGGGAGAAATTACTTCCGCGACCAGTGGTGGCCCTAACAAGTTGGATTTATCGGAATACAGTGTCGATAAGCCCATAACACTTAATGGCTCTGCCATTATGGGTGTAGATAAGATAGGAAGCGTTGCAGGAAACGCAGCCAAAGATTTTACTTTGCAGGCTATTGATGGTGAAAACACATGGATTGTGGATGGCACCAATAGCGGAAGCTTCAAGAATGGTGGCAGTACCATTACTTTTACCGACTTTAAGAATTTGATTGGCGGTGTGGGCAAGGATAGCTTTGAAGTCAAGGGTAGCATCCAATCCATAGGCAGCCTTGTAAATACAGTGATCGATGCTGATGGCAATCTAGTTGTTGATTCCCTTGCTGATACCAGCCTAACAGGAAAAACCTGGGAGATTTTTACCAAAGACAACAAAGTTGTGGGCCGGGTGGTGGGCCTGGTGGATGAGTTCTCCAATATTAAGGTACTGCAAGCGGGCAATGGCGACGATACTTTTAAAGTAAATGCTACTTTTGCAGGTGCTATCAACGGCGGCGACGGCAACAATGAATTTGAAATCAATGCTGCAACAGGTACTTTAACTGGCGGTAGCGGTAAGGACACTTTTATCCTGAACGATAATGGATCTGCCGTCTTGATCAATGGTGGCGATAACCTTGCTGGCAATACTATTGAGATAAGCAATGGCGAGGCGAAGAATACCTGGAATATTACGGCAGCCAATGCTGGAGACATACTCAACGGCGAAAATCATAAATATGCATCGTTTGTTGGGATACAAAATTTGCAGGGCGGTTCAACGGCCGATATTTTCAATATAAATGCTAACTTCTCCGGCGCTATCCACGGTAATGCTGGTAATGATACTTTTAATGTCAATGCAATTGTCGATGAATTGTTTGGCGAAGCCGGCGATGATGAATTTGTTTTTTCGGGTGATGCAACCTCTGAACAAAGCACTGCGAATGCGGGGGTAGTAAAAAAGAATATTGATGGTGGCGATGGCAAGGATACTATTTGGGGCCGCAATGCCAATACTCGCTGGCAACTTATGGCAGATGGCAACAACAGGATTAGCACGTTTGTGCAATTCACTGATGAGGTTACTGCAGCAAATACCTATGTGTTTGATTTTGACGGTATAGAGTCGTTTAAAGGCGGCAGCGAGAAAGATATCTTCCAGAACAGGAGCCAGGAAGTCGGCCTTGAATTCATTGGTGGTGCGGGGGCCGGTGTTTTCATGATAAACAATACCAGCAGCACCTATGTGGGCTCTGATATAGATGATGACGAATATGTGATTGATATCGATGGCAGTGATGGAACAAAGGCCGATACCATCAATGGTAAAGGCGGTACAAATACATTGTTTGCCAGAGATACCCATAACACCTGGAAAGTGACCTCTGACAATAAAGGTACACTTACTTACACTTCGGAGACGACCGGCAAAACATTCGTCAATTCGTTTGAAAATATCCAGAATCTGGTGGGTGGTGGCCAGCAGGACGAGTTCACCCTCTCTGCGGCTATAGGTAAGGTTTCTGGCGGTGCTGGCGATGATACCTTTACCTTTACGGCCAAGGGAAGTGCGAAGCAAATCGACGGGTACGGTGGTGCTATTGAGCAGATGTTGCCGCAGACCGATATTATTGTCGGTCGAAACGCTATCAATATCTGGACGCTTAGCTCGATCAACGAAGGCTCTGTCAAGGTTGAGGGGCAAGATACCTCTTACGCCTCATTCTCCCATATCCGCGAGATTCGCGGTAACGATGACACCCTAATCGGCGCCAATGCCAAATCCACCTGGAGTATAAAAGGAGCCGGTACTGGCACGCTTTCGCTGACTGATAATGCCAGCCAGTTATTGAACTTCTCTGGCATCACTAACCTGACGGGAAACCAAGCGGCTGATAAATTTACTTTCTTGGCGGGAGGTAAGATTAACGGTGTTATTGACGGCGGCTCCTTGGCTGCTGATGCGCCCGCTGGTCTGGTTGTGGTAGATACTCTGAATGTGGAAGAGCTTGCTCAAGGCGTAGCTATCAATTTGAGTGGTCTTAAGGAAACAGATCGCCTCGCCATAAAAAATATTGAGTCCATTACTGCATCCTCGCAGAGTGCAAACAAAAACTTTTTATATGGCAGCAGTGAATTTGAATCCTATAGCTGGATAATCGACGGAGAAAACAAAGGAAGTGTGGCGCTAACAGAGCCGGTTTCTGACAAATATAAAATCTCTTTTGAGAATTTTGGCAATATTCAGGGGGGGACACAAACAGATTTATTCCAGCTGCTGGACGATGGTCAGATTATCAGTATCGTCGGCGGTGATGGTGCAGAGAATATCATTGACCGTATGGACTATTCGCTCTCCAAAAAGAACGTTGAAATTGTATTGGGCAGCAATAACAGCGATAGCGATGACGACGAGCCCGCAAAGACCAAGATCAATGGTGTCGAAGGGATCAAAGGCAATAATGATGGCAGCTCACCTGCAAATACACTCGTCAGCTCGATAAGTGCCGTGGGTGGACATGTCTGGACACTTGGCAGCTTTGATACGACCAGCGATGGCATTAACGATGGTGAAGTTATCGTAGATGGTAAAAAAGTTTCGTTCGAAAACTTTAATCTTATCCTTGGCGGCGAAGGCGATGATCGCTTTAAATTTAAGGCGGATGGCCAATTTATCGGGACTATTAAAGGCCTGGAGGGAGATGATTTTTTCGACGCGTCTTTATCAACCAAGGCCCAGGTGGTTGCAATCAATGGCAAGGCGACAGGCCAAACCAATTTGTATACAGTTGAAACGATTGTTGGCAACTCTATGGCGGAAAGTCGCCTGGTGGGTGCCGCCCAGGAAAATATCTGGACACTCGCTGCGACAGGTGTAAGCAAAGTCGGCAGCTCTGCTGAGGTTATCAGCTTTAGCGGGTTTACACGTTTGGTCGGCGGTGCCTTGGCCGATGTATTTAACCTCGGCAATGCCAGTGAGTTTAGTTTGCTTCTCGATGGTGGTTCGGCAACAGCCAGCACGGGTTTCAAAGACGTTGTTAATATTGCAGGGGGAAATGTTGGAGTGGGTCTGACCTCCACGCCGGGTTTGCGCATAATTAACATGGATGAAGTCAATGCAACCCAGGCGTCTTCTGCCAGTAAGTTGATTGCGGATGATGCAGAGAATACAGGCAATAGCTGGTCGGTAACAGGGCAGAATAAAGGCTCTTTGAATACTCGCCTGAACTTTAATGGTTTCGCCAACCTGACAGGCGGCAAGGCCGTTGATGTATTTACTTTTGAGGGAATTGCAGCTGCTATTGATGGCGTTATTGATGCTGGAGCCGGTGACGATATTCTTAATCTCGACGCTATTGCTCGCGATGTGAGTGTTCATGTAGTGAATACAGACAATTCGGCATTGGCCTCGCACATCAATATTATCAATCTGGAAGATGTTACTGCGAGTGCGGGTCACGTCAACAAATTCAGCGCGAGCGATCTGGCCAATACCTGGGTTATAGATGCAAAAGATACAGGTACACTGAATCGCTCTGCTGATAGCGCCGGAACTAAATTCACTAATTTTTCGTATTTGCTGGGTGGAAAAGGCGAAGATACCTTTAACTTTGTGGCGGCGGGGCTGATCAGCGACAATGTTGATGGTGGCCTCGGCGAAGGTACAAAGAATAAAGTCAATGTCAGTGCGGCAACCTTTGCCGATGTCGCCTTGAGTCAATATAAAAACATTGATGAGTTTACCGGCAACAATACCACCAGTAGTTTGCGTGGCGATGTCATTGATAACGGCCAGGCTATTGATAACAAATGGACTATGGGAGTCGAAAAAAATACCGGTAGTGTCAACCAGGTTGCTTTTGTTGGTTTTGCCAACCTGATCGGTGGCGATGGCAAGGATACTTTTGAGGTGCTGCAAGGCGGCTTGACCGGGTCTATTCACGGCGGCTTGGGAGATGATAGGTTCAGTGTTGCCGCAGGTGTAGTGGATGGCGGAATGAATGGCGGCCTGGGCGATGATACCTTTGATATTTCAATTGCCGCAGGTTCAGCGCAAAAGAACAGTTTTATCGGTGGTGATGGTACAGATACACTCGCTGTTCGCGGTGGTGGCGCTGATTACAATGCCACCCACACCTCTCTGGCGCAATGGGATGGCGAGTTAACCTATAAAACACTGGCAAATGAATTTACGGTTCTTTACTCCAATATGGATGTGGTCAATGATGAGGTGATAGCCGCTACACTCACCGTGAAGGATACTGCCATCGCTGAGGAATTTGCTTTCAACGGCAATGGTTATTCGCTGCGCGCACCCGATTCAACAGATTATGTCAGCACCACCATCAACTACGCCAATAAAACCAATCTTGTGGTCAGTGCGTCGGAAAATGACCGTGTCACTTTCGCGGGAGAATTGAATGGCGTGCAGTCGCTCAGTGTGCAAAATGCCCTGCTTGCGTCCATCAATGCGGGTTTGATTCGTGTCAATGAATTGAAACTCAATAATATCGGCAATGTGGGGAGTGCGGGAGACAGGTTAAGCCTGAGTGTGAACAATATCTCTGTGGCGAATGCCACGGGCGATATCTATCTGAAAAATGATAAGGGTCTGGTTATCAATGAGTTTAGCAATAACCATCTGTTTGATGCAGCCCTGGCGGGCGATTTGAGCAATACCCAGGCGATGACCTCGGCGGGTAATTTTGTTATTGATTCAACGGCCAATATCCATTTAACCCAGGATAATCTCCTGTCGGGTGATATCAGTCTTACCGGTATCAATGTCGACCTTCGCAATACCGGTGTTACACATCTGCAGCATGTGAAGGCGCAGGATCTTAATGTCACTGCTTTTGGTTCTATTGATGGCAGGGGCGCTATCGAGGTGAGTGGCAAGGCCGTCTTTGCCTCGAATGACAGCATAGACTTGCTGAATGCGGACAATCATTTTAATGCATTAAGTATTACTTCTGCAGCGAGTGCGACCATCACTGACAAGGGTTTGCTGACTCTGTCGGGACTTAATGCTGTGGGTAATGTTGTCATCAATGCCGGCGGCATCCTTATCAATGGTCCTGTGACTATTGCCGGGTTGCAGGTGAATGCGGGGCAAAATCTCGCCGAAATCAATGCTGATATTTTTGCGCAGGAGTCTCTCAATATCAATGCAACTGGCATCACCCTGAACGGCAAGCTGTCTGCTGCCGATATCAATCTGCAGGGCGGGGCTGGCGATGTGAAGCTGAATGGGCTGCTGGATACCAGCAATAAACAGGCAATTTTGGTCAGTGGCAATAACCTTGTGCAAAATGCCAAGATAGTGAGCGGTGGCGATATTGTGTTGCAGGCCACCGGTAACTTAACGCAAAGTGCCGATATGGACAGTGCTGCGGATATTCTGGTTTCGGCAGACGGCGATTTAACGCTGGAAGCCAATGCCAATACTATTGGCAACCAGGTTCGCTACCTGGCGGGCCGCGCCATGACATTGCTGGGCAATATCACTGGACAAAACAAGGTGGAGGTCACAGCGGTAACAACACTGAATCAATCTGGCAGCGTGAAATCCGATGATGGTGATTTGACCGTGGCTACGGGCCAACATGTTATGAGCGCCGATGCCGGCCTGGCGGCCACCAAGGGCTCGGTAGCCGTTAAATCGGCCGATGATATCATTGCGCGCAATATCAGTGCGAACAACGATATAGTCTTGCAGGCGGCAGATCTGGTGCAGATTGATAAGGCGCTGACTGCTACCTTGGGCACTATAAAGGTTGTGGCAGAGAATAATGTTGCTGTGCTCGGCGCGCTTAGTGCTAACAAAAGTATTAATATTGACTCTGTAAAAGGAAGTATTATTCAAAATGAAAGCATTAGTAACCGCAGCGAAAATATTACTTTGGTGGCGGGAAATAATATCGTGATGAATACCGCCGGCGTCTCGACAGCGGAAGCCGGGAATGTAAACTATTCAGGTAAAAATATTGCCTTGAATCTGTTGAATGCCAAGAACGGAACTGTATTCCTCACTGCTACCGAGGGCGCCATTACGGATATTAATGATTCCGCTACCAATAACGCTCAGCTCAATATTGATGCCAGGGCACTGGATGCGATGGCTGTCACGGGCATAGGTGCAGGCAATAAAATAGAGACTCGCGTGAGTGAAATCCTGCTCACTAATATAGCTGGCAATATAGATATTGGTAACTCTCGCGAAGTGACTATCAAGCAGCTGCGCACGAATGGCAGTGTTGATTTCGCCAATAGTCAGGGTCATATTCTGCTGGGCAATGTGACTCCTCCCGCAAGTGCCGAAACGCCTACCAGGCCCGTCGCTGACAATGCTACCTACCAGATTGATGTATTGACTCTTAAAACTGATAATGGCGACCTGCGTGCGGCAGATGGCAAAAACCTGGCGTCGCCGGAAATCAATGCAAACCGGGCAATACTGACGGCGGGAGGGGGAACTATAGGTGTACCTAATCGACCGCTGGTTATCAGCAGCGGTTACGTTGTTGCCAACTCAAGGCGGACATGGAAACCCATATTTACCAGGCCGGGTACCAGTTTTGTTGATGAGAGTAAGACCTCTGCGAGTATTGCCGATATCAGCGCAACCAGCCACGAGCAATTGGTGCAGGTGGAAACTCTGGCTGAGGTGAATCCCGCTGTTTTCACGGCTGTGAGAAACTATGTTTATGATGAAGTGGCAATCCTGTTGCCTGAAGACCAGAGGTATGATGCAGCAGAAGAGTAATAAAAACGGATAGGATATTTCGTAAATTCCTAAGCATCTTTTTCTTAATTTAACTTTGGTTGGCTTTTAAATGACTCGAATGGAAGTATTGGATAAAACACTGGGTAGTAAAGTGAATGTTTTGTGTTGTGGTGGCGGTGCGGTGTCTGGCAGGATCCTGAAGCTGATTGCAAGCCTATTGCTCTTGGCTCCTGCGCTGGCCTTTGCAGGATTTCTGGAGATGCCCGATACAACCGAGACACCAGAGTTTGAGCGGCGAAGCCTGCTATTGGATATGGATATTCCCGCAGTGAGGGATCGCGACCCCAACCCTCAGGCGGGTCCGCGGTTGAATGTGAAGGAGTTCCGTATCCAGGGGCTGCGTGAATATCCGAAGCTGGGCATCACCCGCGAGCAAATTATCAAGCAGGTGGAAGCATTGCGTTTTGATATGATGGGTGAAGGCAAAATGCTCAGTTCAGGTTATACCCTGGAAGAGCTGAGCAAGATGTCAGACCTGGTTGCTGAAATTGAGCAGGAGACCCAGGATCAGCATGTGGGCCCGCTGGAGGTGCAAAAACTGGTGTTCCTGATCCGCGAGCAGCACCGCCAGCGCGGCATCACCCTGGGGATGATTGAAACAGTTGCCGATACCATTACTCGCTATTATCGCGAGCGCGGTTTCATCCTGGCCAAGGCTTATATTCCCAAGCAGCAAGTGCGCGATGGTGTGGTTACCTTGACGGTCTTGCTGGGCGAGCTGGGCGAGGTGGAGGTGCAAAACAATAAGCGCTATTCTGCCAAATTCATCGAGAATATTTTTAAGAGCAACCTCGGCAAGCCAGTGACCAATGAGTTGGTTGAAGAAAATCTCTATCTGGCAAACGATTTGCCGGGGCTCTCGGTGCAGGGTTATTTCGAGCCGGGGTCGCAGGTGGGGGACACCAAGTTAAATGTGAATGTCACCTCTGAGCAATGGTACAGCGCCAATACGCGGCTTGATAACCATGGCTCTGAAAAGTCAGGCAAGTACCGCCTCTATACCGATTTTATCCTGCACAATCCGTTGACGCTCGGCGATCAGATCGAACTGGGGGTGTTGGGATCTTTTTCGCCACAGAATTCCACTTATGGCTCCTTTCGCTATACGGTTCCCCTGATCAGCCCGCGCCTGAAATATTCACTCGGCGCTTCCAGCAACGACTTTGTTATTGGTGCTGGCAATACGGAATCGTCTAGCTCTTCGGGGATTAAGTTGGGAGGGAAATCCGTGGTGATTGATACCTCAGTCAGGTACCAACTTAAAAGAAGCCGCGTAACAAACCATGCGATCAGCCTGAAAGCATCGCAAATAGAATCCGAAATCAATGTCGATGAAAATTTTTCTCTGCCGAATAGCTTGCAGAATATAGAACTCCTCTACGAATTCGATCTTTTGAGTGAGCGTTCCAGAGTGTTGCAGCAGGGCTATCTTGGCCTTATATCCAGTACTATGACCGAGGGGGTGGATTATCAGATCCAGGAAAAGTCCCCTGTTATAGTCACTCTTGATTATTCCAGGTTGTCCTTTCTTACCATTCCTTTTACCCAGGTTGAAACCAAGCTGGTGCTGCGTTTTTCGGGGCAGTATGCCGGCACCCTGCTGGCCTCCGCCAATCAATACTCGCTGGCGGGACCCACGCGCGCACGCGGTTTCCAGGTCAATGAATACTACGGTGATGATGCGGCCAACCTGGCGGTAGACTGGATTTTCAAAGGCCCCAGCCTGAATGGGTTTTCACTGGGCGGCGAGCGCCTGGAGAATATGGTGCAGCCGTTCATGTTTGCCGATTATGGTTATGGCATAACCCATGGCTTTGAGGGTGGCGATTCTGCAACCAGTGCGAGATTGGCCGATGTGGGTGTCGGCCTTAAATTTAGCTATAAGGAAAATTTACGCGGCAGCTTAAGTGTAGCCTTGCCAACGACCTCCAATTTTTTCGGTGTAGAGGAAGATACGCTTAATTCCGATCAGGGCACCAATATTTATTTTGATATGCAGTTCAGTTTTTGATGTTTAATCGTGCCGTCTGCGCGCTGAACAGGCAGGTATTTTGTGGAGTGGGTTGCATAGCGTCAGATAAATACCACTTTTGGTTGCCTCCAAAATAAAAGTGGTTTAGCATTGTGAAGATAGAGTTTTAAGTGAAAAATATGAGTTAACCCCAATGTTGTCAAGCTAGTAATGGATGCAATACCTCTCGGTCGTGTGGAAGTTACTTATTTTTAGTGTCTAACCGTAAGGAGAAAAACAATGGCGATATATATTGAATATCAAGGTATCAAGGGAAATGTGACTGCTGAGGGTTACAAAAATCACCTTTCAGTTGAGTCTCTTCAATTTGGCGTTGGTCGTGGAATTTCCATGGAGCCAGGCAAGTTGGCTAACCGTGAAGCAACTCGCCCAAGCATCAGCGAAATCACCGTCAGCAAAGTGGCTGACTCTTCTACCACCGCTTTCTTTAAAGAAGCTGTAGGGGGTTCTGCCGGCAAGGAAGTGACCATCAAGTTTGTACAAACTGGCAGCGACAAGCTGGTTGAGTATATGGCTTACACCCTGGAAGATTGTTTGGTTAGCGGTTACTCAATATCTGCCAGCTCAAGTGGTGATCCTATCGAATCTATCTCTTTGAGCTTTGCCAAGATCACTCTTGTATACAATGATTTTGACAAGACCAACAAGACCTCTACGCCAAATCGCGCTGGTTACGATTTGACCGTTGCTAAAGCACTGTAATTCTATTGTAGTCTGTAGTGCCCTGAAGGCTTTGCCTTCAGGGCGTTTTTCTATCTGCGCTCGCCGTATCTTCACTGCATGTGGCGGGACAGGGATGAACCTAAACCATTTGCCTGACGGTCATGTTGAGGTTATTTTCGCATGAGTCAATATAGCCAAGATAATAGATTTATATCCATCTCTGATTTTTCCCTTGGGAAAGATACCTTTCTGCTGTCACTCTTTAGTGGCGTCGAATCCATTTCTGATTTGTTTGAGTTCCAGATTGAAGCTTTTTCCAGCAATCACGAGATAGACCCTAACAAAATCGTCGGCAGGACCGCGACTGTCACGATTAACAGCGATCCCAAGCGCGTATTTAACGGCTATATCAAATCCTTTACCTTTGGTGAAATACAGGCTGCGGACAATCTCCGCCAATACCGTATGGTGATGGTGCCCTGGTTGTGGTTTTTATCGCAAACCAATGACCATCGAATTTTTCAGGAAAAGAATACCAAGGAAATCGTTTCGCAAATTTTTAACGACCTGGGCTTTTCCGATTTTGAATTTCGTGCGGCCGGTGGCAACAAGCGCGAGTATTGCGTACAGCACAATGAGTCCGACCTGAATTTTGTCTCCCGCCTGTTGGCGGAAGATGGCATAGCCTATTTTTTTGAGCACGATGATACCAAGCATAAGTTGATTCTGGTGGATCAACAGAATGCCTATGCCGAAGTCAAGGAAACCAACCTCGAATACTCCAAGGGCAGCGCCCCGCACAGCCAGGTGACTGGCTGGGAGCATATCTATCTGTTCAAGAAGGGCAAGTGGTCTTTAAATGATTACAACTTTAAAGAGCCCAAAAAAAACCTCCTGGCGAGCACCAAAACAAAAAGCCAGTACAGCAAAAACGACACTTTCGAGCATTATGAATATCCCGGTCTCTACGATACGACCATTGGCCCCGAGCTGGTGAAGATTCGCCTTGATGCCGAAGAGAGCAACCGCAACCAGATAAAGGGCGCGAGCAATTGCAGCAGCTTTTATGCGGGCGGCAAATTTAAGCTTGCCAAGCATGCCATAGATTCGGAGCAGGGCAGTTATATCCTGATCAGGGTTGCACACCAGGCCTTCGATTCCAGCTATATGCCAACAGGCCAGGCTGATTCAGGTTACGGCAATGAATTTATCAGTATCCCTGCAGATGTCCATTTCCGCCCGCAGAGTGACAATTTAAAACCGGTGATGAAAGGACCCCAGACGGCAGTGGTGGTCGGCCCTGAGGGTGAAGAAATTTACATCGACGACTTTGGCCGTATCAAAGTTCAATTTATCTGGGATCGCGAAGGCAAGAACAATGAGCACAGCTCTTGCTTCCTGAGAGTCGTGCAGACCTGGGCGGGGAATCAGTGGGGTGCCTCCTTTATTCCGCGCATTGGTCACGAAGTTATAGTCAACTTTTTGGATGGTGATCCGGATCGTCCGCTGGTGACAGGCTCGGTCTATAACGGTGTGAACAAGCCGACTTATCCCTCAAAAACCCAGAGTGGTATCAAAACCCATTCGACCAAGGGCGGGACATCTGAAAATTATAATGAACTTCGCTTTGAGGATAAGAAGGGCGAAGAACAGATATTGATACATGCGGAAAAGAATTTTGATACCGAGGTCGAACACGACCAGACCCTGACGGTTGATCACGACAGGACTAAAACGGTCAAGCATGATGAAAACTCCACCATCAGCAATGATCGCAATAAAACGGTCAGCAATAATCAGACGGAAACTATTGGGAAAAATAAAACCATTGATGTCGGAGAGAACCACTCCGAGACCATTGGCAAGAACATGACCCTTAGTGTGGGCAAGGATATATCGATTGATATAGGTGATAACCACACTGAGTCGATTGGTAAAAACATGACCATCACCATCGACCAGGACCTGCGTGAAACCGTCGATGGGAAATACACGGAAGCCGTTACCAAAGAATATGCGCTGAGCGCGAAATCCATCACCATGAAAGCCGACGATCAAATTACCCTGAAAACCGGCTCAGCATCCATAGTGATGAAAAGCAATGGCGATATCACTATTTCCGGCAGCAATATCAATGTTAAAGGCTCTGGCAATGTGGTTCTTAAAGGCAGCAAGATTACCGGTAATTAGTAGGGATTATGAGCGAATCATTATTTGTTAATACGCAGGAGGCTGAGCCGGGAGAAGAAAAGTTATCTCTCGGTCTGGCTCCCGGGGAAATCGTACTGGGTATCTTGAAATACATCGATGACAATGGCAGTCCCCATGTTCACTTTCCGCAGATGGACGCTGATACCAGCTTGGTGGCTGTATCGACCCTGGCTGTGAGTACCCGGCATGTCGGCCGCCAGGTGGCCCTGCTGTTTGCTAATGGCGATCTGCAAAAGCCCATTATCATGGGCTTCATCCACAGCCCTCTCAATGAGCTGCTGGAAAACTTTTCCATGTTGCAGCAAATTGAAGTGGTTGCCGGTTCTGAAGAAGTGGAGGCCGATGTCAATCCATTCGAAGGGCATGAGTTGGCTCTGCCTGAAAAGAACGCGGCGATTGAAACAATAAAAGTCGATGGCAAGCGGGTGGTCATAGAGGGGCAGGAGGAGATTGTCCTGGCTTGTGGCGAGTCCAGCATCACTCTGACCCGCGCCGGAAAAATTCTGATTCGCGGCAAGTATCTCTTGAGTCGTTCCAGTGGAGTCAATCGGATTTTAGGTGGGTCGGTTCAGGTTAATTAACTGCCTGGACGCGTCTAGCCGATTCTGTCCCTTGAGTGCTGCTTTTGATGCTGAGTAAAGCCACGCGAATCCTGTGCAATCTATTTTATGGGCCTGCGAAAAAACACTCCTGCGGACAAGGCTGCTGATAGGATTGTGAGCGGTATGATCTGCACCCTGGACAGCAACTCCCTTTTTATCCTGCCTGTTTGTACTTTTTTAAGTTTCGCGCCTGTGAGTTTATTGGCGTAGCGTGAAAACTAGAAGGCGCGAGTGGGAATAGGATGAAGCAACAATTATCTATTGATTGAATCAATCAGCAATTGGGATGGTGCAGAGGATCTGCTCTATTCACCGGGTATCTATAGTTTCCCTATGACTAACATGCAATTGAGTTAAAACGTGAACGCCAAGTCGATAGAATATACAATTCAATGCACCTCTGAAAGCTGGGTAGTTGCGTGAACGCTTATCGAGAAATGTATGAGCAGTTTGCCAATGATGCAGCATTTTTATGGCTGCTGCGCTCTATTGCGACCGATCAGCCCAATTATGTCAGTGCCGATCTACTGGAGCTGGAAGAGCGTATAGATATGCACCTGGATGGCCTGATGACGGCTCCAGACGTGAGCTGGGATATCTGTGCTGATGCCATGAGCATAGAGCAGCCCGGAGAAATTTTTGCTGCGGCTGTGCTCGCGTTTCGCAGCCTGGATATCAATAAGATCCAACAGGTGGTTGAGCTGGGCTTGCGCAGCGAAGAGGGGGTTTTAGGTTTGACCTCGGCCTTGGGATGGCTGCCGGGGAAGATATGCCATTCATGGATCAAGAAATTCCTGACCAGTAAAGATCTCAACCACAAATATCTCGCGATTGCTGCCTGCAGCGTGCGTCGCGAAGATCCCAGCGAGTACCTTACCAGTATTTTTCAGCGTGTCGACTGTCTTTCTCATCAAAAGCTTTATGCGCGCTCACTGCGGCTGGTGGGGGAATTAAAGCGGCGCGATCTTTCGGGTGCCCTGCCTATAGCTCTGCGCTCAGATAATCCTGAGGTGCTGTTTTGGGCTGCCTGGTCAGAGGTCATGCTGGGCGACAAGTCCGCGGTAAAACTCCTGCAGCCTTTTGCGCTGGCCCCTGGCCCCTTTCAATCCTGGGCGATAGATACGGTATTCAGGGTGTTGCCGATACTGGAAGGGCGGGAATGGATCAGTGTGCTGGCGAAAGATCCGGCACAGGTCCGCAATGTCATCAAGGCTACAACTGCGCTCGGCGATCCTCATGCGATCAATTGGCTGGTTGCGCAAATGCAGATCCCTGCGCTTAGCCGTCTTGCCGGCGAAGCCTTTGCCACCATCACCGGCATTGATCTTGAGGAACATCAGCTCGCCCTGGCCGAGCTGCCGGATCTGGATGGTGTATTGCCCGATGGGCCGACGGAAAGCCCGGATGACGACAATGTCGATATGAGTGAGGATGAGCGTTTGCCTTTCCCCCACAGCGACAAGGTGGCCGCCACCTGGCAAAAATATCAGCACAGATTTACGGCTGGACAGCGCTATTTTATGGGCAAGTCCATTGAGGTTGAGCACCTCAAAAGCGTATTTACCACGGGCAACCAGCGCCAGCGCCGCGCGGCCGCTATGGAGCTGTCGCTACTGCAGCCCAATTATTTCCTGCTCAATCATGCGGCGAGATTTGGCAGGGAGGGTTAATCGAGCAGCTCGGTCATTCTTGCATTCTGGCGATGGTGAATTTTCTATATTTGGTTTTGCATCACCTGCCTTGCCAATTTTTCAGCGCCGGCCTGGCTGCGAGTAGTTTGCCAGCCGATTTACCGATACTCCGAGGAGCAGCAATGATCTATGAGCTATCTCAATTTACTGTTTAATATCCTGTTGAGTCCGCTTAGCTTTCTGTTATTTTTTTTAGTTGTCACACCCTTCAGTCAGACGGTATTTGTCGCTGGTTCAGGCGTTAATATATCGCGCCTGGTGCCCTGGACCTATCTGCTGTTTTGTGGCGGGTTGCTGCTGCTGGGCTATCTTCTGGCTGGGCTTTATAATATTGCTGCACCGAAAAAAATGACTCTGCTCGAAGCCATGCAACCCAAATATTACTGGCTGAGCCTATTGTGCTGGCTGGTCACTGCCTTCACCTTATGGACCTATATCAAGGGCATGGAGGGCAATGTGATGGGCTTTATCTTTTTCCCTCTTTTATTGTTATCTGCACTGGCATTGGTTGCAGTGAATACCCCGTCGGTTATTCGCGAATTTGACGCGGGTGGCCAGGCTCTTTGGTTGAATAGCTGGCTCGCATTTGCCTTTCACGCCTGTAATCCCCTGCTTGTTCTGTTGTTCTATATGAACAGTGGCAGCTCGGCGGAGCCTTCATCCCAGTCCACGGGGATTTCTGTAACAGTGATCAGTATTTATATTTTTTATGCGTTCATTCTTGCACTCCACGGGTTGATATTTCTGGTGGCTGGAAAGTCCTTGAGCCTGCCTGAGTTTTTTGGTGCTGGTCAAAGCCTTGTCTATTTTTTGCCCCTTGTCGGTGGGGCTCTGCTGCATCTCTATTTTGGTTTTTCGATCAATGAAAAACTGGCGGAGGGCCTCGTAAAAAATACGACCTATTTGTGTTTTTGCCTGATTCTTCTGCTTAGTTGCAGCTTGCAGTTGATCAACTATGGCCAATATCTTAGGCGAGCCTGGTAGGGGGCGGGAATGGTGGGGGGATTGGAGTAATGATTTTCCCTCTCTTTTATGCTACTCTGGCACCCAAAGCCATATGCAAAGTTGGTTGAGATCATTCTCAGGCGGCGCATGGCGATAGGCAGGAGGCGGATGTGGCCACTTGGCCAGGTTTAGGGATGGACAGTGCAATTGGTAAGGACAATGGCGAAAAGCAGCTCATTGCTATCGATGGTTTCTGCGGAGCTGTCGAAGGGAAAATATGCAGAGAGTGCGCTCCTTGTGAACAGGGTGCGCGCAACAATCCAGCAGAATACACACCCGTCATCTAGTCTTATAATAGCCTGTGCATTAAACAAAATGTTTGCCCCTTGTTGGCGATTTTTACTAGCGGATATGCAGGATGTTACAGCTCAAAAATAACACCCCTTTTGCTGCAGAGTTTGCCTTTTTCCCGAATGAAAAGGGCGTGGATACGCTTTATACCCTGGTTAAAACCTCGTTCTCTATAGGCCCGCAATGGACCTTGTTGAATGAACAGCTGCCGCTGCAGAAAGAGGATAAATATTGGATTGAAGCGAATAACTCCAGTTTGCGTTTTGCTTCGGATTTTCATCCTGGCAAAGCGGCCACGGATATCATTATGATTGGCTCTGCCTGTTCGCCACAGCAGCAGCCGGTCAGGGCGATGGATGTCAGCCTGACGGTGGCCAACCGCCAGAAAACCATTCGTGTATTTGGCAATAGAGTCTGGCAGGGGGGCAGGATAAGCGCGCCCGAAGCCTTTACCGAGATGCCCCTTGTCTACGAGCGCGCGTTTGGTGGCAGCCACCGGGTGGATGACAAGGTGCAGGCTGTCTGCGACAGAAACCCGGTGGGGACGGGGTTCGCCGGGAAGCGATCCGAATCTGAAATGAATGGGATTGCCCTGCCCAATCTCGAGTGTCCACAGCAGTTGATCCAGGATTACCGCGATCAGCCCACGCCAGCCTGTTTTGCACCTACGGCACCTCACTGGCAGCCGCGCGTGTCCCATGCCGGCAGCTATGATGAAAAGTGGCAGGAGGAGCGCGCCCCTTATTTGCCCGATGACTATCATCCGGCCTTTATGAATGCGGCCCATCCCGACTTAATCTGCGACACTTTTTTGACGGGAGGAGAACCCGTTAGCATTACCGGTATGCATGCTATGGGAGCATTAAACTTCCAGTTGCCACAGCTCAAATTGATCAATAAATTAACGGTTTCAGGGAGGGAGGTGAGCACCGGTTTTGTCCTTGAAACCCTGGAGTTGGACCCCAACCATCTGCGTTTGTCGATGGTGTGGCGGGCCGCGTTTGAATGCGATAAAAAATTTCTCAAGATCAATCAAATCAATGTCAGCATGATTCGCTGAATGAAGCTGGAATAGCCATGGCACAGACAACCTTTTCCAATACTCGCGGCATTGCCCACAAGGGCAGCGGTGGCCTGAGCACCGTGTTTCCCGATGTCTGCAAGACCCCGGTAGGCTCGGCGGTGGTGCCCATTCCCTATCCAAACATCGGCAAGTCATCCGATACCAGCAAAGGACCCAAATCGGTACTTACCGATGGCCAGATGCCGATGGTCAAGGGCGCTCAGTACGCAATGAGCAGTGGCGATGAAGCGGGCACCTTGAAAGGAGTTATCAGCAGCGACCAGAAAGGCGTCTGTGAATTTATGATGTATTCCTTTGATGTAAAGTTTGAAGGCAAAAATGTCTGCCGCCTGGGCGATCCGCTATTCCATAACAAAAAAAATATTATGGGGTAAGTTGCAAGATTTTTTATGGATAGCCCCGTGAATGCCTACCATCATATCAACGAACAGTTGGCCGAAGACGCTGCCTTTTTATGGCTATTGCGCTCGCTTGCGGTGGATCGACCCCATTACACCAATGCCGATGTCATCGATTTGGAGCGGCGCATTGATTCGTTGCTGAATGCCTTGAGCGCGAGTCCGGAGGATGCCTGGCAGGTCTGTGAAACTGCGCTGGAGCGCGAGCAGCCTGAGGAAGTCTTTATGGCTGGCGTCTTTGCCCTGCGCGGATTGCATGTGGGTCAAATCCAGCGGGTGGTGGAGGTGGCCATGGCATCGCGCCACTGCTTTGGCGGGCTGGTGTCGGCCCTGGCCTGGCTGCCGGCGAGTATTGCACACCCCTGGCTTAAGAAGTTTTTTACCAGTAAGGATTTAAATCATAAGCATCTCGCGGTGGCCGTCTGCAGTGCGCGGCGCGAAGATCCGGGAGAGTTTTTGACGGCTATTTTCAAGCGCGTGGACTGCCTTGCCCATCCCCAGCTCTATTCGCGGGCTCTGCGTTTGGTGGGTGAGCTGAAGCGCGCTGACCTGGCGGCGACTCTACCCATTGCCCTGCAATCGGCCAAGCCTGAAATCCAATTCTGGGCAATCTGGTCTGCGGTGCTGCTGGGGGATAAAGGGGCGGCCAAGCGTTTGCAGCCCTTTGCGTTAAATGACAATCCGCAACAGCTCAAGGCTATAGAACTGGTATTTCGTATTATCCCCGTGGAAGAGGCTCGCCAGTGGATTACCCAACTGGCTCAGCTTCCCCGGAATACTCGCCTGGTTATCAAAGCCTCGGCAATCCTCGGCGACCCCTATGCAATTAATTGGTTGATTGCGCAAATGCGAGTGCCGGTACTGGCTCGCCTTGCGGGTGAGGCCTTTACCTTTATCACAGGCATTGAGCTTGACCAGCACGACCTGTCGCTCGCCAATCTTCCCGATCTGGATGATCAACTGCCCAACGATGATCCCGCAGAGACTTATGTCGATCTCAATGAAGATGAAGGTTTGCCATTTCCCGACTGCGACAGGATCGCGGCCATCTGGCAAAAATACCAGCACAGGTTTGTTGCAGGGCAGCGTTATTTTATGGGGCGGCCGCCAGAGGCAGAGCATTTGCAACATATTTTTTCGCAGGGCAGGCAGCGGCAGCGCAGAGCGGCAGCACTGGAGCTGGCACTCTTGCGGCCCGAATCCATGTTGCTGAATTGTGCAGCTACCAGCAGCTATCAACACCTGCAGCATCTGTGATCGGGTGCCGACCATTTTTTATCGAGCAGAGATATGATGAACAGATGTTTGGACAGTCAGTGCGCCTTTAGGTTGGAGGGAGCCGCAGAGTGAAACAGCCGGGGTTAGCGGTAATCAGTACAGGTATGGTGTGCGCCCTGGGCAACCGCAGTGAGTCGGTGGCGGCTGTAACCAAAGCGGGCATTTCTGCCTACCAGGCCAGCGGTGCAATCAATAGAGTCAATAATCAAATCATTATGGCCAAAGTGCCTGCCGGTGCTCTGCCGCCGCTGCCCGATGAATTTGCCCTGCTCAATCAGCAGTATCCCGGTCATACCTTTATGGTGAAAATGGCCGCAGCAGCCTTGCGCGATTGTCTGTCGGAGTCTGCCCGCCAGTATCCCATGCCGGTATTTATGGCCTGTCCGGAGCTATTGCCGGAGAAAAGTGCTCGGCTCGAAACACCATTTCTCGAACATTTGAAAACCTTGAGTCAATGCAATATCGATCTCGCCAACAGTCGTCGGGTGTATGCGGGACGGCCGGGTGGTTTTCTTGCCCTGGATATAGCCTACAAATATTTCCAGGCAACAGGGGCTGAATTTGCCCTGCTCGGCGGTGTGGATTCCTTCCGCCATTTCGACAGCCAGATTGATGCGCTCGACCGGCAAAAGCGCCTGCTGGCCGAGGGCGTTGCGGACGGTTTTGCCATAGGCGAGGGTGCCAGCTTTTTATTATTGGCCAGCCCCCAGGCGCTGGAAAAATATGCATTAACGCCGCTGCTATTTCTCGGTATACCCGCTAATACACGCGAGCCGGGGCACAGATACAGCGATGCTCCCTATCGCGGTGATGGTCTGGCACTGGCCTTTCGCCAGGCGCTCGCTGCCGCGCCACATCTGCCCATTGCCAGTTTGTACACCAGCCTGAATGGCGAATCTTTCTGGGCAAAGGAATTCGGCGTGGCTCATATTCGCAACCAAAAACGTCTGGGCGCCCAACTTCCGGTGCATCATCCTGCTGAATACTTCGGCGATCTGGGCGCGGCCATGGCGCCCATGCTATTGAGCTTGGTTGCCCATAATGAAACCCAGCCGAGCCTGATATATTGCTCGGCAGATGGGCCCGAGCGCGGCGCTGTGTGTGTGTGGCAGCCGCAGTATGCGTAACATTAACCCCTGAGGATATTAATATGAGTGAATTAGGTGAACCGGTAAGCCCGCCGGCAGAGGTCAGTGAGCCTGTTGAGCATATTACTGAAGACATGTCGGGGCAGACGAGAACAATTAATTTCTCATCCTAAAAAATTTTAGGCTGTAAAGTTATCTCTATTAATTTCTTGCTGAGATATACCGTTGATATGAGCATGGTAGCAAGCGGATGTATACGAAAAGGATAGGTGCAAGTAATGCAGGCAATTTCAAGGCTGTTTGGGCTTTATAATATAGTAAATATTGCGGCAGTATATTTAAATTAGCTACTGGTTAGAGCGATCATGCAGGAAAACCTCTCTACGAGAAAATTATGAAAAAAATGATCCATTCAATACTATTGACGGTTTGTAATGTTTACAAGGAGAGGAGATGACACCATCATCAGGTTTTTCACCATTGCACTGGGATTATCCTGCAAAGCCACAAGGTGAGATGAATAATTTGGTCCCTGCTGAGTATTTTTTTGGTTTGGCAAGGGCCCTGGGTGGACACTATCCATTGGGTGATAACGGGTTGTGTCATCCGGGCATTCATTTTGATATAGGTTCAGCAAGCGTTGCACGCACCAAGGATGTATTTGCTATTGCCGATGGTGAAATTATTGCCTATCGATTAGATGCGCAGCCATCGGTTACACGTTACCCCGACAAATTAGCTGTTTTTGATTCATCTTTTGTTTTAATTCGCCATAAGTTGCAGATGCCGCCCGTGCCCACTCCTGTGCCGGCGCAACGAGTAGCTCCACCAGCTTCTGGTTCTGCCCCCCAGCCTGGAAGACCTGCTGGTGCAGATGCAAGAGGGCCTGCGGCTCCACCTAACCAGGCGAACAACGCGGTTCCCTCGGAAAGTGCGGTACCTGCGCCTGCAGAGACACCGCCATCTATTACCCTGTATAGTCTCTACATGCACCTCGCTTCCTGGCAGACCTATGAGCGAGATCACACATTGGTTCGGCCGCCATACATTGATACTATTTATAAAGTAAAAAGTAACTTGGCTGATTCGCTGTGTGGAATGAGATTAATTACTAAGCCAAAAGGGGCGGAAATTGGGATTGTCCCCAAAGGCTGCAAAATTGTTTTGGGTGATAGGATCAATAGTCATTATTCGAAAGTAGTTGAAATAATACCTGCATCTGCAGTTCCTGCCTGGGCGCGTGGTATGGAAGCCTGCATTTATCACGCTGAATTAGCAGCAGGAGGTTTAGTATCTGACAAGGCGAATGATACTGCAAAAACATCGGCTCCTGTAAAAGCATTATATGTGTATAAAAATAAAACCAAAGATGCGCGTGGCATTATTTCCAATCTCCCAGCAGGTGCTCAACTGGTGTTAGGCGAGCGTAGCGATACAGACAGAGATTTGTATAAAATTATTAATGTTGCCAATTTACAGAATTATCCCGAGCTACCTAAAAATAATGGAAAGATAGAAGGTTGGGTAGATATTACCAAGCTGGAGGCTAAGCCTAATGTGTCGTCCGCAGGAGTCAAGCTTATTGCTGATAAGCCTTATCCGGTAAAGGCGGGGCAGTATATTGGCCAATTTGGCCTTTATCAAAATCATAATCAAAATATTCCTCAGCAGCAGATACACCTTGAGTTATTTTCAACCGAAGACTTGAAGGCTTTTGTCGAAAAATGCCGTGGAAAAGCAGACAGGCTGGATAAGAAACATGAAAATCTAGTGAAAATTCCCAAGGGCACATTGCTTGCTCCACAACCTCAGTCCACAGTTTTATCCAGTCAAAATCCACCTAGATCGGAAGGTGGTACCCCAATACAAACTGATTTGTATTTCTCCAAAAGCTCATTAGCTGAGTTAAAGTCTTCGGATATCATAAAAGTAATTGTCGCTGCGAACAGTCGAGAAAATACACCGGCAAAAACGATCAATTGGTATAGATTGAAGAATGTTGCTGCAACAGAGGCTGGCATCACTATGGATGGTTGGGTTTCTGATGAAAGCTTTAAAATGGTAAATCCCTGGAGCTTTCCTGGTTTCGAGTTTATAGAAGATGATGCGCAGCCTGTTGATTTACTGGCTTATCAGTTGTCAGTGACCAATAAAATCCGCGGAGCGGAAGCAGAGAAGCACCAAGATAAAATTGAGAGGGGCGCACATTCAAAGTTGGTTACAACTTTATTGAGCATGTTGGGGAAAAATAAGATCAAGGATCTGAATGTTGGCAATATATTAACTGCGCAGCTGTTTGGCGACGGGTTAAAAAGTTTTTGGTATTCCCAGCAAACAGGAAGTCTTGTCTTGAAAACTAAAACGCAATGGATGAAAGACCTAACTCCCTATAAAGCACTGGAGCCTGTGTTAAAAACAAGTGAAGAAATTGCCAACCCAACATGGGAAAAAGAGCTTGAGCGCATGCAAAAATTAGCGTTTTGGGAGGATGTCAGTGGAGTGACCGGGGGAGCGGATGGCAAGATATGGTTTTTAAATCCAATTATTATGGTTTCTAATCATAAACAAAAAGAGGCGCTTAGATGTCGCTCGTGCGGCGCTAATATTAGTTTGACGGCAGAGTTTTTTACTAAAATAGCGGCTTCTGCATCGGCAGCTGTAAAGCAGGACTTTCCGAAGTTTGCTAATGAGTTATTTGAAAAATACGGAATTAATACCTGTAAGCAGGTTAATCATATTCTGGCGCAAGGCTATCATGAGACGGGAGGGTTTAAGAAATTTATAGAAAATTTGAACTATAGTCGTGCTACCTTTACAGCGACAAAACTTTATAACCTATCACCTACTATTATTAATCAAGGGTTTACTCGAAAAGGTTTAAATCTGACGCGAGATCAAAAATTAGATTACATAGATGAACATCTTTTGGGTAATGCGGCGGCCTATGCGGAGCATTGTTACGGTAATAATGACTATCCAGGAAGGGACTACCGAGGCCGCGGATTGCTGCACTTAACACATTTTACTAATTACAGAAAGTTCGATGCTGCCTCGGATTCTGCTATTTTGGACAACCCTCAGCTTGTGAATGAAAATCTTTACACGGCTATTGAATCAGGGGCTTGGTTTTGGAGTGAGCATGGTATAGGCGCTATAGCGGATAACCAAAATAATGTGAGAGCTGTTACAAGCCCTATTAATCCGGCGTTAGATCAGGTGGCGTTGAGGATACAATATTTCAATACAATTAAATTGGAGTTTAAGAATTATTATGGTGGATGTAATGTATAAAAAAATTAAATTTACAGGGGTTATGTTGTTCTGTGTTGTTGCATTCTTTAATTTGAATGCATTGGCTCAGGAGTTTAAAATTGATACTAATCGAACGGTATCGATTACACAAAAAAAGCTTGAGGCTGGCGATGAAAATGGGGAGTATTTAAGTGAAGTCCTTGTTCATGTCAAGGCGAGGTTGCCCCAGGTTTTAGAAAAAATCTATTCTAATTCCGAAGCCGCAACGATTAATGATGTGTTTGGCCTTGATATGGATTCTGATGGTGTGCCGGAAATAGTGTTGATTTCTTCGGAAGACATTCCGACAGATTCTCTGGAGGGAAATGTTGGTGCTTATGTCGATGTTAAGGTGTACAAGGTCAAAGATGATAGGTATGAAAAAAATGAGAGGTTCACAAATATATTTTCTGGTGGTGTTGATAAGGCTGTAGATCTTGCGGCGGACAAGCTGGCATATAAATTTATTTATCCCCATAAAACTAGAAAGGAAATTGAACAGTTTGTGGCTACTCAGTTTTTCAAGTCTTTTGTTGCTGATGGCTGTGTTGATTATGTTATGCAATCAAAAACTACTATTTATAAAGAGCCTTATGTTTTTGAATCAAAAATGTATTTGATTCAAGGCGACAAGATAGAAGTGGTCGAGATTAGTGGTGGATGGGTTACTTTTTCTTATGTGAGTGCTAAAAAAGGAAAGATTCAAGCTTCTGCAAAATTGACTGACTTGAAAATATAGTTTTTGATCTGAAGTGTGGAAGAACAAAGTGCAAGCGGAAAAATAAAATTTGCTTTTTTGTTGTTTTCGCTTCGAATGTGCTTCGAAATATTTATTTCTGATGATTTTTATATGTCTAAGGTTTTTCATGAGAAGTGTTTTTGATTTTTTGGTTAAACAATTTATTGTAATTGCGGCACTTGTTGTTTGTTTTGATGCAGGTGCAGAAGGCCTTGCACAAACTCGATTTGGAAAACTGTCTTTTGATGCTTCTCTCAAGGAGTCGCAGCTTTCGATCAAATGGAGTGATAAGGTTGTCTTGCAGCGCCCAGATTATATTTCCGCTGAATTATTTGCAGTCCAGTCACTGCAGGATAAAGACTATGTAATTATCGGTCTCGGTGTTATGGGAAATTGCTGTCCTTGGTTGGATGTGGTTGTTGTGGAAGTGTCAGCAAGTGGTGCGGTTGCGTATGATACTGAAACGGATATCTACCTTGAAACCAAGCCAGAACTCCAGGTTAAGGAGGGGGCAATTGAAATAACCCTGACCAGCTCTGTATCTGCCAAGCCTGGTGAAAATATTAAATTTGTTTTAAAAGACAGTAAGTTATCCGGGCCAATAAGTATAAAAAAGCCAATAAAAGCTTTTTCCGGCAAAGATTGCTCGGCAATGTTTGATATATATGTTGCTGAATGCAGCGGCGAGTATTCCGCTGATGACTGCAGCAGCGCGGGTTTGCAGCGTTTCCAGGAAATTGATTTTCTGGTCCAGCGAAATGCCAGTGATTCCCGCCTGTTCTATGATCATTGCTCTGATTCTTGTGGCGCAGCTAAATTAACAGGTTACAAAGATTTTTCGGCGAAGGTTTGCAATGCGGTCAAATAGTGCTCCGATTGTCGGCGCGTCAAGATTTTCAAGAGTTCCCTCTGTTGATAAAGGCGGTATGTCGAGTGAGATCAGTAATTTTTTTGGGACTTCTGTGGTTGTTTTCTGCCTATTCCTATTCTGCCAGTTTTGATTGCAACAAAGCAGTGTCTGTGGATGAGAAACTGATATGCACCAATAAGGATTTATCTGATTTAGATGTAAAGATGGCCGATGCCTATCGCAAGGCGCTTGCCGGCGCCGCAAATCAAGGGGTGCTATTGCGCAGCGAACAACGCGATTGGTTGGTCGGCCTCAAAAGACATGTTCTGTCTGCCAAAGCAAGCGATAGGGTGGATTTGATAAGTTCATCTTATCTTAATCGAATTGCGCTTTTGCAAGACTCACTGCGTTATAGCAATCCTGTTGTATCTGTTCAGCCATATATAGAGATGCCTGTCTTGACCTATGGCGAGTGCAAGGATGCCATAGATTTTCAATCCATTGGCAAGCTGGACTATGGCAAGAATGAGGTCG
Organism: Cellvibrio sp.; assembly: GCA_035565295.1. Taxonomy (GTDB): domain Bacteria; phylum Pseudomonadota; class Gammaproteobacteria; order Pseudomonadales; family Cellvibrionaceae; genus Cellvibrio. The sequence continues at coordinate 65,472 of DATMSP010000007.1, read as the reverse complement.
GTGTTTACAATAAATTTTATGATGGAAAAAATATAGTAATGCTCGGCACTTATCAGGAGCAATACGCCCAACAAGAAGAGCTTATTGCTGCTCTTATTGATCAGCAGGCTTACGTTAAGCTGAGTGTGCAACTTTGCCCAAAAGAAAAAGATGAAAACGGAGTTATTTATTCCAGGCATGGTTCATTTTTAAAGATTTATCTCATCAATGAAAAAAGCCAGTGAGGTTTTCTGTTTCAAGCTGGCATGCTGCTAAAAAATGTTTTCTCGGCAGTCAGCTCCAGACAAGCAGGCCAGCCAATGGCGTTTGCAGGTGATAAATAGGCTGTTTAACGGTTTTGAAGCCGCCAGGGGGTTGCAGTCAAGGCAAGGCCGGTAATTTTTCAGCGGTTCCCTAGGCTATTACCCCCATAACTGGCATAATCGACGCCCCTAATTTCCTGTGTTCCCAGTCGTTATAGCTGCGGCTGGATACTCTCAGCCCAGGTGCATCCGGGTATTTGTCGATGCATCATTTATAGATATCAGAGGATTAATATGGCCCTTCAGGTCGCTAAACCATCGCAAAAGCCCCACAATCCCAACTTTTCATCTGGCCCCTGCAGCAAGCGTCCAGGCTACAGTCTGGATCAGTTGGATATCTCCACCCTGGGTCGCTCGCATCGCTCGACTATCGGCAAGGCTGCTCTGCAGCGCGCCTGTGAAGATACCGCCGAGCTGCTCGGCCTGCCCGAAGGCTATCGCGTTGGCGTGGTGCCAGGTTCCGATACCGGCGCCGTGGAGATGGCCATGTGGTCGCTCCTGGGCCAGCGCGGTGTGGATATCCTGCAGTGGGAATCGTTTGGCAATGGCTGGCTGAACGATGCCACCAAAGAGCTGAAGTTGACCGTCACCGCTCACAATGGTGAATATGGCCTGCTACCGGATTTGAGCAAGGTCAATTTTGACAACGATGTTATTTTCACCTGGAACGGCACCACCTCCGGTGTAAAAGTCCCCAATGGTGACTGGATTCCCGATGATCGCAAGGGGCTGACTATTTGCGATGCAACTTCCTCCGTATTTGCAATGGAAATGGCCTGGGAAAAACTGGACGTCATCACCTTCAGCTGGCAGAAAGTGCTCGGCGGTGAGGGCGCTCACGGTATGTTAATCCTGAGTCCGCGCGCAGTTGAACGTCTGGAGACCTACAAGCCCTCCTGGCCCATGCCTAAACTGTTCCGCATGACCAGCGGCGGTAAATTGGTGGAAGGTATTTTCAAAGGCGACACCATCAATACTCCCTCCATGCTGGCTGTTGCCGATTACCTGGATGCCTTGGACTGGGTGCGTTCCATTGGCGGTGTAAAGGAGACTATTGCCCGCTCCAATGCCAACCTCGCCGTGCTGGAGAAGTTTGTCGCAGCCAATGACTGGATCAGCTTCCTGCCGCAATTGCCAGAAACCCGCTCCAATACCAGCGTGTGTTTTGTTCTGAAGGCAACGCCTGATCAAGTGAAGGCAATGATCAAGCTGCTCGATAAAGAAGGTGTTGCCTATGATATTGGCGCATACCGCGATGCGCCCGCAGGCCTGCGTATCTGGTGCGGTGCAACCGTGGCGGCGAGCGATTTGGAAGCCTTATTGCCCTGGCTGACCTGGGCATACCAGCAGGCCACACAAGCTTAATCGTCAAGCGATTATCAACAGGGCTGTGTTTTTACACGGCCCTTTTTGTTCGAGTGAACTGATTGATCGGTTCTTGCGAGAGGGAAAATACCATGTTCAAAATCAAAACCTATAATGCAATATCCATCAAAGGGCTGAACCGTTTTTCGCGCACGCATTACGAAGTGGCGAGCGATATTGGCCATCCGGATGCCTATATACTGCGCAGCCATAAACTGCATGGCGAGCCTTTGCCTCCCAGCGTAAAAGCAGTGGCGCGCGCAGGTGCCGGCACTAACAATGTGCCTGTTGCGGAGTACACCAAGCAGGGCGTAGTGGTATTCAACTCTCCGGGGGCAAATGCCAACGCGGTAAAAGAGTTGGTGTTGACCGGTATGCTGCTGGGATCGCGCGGTATTCTGTCGGGGATGAATTATGTCAATAGCCTGACCCATATGACCGATGCCGATGAAATGTCGAAGCTGTTGGAAAAAGAAAAATCCAATTTTGCCGGCTTGGAATTGCAAGGCAAAACCCTGGGGATTGTCGGCCTGGGAGCCATAGGCTCAATGATTGCCGATGCCGCCCTGGCGCTGGGGATGAATGTGGTCGGGTTTGATCCTGCGCTCTCGGTAGAGGCGGCATGGCGTTTGCCCAACCAGGTCAGCAAGATGGAGAATCTGCAATCGCTGCTGGCGCGCGCCGATTATATCACCCTGCATGTGCCGGCGATTGAGGCCACCAAACATATGATCAACGCCGACACTCTCAAAATTGCCAAAAAGGGAGCTGTGTTATTGAACTTTGCCCGCGAGGCTATTGTGGATGCCCATGCGGTAGTTGACAGTTTGAATGCAGGGCACCTGGGTAAATATATCTGCGACTTCCCCGAGCCGATTTTGCTCAATCGTCCCGATGTCTATGCCATGCCGCACATAGGGGCCAGCACTGAAGAGGCGGAAGAAAACTGTGCGATTATGGCGGCCGACCAATTGATGGATTACCTGGAGAATGGCAATATCAAAAACTCTGTCAATTTTCCTGCGGTGACTATGGATCGCAGCCAGGGTACAGGTGCGCGCATTACCTTTGCCAATGATAATGTTGCCGGTGTATTGGGGCATGTGCTGTCGGTATTGGCCGACCACAATGTCAATGTGGTGGATATGGTCAATAAAAGCCGCGGCGAACTGGCCTACAATATTATCGATGTGCAACAGCTTCTCGCACCTGTCGTGCTCGAGGCTATTGCCAAGGTGGAGCATGTGATTGCGGTGCGAGTGATTTAAACCGAAAACTATTGCATGGCGCTAGCGCAGGCTGCGTAGCGCCGGCAAAAACGCTTTTGGATTTGCCTATGTATAAGCTCGTTTTCTTTGTTCCTGAAACCCATCTTGAACCGGTGAAGGCGGCTGTATTTGCTGAGGGAGCCGGCCGGATGGGCAATTATGACCAGTGCTGCTGGCAGGTGTTGGGCGATGGCCAATATCGTCCGCTGTCTGGCAGCAACCCTTTTATGGGCAGTACCGACCGGCTCGAGCGGGTAAAAGAGTACCGTGTGGAAATGGTGTGCGACAATGCCCGTATCAAGCCGGTGGTGGCGGCGCTGCGCAATGCCCATCCTTATGAAGAAGTGGCATTCGACCTCTGGCCACTTACGCAAATGGAGCCATAGAAAGCGGTATTATGAAAAGCACAATGATCGCAGCTGAGCTGTAAGAGGCGGGTAGGGCTATGAATAACGCTTTATGGTCATCGCTAAGGGAGGTTTTGGCTCCCCAGTCTGCCCTGTTGACGCACTCGGATCACTTTGTGCAGCAGGCAGCGGTGATGGTACTCATTACCGATGAACCTGAACCCCAATTAGTATTTACCCTGCGCGCTCAACATTTAAACTCCCATGCGGGCGAAGTGTGCTTTCCCGGTGGGCGCTGGGAATTGCAGGATGCAACCCTGCTGGCCAGCGCCCTGCGCGAGACCCATGAGGAAATAGGGCTGCCGGCGGCAGCACTGGAAGTACTGGGGGCACTGCCGGTGCGGGCCACTCGCCTGGGCACTAAAGTCACGCCGTTTGTTGCGCGCATTCCAGCCAATTATCTGTTTATCCCCAATCCCGACGAATTGGATGTGGTGTTTACTGTTCCCCTGAAGCAGTTGCTGGATAACTTGCTGATTCGCATGGATACCTTCGAGTTCCATAATAAAAAATACCGGATTCCTGTCTATGCCTATCAAGGTTATGAAATCTGGGGTTTTACAGCAGCAGTCACCGCAGAATTACTGGTATTATTACGCCCTTTGGTGAGCTTCTAAGTATTTGTACTCATGAAGGGCAGGATGGTGATTTTTTAAGCTTTAATAAACCTGCAAATCCATTTGTTTTTTTATAAGCCCCGACCATTGGCGGGGGCATTCGGCAAGGTAATCTCCGGCGAGATTCCGCAAGAATACATACCTTCTAGTGAATCATTGCTAGACTGAAATTCAAGTGGAATTAATTTCCATGTCCATGTCCAATAACAGGGTGACCCTCTAGCCGCGAGCAAAACATCGGGCATCCAATAATAAACCAGGAGCAAAAGTATGCAGCTGAATTACGAACGTACTATTCCCGATGTATTTGCACAGGCCTGCAAGGAATTTGGCGATAGCCCCGTTTTTAGCTGCATGAATCGCACTCTGAGTTTTCGCGAACTGGATCAGCTGTCTGCAAAATTCGCGGCCTATTTGCAGCAGCATACCCATCTAAAACCGGGAGACCGGGTGGCCGTGCAATTGCCCAATATTTTGCAGTACCCGGTAGCCATATTTGGCATAATGCGCGCGGGCATGGTGGTGGTGAATACCAACCCGCTCTACACCGCCCACGAAGTCAAGCACCAACTGAATGATTCGGGGGCGAAAGCCTTGGTGGTACTGGCCAATATTGCCAAAAATGCCTCCGCCATTATTGGCGAGACCTCTGTGGAGCAGGTGATAGTCACAGAGGTGGCCGATCTGCATTCGCCGCTGAAGCGGCTGCTGATCAACAGTGTGGTCAAGTATGTGAAAAAAATGGTGCCCGAGTTCAGCTTTCCGCAGCAGATTGGCTTTCGCGCAGCCCTGAATCTGCCGCAATTGCCCTGGCAGCCTGTATCTGTAGCGCCTGGGGATATCGCCGTTTTGCAATATACCGGCGGCACTACCGGTGTCTCCAAGGGCGCCATGCTGACCCACCGCAATCTGGTGGCCAATATGCTGCAGGTCAATGAACAGATGGGCAGTATTTTCCGGGTCAATCAAGATCTCTATGTTGCCCCCTTGCCGCTCTATCATATCTATTCATTTACGCTGCACTGCACCTCGGCAGTGGTGCTGGGTAATCACAGCCTGTTGATTCCCAACCCGCGCGATATACCGGCATTTGTCGCGGCGATTAAAGGCAAGCCCTTTAATTTTATTATAGGTTTAAACACCTTGTTCAATGCGCTGCTGCACAACAAGGATTTCAATAAACTCGATTTCAGTCATATGCGTTTGACCGCATCGGGCGGTATGGCGCTCACTCTTGAAACTGCCAAGCGCTGGATGGCCCTGACCGGTTGCGATATCAGTGAAGGCTATGGCTTGACTGAGACCTCCCCGGTAGTTTCCAGTAACCGCCCCGGCGCGGTTAAGCTGGGCACAGTGGGTACAGCGCTGATTGATACTGAGTGCAAGGTGATTGATGAAGATGGCAAGGATTTGGCGGTGGGCGAGGCAGGTGAATTATGTATTCGCGGCCCCCAAGTGATGAAAGGCTATTGGCAGCGTCCCGAGGCCACCGCTGAAGTTATCAGTGCGGATGGCTGGTTCAGAAGCGGTGATATGGCGGTCATCGGTGAGGATAGCTATATCAAGATCGTTGACCGCAAAAAAGATATGATCAACGTCTCCGGCTTTAAAGTCTATCCTAATGAAGTCGAAGATGTATTGAGCAGCCATCCCGATATTGTTGAAGCGGCGGTGATAGGTGTTCCAGATAAAGATGGCTGTGAAACCGTCAAGGCCTTTGTAGTTTCATCCAACCCCGAATTGACAGTTCAGCAAGTTCGCAGCTTTGCCAAAACCAAGCTGACTGCTTACAAGGTTCCGCATCTGGTGGAGTTCTGTGCTGATTTGCCCAAGTCCAACGTGGGCAAGGTACTGCGCCGCGAGCTGCGCGATAGAGAAGTTGCGAAAAGCAATTGATTGTTGAAACTAACGTTTAATTTTTACAAAGGATATTTTTATGGATTCTCTGTTTGGACTTCTGACCAGCCCTGCTGTATGGATTGCAGTAGTGCTTTTATTCACGCTGAAAAAAGGTATTCACTTTGTACCGCAGAATCGCGGTTACGTGATTTACCGTTTTGGCAAATACACCAAAACGCTCAGCTCTGGCTTAAATTTTATTGTGCCTTTTATCGAATCCATTGAAGCCGATCGCAATTTAAAAGAGCAGACCCTGGTTATCCCGCAGCAATCCGCCATCACCAAAGACAATATTGCGCTGATGATCGACGGTGTATTGTTTGTGAAGGTTATTGATGCTGCGGCAGCCACCAATAATATTACCGATTACAAGTTGGCTTGTACCCAGTTGGCGATGACCTCCATGCGCAATGCCATTGGCTCCATGGAGCTGGATGACTGTTTCCAGAATCGCTCTGCCATCAATGCAAAAATCCAGGAGGCCATGCGCGAGGCCACCCAGCCCTGGGGTCTGATTGTGCTGCGTTTTGAATTGTTGGAAATTGCCATTCCTCCTTCCATTAAAGAGGACATGGAAAAGCAAATGACGGCCGAGCGGCAAAAGCGCTCTGCCATTCTGACCGCCGAGGGCGTAAAAATTGCCGCTATCACTACCGCCGAAGGCCAGAAGCAGGCGCGGGTACTAGACGCTGAAGCGGCCAAGGCCGAGCAGGTATTGGCGGCAGAGGCGAGCAAGGAGTCGCAGATTCTTGAGGCCGCCGGTAAAGCGGAAGCCATTCGTCTGGTGGCAATTGCCGAAGCTGAGGCCCTGACCACTATAGGTAAATCAGCGGCTACCGAAGAGGGTAAGCAGGCGGTGAAATTGAACCTCGCCCAGGGCGCCATTGCCGCACACAAAGCCATTGCCCACGAAAGCACCGTGGTTTTGTCGGATGGCAAAACCAGCGAAAATATTGCCAATACAGTAGTGCAGGCTATGGCTGTATCTGCTGCAGTCAATCAACACAACTAAGCGAGGATCACTCTCTTATGGAAGGATTGATACAACATTTTTCACAGCATCACGATCACCTTTTGTATGCACTCGCGGGCATTTGCCTATTGTTGGAGTTGAGTGTATTGGGCATGAGTGGCCCCTTGCTGTTTATCGCCTTGAGCTGCCTGTTGACCGGTGTATTGGTCAGTTTGAAGCTTATCCAGGGCTGGGAATATGAAGTCCTTTCCCTGGGCCTGTTGTCGGTGGTAGGGGCTGCTGTGTTGTGGAAGCCCTTGAAGCGTTTTCAAAACAGTGGAAGCGGACGCGATACCAGTAGCGATATGATTGGCAAGGATCTACCGGTAACTTCTGCCATTACACACAATGAAGGTTGCGTTTCCTATTCGGGGATTGAATGGCAGGCGAGGTTGGATGCTTCTTTTAGTGAGCCTATCGCCGTCGCGCAGCGCGCACGGGTGGTCGCTGTGGAAGGCTCGCTCTTGATTGTTATGCCGCATTAAACAAACCTGAAAACAACATAAAGTTTGTGGTCTGATTGGCAGGTCTGCAGTGCAAGGACAGGGTGGTTTTAGATTGACCCTGTCTGATAAAACCAAAAAACTTGGCTATACTCTTGTGTAGACTCAGTTAAAAAAACCTAACTTTCAGATCACTCGCTGATGCCATACTAGTAGGATCGCAAATCCTGGTTGCTGTTATGAAAAGAGCTTTAATTTTATCGGGTGGCGGCGCGCGAGCCGCCTACCAAGTGGGTGTTCTCAAAGCTCTGTCCGATATTTTACCTGCTGAAATCGATAATCCCTTTCCCATTATCTGCGGCACCTCCGCCGGGGCAATCAATGCGCTGGCGCTGGCTGCACACCCGGGCAACTTTAAGGAATCAGTCACCGCGCTGGCCTCCATGTGGAGCAACCTGCATATTGGCCAGGTGTATATGTATGGCTGGAGCGATCTGTTAAAAGGCTTGGGGCTGCTGGGATTGTCGCTGTTCAATCAAGGGGTTGGGCATCAGCGCCCTCTGTCGCTGCTGGATAATTCACCGCTCTGGGATCTGCTGGGCACGCGCATACGTTTTGAAAATATTGATAGGGCCATTGCCAGTGGCAAGCTGTTTGCGGTGAGTGTGTCCGCTATGGGCTATACCTCAGGCCACAGCGTCAATTTTTACCAGGGGCATCCCGATATCAAAAGCTGGAATCGCTACAGGCGCATGGGGATCTCCACCAGTATGCGGCTTGAGCATCTGATCGCCTCATCGGCGATACCGACTATTTTTCCCGCCGTGCGCATTGGCCGCGAATATTTTGGCGATGGTGCCCTGCGTCAGCTGGCTCCTATAAGCCCGGCTCTGCACTTGGGGGCGGACTCCCTGTTTGTGGTGGGGGTGAGCGGCAACAGGACATCGCCCAAGGCTAACAAGCGCTTGCCATTAAAGCATTCGCCCTCCATGGGACAGATTGTCGGACATCTGTTTAACAGTGCTTTTGTCGATTCCCTCGAAGGAGATATAGAACACCTGGAGCGAATGAATGAGTTGATCCGTTTGATCCCCCCAGAGCAATTGACTGCTTCCTGTGTCAATTTGCGCCCGGTGGAAAATATGGTGATATCGCCTTCGAGCCCACTGGATACTATCGCGGGTCGAAATATTCGCTACCTGCCCAAGAGTCTGCGTTTTTTCCTGCGCGCCATAGGTGCCACGGCCAAGGGCGGCGGGGCAACGGCGGCCAGTTATCTATTATTTTCTACGGAATTTATCACTGAGTTGATGCAGTTGGGAGAGCAGGATACCCTGCAGGAAGCTGAGCGAATCCTGAAGTTCTTTTGTAAATAATGCTATTGGCTGTCGCAAAAAAAATGCCGCAATCCATAGGGTTGCGGCATTTTTTTGCGCTGACTCAGTTTGGTTAAGCTCTGCGCCTGAACAGCGGCAGTGGCTGATCTACCGAGGCCTGGTAATATTCATTGAAATCACTCAGGGATTTGGCCGCTGCCTGCAGATCTGCATCGGGGTTGGCAAACGCGAAGGCATTGACACCACAGCGACGCAGATAGCAGAGCTGATCGCGAATAAAATTTCCCAGCGCGCGCAATTCGCCGGTGAAACCATAGCGCTCGCGCAGCAGGCGCGCTGTGGAGAATGCGCGACCATCCATAAAGCCGGGAAAATTCACGCCCACCAATGGCAGGTTTTTGACATCCTCGCCAAGTTGCTCGGCGATTTCATCGCTGTCCAGCCACACGCCTATATCGCTGCGCGCTTGCAGTTGGGCTTTTTGCGCAAGCCAGACACTGAGCGGGACAATCACCTGGCCAGCAGGAATTTCAGCGGATGCAGGCTCACCTTCGGGTTTGCCCAGCAGCGCCCAGGTATTATCGACAATAACACCGTCTTTAATTAGCTTTGACATAGACTCTCTCTTTAAATGGCGCTGCGCCTATGCGGCGATAGGTATCAATAAATAGTTCTTCGGCTGTGCGGTTCTCGACATAGACATCCACCAGCTTCTGGATAACGGCTGGCATATCATCGGCCCCGAAGGATGGCCCCAGTACGTCGCCCAGGGAAGCGTCATTGCTGGCGCTGCCGCCGAGTTGCACCTGGTAGAACTCCTTGCCGGACTTGTCCACGCCGAGGATACCTATGTGCCCTACATGGTGGTGGCCGCAGGCATTCATGCAGCCGGAAATATTCAGGTCGATATTGCCCAGGTCGTAGACATAGTCCAGGTCGTCAAACTGACGCTGGATAGCCTCGGCAATCGGGATCGACTTGGCGTTGGCCAGGGAGCAGAAGTCGCCGCCCGGGCAGCAGATCATATCGGTGATAGTGCCAATATTGGGGGTCGCAAAGCCGGCGGCTTTGGATTTCTGCCAGAGATCGAACAGGTCGGCTTTGCGCACGTCTGCCAGCACTATATTCTGCTCGTGAGTGGTGCGAGCTTCACCAAAACTGTACTCATCGGCCAGGTTGGCAATTACTTCCAGCTGGGTATCGGTGATATCGCCAGGGGCAACGCCCGTTGGCTTCAGCGACAGGGTGACGGCGGCATAGCCGGGAACCTTATGGCCGCGCACATTGCGCGATAGCCACTTGCTGAAGGCAAGGTTATCGGCGGCCTGGGCGTCTACCGCTGCCTGGGCAGCGCTGTTGTCGATAGTCTGGTAGGCCGGCGCGGTAAAAAAGGCCTTGGCGCGGTCGATTTCTGCCTGGGTCAGTTTGTTGTAGCCGTCTTTCAGGTGCTGCCATTCGGCTTCCACCTGCTGTGCGAACACTTCAGGGGTGAGGGCGCGCACCAGGATCTTGATACGGGCTTTGTACTTGTTGTCACGGCGACCGGAGAGGTTGTAAACCCGCAGAATGGCTTCCAGGTAAGACAGCAGGTCGGCCTCCGGCAGGAATTCACGGATGGCGCTGCCTATCACCGGGGTGCGGCCCAGGCCGCCGCCCACATATACCTTGAAGCCCACTTCACCATTGCCGGCCAATACCAGTTGCAACCCTATATCATGCACCTGTACGGCGGCGCGATCCTGCTGCGAGCCAGTTACGGCAATCTTGAATTTGCGCGGTAAAAAGGCAAATTCCGGGTGAAACGTGGACCACTGGCGAATAATCTCGCAGTAAGGGCGCGGATCTATGATTTCGTCTTCGGCGATGCCGGCAAACTGGTCGGAGGTGGTATTGCGGATACAGTTGCCGCTGGATTGGGTCCCGTGCATCTGCACTTCGGCCAGTTCAGCCAGAATATCGGGCACTTCGGTCAGGTCTGGCCAGTTAAACTGGATATTCTGGCGAGTGCTTACATGACAGTAACCCTTGTCGTAATGACGCGCAATATGGGCAAGGCGACGCAATTGGGTGCTGTTGATCATGCCGTAGGGGACGTTGATACGCAGCATAGGCGCCAGGCGCTGGACGTAGAGGCCATTTTGCAGGCGCAGGGGCAGGAATTCTTCGGGTTTGAGGTCGCCGTTTAAAAAGCGTTCGGTCTGGTTGCGAAACTGCGCAACACGTTGACGCAGGATACTGTGGTCGTACTCGTCGTAAATGTACATAAGTCACTGATACCATATTACAGCATAAAAAAGAGGCGCGCAGGATACACTAATTGCCCCCTAATCGCGAATAAACCTCGCAGATTTGTGGCGGCTTAGGCTATATCCCCTCAATCCAAAACGGAACTAACGTTTTGGACTAATTGGCAAGCTTTTGGTTATAGCTTTACCGGACAACTGTTATGATTCACCTGGATTCTATAAGAGGTTGGCTATGTCTGGTGGGCTGGAAGATTTGGCGGTATTGCCGCCGTGCGCTGAGCAGGTGGAAATTTTGCATCGCGACGGGCAATTTTTGATCATCAACAAGCCGGCACGCCTGCTGAGTGTTCCCGGCCGTCACCCACAGAATCGCGATTCGGTGATAGTGCGCCTGCAGGGCGAGTTTCCGGGGGCGGCCATTGTCCATCGCCTGGATTTTGATACCTCCGGCATTATGGTCGTACCTCTGACCCCCATGTCGCTGTCCCATATCAGCAAGCAATTCCAGGCGCGCACAGTGCATAAAACCTATACTGCTATTGTCGATGGCCTGATTGACGAAGAGCGGGGCAGGATTGACCTGGCCATAGCGGCAGATCTGGAGAATCGTCCCAAATATAAGATCTGTGCTGTTTCCGGCAAGCCCTCCATCACTGAATTTACCCTGTTGGAGCGCGATGAGCTTGCACAGACCTCGCGGGTGTTGCTGCACCCCATCACGGGTCGCTCGCATCAATTGCGCCTGCACATGCAGGCCATAGGTCATCCGATTCTGGGCTGTGAGTTTTACGCGGATCAGGCTGCTTTGGCAAAAGCGAGCAGGCTGTTGTTGCATGCAACCCGCCTGGAATTTACCCATCCCCTGAGCGGGGAGCGGGTGGTTGAAATCTGTGAGCCACCCTTTTAATTGGCCAGACAAGGTGCGCGAAGGATAGGTAGATAACAGACAGTGCCAGCAATCTGCTTTATAAGATTTGGATAAAGACCCGCGCATTGCCAGGCTAAACAATAATAAATAGCGGCGGCAACGCTCGATGGGTTAAGCTGATTTATAAACTTACTTAAAAATGAAGGGCATTCACATGTTTAACATTCGCGACCATTTTCAAGAATTGCGCTCAACCATTATAGGTCTGGTGCTGTTGCTGGCCACTACTATTATTGGTGTAGTCTGGATAAGCGTGGGCATTAGCAATTGCCTGAAAGCTTACCTGGGCGATTCATGGGGTCCGATTGTGCTGGGTCTGATTTATTTTTTGCCCATTCTCGGTTATGCACTGATGAAAACCTTTGGTCGCGATACCCCCAATGAGAAGGCGATTCCCCACAGTGAATATAACGAGGCCACCGCGCTAAATCTGAGCAGGGTATTTGAAAGTCTGCCTAAAAATGCCTCCTTCCTGGTCACCGTGGCTGCCATAGCCGCAGGTTTTATCGCCAATCGCTTTCCCGCCATGCTGCCGCTGTTTACGCAGATTCTGTCGGCCTATGCCCAGGACATCAAAGCCAAGGCAGAGCAAAAGGTTGCGGAGAAATTTGATTAGCTGCTGCCCACTTTCTTGCACAACCTATACTTTAGATCCAGCCTTTCTGCCGCGCAATACGCGCGGCGTCCACCCGGTTTGCCGCATTTAATTTGGCAATAGCCTCCGATAAGTAATTGCGTACAGTGCCTTCCGAGAGATGCAGCGTTGCGGCAATTTCAGCCGTGGTTTTACCCTCGGCGGCGAGCCGCAGCGCGCGACGCTCCTTGTCGTTGAGCGGATCGGTTTCGCCGAGCGCCATCATCGCCAGCTCGCCATCGATCACGCGCTTGCCTTCCATAATCCGGTAAATCGATGCAATCAGCTCCTCCGAAGGAGCGTCCTTCAAAAGGAAGCCTGATACACCCATATCAATGGCCCGGCGAATATAACCCGAGCGGCAGAAGGTGGTGATAATAATGGTTTTAATCGGTGATTTTTGCTGGATCAGCCACTGTGCCAATTCCAGCCCCGAGCGCCCCGGCATTTCTATATCGGTGAGCAGAATATCGTAGCTATTTTGTTTCAACTGCAGCCAGGCCTTATCGCCATCCTCTGCCTGGGTCACTTCAAAATTGGGTTCCATGCTCAAAAGTGCCGCCAGTGCGCCGCGCACCATTGCCTGATCTTCGGCTAATAAAATTTTCATGCTAATGGGCCTGGTTTAATTCATGGGCGGGAAGTGAAATATCAAAGCGGCAACCGTTATTGATTTGCGCACTTATATCTCCGGCAAGCGTATGCAGGCGCTCCTGGATACCGTTCAAGCCATTGCCTGGCGTGATAGAGCGGATGCAGCCATTGTCCTGCATGCTGATGCTGACCCTGTCGCTGTCAACGGCAAAGGAGAGCTGGCAATGATTGCCATTGCTGTGACGCAAAACATTGGTCGTCAGTTCGGTGAGCGCAAGGATCAATGCGGTTTCTGCGCGTGCTGAGAGGGTGGGTATTTCGCCCTGGATATCCACCGCAAAACCATTTTGCCGCAATTTATCGCAGAGCTGGATCACTTCGCCAGAGAGACCTCTGTGCTTGTAGCCCGACACTGTCTGGCGCACCAGGCTTAGGCTCTCGCGCGCAATCTGATGCAGTTCGGCGAGGTGTTGCTGGGCATCCTGCTTTTTTTCCTGCTTCAGCAGTTTTTCTGCCAGCTCAGCCTTTAAGGCGATAGAGGAGAGGGTGTGGCCGAGGATATCGTGCAGGTCGCGGGCAATGCGCTCGCGCTCGGCAATCACAGCCAACTGCTGGATTTCTTCGCGGCTCTGCAGCCATTGCCGTTGCGACGACAGGCGAATGCGCTCTATATAGCCCCATAAACTGATGGCCACTACGCCGGAAATGGCCGGCAGGGCAAAGAAGGGTATTGGGTAGAGATAGTAAAAATGCAGGGCGATTATGGCGATAATGGTACTGGCCAGCAGCACAAGATAGGTTCGGGTGCTGTAGCTGAAGCCAATCAAAAAACCTATATAGGGAAAAATCGAACTGGAGCCAGGGGAGATAGGGGTTATCACTAACGCTATGCCCGCCAGAGCCAGGATTGGCTTCCAGACGATATGCGCTTTAATGGTGGTTGCCCATAAATACAACACCACAAAGACGATATAGGCTGCTATCAAAAACAGGCAGTGGGCTTTGCTCAGCTCCATATAAAACATGGGGACAAAATAATAGAGGCTAAAAATCAGCCAGAGCCAGGGGCGTTCCAGAAAAAGAGGGGTGTTACAGCTTTTCATGAGGGACCTTAGTTGATTGACGTTTATGGCTTAAAGGGTCAGATTCCGCTGCTGTATTCCATAGGCTTAGTTTACCTGATATTGCGCTTTATGATGGCGAATTAATCAATTGGCAGCCATCTACGAAAGTCACCAGCTAAAAGTGACAATTGTCAAAAGTGGCAAAAAAAGACCCCAATAGAGTCATTTAAATGCATTCTAAACCGGTTATACTCGCACCGCGGCCCCCGGGCCTTATCGATAAATATTGAGGTATTTGGTGTTGTATGGAACAGGTTATAGAAAAATTACTCTATAGGGCGCGCTGGTTGTTAGCGCCTATTTATTTGGGGTTGAGTCTGGCGTTGCTGGCCCTGGGAATTAAGTTTTTCGAGGAAGTCATTCATCTGCTTATGCATATTGTTCAGCTTAAAGAGGCTGATCTGGTTTTAATTATTCTCTCGCTGGTGGATATGGCCATGGTGGGCGGGCTGCTGGTGATGGTGATGATGAGCGGCTATGAAAATTTTGTATCGCAACTCAATGTCAGTGAGGGCGAGGAAAAGCTGGGTTGGTTGGGCACCATGGATTCTTCATCACTGAAGGCCAAGATTGCAGCGACCATAGTGGCCATATCCTCAATCCACCTGCTGAAAAAATTTATGGAAGTCGATGTTATTTTTGCCACGGTGGGCAATGAAGCCGCCAATGATAAATTGCTCTGGTATGTAATTATGCATATGACCTTTGTGGTGTCTGCATTTTTGATGGGGTATCTGGATACCAAGACCAAGCATTAAAATCAGCTCGTGCATCCTGGCTGGCCAGTCCAGCCAGAAATTAAAAATTTTAATAATAAAAATGATAGAAAGGTGCGCTGCATGAAAAAGTTCATCATTCCTGTGTTGCTTTTAGTCAGCGCGACTGCTGAAGCGAACATTCAATCCAAGGTGCATGAGGCTCCCGCCACCTCGGCTGAGAAAGTGGCCTTGCCAGCAAAAATATCGCTGTTTAAAAAACCTAAGACCAACGTGATCTACCTGATTGGCGATGGCATGGGAGTCGCTTTCACTTCGGCCTACCGCTACTACCAGAACACCTCGGCAACCAAGGTGGTCAACAGATCCATTTTTGATGAGATGCTGGTCGGCATGGCATCCACCTATCCCGATGATGAAGTTGCCAATGTGACGGATTCTGCTGCTGCAGCCACGGCTCTAGCAACCAGTGTAAAAACCTACAATGGAGCCATAGGTGTCGACCGGCAGCGCAATCAAATTCCCTCGCTTTTGGATGCGGCAAAAGAGAAGGGTTATATGACGGGCATAGCGGTAACCAGCCAGATTAATCATGCTACCCCTGCAGCCTTTGTAGCCCATGTCGATAGCCGCGCTTCCTACAACCAGATCGCCGATCAGTATTTTGATCTGCGCATCAACGGCAGTCCCAAAGTGGATGTGATGCTGGGGGGCGGGCAGGAGTACTATATTCGCAGTGACCGCAATCTTGTTAAGGAATTTGTCGATCTGGGCTATCAGTACCAGGACGATATCAACAATCTCAAGCTATTGACCAAAGCCCCGGCACTGGGTTTATTTGCGCCCACCGGCATGAAGTCGGCGATTGATAGCGACCATCCCTTGCGCCTGGCAGAAATGACAGAAAAGGCGCTGGAATTATTACAGGAAAAGCCTTTCTTCCTATTGCTTGAGGCCAGCCAGATTGATTGGTGTGCCCATGCCAATGATATAGCCTGTGCGATGGCTGAAATGCATGATATGGCGGAAACCATGAAAATCATTAAGCGCTTTATCGATGCCAATCCCAATACGATTTTCGTCGCGACCGCTGATCATTCAACTGGAGGCTTATCCATTTCCGCCAATGGTGAATTCAATCAGCGTGGCGAATATATGTGGCTGTCAAACGTAGTGAAAAAAATAAAGGCCAGCGGTCCCGTGATTGCAGAGCGCCTGGTTAATAACAAGGCTCAGTGGCAGGACGAATGGAAGGCCCTGACCAGCTTGCCCCTTTCGCCACAGGAGACACAAAAAATCCAACAGGCATTGGATGCGGTCACCCCTGCCAGAAGTAAAGAAGAGATGATGCGTGTGCAGTCTCTGGTATTGGCTAGCATAGATTACTACAGCTGCACCGGGTGGACTTCAAGCGGTCACACCGGTGAAGATGTGCAGGTATTTAGCTATGGCAAAAATAAAAATAATTTTGCCGGCGCCCAGGATAATATTGATATAGCAAAGAAACTATTTACCTATATCAATCCTTAATCGGCAACCGGCGCAGCCTCAGCCCTGGATAAAGTGCTTCCACACCCGGCTCATGGCCCGGTTGATGGCCGCGAATTTTTGTCCAGCCCCAAGCATGGCATCTGCTCGCTGCACATAAGTGGAGTCATCCAGATCACCGCCGCAGTGTTCAATCAATGCCTGTGCGGATGTCGGTGTGGTTTCCAGGTGGAATTGAAAGGCGAGTATCTGCTCGTCAATGGCGTAAGCCTGGTGCGCACAGGCAGCGCTGCTGGCGAGCAGGGTGGCCGCTGGGGGCAGGGCAAAGGTATCTCCGTGCCAGTGAAAAACCTCTTCGCAGTCAGCCAATATTTTTGCAATGGGATGATGGGCAGCCGCAGGGGCAACGCTCAGTGGAAACCAGCCAATTTCACGGTGGGCATTGCGCGTGACCTGGGCGCCGAGAACGCAGGAGATAAGCTGGGCCCCCAGGCAGATTCCCATCACTTTTTTCCCCGCGCGGATGCTGGCCAATAAAAACGCTTTCTCTTCCGTCAGCCAGGGATATTGGTCTTCGTCATAAACGCCCATGGGGCCACCCATGACAATCAGCAGCTCAAAGCTATCCAGCGAGGGGGCTCGGTCGCCCTGGTACCAGTGGGTTGTGGTCAGGCTGTGGCCCTGTTGCCTGAGGTCGGATTGCAAGCTGCCGATATCTTCAAAGGCAACGTGTTGCAGGGAATGTATACGCATTTATAACTATCCTGGATAGATTTACGCAATATTTTAGCAGGCAGGCTGCCAGGTTTACCCCCATTGTGGCAGACTTATCAGGTATACTCAGCACAAATTTTATTCATTAGGTAAAAGATCTTGATCGGCAAATTTTTTAAAAAAATCCTGGGGACCGGTGAGCAGCCGGCGACATCGCAAGCGAGTTCCAATTCTTCGAATACAGCTTCCCACTCGCCATCCGGCCAGGGGCGCCCGAAAAAGGCCAGCCACGGCGCCGGCGCCAAGGCGGCAGCGGGGCGTGAGCATCACAAGAAATCCCAGTCAAAATCCCAGGGATCTTCCAGCGCAGAGACAAAATCTTCACAGCCGCGCCCGGCCAGGAAACCCGCTGCAGCGGTCAACCAGGCTCCCTGGGACCCAGCGACCTTTGTGGTTGAGCCAGAGGAAGGTAAATCGCGCTTTCACGATTTTGGCCTGGCCAATGAATTACTGCACGGAATTGCCGATTTGCAGTTTAACTATTGCTCGCCGATTCAAGCTCAGTCTCTGCCCTACGCCCTGCGCGGCAGGGATGTGGTCGGCAAGGCGCAAACTGGCACGGGGAAAACCGCGGCATTTTTAACGGCAATCATCGATGACCTTTTGAAAAATCCCATCACAGAAAAGCGCTATGCCGGCGAGGCCCGCGCGCTGATTATCGCTCCCACGCGTGAACTGGTTATCCAGATTGCGGAAGATGCGAAGCTGCTGTGTAAATATACCAACCTGAAAATTCATACCCTGGTGGGCGGTATGGATTATGTAAAGCAACAGCGCCATCTGCACGATGACCTGGTGGATATACTGGTGGCAACGCCGGGGCGGCTACTGGATTTCTGCGGCAATAAGGATGTCTATCTGGATCAGCTTGAAATTCTGGTGATTGATGAAGCTGACCGTATGCTGGATATGGGTTTTATTCCGCAAGTGCGCCAGATTGTGCGTCAGGCTCCCAAGCGCGAAGATCGCCAGACCCTGTTTTTCTCGGCAACCTTTACCGATGATGTGCGCAATCTGGTAGAGCAATGGACCTTCCAGCCGGTCACTATTGATATTCAACCGGAGAGCGTCGCCAATGCTACTGTAGATCAGCATGTCTACCTGGTCTCTACCGAAGAAAAATACACCCTGCTGTACAACCTGATTCAGCAGGAGCATGCGGAGAGCATGATCGTATTTGCCAATCGCCGCGATGAATGTCGTGATCTGCAGGAAAAGCTGCAGCGTCACGGTGTCAATGCTGGCCTTCTCTCCGGTGAGATCACGCAGAGCAAACGTGTCTCCACCCTGGAGGCATTCAAATCCGGCGAGATGAAAGTCCTGGTGGCCACCGATGTGGCGGGGCGCGGCATTCATATCAATGGCATCAGTCATGTAGTCAACTTTACCCTGCCCGAGGAACCGGAGGACTATGTCCACCGTATCGGCCGCACTGGCCGTGCGGGCAAGTCGGGAACCTCTATCAGTTTTGCCTGTGAAGATGATGCCCTGTTGCTGGAGCCTATCGCCAAATTGCTGGGCAAGGATATTAAATGCGAGCAGCCGCCAGAATACCTGATGCTGACACCGCCCGAGCTGCCTCCCGGGCCCAAGGCTGCGCGCGATACCCGCAGTCGCCCGGGCGCACGCAGCGGCCGCAGTGGCGGTGGTCGCCATCGCAGCAGCAGTCGTCCGCGCTAGTAGGCCGCTGCCAGGCTATGGCCGGCGTCACAATTCGGAGGTGAAGAAAAACGTTTGCCGGCCACCTGTACTACACTGGTTTGAGCGGGGGTACCTGGTACCTTGGGGTTATGTTCCTGAATGCCTCCCTGATTAAGGGATTATTGCAACCCTGCATGATACAAACTACTGCAACACGAGATGGCACAGTGGCTGGAAAAATTCTTATTATTGTCTGCATTTTTTTTGCTATCACTGGCAAGTGCATAGCGGACGATGCTGCCAGTAATAAACCGGTTTCGCCCACTGCTGCCGGAGCCAGCAGCCCCAGTGCTGGCAGCGAGAGTGTCGGGAGTCTTGATGAGTTTGAACGGCGGGTGCGCGAGGTAGCCAAACGCAGCGCAGAAGAGGAAAAGCTCAGAAAAGAGCAGGAGCAACTTGCCAGGAAAAATGGCGAACAGTCCATCAAAGTATACCGCTACCAAAAAAATGGCACAGTGACTTTTTCCGATAGTGTGCCATTAAAGACCCGCTATCAGGTAGTCACCTACACCAGCTGTTATGCTTGCAGCATCAGTTCTAATGTTGACTGGCATCACACCAGGCTGCACCTGACAGCATTTGCCGATACTATTACCGAGGTTGCCCAGCTTTATAAGGTTGAGCCGGCATTGATTCGCGCAATTATCCACGCGGAGTCTGCGTTTAATCCGCTGGCCCGCTCCAGCAAAGGCGCTACGGGTTTGATGCAATTAATGCCGGGCACGGCAAAAGATATGGGGGTGAGCAACAGCCGCGATCCAGAGCAGAATATCCAGGGGGGGGTAAAATACCTGGCTGGTTTATTGCAAACCTTTGGTGGCAACTCAACCCTGGCCGCTGCAGCCTATAATGCTGGCCCCGCCGCAGTATCCCGCCATAATGGCATACCTCCCTATGAAGAAACCCAAACCTATGTAAAGCGCGTTAATATTTTATTGCAGCGCTATAGAAGTCAAATGCAATTGGCCACCAATTAATTCGCTGTAGAAAATTGCCTGGGTCGCGATTATAGTGTCGCCATGGTTGAATGATGTAATCCCCTTCAATGCACCTGCCACTGTCAGCCGAGGTATTATCATGGCCCAGGTTAAATATTCCCTAGCACTTGCAACGCTTTTCAGCGGCTGGATCGCGACTGCCACCGCAGCCGATATCCAGGCCGGTGCCGAGGTTTATGAAAAGAGCTGCGCAAAATGCCATAGCATCAGCAAGCCCATGCAAAGCAAAAAGGCTCCCAGCCTGCTGGGAATTATGGGGCGTTCATCTTCGCGTATTTCCGGCTACAAATATTCGGAGGCCATGCGTACGGCAAACCTGACCTGGACCACCGAGAAGCTGGATGAATTCCTGATTAATCCCAAGGCCGTGGTGCCCAATAACAAGATGAAGTTCAAAGGTATGGCGCGTGCCGAGGACCGCGCTAATCTGATCGAGTTTTTACAGTTGCAACAATAAGCTGATTCAGCCATCCCTGGCTGCGATAGCTTGCAGTGCGCCGGTAAGTTCGCCAGCACACGGCGGCAGCTTTTGAATAAGCGTAAGGTACTTCTTACTTGGCTATATTCTGGGAGCGTCCATCATGTCTGATATTACGCAAAATGCTATTTTTGTCCGCGAGGTCGAGCGCAGGGTTGACGAGTTGGTAACCTGGATACTGGCCAACTGTCCGGATAAAAAACTCTCGCTATCGCGCAGGGATTTTACTGTTGCGCGCGATCATATCTGTAAATCCGTAGGTGGCAACGCTGGCAGTGAATATGCGCCGGAGCCAGCAGAGGGCGGTCCGCAGTATATCAATGATAATCCTGCCCCCTGGCCCTGATTGGCTCTATGCAATAGTTGTAGATAATATTTTATTAATAAAAAACCGCATTGTAGCTGCATAATATTTTATCGCAATGCCCATGGCTGTCGAGCGGGCGGGCATGTACGTTAACGTACAGAGCCTAAAGGAAATTACTGCCATCCTGAAAGTTCCTGTTTATTGCGAGGGACTTTTCTATGAACTCAG
This sequence comes from Cellvibrio sp., assembly GCA_035565295.1. Classification (GTDB taxonomy): domain Bacteria; phylum Pseudomonadota; class Gammaproteobacteria; order Pseudomonadales; family Cellvibrionaceae; genus Cellvibrio. The sequence continues at coordinate 44,606 of DATMSP010000007.1, read as the reverse complement.
TGCGCACCAGTACCAGTAAAAGTAAAGCCCTCAAAATATTTGCGATGATCATCGCCACACTTTTCTTTGTATTGGCGCTGATCATTCTCGCCATAGTGCTATTTGCTGAACCTCTTATCAAATCCTTGAGCGAAAAAGAGGGCAGTGCCAGATTGGATCGCGAGCTGGTGATTGAGGGCGCTTTCGATATAGATTGGCACTGGCGTTACACCAGGGTTCACGTTGAAAAAATTCGCCTCAGTAATGCCCGCAATTATCCCGATCCCAATATGTTGACCATTGAGACTCTGGATTTTGATTTCAAACCGCTCAAATTATTGCTTGGCCGGCTTGAGTTCGGCCAGATACAGCTGGATAAACCCTTTTTGCTGCTGGAGAAAAAATCGCTGGAAGACAACAACTGGACTTTTCCTGTTTTCTCCCAGGCGAAAGTCGCTACCGAAGTTGTCGCCGCCGATAATCGCCATGATTTCCCCATTATTCATCAGTTGGAGGTAAAGGGAGGGCGCCTGTTGTACAGGGATGCTGTGAAAGGAATGACTCTGGATCTAACCCTGAAACTGGCCAAAGGCGAGGGGGGCAGTGCAGTCGCCGGAGCTGATACTGCTGATCTAAGCAATGGTTTCACCCTGTCGGGCACGGGCACTATGCAAAAGGAGAAATTCACCCTGACGGCCAGAGGCGGATCTCTGGAAACGCTGCGCGATTCGACGCTTGACTATCCCCTTATCCTGAATATTGCCATGGGGGCAACCAAGGTAGCGGTCAAAGGCACCTTTAAAGATCCGATTGCGCTTACCGGCATCAATGCCTCACTCAATATCAGCGGCGATACGCTGTCGGATATTTTTTATCTCACCGCTATACCTCTGCCGCCGACACCTCCCTACAAATTACAGGGCCAGCTAAAAAAGACTGGCGGTGTGTGGAGCTATGAAAAATTCAGCGGCGAAGTCGGCGGCAGCGATCTTTCCGGGGACCTGTCCTATGACACCAGCAAGCCGCGCGGTTTTCTCAAGGCAACGTTGGTCTCCAATGTATTGGATAGCCGCGATCTCGGTGGCTTTATTGGTTTGCCGCCATCCGGTGAAAACGCGGCTCCAGAACAGCGCCAGGAGGCTGCAGAGAAAAAAGCGAGCCCCAAATTGATTCCCGATGTACCTCTCAAGCTTGAACGCTTACGCGGGACAGATCTGGATGTCACCTTAAAAGCGGCAAAAATAGAGGCGCCCAGCCTGCCTTTTAAAGGTATGGAGGTTCGCTTTGACCTCAATCATGGCCTCTTGAAGCTGGATCCGCTCAATGTGATTCTGGCTGATGGGACCATTGACGGAAAGATTGCCATAGATGCGGGCAAGGATATTCCGCCGATGAATATGGATTTGAATTTCCGCCAATTGAGTCTGGGGCAGTTTTTTGCCAATACCCGCTTTGCCAAAACCACACAGGGCTATTTTGGCGGGAGGGCCAATCTTGCCGGTTCGGGAGCCTCACTGGCCGATGTGCTCGCCAGCAGTAATGGTGAATTGACGGTGCTTATGACGGAAGGAAAAATCAGCAAATTATTGATAGAAGGCGCTGACCTGGACATAGCCCAGGCATTGCCTCTGTTTCTGGGTAGCGATAAGCCCACCAAAATTCGCTGCGGCCTCACCGACTTTGCAGTGAATGATGGGGTGCTAACCTCAAAAGCGGTTGTGCTGGATACCAATGATTCACTGTTGGTGGGCAATGTCAAAATAGATTTAAAGCGCGAGATCATCAATGCGAAACTGGATGCCAAGCCAAAAGATGCCAGTCTTTTTTCCGCACAGACGCCCATAGTGCTATCCGGCCAGTTGAAATCGCCTTCCCTGGGGATAGATGCCAAGAAAGCGAGTACCCGAGGGGCTGCCGCTGTTGCTCTGGGAGCATTGCTAACACCCTTTGCCGCGCTCCTACCTTTTATTGAGCGAGGCGATGCGGAGCACGCCGACTGTCGTGCGTTGATCAATAGCGCTGGCAAATAGCATCAATAGGTCTTAATTCAAGAGATGGGAAGGGATGCTTGTTTATGCTTTTCTGTTATCGACATTGGCTAATTAAGTACTGCAAGTGTGAATCGCCATTCATTTTCTGCGATGGGATATGTAAATCGAATTTTTATGTATTAATAATCTAATAGCCCCCTATCATTTCCCTCTCCAGCTGACATGGCGGCGCGCCTGCGTCTGTGTAATATGATGTAATAGGCTGTAATATAAGTATTTTTGATTAAAATAAGGTCGTAGTATAGCGTTTCTTTTACGCTCCCAAATGACACTGCAATAGTTCGATATCCAAGGAAAACTGTCGCTTTAATAACTCATTCTGCAAAAAACTAACCCTTTTTCTTCAGTTTTGTCTCTTGCAGTTGAATTCGTCTGCTTGTCAGAGAAATAGCATTTTCTTCTGTCGTCAAAAACCACTACACTGACTGCAGTGGTGGCCTAAACTCTCATCCGGGTTGCTAAAAAGATCGCTACTCACAACTTACAAATCTATGAGTAAGTTTGTCAGGGCGTGGTTCGTGGTTTATGAAGGCGTAGTTCGCATGAAGTATCTAAACCGTTTGGGTGCTGGTGTAGTTTTTCTGGCAGCGAGCCTGGTCTGTGGAAAATCCCTGGCAACTCCTGTTTTTGATTCGCAGAGGTTTGTAGAAATTGCTGCGGAAAAAAGTATTTCTGAAATGGAGATGGCAAAGTTGGCCATGAGTAAGTCTGATAATGTCCATATCAGAAGCTATGCAGAGAATATCATTAAAGAGCAGTCCCTGGCATTGGACTCTTTGCGTGCATTTGCTGTGAAAGAGAATCTGGCTATGGCCAGCGATGCGGAGCTGAGGAAGAATGCATGGACAATCGTTTTGGAGCGGGAGGGTATGTCTTTTGATATGGCTTATGCCGATATGAGAGCAGAAGAGCGAAAGAAAGTGGTTAATCTTTATCGCAGTGCCATAAGATCGCCCAATATTGCCTTTAGAAATCACGCCACAGATATGCTGCCTTTGCTAATGCAGGAGCTTTATCAAGCGCAGCAACTTACACAGCAGTTGAATATTGATAAGGCTCTAAGTGACAAAAAAATGCTGGTTGAGTCAAGCAGCTCCTTTGCCCCTGTAGAGCGTCTGTGAAAATTATCTGGATTATTTAATTTTTTAAAAAGCCTATTTGATTTATCTACACTCTGCTTTTTTCACTCAGCTATAACTTCTATCTTTCCTTTTCCTTATGCCTATCGTTTCGCTAATGTTTTTAGTGGTCTCCTGGCTTATCTTTAGCGCAGCTTATTTTCTCAGCTGCGGTGCGACAGCGAAGCTATATTTTCTCGTTCAGGGTTAGTGGTGTCACGGCTCGATTGAGATTGGCTTAAGCTGCCTATTATTTTTTCAAAAAAAATATCTTTAAGTTGATATGCTGTCGAGTTAATGGCAATGCCCATTTTTTAATCGATCTTATGGTGTCCTAGCGAAACATATAAATTGAATTTTATTTTTTGTCTAAATTTAAAAATATTATTTTTTTCAGTGTGACGCTTAAATTTTTTTAATGATGGTTATCCATCTAACTTAGTAAAACAATTTATTTTTTAAATAATATCTTATTCTAAAAATCCTGTTTAAATTATCTCCTTTATTTTTTATTGCCGTTAATATGCTCATGTGCTCAGGCACACAGGTATGAAACGTAAAATTTTTATGAGGATTTGAAAATGACTAATCAAGAAGGTAAAAGCTCCTCCACTAAAGGCTTTGCAAAAGACCCGCAGCGAGCGTCAGAGGCGGGGAAAAAAGGTGGAAGTGTCAGTGGTGGAAATTTCAAAAATGATCCTGCACGCGCTGCTGAGGCAGGAAGAAAAGGTGGAGAAAACAGCCATGGTGGCGGACGTAAGTCTTAATGTTGGGCGGAAAGGGATTTTTCCGCTGGCGTTGCAAGCCTCTCTCATTCCCTGCCTTTGATTCCCACTTTTATCTTTTTCTGATTGCTGCCGCAACCAGTTTCAATGGCTGGCTGCTGACACTTTTCACCCATTTAAAATCTACGTGAAATCGCGGACGATTTGTGCGTCACCGCTATCATTCGGATTGGCTTCTGTGCGTTTCCTTAATGGGCTGCTATAAGGAATGCTGTCAGGGGTGGGTTTAAGCCGTGATAATGCGAAAACATCGGCTATGATTTAATTGGCTCTTAACACTGCCAATATCGGGTCTGGCAAGGAAATCTATGAAGAAAAGTATTCCGTTACAAACTTGGGCGGGGCTGGCAATTCTGGGGCTTGGACTCGTCGTCACGCTTGGTTGGGCGCTGCGGTATCCCTCTTTCGTGCAAATGCGCCCAGAATTTATCGCAATGGTTTCCAATACTGCACTTTGCTTCGTGCTGGTCGGTATAGCTTTTCTTCTCCCTGAAAGTAAGGGGGGGAATACTTCCCGTATACGAGTGATTATAGGTGCAATGGTTGCCATCCTTGCCACTTTGGCTTTCTGCGAAAATATAGCCGATGTGGATATATTCGGATTGGATGCTCACTCCTATCATGCCTGGTTGAAAGACGGTAATGCCCATCCTGGGCGCATGGCTCCCAATACAGCGTTTGGCTTTATGTTGGCTGGATTGATATTAATCCTGTCGCGAAGAGTATCCTGCAGATTGACGGCAATTATTGTGCAATCAGCGACATTTGTCCTGCTGTTTGTGGGGCTGATAGGTTTGGTGGGTTATTTTCTGCAGCTGGATTTATTGTATGGCTTTAAAGCGGTACGCATGGCTATACATACGGCAGTAGGTTTAGTGATAGTCGCTCTGGGGCTATGGGCAAGCTGGTACAAAGCTGATTGGTACAGAACCCGGCGCTATTTCAGCGAGGGGGAGAAAATCGTCTTTGTGGGTACCGCACTCTTGGTGGGGGTGGCTCTCACGGCAGGGGTGGCGGGTTTTGCGGCCCAGCAATCGACGTTTGAAAAGGTGCTCGGCGAAAACCTGGCGCTGGCGCTTAAAAGCCAAAAAGCGTTTTTTGATATGGAGGTGAGACAAGCCATAACAAAAACCAAGGATACTGCAGGGCGCCCCGATCTTATCAGGTTGAGCAAAGCGCTAAGCCTCACGCCGGATAATCCGCGCGCGCGCGATGAGCTGAGCATTATTTTTGACAGTGTGCTGGCAACGGGAACTCGCAGCATAGCTGTTTATGATCGCCTGAATCGGGAGTTGTTGCGCTTGGGCGAAGTGGCGGAAGCCTCTACCCTGACGGTGGATCTGGGTTTGGATGCTTCGGCTTTGTTGGTCTGGAGTAATGGCCTCTATCTACAAAGCCGTGTGGCCATAGAGGATGCTGAGGGCGTCATAGCCATGCTGGTGATGGATGAGCCCCTGCCTCATCTTGCCGGCCATTTTTCCCAGAATAAAAATACGGGCTATGAAAGTGAAACACGAATATGCATTGCCAGGCTGGAGCAACTGCTCTGCTTCCCCGATACTAGCCACAAGGCCGTTTACAGTACTTCCCGGCTGAGCCTGAATGGCAGGGCGATTCCCATGAGCTTTGCCGTCGATGGCAAATCAGGGGTTTTCAGGGGCTTGGATTATACGGGTGTGAATGTCGCAGCAGCCTATGCGCCGCTGACCGCAAATGGCTTGGGTATTGTTGTTAAAAAAAGTACCGCTGAAATACTCGAGCCGATTCGCGAGCAATTTCGCTGGAGTATTCCGGTCTTGATTTGCCTCTCTGTGGTGGGGGCATTTTTACTGCGCGCACAAATTATTCCGCTCGCGGCGAAATTGCTGAATTCAGAGCGTAAAGCCACTGGCAAGGAATTGCGTATCCGCACCATCATGGACAGTGTTGGCGAAGGTATTATCACTCTGGATCAGCATGGGATCATTGAATCCTTTAATCCGGCGGCCTCCCTTATTTTTGGCTATAGCGCCGATGAAATCATCGGTGAGAATATTCAAATCCTGATGACGCCAGAGATGCGTCCGATACACGAGGCGGGCATGAAACGCTATCTGGCGGGTGGTGAAGCCACTGTGGTCGGGAAAAAAAGTGTGGAGCTTCCCGCACTGCATAAAAGTGGTAGCGTATTTAATCTTGAGCTGGCCATTAATGCCCTAGTAGTAGAAGGGCAGCGCCTGTTCGTGGGTATAGTGCGCGATATCACCGAGCGCAAGCGCTCCGAGCAGGAGCTGCGCAGGGCTATGCAGCAGGCTGAATTGGCCAACCAGGCGAAAAGCGAGTTTGTGGCCAATATGAGCCACGAAATTCGCACGCCCTTAAATGCGGTGCTGGGTATGGCTGAGCTGCTGGGGCGCACAGATCTGTCGAGTGATCAGAGAAAATATCTGGAAATGATCAGTTCGTCCGGCAAGTCGCTGCTCAGTATCTTGAATGATATCCTCGATTTTTCCAAGATCGAGGCTGGCCGTATGGAGTTGGCGCCCACAGGCTTCCGCTTGGGGGATGTGTTGCATTCGGTGGCCAATATTATGAGCATCAATTGCAACGACAAAAATCTTGAGCTGGCCATGGCTGTGGAGCCGGATGTGCCCGCTTTCCTGGTGGGGGATGCTCATCGCTTGCAACAGATTCTGGTCAATCTGGTGGGGAATGCGATTAAATTCACTGATCAGGGTGAGGTATCGCTGCTGGTTGAATGCAGTGAGCGGCATTCAGACAAGATCGTGTTGCTATTCAGGGTGCGCGATACCGGTATAGGTATGACACAGGCGCAGCAGGATAGGCTCTTTTCACCTTTTACCCAGGCGGACTCCTCGACGACGCGCAAATTTGGCGGTACTGGCTTGGGCTTGACGATATCGCGACGTTTGGTTGAGTTGATGGGCGGTCGTATCGAAGTGCAGAGTTGTTGGGGGCAGGGCAGTGAATTCTTTTTTACCTTGCCTTTGGCTGTTGCCGAAGAGGATGAAGAGGGGCTCCCAGGGCATAGCTTGGGGGCGCTAAAGCTATTGGTGATCGATAATAATCACACCAGTCGCAACTACCTGGGTAAAACTATTCGAAGCTGGCACTGGCAGGTTGATAACACAGCTTCTGCTCCAGAGGCACTGGAGATGATTCGCAAGGCGCAGGCGAATAGTGAACCCTATGATACAGTATTGATTGATTGGTCCATGACAGAAATGAATGGTCTGGATAGCTTGCAGGCTATTCGCGAATTGCCGCAACAATCAGGGCTGCCGGTTATCATAATGGTCAATGCCTTTGGTCGAGCTACCATGATGCAGAAGGTGTCGGCCATTCGCCCTGATGCCTACTTGTTTAAACCTGTTACCGCGTCCAGTCTGTTCGATACGGTACATCAGACCCTTTCAGGACGCGGCAATATTGTTACACTCTCGGCCGAGCCGCAACCCCTTAGCAAACTGAATCGCGTTGATGCGCGTTTGCTGTTGGTAGAAGATAATGTCTTTAATCAGCAAGTTGCCAAGCACCTGCTGGAACAGGCCGGAGCGACAGTGGATATTGTTGGCGACGGTCAACAGGCTATTGATATATTACGCGATGGCGGTGCCCAGGTTTACGATTTGATTTTAATGGATGTGCAGATGCCGGTAATGGATGGCTTCACAGCAACGCGCTTGCTGCGCGATGAATTGCAGCTAACTCTGCCGGTGCTGGCGATGACGGCGGGTGTCACTGAGTTTGAGCAGCAGCAATGTATTGCCTGCGGTATGAATGCATTGATTGCCAAGCCTATAGAGGTTGAACAAATGTTGGAAACTATCAATCGTTATTTGCCTGCGCAGGCTGAGGTTGAAAAGAGTGCGGGTGGGTCTGTATCTGCTCATGCAATTGCAAGGGGAGATGCTGAGCCAGCGTCAAGCCAGGATATTTTTAATGTGGATTCCCTCTTTGGCACTATTGCCGACGATCCCGAGGCCATTGCAAAAATGACCAAGCTTATTGGCAATCTGCTGGACAATACCGAAAAAAAAATAGAGGCAGTGCGCGAGGCAAAACAAGAGGGGCGCTGCAAAGACATGGCCCCTATGCTTCACACCATGCGAGGCTCCATAGGTATGCTGGGGGCGAAGCGTTTTGCCGACGTATCGCGCGAGCTGGAGACGCTGGTTGTCGGGGATGATTTGACTGGCCTGGATAGTCTTCTGGAAAAAGTGGAGCAGGAATTGCGGTTGACTATTACGGCGGCACGAGCCTGGCTGTCGCGCGTGTGATCCCAATGGTCAGCAACACTATCGGTTACACCTCGATAGTCGAGCAAAGTGTCTTCTATCGAGGTGTGCTGAGTATTATCGGTTGAGTTGCCAGTGTCTCTGCGCGAGGCATATAGCGATAACTCCCAATATCAGCAGGCTGGGAGCCGCTGGCTCTGGTAGAGAGACTATATCCTTGCTGACTTTCCCCACCACTTCCAAACGCGATTCCGCAAAGTTTTCATCGGTAAATATATATTTTTCGCCAGTCGTAAAACTGGAGGTAAAGTTTATCCCTGAGTCGGGAGAGCCCAGGCTATAGGAAAATACCGCCTGGCTGCTATCCGGCAAAAAAGAGGAGCCGCCGAGCAGGAAGAAATTTCCAATTTGCAATTGCTGGCCATTGGAGAGACTGATCACATCGCTCGATGTCCATTTACTGACGTAATCAACGCTGCCCGGCGGGTTGAAGGCGAGTTGATTGCCCTGTCCAAACAGGCTGAGGTTTATGGGGTTGTCTGTACCGTCACTGACTAATGACGCTGTAAAATTTGCGTCTACATCCGCAATCTCTTTGAAGCCCTTTAAGCTGAGTTGAAAGCTTCCCGCCCCCTCGGTAATTTGCCCTGTGGCGGGGAGCTGGGGCTCTCCGTTTGTGCCATAGTTGGGATTGGTGAGGGATCTGATGCTGACAGGGTCAATAGCGATATTCCCCCCTTTGGTCTTGGTGTCGGTAAAAGAGAATGAAGAGCCCACCGTGCCACCGGTCAATTCTATCTCTGAGCCATCCGCATTTTTCCATTTAAAGATTGCCTCCGGGCCCAGCATTACGTTGGCTATGGAAGTGTCCGAGCTGGTCCATTTAAATGTGAGTGGTTGAGCCTGGACCGAGATCGAGCAGCAGCAAAAAAATATCAATGCAAAATAAAAAAGCAATTTTCCTGCTGGATTGTCTGTGCGGCTAAGTAGTGCGGCTATTTCAGGATGCCTTAAAACGTATATTTTCATTTTTTTATACCTTTATTATGTGAAATTACATTTAATGCGCTGGTGTCGCTTGGGATTTCCTATGCGGGAGTTTATCTACACTGTTACAAATCCCAGCGTAGGAAGCGAAGCAATTTTTAAGCCTGATAAAAATTGCTTTTTGTTTCAATTGCCTGTGAGTAAGATGGCGCAGATAAGTTGTGGTGGGGGTTAGGGCCGTGTAAGTTCTATCGACAATATTGATATGGAGGAATGCTTGTACGTATGCCTGGGTTGCAGCTTTAGGTTTATCTAAGTTTTCGGCGAGGGAGATTGAAATTCGTAGCGGCAATTGCCGCTGCGTATTGTGGGCAGTTATTTCCATACGGACTTATTCAAGTAAGCTAATCCTGAAAAATACAATGGAATATGTTGTAACTCGTAAAATCAATATCGAAAACCGCGATGTCGCTTGGCGGCCAAGAGCGGACATTGGCGATCTTATCTTGAACGGCTTGTTATGTAATTTTGCTTTTGCGCAAAGATTTACAAAAACTCTTTTTCTAGCAGCGCGCACAAAAGTTTCCGAATCGAGCAAACGACAATTTAACTTTACCCGAAATGGAAACCGGTACAAGAAAATACCGCTGCATGGTCTATTTTTTCCAACGCCAACGTGGCGGCTCACCCTTGAGCCAGCATACAACCACAAGAATAAATAAAACACCCCAAGTATAGATCTGAAAAGATATGGGGCGAACGACTGGCGGGAATATGAAAAATCCAGCTACCAGCAAAGTGGCTGCAATAGCATAAACAAGCCAGCCCTGCCAGACATTAGGAAGCCCCCAGCCCCAGCCATAATTTTTTGAGGGGAACCAATATTTTTTTTTGTCAGTCATGATATTCCCCAATGTTACATAACATTTGTATACTGCGCATGCGCGTTATCTCTCCTACCGCTTCAGTTAGAAGAGTTTTGTAATTATTTGATTTTATTATGGAAATTGGGGTCAGAGTAAAATTAATGTCCGTTGACAGGGTTTAATTCTACTCTGCCCCAGTTTTAATTAGCTCCTAGCCGCAGGTGTGTATCGTTATATTGCCGAAAAGTTTGCTGCGGGCATACCGATAAAAAATAAAATCATGCCATTCCTTGGCTTTTGCGATGGACGCCGTGCTGAAATTTTCGCCCAGCTTTTTTGTTGTGTTTTTATGGGGTGCGCAGGTTGGGGCGGAATAAGCCCCAACACTTACTCCACATAATTATCAATGCTCGGGCATGAGCAAACCAGATTTCTATCGCCATAGACATTATCGATGCGATTCACACTGGGCCAGACTTTATGGCTTTTCAGCCATGCGGCAGGGCGGCCCGCCACTTCGCGCGAATAGGCGCGGTTCCAGTTCTCCTCGAGAACATCATCCTGCGTGTGCGGGGCATTGTGCAGGGCGCTGGCTTCCGCCGCGATTTCACCGCTGATGACTTGCGCGATTTCCTTGCGGATAATCAGCATTGCTTCAATAAATTTATCCAGCTCGGCTTTGGATTCGGATTCGGTGGGTTCAATCATCAAGGTGCCCGCCACCGGGAATGACATGGTGGGTGCGTGGAAACCGAAATCCATCAGGCGCTTGGCGATATCCTCTTCGCTGATACCGCTGGCTTCTTTCAGTGGGCGCAGGTCCAGCAGGCATTCGTGGGCTACAAAACCATTGCTGCCTTTGTACAAAATCGGATAGGCGTCTTCGAGCTTTTTCGCCACATAATTGGCATTGAGCATGGCGTATTCAGTCGCCTGGCGCATGCCTACAGCGCCCATCATTTTGATATACATCCAACTGATTGGCAGTATGCTGGCCGAGCCCCAGGGCGCGGCAGAGATGGTGCCATTGTTGATGTCGGTTCCCGGTACGGCTTGCACAGGATGCGCAGCCAGGAAGGGAGCCAGATGCTTGCCCACCCCTATGGGGCCCATGCCCGGGCCGCCACCGCCGTGGGGAATACAGAAGGTTTTGTGCAAATTGAGGTGGGAGACATCACCGCCGAATTTGCCGGGTGCAGCAACGCCGACCAGCGCATTCATATTGGCTCCGTCGATATAAACCTGGGCACCCACTGCATGCACCATGTCACAGAGTTGGGTGATGCCTTCCTCAAACACACCGTGAGTTGAAGGATAGGTGCACATAATGCAGGCTATCTGCTCGCCGTGAGTGGCAATTTTGCTGGCGAGGTCGGTAAGGTCGACATTGCCTTTTGCATCGCAGGCGACCACCACCACTTTATAGCTGACCATCTGCGCCGAAGCCGGATTGGTGCCGTGGGCAGAGGCGGGAATCAGGCAGATATCGCGCTGGGTTTCACCCTTGCTTTCAAAGTATTTTTTAATCGCAACCAGGCCGGCGTATTCGCCCTGGGAGCCGGCATTGGGTTGCAGGCTGATAGCATCGTAGCCGGTGCAGGCCTTGAGCATTTCCTGCAATTCATCGAACAGCTGGCTGTAACCCTGTGCTTGATCAATGGGGGCGAAAGGGTGCAGCTTGCCAAATTCCGGCCAGGTTACCGGAATCATTTCCGCCGTGGCATTCAGCTTCATGGTGCAGGAGCCGAGCGGGATCATGGCCTGGTTGAGGGCTATATCCTTTGATTCCAGGCGCTTCAGGTAGCGCAGCATTTCGGTTTCGCTGTGATAGCTGTTGAATACCGGATGTGTGAGCACAGCATCGCTGCGCAGCAGGTCGGCGGGAATGGCTTTGTTGGTGATCGAGAGTGCATCGTCGATGCTTTCCAGCTCGGCATCCTTGATCCCGAAAACGCCCAGCAACTGGGAGACGTCCTGCAGGCTTGTGGTTTCGTTAACACTGATGCCAACCGCGTTGGAGCCGACCAGGCGCAGGTTGATTTCCTCGGCCAGGGCGGCCTGATAAATAGCCTGCTGTTGATCGCCAACCTGGACTGTGATGGTGTCGAAATAGTGTGGATTAGCCAGGGTAAAACCTTTGGCTTGCAGGGCGCCAGCGGCTACTGCCGTTAAGCGGTGGATGCGGTTGGCTATGCGTTTCAGGCCTTCCGGGCCGTGGTAAATGGCATAGAATACACTCATCACAGCGAGCAGTACCTGCGAAGTACAGATATTGGAGTTGGCTTTTTCGCGACGAATATGCTGCTCGCGGGTCTGCATGGCCATACGCAGAGCCTGCTTGCCGCGGCTGTCGATCGACACGCCTATGATACGGCCTGGGGCTGAACGTTTGTAGGCATCGCGGAAGGCGAAGAAGCCGGCGTGGGGGCCGCCGAAGCCCATGGGCACGCCAAAGCGCTGGCTGGTGCCGACCACTACATCAGCGCCCATGGCGCCGGGAGATTTAAGCAGTAGCAATGCCATTAAGTCGCTGGCGACTGTCACTAGGGCATTGTTGTTGTGGGCCGTTTCGATCAGTGCTGTCAAGTCGCGAACTTGGCCTGTGGAGCCAGGATATTGCAACAGCGCGCCGAAGTAGTCGCCCTTGGCAAGTTCATCGGCTGCCGCTACCACCACTTCGAAACCGAAATGTTCTGCGCGGGTTTGTACTACTGCGATGGTTTGTGGATGGGTGTCAGCATCGACGAAGAATACATCTGAGCGGCTTTTCTTATTCTGGCGCTTGCACATGGCCATGGCTTCTGCAGCTGCTGTACCTTCGTCCAGTACCGAAGCGTTAGCCATCTCCATGCCGGTCAGGTCGATAATCATTTGTTGGTAGTTCAACAGTGCTTCCAGCCGCCCTTGGGCAATCTCTGGCTGATAGGGGGTATAAGCGGTGTACCAGCCGGGGTTTTCCAGGACATTGCGCAAAACCACATGAGGTACATGGGTATCGTGATAGCCCATGCCTATATAGTTTTTGAAAATACGGTTTTTGCCGGCTATGGCTTTCAGCTGTGCCAGCGCATTGGCCTCGCTCAAAGCTTCACCCAGGGTCATTTCGCCCTTGAGGCGAATATTGTCCGGGACAGTCTTATCGATCAGTTCCTTTACCGAGCCCACGCCCAGCGCTGCCAGCATGGCCGCTGTCTGCTGGACATTGGGGCCAATGTGGCGCGCGATGAACTCATCGTTATTGGCCAAATGAGTGAGGGAAGCTGAGCGAAAATCAACTGACATAGGGAGTCTCTTTAGTAATTGCTTGAGGATTTACACGAGCAAGACGGGAATTGGGCGCCGGGAGTTGACCTGGCTAAAAAGGCCGCCATCTTAACAATTTGAGGTGCGCCGGGCAATCAATCCTGTCATAGTGGGTGGGTAGATTGTGATGCCCAGCCAACAGAGTTTCAGGGTTGAATAAGGCTATCCTAAGCCTGGCCGTGGTTGTTTCTTGCGCAATCGGAAGGAGTGAGGTTATGCAAAATCCCTTAGTGAATTACCGTCAGGCTATCCTGCTGGGCCTTGTCTGCCTGAGTTTGGCGGCATGTGGCGGCTCCTCTTCTGGCAGATCTTCGCCTGCGCAGAGCCCTTCGCCTCCCTCCAGTACATCCTCCGGTATGGGTGTTTCTTCGGAAAATATTGTTTCTTCCTCGACATCGGTTTCTCAATCCCAGCCCACGTCGACAGGAGCCGAGCCCTTTTCTTCGAGTTTTGCGCTATCGTCAGAGCAGCCAGCGTCTTCAGTCTCTTCATGGCAATCTTCTACAGCAGCCCCGTCTTCTATCGTTCAAAGTATTTCGTCAAGTCTGACGATGTCATCCAGCCAGGCGGCTTCTTCGATGGTGACAGTGTCGTCGAGTGCCAGTGTCGGAATATCCAGCTCCAGTCAGTCCGCGAGCTCGGCTTTTGGCATTGCCGTCCGCCCCACTAATAGCAGCTGCCTTGCACCGGCTGTGGTGGATGCAGGCACTTTGAGTATCCAGTGGCCGGCTGCATTTCCTTCGCTGAGCAAACTGAGTGCGCCGGTAGGTTTGCTGCAATTGCCGGGTAGCGACGACGAGTGGTATGTGTTGAATCAGGATGGAATCATTCATCGTTTCGCCAATCAAGTCAGTGTGGTGACCCTCAGTGTGGCATTGGATATTCGTGATAGGGTGAGCAACCCTGGCAATGAAACGGGGCTGTTAAGTGCTGTGGCTCATCCAAACTTTAGCAGCAACCGCTATGTGTTTTTATTTTATACGGGTGCGAATGCCAGCGCTGGATTGGAAAGCCGTGTTGCCCGCTATAAAGTGAAGAGCGATGGCGCAATCGATAAAAATTCAGAATTAATTTTGCTGCGTATCGACAGGCCTTACCACAATCACATTGGCGGTCAGTTGGCTTTTGGTCATGATGGCTATCTTTATATCGCCTCTGGCGATGGCGGTTCCGGTGGCGATCCCCATGAGTACGGACAAAATAAAAATGTACTCCTGGGGAAAATCCTGCGCATTGATATCAACAAAACCAGCCAGGGCCTTAACTATGCAATACCCGCAGACAATCCCTTTGTTGGCAGCAGCAGCAACACGCGCGCGGAAATCTGGGCCTATGGCTTGCGCAATCCCTGGCGATTCAGTTTTGACAAGCTTACGGGCGAGTTACTGGCCGGGGATGTAGGGCAGGGAGAGTGGGAGGAAATTAATCGGATTGAGCGCGGTGGCAATTACGGTTGGGGCGATATGGAGGGCGATGGTTGCTATAGTGGCCGTCCAGGCTGCTCCACAGCCAATAAGATAAAACCTGTTCATTCCATCAGTCACGCTACGGGTGTGTGTTCGGTGATTGGTGGTTATATCTATCGCGGGTCAGCATTTCCTTCGGTCTACGGCAAATATTTTTTTACCGATTATTGTGTGAGCAAAATGCAAGCAATTAGTTTTGCCAGCAATAACACTATTACGGTTAGTCAGTATGGCAGTGTGCCTGCACAAATAGTTTCTTTTGCTCAGGACAATCATGGTGAACTCTATGCGATTGGCCAGTCGGATACTGCGGGCAAACAGATTTTCAAAATGCAGGTGAGCGGTGGAGTGCAGCCTGGTGTTATGGCCAGTCGTCTCTCTGCGACTGGCTGTGTCGATGCGGCGGCGCCCAAGCAGCCAGCGGCGGGATTGATTCCCTACGGAGTTGCCAATCCGCTTTGGTCCGATGACGCTGCCAAGCAGCGCTACCTCGCTCTGTCCGACACCGGTAAAATTGATCTCGATGCAGACGGAGATTTTGATATGCCGGTGGGCAGTGTGTTGGTGAAGCATTTTTTCTTCGATAATAAGTTTATCGAAACGCGTTTATTCGCCCATGGCGAATTGGGTTGGCAGGGCTTCAGCTACGAGTGGCTGGATGACCAATCTGATGCTGTGCTGTTGGCTGAGGGCAAGAACAAAGTCATAGGTTCAGTCAACTGGCGCTATCCCTCGCGCGATCAATGTATGATTTGCCATACTCGCGCGGCCAACTTTGCTTTGGGGCTAGAAGTCCTGCAACTGAATAACACGCTGCAATATCCCGCAACGGCGATTGCCGCCAATCAACTCGCAACACTTCGCCATATTAATGTGTTCTCTAATCCTAGCGTCAGCCAAACAACTGCCAGCCTGGTTGCCCTGGGTGACACCCAGGCGAGTCTGGAGGTGCGGGCGCGCAGCTATATGCACAGCAATTGCAGCAACTGTCACAGACCGGGGGGAATTGCCAACAGCAATTTGGATCTGCGTTTCAACACGGCCTTTACCAAGACTAATACCTGCAATCGAGCCCCTGCTGCAGGTGACTTGGGTATTGTCAATGGGATGGTGATCGCACCTGGCGAGCCACTGCGGTCAGTGCTGTTAGCGCGAATAAAAGCGCGCGGTGAAAATCAAATGCCGCCCCTGGCCAGCTCGCAAGTGGATGCACAGGCGGTGCAGGTAATTGGCGACTGGATCGCGAGCTTGCCATCCTGCGATTAAAAACGATTGGTTTATTTTTTATGCTTTGTGTTGGTTGTACAGTTTGCGAGCGCAAACTGTACAACCAACACGCCCATCTTGCCATTCATACCTTAAGCTCAATATAAAATACTGTTGCAGCTAAGTTTTGTGCCTGCAAAGAATTGCATTTGATTATTTATTTTATCTCTGCAGCGTGATAAGTTTTCCGGCTGTTTATAAACGTCAGATGCAAATCTTCGCTAAGGATAATCAGTGGCAAAAAATCCTGTACTGCTGGGCCTGTGTCAATTTCTGCTGATGGTCTCTGCTTCCGTCGGTCTCTCTTATAATGGCCTGGTGGGTGAATCCCTGGCGGCATCGCCAGCCTTTGCCACCCTGCCTTTTCTAACCATGTCGGCAACCACTGCGCTCTTGGTATTGATACTGCCTGCTATTTTTGCGCGGCTGGGATATCAGTGGACATTTGCCCTGGGTGCTGTGCTGGGGATGCTCAGCAGTTTGCTCGCGGCTGCGGCAATAGGCTTGCATTCTTTTATCCTGTTTTGCGCGGCGGGAATTTTACTCGGTTGCTATCAAGCTTCTGCGCTCTATTACCGGTTTGCCGCAGCGGATTCGGTCGACGGTCCACACAAAAGCACCGCTATTGCCTGGGTGTTGAACGGCGGCATACTTGCGGCTTTCCTTGGCCCTATGCTGGCCAGTCATAGCCTGCATTGGTTTCCGCTGGATTATCTGGGTTCCTATCTCGCCGTGGCGGCCCTGGGTTTGCTGGCGTTTCCGCTTATGGCTTGTCTGCGCTTGCCACAGCGACAGGCAGTTTCTCCTCCAGTCACTGTGCCCCTTGCGAGTGTGTTGCAAGCGCCCGGGGCTTTGACCGCAATCCTGTTTTGCGCCGGCAGTTACGCGCTCATGATGTTGGTGATGCTGGCCAGTCCCCTGGCGATGCACGGTTGCGGTTTTGCTGCGCAGGATGCGGCAAGTGTTATTCAATGGCATCTGCTGGGTATGTTTGTACCTTCGCTGCTCACCGGTAAATTGATCGCGCGCTATGGTGCTGCAGTGATTGCCTACATCGGCTGTGCCATCCTGATCCTGGGGTGCTGCACAGCGGTAAGCGGCATTAGTTTGATGCATTTCCATTGGGCGCTGATGCTGGTGGGGGTGGGCTGGAATTTTATGTACATAGGTGGCAGTACATTAATCACCCAGGCTGATATTTCCATTAGGCCGCGATTGCAATCCATTAACGAATTTATCACTTTCGCAGTGACCAGTGTGACTGCAGGAGCCACGGGCTGGATGTATCATCACCTTGGCTGGAAGCCCTTGCTGCAATTGGCTGTGGTGCTGGTATTGGTGCTCTGCGCTTTTGTCCTTGTCGATCAATGGCGAAAAAAGGGCGCCTGAATCTGGCATAAGAAATTGCCATAAGTGAGCTATAGCCCAACCCTGGTCACCATCATATAAAAAATTAATGGGACACTCTGGCTGGGCTGTGTATGATAGCCACGTCCTATTAATAAATCGTTGCTTATGAATTATTCAGCTTCGATTGCAACTTTTGTATTTGTTCATTCTTTAACCTTAATTCCCAGGAGATGATTATGGGCGTATTAGTTGGTAAAAAAGCACCAGACTTTACTGCAGCCGCTGTGTTGGCCAATGGCGAAATCGTAGACAGCTACACTTTTTCAGCCGCGACCAAAGGTAAGAAAGCGGTAGTATTTTTCTACCCGCTGGACTTCACCTTTGTTTGCCCTTCCGAGCTGCTGGCGTTTGACCATCGCGTAGAAGAGTTCAAAAAACGCAATGTTGAAGTGATCGGCGTTTCTATCGATTCGCAATTCACCCACAATGCCTGGCGCAACACCCCAGTGGATCAAGGTGGTATTGGTCCAGTTCGCTACACTCTGGTAGCCGATATTACTCACTCAATTGCCAAGGCATTTGATGTTGAGTCTGCTGATGGTGTTGCCTTCCGCGGTACTTTCATCATCGACGAAGCCGGTGTTGTGCGTTCGCAAATCGTGAATGACCTGCCGATTGGCCGCAATATTGACGAAACCATCCGCACTGTCGATGCCCTGATTTTCCACGAAGAGCACGGTGAAGTTTGCCCTGCTGGCTGGAAGGATGGCGATAAGGGTATGGATGCATCACCTGCCGGTGTTGCCAAGTACCTGGCCGAACACGCTGACAAACTTTAATCGGTTTATTGTTGTGCTCTGAAAAACCCGGCCTTTGCGCCGGGTTTTTTTCTGGAAGTTTGCCTGGCCTGCTTCGATATTGGCTGAGTAAGTGGTAAATTGCCCTCTCTTTTTTGGCTGATATTTTTATGATGACGACTCGCAAAGCTATTGACCTTGATCCCAGTTGGCTTGCCTATCTCGCTGCGGAATTCGATTTGCCCTATATGCAGCAATTGAAACAGTTTTTGCTGCAGGAAAAAAAAGCGGGAAAAATTATTTATCCCGAATCGAAAAATATTTTTAATGCCTTTAACTCTACGCCTCTGGATCAGGTCAAAGTAGTGATTCTGGGGCAGGACCCTTATCACGGCCCACACCAGGCTCACGGTCTCTGTTTTTCTGTGCAGCCGGGTATAGCAACGCCGCCATCCTTGCAAAATATTTACAAGGAAATTCACCGCGACCTGCATCTGACTATTCCCAGGCATGGCTACCTGCAGGCATGGGCAAACCAGGGGGTGTTTTTATTGAATGCCACTCTGACGGTGGAGCAGGGGCGGGCCGGCTCGCACCAGGGGCGCGGCTGGGAGCAATTTACCGACCGAGCTATTCAGGTGGTCAATGAGACTCGTGAGGGTGTGGTGTTTCTGCTCTGGGGCAGCTATGCGCAGAAGAAAGGGCAATTGATTGACGGCCGCAAGCATTTAATTCTCCGGGCTCCCCATCCATCGCCCTTATCCGCGCATCGCGGTTTTATCGGCTGCGGCCATTTTTCCCAGACAAATAATTATCTGGTCAAAAAAGGCCAGGCTGCCATTGACTGGAGCCTGGTCTGATAGGTTTAAAGCAACAGGGCTGTGGCCGCTTCCATATCGGCTGACAAATCTTCTGCATCATTCATCAGGCTCTCAGGATCCAGGCCCAGGCGCGCAAAGGCAGTGACTTCTGTCAGGTCTATGGCTGCGGTGTTCGAATGCGGTTGGTCCAACTGGCTTTGCAGCATTGCCACCGTCACTATATCGGCATAATCGGCTTTGGCGATCTGGCGAGTGAAGTCCATATGCTGTGAGGGTATATGCAGCAACTCATCGGGAAAGCCCCAGGCTTTTAATATCAAATCGCCCAGCGGCGCATGCAATTGATTGATCACGCTATCCAGAGTCAGACTGTCGTTGAGCAGCGAAGGGTTGTCCTCGGCATAGGTTAATATGGGCAGAACCCCAATTTTATGGACCAATCCCGCCAGGGTCGCCTGGTCGGGGCGCAGTTTGGTGTAGTGCTTGCAGAGCACATGGCTGATTCCCGCCACTTCGCTGGAACTGCTCCAGACTTCGCGCATGCGCATATCCACCAGATCCGAAGTGGCCTGGAACATTTGTTCCATCGCCAGGCCGGTGGCTATATTGCAGGTATAGGATATTCCCAGGCGCATCAGCGCCGTGCGCAAATCTTCAATGGCGCGCGACGCGCGCAGCAAAGGGCTGTTGGCCACGCGGATAATCCGCGCGCTGAGTGCGGCATCGTTGCCTATCACTCCGGTGAGTTTATCTATATCGGCATTGGGATCGTCGGCGACTTCACGGACCTTAATGGCCACCTCGGGCAGGGTGGGCAATATCAATTGATCGTTTTTAATGGCCGTCATAATGTCCTGGCGGACCCGGTCAGCGATTTGGCTCATGAAGTACCTGCTATCTCTGCTGGTTGCTGTCTGCCTGTAGCCAGGAGGTTGGGCTACAGGCGCGATTAATCCGCTTTATCAGCAGTAGGTATAGCATAAGGCAGAGGGAGGGGGCTGAGTTTTTGTGGGTTGTGCGGCAGAAAAAGATCCTGGCATTGGTCATCGACAACGCTGGCCAGCAGTTCTCCGGTCATATCTGTTTTCTGTGCTGCTATTACCAGCTCGCCAACCGCTTTGCCTTCACTGTTGTGCAGCTCGGAGCCTGGGCTCGGCAGGGTGCCATTGAAGGCGAATTCGAATCGGTACATATGGCGTTTTAAGTTGCCGCGATAATGCAGGCGCGCAACAATTTCCTGGCCGGTGTAGCAGCCTTTGCGAAAGTTGATACCGTTTACCCACTGAAAATTGATACCCTGGGGGGTAAATGTTTCAAAGGTGAGGGGGGTGATATCGCCTATGCCTGCCTGGATGTTCAACAGCGTCCAAAGGTTCTGCCCAGCAGTTTCGCAGTAAACCGCCAGTTTTTCCCAGACCTGCTCAGCCTGTGCGGCCGACAGCCAGCACTCGAACTGGCTGTCATTGATGCGAATGATCAGGTTTTCGCCGCTCGCCTGCCAGCTATCATTGGCGGCAATCTCAAGGTTAAAAACCTCAGCGACAACTTGTTGCGCCCTGGCGCCCGCAATACCTATGCAGCGGTAGTCCGTGCTGGCATCGCTCAATTTGACTTTAAAAAAAACGCTGTATTTGCCAAAGCTGCCCAGGCCTGTGGCTACCATATCCCTGTGCATGCGCAACAGGATCTGCTGGCTGCCGGTCTGCAGTGCGCGGAAGCAGAGCAGCATGCGGCCCTTGATATTGCACTGCGCGCCCAGGCGGGTGCTGTGGTTTTCCAGTTCGCGCACATCACAGGTGACCTGGCCCTGGAGGAATTTGCCTGCATCTATTCCATCGAGTGCCAACAGCCCTTGCTGCTGCAAGGGCATCATATAGGTGCGGTCGGGGGTCGGCGCTTTGTGTGGCATATCCACATTGCCCTGTGAATCAGGTGCTGCGCCCTGGGTTAACAAAAACGAATTCCAGTCAGACATGGTGAAAGCTCCAAGAGTATAACGACTATGTGTCCAGTGTATCTTAGGAACCTCTGAAAAATTACCTGCGTTGTCATCGCTGTGTTAAAAACAGGTTAAAAATGTTCATTTAGTTTGTCTGAACTCCGCTTTTTAACCTGTTTTTGTCTTGCGCTGACTGCCTCGCCGACATTTTTCAGCGGTTCCCTTATTCGTGTCTATAACAATGGTTTAAAAAGAAGCCTATGGCGTTAATCGAATAGTGCTGATTACTGAGGAAGCCAGTATAATTGCGGCTCTTGTCTTATGGGTGGCGCAAAGGTAAAAACTGTGGAAAGAAATCGCTTATTTTGGAGCAGCCGTCGCGGCATGCTGGAGTTGGACTTGATACTGCTGCCCTTTTTGGAGAATATTTACCCGAACCTGTCCCAGGCTGATAAAGAGAGTTACTGGCAGCTGTTGGAGTGTGAAGACCAGGATATGTTTGAATGGTTTGTCAATCGCCAGGATCCGCAAAACAGCCAACTGCAAAGGATTGTCGATCTTGTCAGAAAAAATACCGGGCTTCAGCCAGACTAAAAATAAACCCCCGCCGCGGGCACTAGTGACGGAGCTTGCCGCTGTTACTGCGTTGCCTTCGCGTTATCTTTGTTATGGACAGTTGGTTATTTACCTTGTCTTGTTGGTTTCTTCTGCGCTCGCAGTCTTTCCCTACCTGTTGAGTAATCCTTATCTGCTGGGCCTGTGGCTGGTTTTTGGCGGGGCTATTGTTGCGGCGGCACGCAAGAGTCTCGCTGATAGCAGGGCGGCAGCGAAAACGCTCAGTATAATCCAGCATCAATGGCGGCTTGCTGTGGATGGCCATTCCTATGCGGTGATATTGAATGAGAAGTTGCTGCTGTGGCCCTGGCTGATTGTCATTCCCTTGCGCGAAAGCCTGAGCTACAGGCAGCATTATTTTATTGCCCTGCCTGACTCCATGAGTCAGGCGGAATGGCGGCGTCTATCCGTGTGGTTGAGGACCTGTCTGCAGCATGGAGTTTAATAGGCGAGCTGGAGTCGGAGTTGTAGTGCATTGAATTTTTTATCGTCATAACTGCCGCCCTCGATAGCAGAGACATGTACATAGTTAACACTGGAGCGCAGGTATTGGTTGAGGTACCAATTTAGGGCAAGGGTGATATTTTGTTCCCTGCCGCCATTGATCTCCGGTGTCAGTCGGGCATTGCGCAGGATCAAGTCGCCATCACAGAGATCTATCTCTGACAGGCGCAGAGCCAGCTCCCATGCACCCATGCCGCCCTGGTCAACCGATTTCGTCGGTTTTATGCCATCAAACAAGCCTTTATCGCCTTTGTAAGTGCGCTGTTCGCCGGTGATGCTCCAGGTAGTTTGCGCAAACCATCCGCTGAATTGCAAATCCTCCAGATTGTTTTTGCGTTCCAGGCGCACATTAATAAATTCAGCATTGAAGCCGAGGTTTTTTAGGCTTGCTCCAAGTTCGACCCCCCATAAATCTGTGCGCTCCAGGTTGGCGATATTGCCGGTATCGACCAGGCGTGTTTCATTGATATTGGATTCGGGTTTGCTGCGAAAGCGGAGGCTATCGCTGTAACTGACAGGTGTTGTGGTGGAGGCGGTGTTGTTCTGGCTAGGCTCGCGGATTGCTACTGATAACCCCAGATGCAGCGTTGATCCAGGCCCGATCAAAGGGGCCCAGCTGCTGCGCCAGCTTGCGCCGCCCCCTTCATCGCTGACTGCACTGGCGGCTGTAGAAATCTGTTCTCCATGCAGCATAAATGCACTGCTCCAATGATCGCTGCCAGTTGCTATCATCGCGCCGGGCGCGCGCGCATTGAGAAAACTATTGGGCAGCGAGCGCTCCATAAACGTCAGGCCTTTGTCACCCATTAAGGATTCCTGGCTGAATGGAATTTTGAAGTGACCGAAGGTGAGTTGCAGCGGCAGGCTGGTTTTCAGTCCGCGATAGCTGACAAAGCCATCGGTGAGTTGTGAGCCATTGGCAAAATCCATTTCGGTGCGGTAATCCCATTGGCCGTAGACTGTACCGTTCAGCGATAACCTGACCCTGCGGAATTCTGATCTTGCATTGCTGATGTCACGTCCTGCGCTGTCTCTGATATTGCTGTTGTAACCCGCAGCGTCCATTTGCAGCATTGTGCCTATTTGTGCGCTGAAGTTTTTATCGCCGCTGGTTATCTTTAATCCATCGCTCATATCAAGGGTAGCTTGTGAGTTTTGTATTTTGCGAATCTTTTCATATTCCTCTGCACTGATCACGCCTTTTTGTGCGAGCAGTTCTGTGGTGGCATCGATGGCAAAGGTGTGGGTGGGCACCAAAGTGAAACATAAAAGACAAGGTGATAAAAAACAAGGCAATAGTTTTCTGGGGTGAAGCATCTATATTCTCTCCGAGTGTGGTTGAAATTGGCAATCATGTTGACATTGTTATACGATATATACAACCATATACATCGATGGGTTGTGGGGAAAATAGATGAATAGAAATAACTTAATGCTGAGGCAAAATAATGATGCATGAAATAATAAATTTGCGTGATTTTGGTGCGAGATTTGTATTGGGATATGCTGGCAAATCCTTGACTGCTTTTGTACTGGTACTGGCTTGCAGTCTGGCGCAAGCTGCAGAGCTAAAGCTTTATGCTGCAGCGAGTCTGACGGATGCTCTGACAGAGTTGAGTACTCAATATCAGAAATCGCATCCCCAGTTGGCGATTAAAAAATCATTTGCCGGTTCTGCGACTTTAGCCAAGCAGATAGAGAACGGAGCGGCTGCCGATATTTTTATTTCTGCCGATAAAGACTGGGCGGACTATTTGCAAACACGCGGTCTATTGCGGAATGATTCGCGCAAAAAATTACTGGCCAATGATTTGGTTCTCATTGCTCCCGTGGACAGTGATGTTAAAGTTTCACTTGATGCCGAATTCGATTTTGCTCACAGCTTCAATGGCCGTTTGTGCACGGGCGATACCGCCTCTGTGCCTGTGGGTAAATATGCGAAGCAGTCCCTTATCCATTATGGCTGGTGGAGCGCAGTTGAATCTAGGCTGGTGGGAACCGAGGATGTGCGCACCGCCCTGGCATTTGTCGAGCGCGCGGAATGCAGCCTTGGCATTGTCTATAAAACCGATGCCCAGCTCAGTCGGAAAGTAAAAATTGTTGCCACATTTCCGGCAAATAGCCACGCCGCTATTGAATATCCCGGTGCTTTAACTAAAAATGCCGGTGCAGAGGCCGCAGCCTATTGGTCTTTTCTGCAAAGCGATGAAGCCAGGGCCGTGTTTGCCCGCTATGGTTTTTCCCCGATCAATTAACCCTGTAGCACTTTTATGTTGACAGACTCCGAGTGGCAGGCTCTGGCACTATCAGCACAGGTCGGCCTCTGCGCGACCTTGCTGTGCCTGCTGCCCGGTATTGCCTGCGGATGGCTGCTTGCGCGCAGGCAGTTTTTTGCCAAGCCTGCCCTGGAGGCGCTGCTATATCTGCCGATGGTATTGCCGCCCACGGTTCCCGGCTATTTGCTGCTGGTGACATTTGGTTCGCAGGGGGCTATTGGGCAATGGTTAAAGCATCATTTTAATATCGAATTTGTCTTTAATTGGAAGGGGGCAGTGCTGGCATCGGCCATCATCGCTTTCCCTCTGATGGTGCAAGCGGCAAAATTAGCGGTGCAAATGATTGACCGCCGCCTTGAGCATGCTGCCAGCAGTCTGGGTTCAAGTCCTTTTAAGGTGTGGCGCACTGTGACGCTGCCGCTGATGCTGCCGGGCATACTCATAGGTGCGATTATGGTATTCAGTCGTGCACTTGGTGAGTTTGGTGCGACTATCACCTTTGTCGGCAATGTCGCTGGTGAAACACGAACTCTACCTCTGGCGATCTACTCCGCTTCTCATCAAATAGACGGCGATGCTGCGGCCCTGCGCCTGATTGCAATCAGTTTGACCTTTGCCTTTCTCGCGTTGCTGTTGAGCAATATCCTCTCCCGGCGCGCAGAGAAGTGGCTGGGGGTTCAGCGTGCTTGATATAGATATTCGTTTCCAGCGCGGCGATTTTTCACTGCAGCTATGCACCTGCCTCAATCAGCCTATTACTGGCATATTGGGCGCTTCCGGCAGCGGTAAAAGTACATTGCTGGCCTTGCTCTCGGGTTTATTGAAGCCGCAGTATGGCCATATTGTGCTGGATAAAAAAATATTATTCAGCGCAGAGCAAAAAATATTTATCCCGCCGCACAAGCGTCATATAGGTTTGGTCTTTCAGGATGGGCAATTGCTGCCGCATTTATCTGTGCGCGATAACCTGCTTTACGGCTATCGCAACCTGCTGCCTCAGCAGCGACAGTTCAGTCTCGAAGCTGTAGTGGATTTACTGGAGATAGGGCAACTGCTTGCGCGCAAGCCGGGCACGCTTTCCGGCGGAGAGAAGCAGCGTGTGGCGCTGGGGCGTGCGGTGTTGTATTCGCCATCGCTGCTGTTATTGGATGAGCCATTGTCGGCACTGGATGAACGGTTGAAATATCAAATCCTGCCGTTTTTCCTGCGCATCAAAACCGAATTCAAGATTCCTATGGTGTATGTTACTCACTCGCCGCGCGAGGTGGAGTTTCTCACGGATAGCTGGCTGACAGTTAGTGAGGGAAGGTTACTTGCCAGCGAAAAACCATCTTAATGATTGGCGGGTAGTGGCTTTTTGCGCAACAGCGGTTTTAATGAAGCAAAATGTTTTTCGCTGATGAGGGCCACCTCATCCTGCAATTGGCGGTAGTGCGATAGTACCTGTTCGCCCAGCTCGGTCAGTGTTGTTCCTCCTCCTTGAGCGCCCCCCTTTGCAGTATCCACCAGGGGCTCCTGAAAGCAGCGATTCATTGTATCGACCAGCAGCCAGGCGCGCCTGTAGCTCATGGCCATTTTCTTGCCGGCGGCAGAGATGGAGCCGGTATCGCGAATGGCTTCGAGTAAATCTGCCTTGCCTGGGCCGAAGGCAATTTCACTCTCCAGCATAATGCGCAGTTGCGCGCGCAGGGCGGTTGAGGTTTTGCTGATGGACATAGACTTCTCTGTGCCGGTTATCAAATCGAGAGAGGAATTTTAGCTGCGCAAATACACGCCAAAGCCTACTCCCAGGCTGGCGGCAACCCAGACTACCAGTCTGAGTTCGGCCACTTTTTCATCGAGGTATTCGCCTTTGAACAGGCTGATGATGTCTAGCTTGATCCAGAATTTCAGGCATTCTACAAGGTCTTCCCTGGATTTAAAAATGACAGGGAAAAGTAAAATGGCGGTAATAATTCCTGAAATAATGGCAACAGTAATTTGCATACATTCTCTCTATTGGCAGTCGCAATTAAAACACTGGCCTTGCTATTCCTTGCTGACAACCACATCCTGTGCCGCGAAATTCGTGGGAACTAGAATGGTATCGCGCGCTATGCTGGATTTTTGCGGGTAATCCAGTGAAAAGTGTAGACCACGGCTCTCTTTGCGCTCCAGTGCCGAGCGGATAATCAATTCTGCCACTGTGGCGAGATTGCGCAATTCAATCAAATCGCTGCTCACTTTGTAGTTGCTGTAATACTCGGCAATTTCTTTTTTCAATAATTTGATGCGATGCGATGCCCGTTCCAGGCGCTTGTGGGTGCGGACAATGCCCACATAGTCCCACATAAAGCGACGCAGCTCGTCCCAGTTATGCGATATAACGACATCCTCATCCGAGTCAGTGACTCGCGAGGTATCCCACGCGCTGGAGGCCTCAGGTGTGGCTATACCGGGCAGTGTCTGCAAAATGCGCTGGCCTGCAGATTTGGCGTAGACCACACACTCCAGCAATGAGTTGCTGGCCAGGCGATTGGCACCGTGCAGGCCGGTAAAGGAGGTCTCGCCAATGGCATAGAGGTTTTCCAAATCGGTGTGACCATCTTTATCCACCCATATACCACCACAAGTATAGTGGGCGGCCGGGACTACAGGTATCGGCTCTCGAGTGATATCTATTCCCAGCTCCAGGCAGCGCGCATGGACGGTGGGGAAATGCTCCAGGATAAATTCGCGCGGTTTGTGGCTGATATCCAGGTAGAGGCAGTCACAGCCCAGACGTTTCATTTCATAGTCTATTGCGCGGGCCACTATATCGCGTGGGGCCAGTTCCAGACGCTCATCAAAACGATGCATAAAACGCTCGCCATCGGGGAGTCGCAATACGGCTCCCTCGCCGCGCAACGCCTCACTGATCAAAAAGTTTTTGGTCTGTGGGTGGTACAGGCAAGTCGGGTGGAACTGATTGAATTCCATATTGGCTACGCGGCAGCCGGCACGCCAGGCCATAGCTATACCGTCGCCGCTGGCGCCGTCGAGATTGGTGGTATACAGATAGACCTTGCTGGCACCGCCGCAGGCCAGTACTACCACCTTGGCCTGGAAGAGATGTACCTCATCTGTCTCGCGATTCAGGACATAGGCACCGCTGCAGCGCAATTTGCGCGAGTGGCTGTCGGCCTGCTGGATCAGGTTGACGGCAATGTGATTTTCGAACAGGTCGATATTGGCCTGTTGCTGAACCTGCTCAATTAATGTGCTGTGCACGGCGCGGCCGGTGGCATCGGCGCTGTGGATAATGCGCCTGTGGCTGTGTCCGCCTTCTTTGGTCAGGTGATATTCTTCGGTGCCGCTCTCTTTGGTAAAGCTCACTCCCTGGCCGATAAGCCACTCTATGGCCGACTTGCTATTTTCCACGGTGAAGCGAACAGCATCCTCGTGGCACAGGCCGGCTCCGGCGATCAAGGTATCTTCCACGTGGGCTGCAATCGAGTCTTGATCGTCCAGCACTGCCGCAATCCCGCCCTGGGCAAACCAGGTCGAGCCCTGGTTTAAGGCATTTTTGCTGAGTACGGCAACCTTGGCCGTGGCGGCGATACTGAGGGCCAGGGTCAAGCCGGCGGCGCCCGAGCCAATAACAAGTACATCGTGAGAGTAGGATTGAGTCATGAGTCGTATCACAGCAAAAGAAAAGACAAAGTCGTAAACTTGCGCAGTATATAGGAGCTGTTTAAATATAGAAGCCATCCGGCGCAGTTGCCGTGTGTTTTGGGCTATGCTTCATGATGGAGCTGGGTGCAGCAACAAACTGGCCTTGTGAACTTTTGCGGGAGTGATTAGTCTATGGCAATCATAAGCACGTCATAATAAGTGCACATTTTTATCAGCTTGGCATTGCCGATTTATTGAGCAATGTTTTTACTGGTTCTGGCCAGGGCTCATTGTCAGAACACTTGGGGGATACATGATAACAGCGCAAATAGCGCCTGATGTCGATCAACAGTTAGTGGAGCGTGTACAAAAAGGCGATAAGCGCGCTTTCGATATGTTGGTACTGAAATACCAGCACAAGATCTTTGCAGTAATCAGTCGATTTATACGGGATCACTCCGAAGTCCAGGATGTTGCTCAGGATGCTTTTATCAAAGCCTATCGTGCACTGCCCAATTTTCGCGGTGAAAGTGCGTTCTATACCTGGATGTACCGTATTGCCATCAATACCGCCAAAAATTACCTGGTTGCCAGAAATCGCCGCCCGCCCTCCAGCGACCTGGAGATTGAGGATGCGGAATTCTATGCTGGCAATGAATCCATGCATGAAATGAATACCCCTGAAAGCAACATGATGCGTGATCAGTTGCAAGAGGTTATAGACACGGCCTTCCGCGATCTTCCCGATGACCTGCGTACAGCGGTCAGTCTGCGTGAGCTGGATGGTTTGAGTTACGAGGAGATTGCCGAGGCTATGGATTGCCCTATAGGTACAGTGAGGTCGCGTATTTTTCGTGCGCGGGAAGCCATAGATAAAAAGATCCAGCAGTTGATGGGTTGATTTATCTTGCGCTAAATAAGCAAAAATTGTGGAAGTGATGCTGAACCTTTTATCGGGTGCCCGGTCATAAAATTATCAATAATTTTGCATTTAATCTGGTTCAATACTTTACGTCAGGGCAACTCTTATGAGTGATCAAAACCGCGTTCATGCTCTCGCCGAATCCGTTTCGGCACTGGTAGACAATCAGGCTTCCGAGCTTGAGCTGCAGCGTATCCTAAAAGCCAGCGAGCAAGACCCGGAGGTGGCTGCAACCTGGCTCAGGTACCAGGCCATAGGGGCGGCATTGCGAGGGGAGAAGCCTCTGCTGCGGCCGTTGCATGCCGGTGATTATGAAAAGGGTGGCATGCCAGTTTTTGCTCCGGCGAGTTTTGCTGCGAGTGTGAGTGCCGCTATAGCTGCAGAGGCGCAGCCACAAACAGTGCCGATGAAGCAGGGATTGTGGTACCAGCTGGGGCGAGCGGCTCTGGTGGCTTCGGTCGCGGGCGGGATGATTTTGGGTGTTCAGCAGTTTAACGGCAGCCAGTCATTTGAGGCTGAGGTAGCTGCCGGCAGTGCTGCGATACCTGCGGCTCCAACGGTTTCCCTGCCTTCGCGCATTAATCCTCAGGCGATCAATACCCGCACTGTCGCCATGCAGACAGGCTATGAAAGCCGCCCGCAGGAGAGCCGCAGAGTCATGTTCAAGCCTCATCCTGCCGCAGCGGCTGCCAGTGCTCCAGTAGCGGATGAAGAGGTGACCCGCTATGTCAATCAAATGATACAGGCTCACTCTGATAATGCCGTTATGAATTCCAACCAGGGGATCTTGCCCTACGCCCGTGTAATAGTGACAGAAGAAGAATAAATTATGGCAAAAGTATCTTTGTGGTTATGGCTCAGCTTAATCCTGGCGCTAACCACAAATACTCAAGCACAGGAATCTCCTTCTTCCGCTTCCTCCAGCGCCTCACCCAGTGTCCAGACACTGCTCAATAAGATGTCGCAAAAAGCAGCGACTCTCAATTATCGCGGAACCTTTACTTACCAAAACCAATCCAGCGTAACCCTGCAGAGTTTTAAGGTGGAGCATTGGATTGAAGAGGGCATCAAGCATGACCGCTTGCTGTTTTTAAATGGACCCGAGCGGGAAATTGTGCGCGAGGGGCAAGCGCTGGATTGCAGAGCCATGGGCGATAAGCTCTTGCAGGGAGGGTTTGCTGATATTGCCAAAACCCTGGTTGCCCTTGACGATCTATACCAGTTTGAAGTGCGCAGCCAGGAGCGTGTCGCGGGACGCCTTGCGCGGGTGCTGCAGGTCATTCCCCAGGATCCCTATCGCTATGGTTATTTCCTGAGCATCGATGAGGAGACAGGTATAGTTCTCAAGGCCTGGCTGATCGATGAAAATGCTAATCCTCTGGAGCGCTATCAATTTGTTTCCATAGAAATAGACCCGGTTATGGATTCCCATGAGAAGACCAGGGTCTCGCACTACCAGCATAAGGCGGTAGCCGATGTGACCCCCTGCAATCCTACAGAGTTGGGTACGCCCGATTCCTGGAATGTTGCCTGGGTGCCACAGGGTTTTGCATTTGCCGGGCAGCGCAAGCTCGCCAATGGCCAGGATATGCTGATGTATACCGATGGCTTGACCACCTTCAGTATTTTTTTGGAGCCGGCAAAGGGCAATACTCCTGAGGGGGTAGGGCAGCGTGGGGCCACGCTTGCCTATATGTCCCATCTGATGATCAAGAACTCCCTCTACCGTATTAACGTTGTGGGTGAAATTCCTGTCGCCGCCGCCGCAAAAATTGCGCAGAATATAGCTGGGCGCTAGTCCTGTTATTTTTTGCAAGCCAGGGTACTCATATGATTCTCGAAACCGGTCGCGTGATGGCTATAGAGCCTAAGGGGTTGTGGGTGGAAACTATCCAGCTTTCCGCCTGCGGTTCCTGCCGCGCGCAAAAGGGCTGCGGCCATAGTGCGCTCGCAAAAATAGGCACGAGCGCTTCGCAGCTCTGGGTGCTGTTGGATGGTCGCAATCCTGAGTCTTACCGGTTGGGCGATGAAGTCTGTATAGGTGTGCCCGAAGCAGTGGTCGCGGGCGGGGCCATGTTTATTTATATGGTGCCGCTGCTGACCATGTTAGTCGCCACCTTTACTGCCTATCAGCAGTCAGCCAGCGACAGTATGAGTGCACTGGCAGCGTTGGCAGGCCTGCTGTTGGGTGGAGCTATTGTAAGGCTGCGCGCCCATCAGACCCGCTTTGATACGCGTCTGCAGCCTGTGCTGGTAGACCATCGAAAAACTCTGCTGGCGACAGATGTCTGCGCTGTGGAGTAATCAGATGCTGCGTATCAATGCTCATATTCAGATTCCCCTGCATGAAATCGAGCTTACGGCTATGCGTGCGCAGGGGGCTGGTGGGCAGAATGTCAACAAGGTGTCTAGTGCGATACATTTGCGTTTCGATATCCCCCGTTCGTCGTTAAGCGAATTCTACAAGGCCAGGTTACTCGCCTTAGATGACAAGCGTATTTCAACTGAGGGTGTATTGATTATCAAAGCCCAGCGTCACAGAACCCAGGAAAAAAATCGCGAGGATGCGCTCCTGCGCTTGCAAAGCATTATTATCTCCGCAATAAAAATCCAGAAAACCCGACACGCGACCCAGCCAACTTTTTCCTCCAGGCAGAAGCGTCTCAATAGCAAAACTCTGCGCGCGTCGATCAAAGCGGGGCGCGCTTCCATTTCACTGGATGAATAATAATTTTAATGTAGTGGCGCGGGTAGGTTAGATTTTTATCCAATAAAAAATCATGGTGTAATCAAGTGCGCTTTTTTTAAAATGCACTTTTTTGTATCTCCCTGCTTTTTAGATAGCTTATATCCCCACAGAAAATTCTTTTATAGCAAAAGTAAACTTTTTGATTTTCCTCGTTATTTTGATATTTTAGACGTCATCTGAGTTTTTAATCCCGCTGATAAAAATCTATCGTTTTTTGCCCGTTTTCATGCATGCCTGCTCATCAGGCGCAAAAAGGGTGCATTTTTTATTTTCTCCTCTCTGAATCTCTTCGCATCCAGCGCGAAATCTCGTGATGGCACATGAGTTGCTCTGTATAACTATAAACTTTTGTGAGTGCTTTTTATGCGCTGGGTTCATTTTTTTATCGCCGTATTTTCTCTCTCAGTCACGCAGGTCTCTGCTGCTGAGTTATCGGTTATGGATCTTCAGGCCTCCTTGAACACGGCCTGGGTGGTGCTGACAGGGGTGCTGGTTTTTTTTATGCAGGCCGGGTTTGCCCTGGTTGAAAGCGGTATGGCCAGAGCCAAGAATTCCGTCAATGTGATTATGAAAAATTACCTGGATACCTGCATCGGTGGCATTGTCTTTTGGGCTATTGGCTATGGCTTGATGTTCGGCCTTAACAGTAGTGGCTGGTTTGGCTGGAGCCATTTTTTTCCGCAAGACTTAACATCTTGGGATTGGACATTTATGTTTTTCCAAATGATGTTTGCGGCAACCAGTACCACCATTGCCAGCGGTGCTATGGCGGAGCGCATTCATTTTAGCTCCTATCTCATAGGTGCCTGTGTCATTACCGGTTTTATTTATCCTGTGTTTGGCAGTTGGGCGTGGGGCGGTGCCCACGGCGGCGAGGGCTGGTTAAAATCACTTGGCTTTATTGATTTTGCCGGCTCTACGGTAGTCCACTCGATTGGTGGCTGGGTTGCTCTGGCCGGAATCATTATTTTGGGACCTAGGCTGGGGCGATTTGGCGGCGATGGTAAAATCCGAATCATTCCCGGCCACAATTTAAGCATGGTCGCGCTGGGTGGGTTTATCTTGTGGTTTGGCTGGTTTGGCTTTAATGCCGGCTCAACCCTGATTGCCAATCTGGATATTGGCAAGATCGTATTGAACACCCACTTGTCGGCCTGTGCCGGTGCGGTGGGCTATATGCTGACGGTGAAACTGTT
Source organism: Cellvibrio sp. (assembly GCA_035565295.1). Taxonomy (GTDB): domain Bacteria; phylum Pseudomonadota; class Gammaproteobacteria; order Pseudomonadales; family Cellvibrionaceae; genus Cellvibrio. Next base: position 11,745 of record DATMSP010000007.1, on the reverse strand, counting down.
GGATCGTCCACTGCTGTTGACCGGCACCATCAATGCCAGTCTGGGCGGGCTGGTGGGAATCACGGCGGGCTGTGCCAGCATGGACCCGCAGTTTGCCATAATCACCGGCCTTATCGCCGGCGTGATTACGTTTGTCGGCCCCGCGTTCCTGGCATCTATGAAGGTAGATGATGTGGTGGACGCGGTTAGCGTACATGCTTTTTGTGGTGTATGGGGCACTATGGCTGCGGGTATTTTTTATGCAGGTGACTTATTTGATATATCGCGCATAGCTATCCAGGCCCTGGGGGCATGCAGTGCATTTGTGTGGGGGTTTGGCACAGCCTTTGGTGTCTACTATCTTATCCAGCTTTTTGTGGGGATGAGATCGGCCTCTTTGCATGAGCAGCGCGGTCTGGATTTTACCGAGCACGCAGAGATAGGTTATCCGGAGTTCCAGGATATTGCTGTTTACGATACCGATGTTATGAATTCAAAGCGATAAGGATGATTGTGCTGCAAAAATTCCTTGTTGAGATCTAATAATGAACAGTATTCAGCGTATTGAAAATTTAAAGTTTATGCAGAAGCGCACAGCGATGCAAGAGGCTTTGCAGCCGTTTATGGATACCAGGCTGCTGACAGAGACATTGAGCTTATGGGAGGAAAAATACTCACATTTGCCAACTTTTGCGTTACAACATTTTTTGCATGAAATTTGTCAAAATAAATTATTGTTGGCGCAGCGATCAAAAATGCTTCAGGCCTTGATCCGATCCTTGTCTGCCTTGCCCGATGATGTTTTGGAGTCGTCCAAAAAAAATGCTCCGCCGCAGAAAGCAGCTGTCTATGTGCAAAAGGAAAAGGGGCAATCGCCAGAGCTAAGCATGTTTATCGATCTGGTGGAGGGATTGATTGCTTTTTCGGCGCGCGATATCCCCGAAAAAATTCGCTTGTATGTTATGGAGAATTTGCCAAAAGCAGAGATAGATACGGAAAATCGCTGGGCCATTCATGCCTGGTTGGATGAGGAGCGCCCGTTAAAAGAAATAGCGCTGGATGTCAGGTCCATGCAGCAGGTGATCAATCTGGTCTATATTGCTCTCTGTGAGTATCTCGGCCCAGTCAAAGCTGATGCCGTTCTAAATACTGTGCTGGCGATCGTGCAGAAAAAATATCCCTCCATGAATGCGAACAAATTGCTTTAGGGAACCTCTGAAAAATTACCTGCGTTGCTATCTCGACGTTAAAAACGGGCCGCAGCGGCGGACCGTTAAAAATGCTCATTTAGTACCTCTATACTCGGCTTTTTAGCCCGCTTTTGTCTTGCGTTGGCTGCCTCGCCACCATTTTTCAGAGGTTCGTTAGTGTATTTTCGGCACATATGGCAACAATACAGCCGTGTCGTGTGCGCTATCTATTGTTCTCGAGCTATTGCGAAACCAGAGTTTCGCTCCATAACTGTTTTTGCAATGCGGCAAAGTCTCTTCCCTCTCGCTGCAGCAGCCATTCCGCCAGGGCTTTTGCCACATTGGGATAAGTGACGGAAGCTGGCTTGGGTTGCAGCAGCCACTGAGCGATGGTTTCGCTGGTCAATTTTTCAGTGGCAGTGCCGTAACCTAAGATGTTCAGCGCTACCGCATTGGATTTTTGTTCCATTTGCCCTGCCAGCGGCAGGGCGAGAATTTTTTTTCCGAGTTGAATCGCCTCACTGGGCAGTTCGAATCCTGCGCTGCAGATAACGCCTTCGCAGCTGTGCAGATCCTGCTGAAAGCCCTCGCGCGAAAAGGGGCGTATATGAAGGTTGCCATCGTCTTTTGCGGCGGTTACATTCTGGTAGATATAAAAATGATAATCGGGGAACTGGCGCAGGTGCGGCTCTATATCGCCCGGGCTGGAAAATGGCAAATATACCAGATAGTGTTTGTGCCGCGATTCATTGGGGTAATGTGACTGTTCCACCAGCGGCGGCAGGATTGGTTGGTCGAAGTGATGCCAATGCAGGCCTATCGGCTGGGTGACCGGAGCAAAGCTACGCATAAATAAATCGATGATAAAATTATTGCCATGCTTGGGAATATCGTAGAGAAACGAGTTTTGATGGGATATGCCTATGACTTTTTTCCCTGCGCGCCGCGCTGCCCAGGCGGAGACTGGCTCAAAATCATTGATGATAAAATCATAACCTTCGACATTCACCTGGTTAATGTCCTGGTAGAATTGGTAAAGGTTGCAATTCATCAGTGTTTGGAAAAAGAGAATGCGACCACTGCGAATCTTGAATGTCAGGCCGCGATAGCTTTGAAAATTGTCAAACGCTTCCATATCGAAATAGCCATCGCGCGGTCTGCCGGAAAATACCCAATCTACCTCAACACCCGCCTCGGCAAAGGCCTTGGCCATAATGCGCGCGCGCGTGGTATGGCCATTGCCTGTGCCCTGAACGCCGTAGAGTATTCTCATAGAAGCCCTTGCAGATAATTAAAGTTAATGCCTGCCCAGGCGCAGGCGCTGCCCAGGGCTGCGCCTGCCACTATGTCGGTGGGATAGTGTACGCCGAGCAGTACGCGGCTTGCGCCTATCAGACTGGCCCAGAGGAAGCAGGGAAGGGAAAACGCAGGATAAAAATTGGCAACCAGGCAGGCAAATAAAAAGGCAGCGGCTGTGTGGCCGGAGGGAAAGCTGAATTTGTCGGAGGGCGTAATCCAGGCTTTGTAGGCTTCAATGCGCATGGCGGGGCGATCGCGTTTGATAAGGTTTTTCAAAACCAAATACAGGTTTACATCGAGTATATAAGCGGCGATTCCAGCCCAAAAAAAATCGTGCCCCTGGTTTGGCTCAAGCAAAAATAGCGCTAGGGCTATTAAAAAATACCAGATGCCATCGCCGGTTCGCGAAACAAAGCGAACGGATTTGCGGTACTGAAAGCCCTTTGTCACATGTACCCATAAGAATGCAAGAGTGTCTAAATGGTGGACTCGCTGTAAAAAAGCATTCATGATTCACCGCCTTATTTTAGGGACTGAGGGAAATCGCTTGGCGGCTTTACTATCCCATTCGATTATGGCCTTTCGATGAATAATTTATGAATTAAATATGACAATCCGCTAGAGGTGAGCGTATGAGTAAACCAGGTAAAACCGGGCTGGCCCGTGTAATCGATGCTTTTGGTTATTCTATGAAAGGTCTTGCCGCCGCCTGGAAATTTGAGGCAGCCTTTCGCCTGGAGGTGACCCTGGGGTTGCTGCTGATCCCGGCAGCTTTTTGGCTGGCCAGTAGCCATATAGAGCTGATCCTGCTGATCGCCAGTGTATTCTGGGTGTGGATGGCGGAGTTGGCCAATTCCTCGGTAGAAGCAGTGGTTGATCGCACCGGCAGTGAGCACCATGAGCTGGCGGGGAGGGCTAAGGATATAGGTTCGGCACTGGTGTTTGTCAGCTTGATGCTATTGGCGGTTATCTGGGGAATAGTGGCTGCCCATCGCTTCCTGTTTTAGTCTGTAGCAACAGCCCCTGGCATCCGTCAATGGCTGTGGTTTTTTTCGATTTCGCCCAGGAAAGCCATATAGTCCTCTGCCAATGTGCGCTCCACATTGCGGCGCTCGGCAGATTTACGGCGTTTGCGGTGATAGATATCCACGGGTAAGTTCTTGCAGGGATCGGGAAGGTTACGGCGATCTTCGTTGCGCCGCCGGTTGACAAAAATTTTATGTTCGTTCATGTGGGGTGCCTACAACATCCATTACTTATTACAATAGCTTTATCGAAACTATCCAAATTGGTAAAATCCGAATTGGTAGAATTTAGCCTACTCGATAGAATCTAGCAGTGATGATTAGTTCAATTATTCTGCGCCTGTCCGCGAAACTGCAGTGCGCTATCTCACATAGTCTAGTGATTAAACAGTAAAATGCCGCAGTACATTTTGGTCTTAGCACTGTTCTTTTTATAACCACACTTTTGTATTAATCCCGCCTGTATTGAGGCCATTCATGAAACCAGTAGAGACCCTTATCCTCAGCAAGCTCAGCGCAGCCTTTCACCCGCTGCATCTGGAGGTTGTCAATGAAAGCCATATGCACAGTGTTCCTCCCGGCTCGGAGAGTCACTTTAAAGTGACCTTGGTCGCTGACAGCTTCGCGGGGAAACGTCAGGTGCCACGCCACCAGGCAGTCTACGCCTGCCTTGCAGAGGAGTTGCAAGCGGGGGTTCACGCCCTGGCCCTGCATACCTTCAGCCCGGAAGAGTGGACTGCCGGCGGCGTGGTTCCCGCATCTCCGCAGTGTCTTGGCGGGTCGAAACATGACCACTCCTAAGGCAACCCGGCATGCAAAATCTTAATTTTTTACTGGCTGTGCAAATTTTAAGCATTTATAATGCGCGCCTGTTTTAACTCCATCCGTTATTGCCAAGTGGAATCTATGAGCTCAATTGTTGTTGCCGCACTCTATAAGTTTGTCTCCCTGCCTGATTATCAGGATATTGCCCCCCGTTTAAAAGATCACTGCGACAGCATCGGCCTGAAAGGTACCTTGCTGCTGGCCGAAGAGGGAATCAATGGCACCGTGGCCGGCACCCGCGAAGCAATTGATAGCCTGCTGGATTACCTGCATCAGGACAGCCGTTTTGCCGATTTGGTGCACAAGGAATCCCTGGATGAGGATATGCCGTTTTACCGCATGAAGGTAAAACTCAAAAAAGAAATTGTCACTATGGGCGTGACAGGCATAGATCCACTCAAAATTGTCGGCACCTATGTTAAGCCCAAAGACTGGAACGCACTGATCAGTGACCCCGAGGTAACGGTTATAGATACCCGCAATGCCTATGAGTACAGCATAGGCACCTTCGCTGGGGCAATCGATCCGCAAACGGAAACCTTCCGTGAATTTCCCGATTATGTAGCTAAAAATCTCGATCCCGCCAAGCACAAAAAAGTGGCGATGTTTTGCACCGGTGGTATCCGCTGCGAGAAGTCGACTGCCTATATGAAAGAGCAGGGCTTTGCCGAGGTTTACCATCTTGAGGGCGGGATTCTCAAATATCTGGAAGAAGTCCCAGCAGAAGAAAGCTTATGGCATGGCGAATGCTTTGTTTTTGATAATCGTGTGGCTGTAAACCACAGTTTGCAAAAAGGTATTTACGATCAGTGCCACGGCTGTCGCCACCCCATTACTGAAGAGGACAAACTGTCCGAGCAGTATATGCTGGGGGTGAGTTGTCCGCGCTGCTTTGACGCTTTGAGCCTTGACCAGAAAACGCGTTTTGCCGAGCGGCAAAAACAAATTCAACTCGCCAAATTGCGCAACGAAGTGCATATTGGCGCTACCCCTCCTGAGCGTCAGCTCAGGGCAGAACAGAAAAAAGAAAGGCGCAGAGAGCTGAGTCGTTTAGCTCGAAGTTAACCCTTGTTATATTTTGTCATGGAGCTGTAAAGCTTTCCGAGTCAGGATATTTGGCCAATACTAATCAACACACGCAGGTTTATTATGGATTTTGATGCATGGGTAGCGGATCTTGCTGCTGGAACAGTCACACACGAATCGGGTTTTGTTTTGCATGCGGAGGGTGACCCCAATGATCCCTCGGCGATCAACCCCGCCAACTTTCCCGCGCAGCTTTCGTTTGTTGATCAGGCGCGCCTGATGCGTTGCGGCCTGGAGTTTTTGGCTCGTGCCGCTGCTGACTCGCCCGCAGGCTACAAAGCGGTGCGCGCGGCAACCGATATCGAAAGCCTTAAAAGTCAGGCGGTCAAGGATCGTGAAGCGCTTGCCAAACAATTTGCAGAGCGTGCGGACAAACCGGAAAGATCGGTGCTCTCCCTCAAAAAAAATAAATAGTCGCTGATGGATTATTTATCGCCTGCACAGCAAAACATTTATTCGCTTAGTGAATTGCTGGGGCAGCAGTTGCTGGCGCGGCATTGGCATGTCGCTACCGCCGAATCCTGTACCGGCGGTGCTATAGCCGCCGCCATCACCCAAGTGGCGGGCAGTTCGGCCTGGTTTGAATATGGTGTGGTCACCTATGCAAACCGGGCCAAGCAGCATTTACTTGAGGTTCAGGATGCAACCCTGGCGGAAGCGGGGGCAGTGAGTGAAGCTGTGGTGGTGGAAATGGCCAGAGGAGCGCTGGCACTTTCGCGCGCCGATATGGCGGTGGCGGTCAGTGGTATTGCCGGGCCAACGGGCGGCAGTGCAGATAAGCCTGTGGGCACTGTGTGGTTTGCCTGGGCGCTGGCAAGTGGAGAGGTGCAGACGCAGAAGCTGCTGTTGCCCGGAGATCGAATCGCGGTGCAGTTGCAGGCGGTGGAGCATGGCTTGAGAGGTTTGCTTGATTTCATTCCCTAGTATTTAAAATAAAAATAATTTCATTGGTTGCTACACTCTGTGTAGGCCCTTTATTCTGAGTTATGCCATGCTGCCTTTTACTGATTACGCACAATTTTTTATTGGCCTGTTGGCGATAGTTGATCCACTTGGTGCCATCCCTCTTTTTTTAGTCCTGACCGCTCATCAATCGGTTGCCAAACGACATGCAACCATGCGCTTGACCGTGGTGTCGGTTCTGTCGGTGTTATTGATTTCATTGATTCTGGGCGAATGGATTTTGTGGTTGCTGGGTATCAGTATCGATGCATTTCGTTTTGCCGGTGGCTTGATTTTGCTGTTGATGGCAGTGTCTATGCTGCAATCGAAAATGACGGACGCACACGAGCAGGTACATGAAGATGAATCTGTCGCACTGGTTCCTCTCACTATACCGCTGTTGGCGGGGCCGGGTGCAATAAGTACGGTTATTGTCTATGCGCATCAGTCGCACGGCCTTATGCACTATGGTCTAATTGTCTGTGCGATTGGCCTGGTGTGTTTCGCGCTCTGGCTGACGCTCTTGGCCATGCCCTGGCTGGCCAAGCATATCACGCCGAAATCTATCGCCATGTCGACGCGGGTAATGGGTATTCTGCTGGCCGCGATTGCCATAGAATTTATGTCGAAAGGCTTGAAGGGATTATTTCCGTTGTTGGCTGCCTAACTGTTTGTTGAGTCCTTGTCTGTGAGTAATGAATCGGCCAGTATCGGCCTTGTCAATCCGAAAAGCCCCGAGAATGTCGGCATGGTTCTGCGTGCAGCAGGCTGCTACGCGGCCCGCCAGGTATTTTATACGGGGGAGCGCTACAATCGTGCGCGGAAATTTTTTACTGATACCAAAAACGTCCATCAAACCATTCCCCTGCAATGGGTCGACGACCTGTTGCTGGCTGCACCCCAAGGTGCAAGCCTGGTGGCGGTGGAACTGATTGAGGGAGCCACGCCGCTGGTCTATTTCGAGCACCCTGAGAATGCTTTTTATATTTTCGGCCCTGAAGATGGTTCGCTGTCTCAGGCTGTGCTCGATGCCTGTGATGAAGTTGTTTACATTCCCACCATTGGCTGCATGAATTTGGCAGCCAGTGTCAATGTCGTGCTCTATGATCGCCTGGCCAAGCGCGTGGGCAGTGCCATAGAGGATAGGCCGGTTGCACAGAATCGCGATACCAATAGCCGGGCGAAATTGCACAGGTAGAAAATCTCAGTCACCCATTCTCTGCCGCTCTTTGATCCGCCGCAGCACAGAGTCTGCATCGATTTCCGGGCTTGCCTGTTGAATCAATGGCGGCGCTATTTGTCGGGTGATTTTCAAATGGCGAATAAAGCGGCGGCAGCAACTGCAGGCGAGCAGGTGCAGATGGATTTTCCAGTTCAATGAAGTGCTGGAGGTTTTATCGAGATAGTCACTGGCCAGATGAGACACCTCTTTACAGCTGAGCCGGTATTTTTTTAGCATGTGCCTGTCTCCTGAAAACGGTCGATCACTTGCATCAGTGTCAAACGTGCGCGATGCACCAGCACTCTCACATTGGCGGCGCTGACCTGCAGAATATTGCTAATGTTGTCAAACGATTCCTGCTCTATATCGCGCAATATAAACGCGGCTTTTTGCGTGGGGGGCAAGGTGTCCAGGGTTTTGTTGATGCACTGCTGCAATTGTTTTTCTTCGAGTAATTCCTGCGGTGACTCATTGTGCCAGAATGGCGTTGGTGCAAGACGATGGCCGTCGCTGCTAAAGCCCGCATTGTCCAGGTAGCTGCCGGGCACTTCGCCATCCAGTTCCTCCAGTGAAACTCTGCGCGATTCGCGGCGCAAGCGCGCTTTGGCTTCATTGCTGACGATAATCATGATCCAGGTTTTCAAGGAGGATCTCTGTTCAAATTTGCCGATATTCTTATACACGGCAAGCCAGGCATCCTGCACTATATCGTCGGCAAAGATATCGCCTGCAATGGCCCGCCCCACAGCCAGCATAATGTGCTGGTAACGTTTGATGATTTCGCAAAATGCGCGATCATCGCCGGCAATCAAGTCGGCGATCAGCTGTTGTTCATCGCCGTATGGGGTAGCGGCGAGGTTGAGTTGTGCGGGTTTGGTCATTGTGCCGCCCCAAATATTATGTGGGCGCAGCTTAGCATTCTCTGGTTGTCATTTGCAGTAGGGATCCTAAAGTGATTGGTATCGAGTGCATTGCCAATAGATGGGTGGGATAAGTCTTTGTTACAAAGGAGTGGGGAGAAAATTTATCTGGCTATCTTTGGCCCGGCTTTTATATACTTCGCCCCCTGCGCTTAAAATGCGCAATTCGCTGAGGCAATTGCCTCTTTATGACTCATGTGGCCTTTGGTAGGGGTCACCACTGAAAAAGGATACACAATGCCTGTTATTACTCTCCCCGATGGTTCCAAACGTCAATTCGATACCCCTGTCACTGTATACCAGGTTGCCGCCGATATAGGCCCAGGCCTGGCCAAGGTCACCCTGGGTGGCCGTGTCAATGGCCAACGTGTCGATGCGCAGGATTTGATCACTGAAGATGCCGACCTGGTTATTTTCACTCCCAAAGATGAAGACGGCTTGGAAATTATCCGTCACTCCAGTGCCCACCTGTTGGGGCATGCCATCAAGCAGCTCTGGCCCAATGTGAAAATGGCCATAGGTCCAACCATTGAAAACGGTTTCTACTACGACGTGGATCTGGAGCACAAGCTCACTGATGAGGATATAGCCGCACTTGAAGCGCGTATGCTGGAGCTGGCGAAAACCGAATACGATGTGGTGAAAAAGCAGGTGTCCTGGCAAGAGGCTTACGATGCATTCACTGCGCGCGGAGAGAGTTACAAGTTGGAGATCCTGGATCGCGACGTGCCCAAAGATGCCACGCCGGGTCTGTATCACCACGAAGAATATATCGATATGTGCCGTGGGCCCCATGTGCCCAATATGCGTTTCTGCCTGAACTTCAAGCTGATGCGCGTCTCCGGCGCCTACTGGCGCGGCGATTCCAGCAAGCAGATGCTGCAGCGCATCTACGGCACTGCCTTTGCCAGCAAGAAAGAGCTGAATGAGTATCTGCAGCGCCTCGAAGAGGCGGAGAAGCGCGACCACCGCAAGCTCGGCAAGAAATTTGATTACTTCCACTTGCAGGAGGAGGCTCCGGGCATGGTGTTCTGGCATCCACGCGGCTGGACTATCTATTCTGCCCTGGAAAGCTACATGCGCGAGATCCAGCGCAACAATGGCTACCGCGAGGTCAAAACACCGCAAGTAGTGGATCGCACTCTGTGGGAGCGCTCGGGGCACTGGGATAAATTCCGTGCAGGTATGTTTACCGTTGCCTCTGAGGATCGCGATTTTGCGGTCAAGCCGATGAATTGTCCCTGTCATATACAGATTTTCAATCAGGGGTTGAAAAGCTACCGCGAATTGCCCCTGCGCCTGGCGGAATTTGGTGCCTGTCACCGGAATGAGCCATCAGGCACCCTGCAGGGGCTGATGCGTGTGCGGGCCTTTGTTCAGGATGATGGTCATATTTTCGCCACTGAAGCCCAGATACAGTCGGAAGTATCCACGTTTACCGACTTGTTGTTCAGTGTGTATGCCGATTTTGGTTTCAGCGACATCATTATTCGTATCTCGACTCGCCCCGAGCAGCGGGTTGGCAGTGACGAGGTGTGGGACAAGGCTGAGAAGGCGTTGATGGATGCCCTGGCTGCCAAGGGTCTGGCTTATGAGTTGTTGCCGGGAGAGGGTGCGTTCTATGGTCCGAAGATCGAGTTTTCGCTGCGCGACTGTATTGGCCGTATCTGGCAGTGTGGCACTATCCAGGTGGATTTCTCCATGCCGGCCCGCCTGGATGCGCAATATGTGGCGGAAGATGGTTCACGCCAGATTCCGGTGATGCTGCATCGCGCCATCCTGGGGTCTTTTGAGCGTTTTGTCGGAATTTTGATCGAGCACTACGAGGGTTCATTCCCCGCCTGGCTGGCGCCAGAGCAAGTCGTGGTCCTGAATATCACCGACAATCAGGCCGATTTCGTCAAGAAAGTCGAAAAAACCTTGCGTGAAAGGGGCTTTAGGGCAATTTTAGACTTGAGAAACGAGAAGATCGGCTTTAAAATCCGCGAGCACACAATTCAGCGGGTTCCCTACCTGCTCGTCATTGGCGACAAAGAGGTTGAAAACAACTCTGTAGCGGTTCGCACAAGGGACGGAAAAGACTTGGGTGTAATGAATCTGGAAGCCTTCATCGAGCACTTGACCGCCGATATAGCGCGTCGAGGCAGAGTTCTTTCTGCTTAAACTCCTGCCCAAAAGGCAGTAAAGTGGCGAAGAGAGAGGATGGAAAAGATAGAGAGGCAAGTAGGGTTTGTTTTTATTAATTATTTGGAGATACAACCATCAAACGAGATAACGCTCCCGCAGCCAAGGGTAACTCTAAAAAGGCGCGGATCAATGACCAGATCGAAGCTAAACAGGTTCGTTTAATTAATGCCGAGGGTGAACAGGTTGGTATAGTTCCTCTCGCGGAAGCCCAGGCGCAAGCTCTGGCGGCGACACTCGACCTGGTTGAGATAGTGGCCGATAGCGACCCTATAGTTTGCAAGATCATGGACTACGGCAAACATCTGTTTGAAATCAAGAAAACCAAGGCTGCTGCGAAAAAGAAACAGAAGCAGCAGCAGATTAAAGAGATGAAATTTCGTCCAGGGACGGAGGATGGAGACTATCAGGTTAAGCTTAAGGCGCTGATACGTTTCTTGGAAAATGGGGACAAGGCCAAGGTAACTCTCAAGTTCCGCGGCCGTGAACTGGCCCACCAGGAACTCGGTATGGAAGTAATGCAACGTATCGAGAAAGACCTGTTGGAGCTGGGAACCGTAGAGCAAGCAGCCAAAATGGAAGGTAAGCAGCTCACTATGGTTATAGCCCCTAAAAAGAGAAAATAGTCGGGCTTTTAGCTGCCTTGATTATTTATATTATTTATCGAAATGTGTGGAGTTTTATCCCATGGCAACCAAAGCTAAAGTACACAGCGGAGCGTCAAAGCGCTTCAAAAAAACTGGCGCTGGCTACAAGTTCAAGCACGCTAACAAGAGTCACATTCTGACTAAAATGACCACTAAACGTAAGCGCCAACTGCGCGGTACCAGCATTGTTGATGCTGCAGATGTACCACGTGTTAAGCGTATGTTCCGCGCCATCTAATCACTGGCCAGAATCGTTTTTAAGTTAATTTAAGAGGAAGAGAAAATGGCTCGTGTTAAACGTGGTGTAGAGGCGCGTCGTCGTCACAAGAAAGTATTAAAAGCAGCTAAAGGTTACTACGGTGCACGTTCGCGTACATTCCGTGTTGCCAAGCAGGCAGTTATCAAAGCAGGTCAATACGCTTACCG
>DATMSP010000006.1:0-19415 GCA_035565295.1 Cellvibrio sp. | reverse complement strand
TTAAAGGTTGAATCTGGCAGTGATATGATTTTTCTTCCTTTTGGCTCTGTCAGCATCAGCCATAAAATCACTACCAGCGAAAACTATTTGTTTCTCAATGTACGCGGCACAATCAGCGATGCAGAGGGAAATAAAAGCGACTTGATCGGTTTCCTGGTTTTTGGCAATGATACCCAGGAAGATTAATATCAGATAAAGAGTCGATTGCGGTAAAAACACCCTATTGCAATACAATTGCAATAGGGTGTTTTTTTATTCCTGGCTTACGGCGGTTGCCTTGGGCAAATAGCGAGCGCGCTTTTCCTGTTTCATCTTGGTTAAATCTGCAACAAACAGCCCATCGAGGCAGCTGCCAAATTCCGTGTCCACACTGAAGTCGAGCAATTGATAACCGCCATCCTCATAGAGAGAGGCGTACTGTTTAAACAGCACCGGGATCTTGTGGCCTTGCGCCGCAAAACTGTGCTGCAGCAATTCGAAGCCCTGTGCGCGATTGAGTGCGGCAAACTCATTTTGCCAAATTGAAAAGTGTTCCTCGTCTATTTCGTGGGGATGCTTGCCATTCGCGCAGAATGCGCTGCTGGAATAGTAGCGCTGGTAGTAAAACACCAGCAGGTCGCGCAGTTTTTTGGGGTATTGCGCGCTCATGCTCACCGGGCCCAATAAATAGCGGATCTGTGGATTGTGCTGCAGGTAGGCGCCCAGCCCTTGCCACAGATAGTCCAGGCTGGCCTTGCCCCAGTAGTCGGGGTGGACAAAGCTGCGGCCCAGTTCCAGTGCCTGGTCGAGCATGTAAAAGCAGTTTGTCTGATAGTCAAACAGCTCGGCGCTATAGAGGCCTTTTACACCTCTCTTCTCCAGTATGCTGTTGATTTCGCCCAGGCGGTAGGCGCCGGCAATGGTGAGCTTATCTTCATCCCACAAAATCAAATGACGGTAGTAGTGATCGAATTTATCCAGGTCGCGGCGGCTGCCAGTGCCTTCACCCACTTTGCGAAAAGCCTGCTCACGCAGGCGACCTATCTCGCGCAGCACGCTAGGGTGTTGTTGATAGCTGCACAGATAAATTGAATGATGGTCGCGGGTGCGGCCAATCAATTGGGCTGTCTTTAATTCTTTTTTGATAGCGCTGCTATCTTCCGGATGGGCGATGGTTTTTTCGGTTACAAAAATGGCTTTCTTGCCCTTGCCGATTTTGTAGAGATGTTTCTTGATACGTTTGATCAGGGGCTTGTCGGCCAGCTGATCGGATTCCAGGGCGTGATGCGGAATCACTTCACCTACGCGAAATTTGATTTCTGCCGAGTGCTTGTTGAACATTTCATGGGCCAGTAGTGCGGTGGCCAGCGGCTTGAAAATGATCGAGGCGCTGTAGAACAACAGAGAATTTTTTGCTGAAACAAATATCGGCAGCAGGGGCGCATTGGTCTTGCGTGCAAAGTGGAGAAAGCCCGCCTGCCACTTGCCATCGCGAATTCCCTGGGGGCTTGCGCGCGAGACTTCGCCTGCGGGAAATATAATCACCGCCTGCTCATTTTCCAGTGCGGATAGAATGTTTTTGTAGCTTTGTCTATAGGCGCTGCGCGTCATATTGTCGAGCGGCAAAAGCAAATCATGCAGTGGTTCAAAGGCCATCAGCATATCGTTGGCGATAATTTTTACATCGTTGCGCACTTCGCTGACCAGGCGTAGCAGCGCCAGCCCATCCAGTGAGCCTATGGGGTGGTTGGCGATAATCACCAGACGCCCCTGGGCGGGGATATTGTCGCGCTCGCGCTGTGAAACGCTGTAACTGAAGTTAAAGTAATCGAAAATCCGATCAATAAAATCTATACCCTTGATACCCTGATTCTCGCGTAGGAATGCGTTGATCTCCTGCTCGCGGGTCAGCTTGCGCAGGATCGACAGGGTTGAATTGCGGATAATGGGAGCCTGGCTGGCAAAGCCGGGAAACTTGTTGACAACGGATTGTTCAATATTGAGCATAAGTCATAGCCTTGAGGTGGTTTCCCTCAAGGCTATGACTGATTGATGACAAGGATATGATGAAGTGATTACAGAATAATGAACCACTAGCGAGCGAAAAGCTGTTCTTCCTGTTTAGCCAGATAGTCGCTATAGGGTGATTTGATCAGCAGCAGGCGACCCTGGTTGAGCTCAAATTCGGCATGTTCCTGCAAGGTGTCATCGATCAGGCTGGTGCTGATGATGATTTCGTTTTTCAGCGGTGACAGGCTGTTGTTATGCTGCACAATAAAATCCTTGAGCAGAGATTTTTCGGCCGCAGGCTCTCCGGCAAGCGGCTGTATGCAGGCTGCCAGTTGCAGGCGCGGGCTGGGATTGCGCGCAGTCATATTCATCAATATTTTCGCAAAGCAGATAGCGCGAAAGCTGCACTCATGAAATTCCTCACCGATAAAATCTATCATCAATGTATCGCCCAGCAACAGCTTGCGCTCACCGTTGTAGAGATTGAGCAGAGTGTGCATCTGCGTCTCAAAGCGGCGCAGCAGGGTTTCAAAGCCCTCGCTGTTGAGCTGCTGGTAGAGTTTGTTGAGATTGACAATCTGCAGGTTCAGGCGCACGGCAATTTGCGCGGGTGGCACTGGCTTCTCCTTTTTTGCCGGGGAGCTATCAATATCCGCTTCAGCCAGGGTAGGCAGCTTGTCGACCACGGCGGTAACTATATCGGCAGGGCTGGGCAACTTGTCGCGCAGGGACAGCCACCAGCGGCGATGGATAGACCACCAGATAATCAGCAGTGCGCCGGCCACCGCCAGGGTCCAGCAGAGCAGAAAAAAATCGTCCTGGGGTGTATGGCGCGGGACTTCAATAGTCACCTCCAGATAGCCGGCGACATTGTTGTGCAGCGCCACAGGCGCGGTAAAGTTGTAGCGCTTGCCCTGGGGGGCCTGTTTGGGCTTATAGCCGCTCTGCACCAATAATTTGTTTTCCACATTGTGCAGCGTTGCCCCTATTACATTGGGGTATTGGGCGACATCCTGCAATATGGCCTGCAGGCTGACCAGATCCTGGGTGAGGGTGGCGTCCACCGCCTGGCGTGCGCTGCTGGCCGCCAGCAGCTGGCCATAGCGCTCGATCTGCGCCTGCTGGTTTTTATCGCTGTTATACAGGTAGAAGCCTGCACCGAGGAAACCCAGGATTAACAATAGGGCAGTGCATAAACTGAGTTGCGGATAAAGGCGATACTGGGCAAAAAGTGACATCTAACTCTCAATCGGGCTGTTCTATGTAATTGTAATAATGCGTGGCTAGCGGCCACGGGACAGAATACTGCTCACTATTCTAGCCTAGTTTGGCGCATATCTATAGGTTATAAATTATCTCCCCCATCTTCGTTTAAGTGGGCCAATTAGGCTAGAATGGCGCATATTTGCGGGTCATTTGGCCAGGCTTTTGTTTTTGGATAGAGAAACCCCTCTACAGTATCAGTAGACTATGGAGTCAGAGTGAACAATATTTTGTTAATTAACGCGTCAGGCGTAGACAAGCCAGGTGTCACCCGCGCCATTACCCAGGTATTGGCACAGTACCAAGCCAGGGTGCTGGATATAGGCCAGGCGGTTATACACGATACTCTGGCCTTGGGGATTCTGGTGGAGATCAAGCTTGCGGATGAGCAAAGAAAGGCTCTGGAGGCGCAAATCCAGCAGCGCACCGAGCCCCTGGGTATTCAGGTTCGCTTTCAGGCGGTCAGCCATGAGGATTATGCCAGCTGGGTTGAGCAGCAGGGCAAGACCCGCCATATAGTGACGTTGCTCGCCCGCCAGATCAGTGCCGGGCAGATTGCCGAGTTGACCGCGATTACCTCCAAAAATGGCTTGAATATTGACAGTATCAGCCGTCTGTCGGGGCGCGCTGCTCTCGCATCGGCAGACGACCTCGAGCTGGGTGGCAATGCCTGCGTCGAGTTTTCTGTGCGTGGAACCCCCAATAACATAGCGGCCCTGCGCGCTGACTTTATGGATCTGTCGGCGCGGATGAATATTGATATCGCCTTCCAGCGCGATTCTGTCTACAGGCGCAACCGCCGCCTGGTATGTTTTGATATGGATTCCACACTGATTGAGGCGGAAGTTATCGATGAGCTGGCCAAGGCTGCCGGCGTAGGCGAGCAGGTTGCGGAAATTACCGAGCTGGCGATGCGCGGCGAGCTGGATTTTACCCAGAGCTTTACCCGGCGCATGGCCCTGCTGAAGGGCCTGGATGAATCTGTGCTCGCGGGCATAGCGGCAGAACTGCGCCTGACTGAAGGTGCAGAAAAATTGATCGCCTCCTTAAAAAAGCTAGGTTACAAAACCGCTATCTTGTCCGGTGGGTTCAGTTATTTTGGCCGCTATCTGCAGACCAAGCTCGGCATAGATTATGTGTATGCCAATGAGTTGGATATTGTCGATGGCAAGGTGACCGGGCAGGTAAAAGGCACTGTAGTCGACGGCAAGCGCAAGGCAGAGCTGTTGGCTATGCTGGCGCAGCAGGAGGGCATTGCCCTGGAGCAGGTGATCGCTGTGGGCGATGGCGCCAATGATCTGCCCATGCTCAGTGTAGCGGGATTGGGAGTTGCCTTCCGCGCGAAGCCGCTGGTGAAGGCTTCGGCGGAGCATGCCATTTCCACTCTGGGGCTGGATGCTATTTTATATCTGCTTGGGTTTCGCGAGCGCGATCAACTGCTTTGATATAGGCAGAGAGCCCCCCATAAAAAAACCGGAGCTGGCTCCGGTTTTTTTATGGGGGGGTGAAATATCAGGATTCCATATTGAAATCATAGTTCAGGCTTTGCCCTGGCTCCTGCAAATAGTGCCCTTGAATATAATGGGCCCCTGCCTGCCACAGAGTTGAAAGTACGCTGGCATTTTCGACAAAGGGCACTATGGTCACTTTGTTTTCTGTGTGCAGTTGTTCGATCAGTTGGATCAAGGCTGCCGAAGTTTCATTTTTCTGCTGGATATCATTGGTAAATGAGCCATCAATTTTAACAATGCTGGCGGGAACATGTTTCAAGGTGTTGAAGGGAGCCAATGAGCAGCCGAAGTTGGCAATGGAGAAATACGTTTTTAATTTCTCCAGGCCTTCGGCAAAGTTCTTGGCTGCATTCAAATGGTCTGTCACATCCACTTCATTGGCCTGGAAGGTAATGGCATCTGGCGATAGTTTTGCTGCCTTGAAGGCAACCGCAAGCCAGGGCAGCAGAGTCTCATCGCAGAGCGACTGGCTGCTGATATTGACAATCAACTTGGTTTTATTGCCCTTGCTGCGATGCTGCGACAGCATTTTGATGGATTCCAGGATAACCCAGCGGTCAATTTTAATACTGGCTTTAATAAAGCTGGCGGCCTCCATAAATTTGGCTGGTGAAATACTTTCACCCTGCTCATTGAGCATGCGCAAATAGACTTCGTAGTATTCCTCTTCGGAGCCGCGCAAGCTGATAATGGGCTGGAACAGCAGGCGGAAATTATCGTTGTCCAGCGCGTACTGAACTTCTTCGGCAATATCGCGCAGGGTATTGTCGGCGGTGGGCTCAGGCTCAAACAGGTGGGCGTTATTGCCTCTGTTACTGCGCACTTTTTCCATCGCCAGGCGCGCCTGTTCGATCACGGTGCCCGCTTTGGTCGAGGTCTCATTGATCAGCGAAATCCCTATGCTGCAGGTAATTTGCAGGGTTTTGTGGTCTATCTCAATAATATGATTTTCAACCGCCTTGCACAGTTGCTGGGCGCGCTGGATGGCGGCATCCGCCTTGATATTGGCAATCAGCAGGGTAAAGCTGGAATCGCCAAAGCGCGACAGTATCTCATCGGGATGAATATGCTTGCGCAGCAGCACGGAAATATCGCTGAGCACCAGATCGGAACCTGCCACACCAAAGGAGTTGGTTACACGTTCGGCGAAGGCATCGAGTTCAATGTAAAGCAGGCTGAGAGATTGTCGATGGGCAACATTGCCTATGGCATCCTCCAGCTTTTGCATCGCGTATTGGCGATTGTAAAGACCGGTTACCAGATCCTGGGATTTTATCTGTTTCAGCTGTGCCGTCAGCTCTTCGTTGTTTGCTGTATTTGGAATGCGGCTGACGCGAACCAGAAATTGGAAGCAGGCCTCTTCGTCATAGTTGACGTGGCTCACTTCCAAGGTGATGGCTGTCTCAGTGCCGTCGCGCATTACGCCGAGAAAGGAAAGCTGGCCCGGGCCCTCATCTTCCCCCTTCAAACTGAATTCCTTGAGGAAATTTTTCAGTCGGTTTTGCTCATTTTCGGCAACCATATCCATGATGGGCATGTATTCGATATCGCTGCGATTGTCGTAGCCAAATAATTCGGCAAAAGATTCATTGGCGTAGAGATACAAACCATCCTGGACATAGGCTATGGCATCGCGCGAAGAGTCGAGCAACTGCTGACTGCGGCGCTCAGCCTCAATGCAGCGGCGATCGGCATTGCGCTTTTCCTGGCGATCATTCAAGTTGCCCATTTCGCGCTGGATAACCAATAGCAAATGCTGGTCATCGTCCAGCCTCACCGCATCCGCCGCACCTGTTTTCATGCTCTCCACTACCGCGAGGGAATCATCGCTATCGTGCAAT
This sequence comes from Cellvibrio sp., assembly GCA_035565295.1. Lineage (GTDB taxonomy): Bacteria > Pseudomonadota > Gammaproteobacteria > Pseudomonadales > Cellvibrionaceae > Cellvibrio. The sequence goes on along the minus strand of DATMSP010000006.1, from coordinate 12,811 downwards.
AAAATCACCGGAACATCTTTATTGAGGCGGCGTATATGTTTTATGGCGATGGTCGGCGTGGGCTGGGTGGCAGTGTTGCTGCCGATCAACATATCCCAGGTCTGCTCCTGCAATAACTTGACCAGGATTTCTTCGTTTTCAATATGATGGGCCCGTGTCGCCTTGCCGGAATTGTGCAGCATGCTGATAAGCCGTTCAGCTTCAGCCTGGGAGTCATTGAGAATAAGCAAGCGAATGGTGCCAATAGGGGTCATAAAATATCTCTGTGCTGTTTTTACCGCCGGCTTTCCAATAGGAATTATTGGCTGCCGGCAAAGTTATCAGCGATACCAGGTATATCTTCCGGAAAGCTTCTGAAAAATGGTTGCGAGGCAGATAGAGTACAGCAAAAACAAAAAAGCAGAATTTAATCAATGCGCATTCTTAGCCTGTTTTTGACGCCGCGCTGGCAAGGCTACCAGTTGGACATTTGCTGGCAGCGCGGGTAGTTCTTCAAAGGTTTTCTGGGAATAGTCGCACGCTATAACAATACTACCATATATTACTAAATTCTTGTATTTGCTCAACCAAAATAATTGTTTAGACGACGGTCACCGGGATTATTCCTGAAAGAGTCCTTAATCAGGCATCCCACTCAGGATCAAACTGTGTGGGTTTTTCTGCGGCCTGCGGGGTCGTTGGTGCAAGGGTTTGATAAATAAATTGATTGAAGGCGCCAGTGGCAAAACAGCGCTCAAGCAACTGGATATTTTCGTTGCCGCTAGTTTCTTCCTCGCCGCGGTAGCCATGAAAGATCAAGGCTTTACTGCGCTCGCGAAAAGAGACTGTATTGGTGATCAGTGTTTTGGGCTGATTGAGTGCGCTTATGGCGGGAATTTCCAGCGCCCGCAGAAATTCTGAATATCCTCCGCCATTTTGCAGCAGGGCTACTGCCACAGGGGTGGCCTGGGGGGCCAGTATCTGAATGCCCAATTGGGTTGCTCCCTGGCTCAGGTTGGCCCAGCGCACCACCCCCAGGCTCCAGTAATTTCTCACGGGGTCCAGCAGCCCGAGCAATTCTCCGGTTTTTACCTGGTTGGGTATTGCGTCGCGCCATTCAATACAGTAGCCGCCCGGACTGGTATCGATCAAGGGTATTTTATAAATGGGATAGAGTTCGTTCTGCGCGGGCTTGGTCTCCTCTTCAGGAGGGAGGTCCAATTCATCCAGGGGATCAATTTCTGCGGCTGGCTTTTGCGGTTTGCCTGGCTCTTTGGCTGGATTGACGCGATTTTGAAACAGTGAGCCTATGCCCCTCATAACGGGCTGGCTCTGCTCGTTGCCCAAAAAGTCTGAAAAGTCTGTGCCACCGGTTAGGTGATAGTGAATGCTGCTGATGCCAACCGTAATATCCAGCATCCCCGCCGTGGCCTGGCGGTCGAGGTTGCGCTGAGAAAGCGGGCCCCAGGCCTGTATCAAATGTTGAGTCAGCGCATGGGTTAGTGCGAAAGAGGCGGTCTGTGCGCTAGCTGTATCTGGCTCATCGGGTTTGTCATCCATAGCTTGCAGTTGCTTGATCACATTGGCGGTCTGTATTGCCAGCAATAATTGGCAATCCGAATCCTGCAGCCGCGATAAGGAATTGGGGCCCTGGCTGCTGTCGAGGGCGACATGGAGTTCATGATCCCGGCCTCCTGTATGAGGCGACAGCTGGGCCCATTGCGTCAGTTTATTGAGGGCTTCATAGGTGGCACCAATCTCAATTTGTCGCAATTGATTGGGGCGGCAGGAAGCCAATAGTAAAACCCGGGTATAGGCCAGTTTTATGGTATTGCAGCCCTGGTGGTGCAACAGGGTCTCGGCAATAGGCTCCTCCAGCACCGCAAAGCGGGAGGCCAACTGATAGAGGCTGTGCAGGTCGGACCAGAGTTTGGCGGGAACGGGCAGGTAGAGTTGGTAGTAACGCAGCAATTGCAAGCCCATGCCCACTATGGCGCGATGCAGGCAGAGGCCGAGCAGGTGTTTTTTGGGCGATGATTCTTTGCACAGGTCGCGGATGGCGACCACATAGCCGGTATTTAAATGCTTTTGCAGTGCCTGGGCGATGGTGGCGGTTTTCACTGCCTCTTCGGGCAATATCAACGGCTGGTTTAAAAAGCCTTTGGCCAGGCCTTCCATAATCTGTGAGCTGGGCCCGCGCAGCGCCTCCAGCAGATTAATGCGATTGGCAACGGAAGTCTGCAGGCGGCTGATTTCCGGCAATGCCTTGTAAAGCAGGCCGCCGACAAATTGGATCTGGGTCAGCGGCAGCGAGTGTATCCATTTTATGGCCCCATCGCGGCTGCCATCGCAAAAGCTCAGTTGGGGCAAACTAGCCGCAGGTGCCTGTAATTTTGCCAAGAGTTGATCGAGGGGTTCGAGAGAGTTCATAGGCTGCGCTTGTCGTCAAAATTATAATTATCTTTCACTATAGTTCAGTTTTTCAATATTGTTATTTAGCGCGCCAGTTGCGCCTTTAACTGCTGATCTAATTGCTGCAGGCGCTCTGGTGTTCCCACATCGCTCCAACCGCCGAGATAAACTTCTCCGCTAATCATTTTCTGCGGTATGCCGTGGCGCAATAGCTCGCCAAGGGGAAATTTAGGTCGCAATTTGGGGTATTGCGCTATTAATTGTGGATCAATCAGGCTTATGCCGGCGAATGTGTATTTAGGCGAATCTTTATTTTCCTCAGTCAGGAGTCCTTCGCTACCCAGGGTAAAGTCGCCCTGGGGGTGGAAATCCGGGTTGTGCACCAGCAGTAAATGGGCTTTGCAGGGAGTGCTGAGGGGCTGCTGGCAGAAATGGGCAAGTGAGAGATCGGTCCAGACATCGCCATTGATCAGCAGAAAAGGCTCTTCACCCAACAGCGGCAGCGCCTTTAGCAGGGCACCGCCAGTCTCCAGGGGTTCGGGCTCCTGAGAATAGCTGACCCGCAGGCTAAAGCGGCTGCCATCGCCGACAAAGTCGCGTATTTTCTCGCCGAGATAAGCGAGATTGATAATCACCTCGGTAATGCCCGCGTTAGCCAGTGCCTCTAAGTGATATTGCAGCAGGGGTTTGTCCGCGACCCTTAGCATGGGCTTGGGAAGTTGGTCAGTGAGTGGTCGCATACGCTGTCCCAGACCTGCGGCAAGTATCATGGCTTTCATGCGGGGCTCTCTTATTGTGGTATTGCCAGGGCTTATCTATCGCCAGCCCGGCGATAGTTGCTGTACCAGGCTTGCTGCTCTGCCAGCGGCAGGAGTCGGGTTTTGAACCACTGCGCAAATGGCTGGAATTCTGGATAGGTTTCTGCCACCTCCAGGGTATAGCGAATGGTTAAGGGTAAGTCGCTTAGATGGTGGGGTTTGCCATCGCGTAAATGCATTCTGGCAAATATGCCCAGCACTTTAATGTGACGTTGCAGTCCTATCCAGTCAAACCAGCGCAGAAATTCTGTTTCGCTCACCGGTTCTAGAAGGTTGGCAGCCAAGGCCTGCTGGCGATAATCGAGCGCCCATTGCCTGACCTGCTCGGCCGGCCAGCGCGCATAGCAGTCGCGCAGCAGCGAGGCCAGATCGTAGGTGCAGGCGCCCCAGAGGGCTCCCTGGAAATCTATGACGCCAAGGCCCTTGGCACCTATTCGCGGGGGAATAAGCAGCAAATTAAACGAGTGATAGTCGCGGTGGACCAGCGTTTGCGGCTGCGCCAGGGCGGCCTCCTCCAGGGTGTGAAAAACTGTGTCGAGCAGGGCTTGCTCGCTGCTGGTGGGCGAATAGCCCAATAGCGCACTGACAAACCACTCACTGAATATCAGTAGTTCGCGACGCAGCAAAGCCTGATCGTAGCGGGGGATCAGTTGGTGGTCGTCCGGGCATTGCTGCAACTGCAGCAAGCTGGCCATAGCCTCGCGGTAGAGGGTTGGCGCACTGGCATCGGTGAGTTGGCGGTTGAAAAGTTTATCGCCAAAATCTTCAACCAGGAGAAAACCTTGGGTTTCATCTGCCGCCAGAATCCTGGGGGTGCCTACGCCATGCTGGCTCAGGTAGCGGGCTAGGGCGACAAATTGCCGGGAGTCTTCTGTCTGCGGTGGTGCGTCAACTGCCAGCCAATGCGAGGGCTCGGAAAAGCGAAAATAGCGGCGAAAACTGCCATCACTGGCAATGGCCTTGAGTTGAACACTGTTTGGGGGCTCGGGTGTCAATGCGCTTAATTGATCGGCTACCCACTGGGTTAGCTGCTGTTCGCGCTCGATTAGGTTGGATGGGTTGATGGTTTCGGCTCCCTGGCTGGGCTGATAGGTCTGCGCGATTCTACCTGAGTTACCTCCCCTGTGGCAGGGTCGCCAGGGGAAAGTAGTGGGGATTCATAGTGAATGAATTCCCTGTCAGCTCTGATTACAGTAGAATCGCGGCAATTTTTCAAGAGTTGACGCATAGCTACCTAAGTCCGGCTTGGGCGTAAGTCTCTTTTTCAATGAATTCTATGAGATAGCTTTTAATGGCTGTAATTGACAGGTTTCCTTTGAACCTATTTGCCCGGCAGTGGCCCAGCCCTGGTGCGCGCCTGCTGCGGGTGGCCCTGGCTGTTCCGAGTGTCACTTTGGCCGGATGGACTGCTCCGCTGTTGGCCGATGCTGCATTGGATGGCGCTGCTGCTAAGCTGGCCTCCACCTCCGAGCTTTCCGCCGCTGAGCTGGAAGAGGCGCGTGAATTGGATTGGGTGCCGCTGGAAGAGTTGACAGAAGAACAGAGAGAGCGGATTCCAACCGGCTGTTGCGGTGCTTACATTGCCCCTGAGCGCACCGATGCCGATGCCACGCTTGCTCCTGAGAGTTCCTCACTGCGGGCGTCGGCCCTGGAGTCGCAAACCGCGCAGCAGACCCATATCGACCTGAAGGGTAATGTGATGATTACCCAGGGCAACCGCTCTGTCAGCGCCGATGGGGCCTCTTTCGACCAGGTAACACGCGAATCTGAAATGAGTGGCAATATCCAGATTCGCGAGCCGGGTTTTTTATTTCGCGCAGACAAAGCCATGTTGAATATCGACAGCGGCGAGGCGCGTCTCGACAATACCCGGTTTGTGCTCTACGAAACCCGCATTCACGGCAGGGCAGAGTATTTGCAAAAGTTCGGCGATAACATTATCAACCTCACGCAAAGTGAAATCAGCAGTTGTGAACCTGGCGATAACACCTGGTCCATCCAGGGTTCGGAAATTACGCTCTACCCTGAGAAACACTACGGCACCGCTGAAAATATGCGCATTAATATTAAGGATGTGCCGGTCATTTACATGCCCTACGCGCGCTTTCCGGTAGGCAGTGAGCGTTTGACCGGCTTCCTGTTTCCCTCGATAAGTCCATCGAGTGGTCGCGATGGTGTGGATGTGGATCTGGCGCTGCCTTTTTACTGGAATATCGCCCCTAACTACGATGCTGTTATTACCCCGCGCTACATTTCCAATCGCGGCCCTGTATTCGAATTGGATACGCGGCACATGTCGCAGCTGTTTGACTCGGAGTTCAAGGGCAGCATTATCAATAATGATGATGGCGGCTACAGCAATCGCTCGGAAGAGCTGATTAAAAATGGGGCCAGTGAAGCTGAGGCCTATCCCTATCGCGGCTACGATCGCTGGTTCTATAATTTTTCCCAGGAGGGCGGTCGCAATCAATCCTGGACCAGCGAAATCAATTATTCCGATATCAGCGACCGCGATTATCTGCGCGATATGAGCAGCGGTTCAGTAGACGCCAACCGCGAAGCCTACCTCCGGCAAATGGCTTCTTTCAGTTATAACGGCCAGCACTGGGTGGTGGGGGCGAAGGTTGATGAGTATCGCCTGCTCACTACCAGCCAGCTTCCCTACCGTGAATTGCCTCGGGTCAATATCAATGGCAGCTATCGCATCAACGATGCACCGGGCGAGGATTGGGTATTCAAGCTCAACAATGAATACGTCAACTTTACCAAAAACCGTAATTACGATGTCGATACGGCGGCCAGTCAACTGGCTTATCTCGACACTATTTATGGCGAGCGCCTGAATACGGATTACCGTCTCACCTGGGACAAATCTGTAGCCTGGGGTTTTGTTAAGCCAAGTATTGCTGTGAAAAGTTTGAGTTACCGACTGGATAAGCAGAATCTTTTACCCGACTCAGACTCTCCCAGCTTTGCGGTGCCGCAGGCTAGCCTGGATTCGGGCCTGGTGTTTGAGCGCAATACCAGCCTGTTCGATAACGATTATGTGCAAACCTTTGAGCCGCGCGTGTTTTATTTTTACAGCGCTTACAAAAATCAGGATGCACTCTATAACATCACTGCGCCCAACTATCTCGATACAGCGGATACGCTGTTGAGCAAAAGCAGTCTGGTCAATTTTGATACCAGTGAGCTGAATTTTAATTACAACCAATTATTCCGCAGCTCGCGCTTTGCCGGCGGCGATCGCATTGATGATGCCAATCAGGTATCTCTGGCTGTCTCCTCTGCTTTTATATCCCAGTCTACTGGCGTGGAGCGCCTGCGTGTCAGTCTCGGGCAAATATTTTATGGTGATAACCGTAAAATCAGCATCTACGATAAAACCCAGTTAGACAATCCCTACTTGCTTGAGGCCAACACCCGCTCGCGCTCGCCGCTGGCATTGCAGTTGACCGGCCAGGTGGGTACCAGCCTGCGATTGAGCGCCGATGCCGCCTATGATCAGCGTCAGGGACAGGTGGATAATATCAGCACTGGCCTGCACTATATGGACGAACAATATCGACTGTTCAATGTTGCCTATCGCTATACACCGCGGCCACTGGTAACCAGTCCCTCGCAGCCTCCCGTGGTGGAAGAGTCACTGAACCAGATTGATACCTCCATACTCTGGCCTGTCTCCAATAGCTGGACACTGGTTGCGCGTACCAACTACGATTTTCATTACAATGTGGAACTCGATTCCTTCGTCGGGTTCGAATACAACGATTGCTGCTACCGCGCGCGGCTTATGTGGCGGCGCTGGCTGAACTTTGATTACAGCCCCAATTTTCTCAAAAATGTTACCGATAAAGACTATGAAAAAAGCCCTTACCCTTTTATCGAATTGGAGCTGAAAGGTCTGGGCAGTATGAGTCATCGAATCAGCAGCCTGCTGGATAAGGCGGTCGCTGGTTTTAGTGAACGCGAAAAAAACCTACGCTAAATACAAGTGAAAAATATTATGCAAGCACCCGTAAAAACACTATCGAACTACAAGGCCCACTGGAGTGGACTGCTCTTGGGTCTCCTTCTCCTCGGTCAGCCTGCTGTCGCCGTGCAGCAGGTCAGTCTTGATAAGGTGGTGGCGATTGTCGATGAAGATGTGGTTTTGGAAAGCGAACTGAATAATCGCATGCAGGCAATACTGGCGCGTTTGAAAGGGCAGTATTCGCAGCTTCCCGATGAGGCGGTGGTGCGCAAGCAGGTATTGGATCAATTGATCCTTGAGCGCATAGAGCTCGGCCTGGCCGAGCGCTATGAGGTCAAGGTGGACAATACCGATATTGATCAGGCCATAGAGCGCATCAAGGAAAAAAGCAAGATGACCCAGGAGCAGTTGCTGGTTGATCTGCAGCGGCAGGGTTTGACCCTCGATGGTTTGCGCAGCCAGTTGCGCAATGAACTGTTGCTCAATCATTTGCAACAGGGACTGGTCAACAGTCGCATCAAGGTGAGCCCTCAGGAAATCGATAATTTCCTGGCATCCAGCGATGGCAAGTTTGCCACCTCTCCCGACTATCATATTGGCCATATTTTGATTGCGGTATCGAGTTCTGCGGATGCGGACACCATAGCCGCCGCCGAGAAAAAAGCCAAAGACATCGCTGAGAAGTTGACTGCCGGTGGCGACTTTGCGCAATTGGCCATAGCCAATTCCAACGATCAGGCCGCCCTGCAGGGTGGCGATATAGGCTGGCGCAAGCTGGCGCAGTTGCCGGAGCTGTTCGGCAATCAGTTGGCCAGCCTCAAGGTGGGCCAGTCGTCGGCGCCTTTCCGCAGTGGTGCCGGTTTCCATATCCTGAAAAATATTGAGCAGCGCGGCGGCGGCGTGCAATTGATTGAGCAGACCCATGCGCGTCATATTCTGGTTAAGTTGTCCGAAATTATGGATGACAATCAGGCCCGCGATAAATTGGCCTCATTAAAAGAGCGTATTGAGAAGGGCGAGGACTTTGCCAAATTGGCCAAAGAAAATTCGGAGGATACCGGCTCAATGCTAAGCGGCGGCGATCTGGGTTGGGCAACGCCCGGCATGTTTGCCCCGGCATTTGAAGAGACCATGAACAATACCGCCCTGGGCAAAGTCAGCCGCCCCTTCAAGAGTCAATTTGGCTGGCATATCCTCCAGGTGCTTGAGCGTCGCAAGGAAGATATGAGCGATCAAATGAAACGCGGACAGGCGCAGAATGTGATTCGCTCGCGCCGTTTTGATGAAGAGTTGCAGCTGTGGTTGACGCAGATCCGCGAAGATGCCTATGTAGAAATTAAAATCTGAACCAGAGGTTCCCTAGGGTTTCCCTAGCTCGCCTTTTGCGGTAGCCGGTGCGGAAGTCCCGCCTGGCTTCTGTTATGATCAGGTTTTTTCAAGGTGTCAGGTATGGCCACAGACTGTTTTCGTATTGCGCTCACCCCAGGTGAACCCGCCGGCATAGGTCCGGATCTGGTGGTAACTCTGGCGCAGGAGGCGCAGGCGCATGAGATAGTCGCCATTGCCGATCCGCAATTATTATCCTCCCGCGCCCAGATGCTGGGGCTTCCCCTGAAACTGCGCCAGTTAAATCCCAACGACAAACCACGCCCCTCGCCCGCGGGCGAGCTGGCAGTGCTGCCGGTGCATTTGCATTCGCCAGCGCAAGCGGGTGTGCTCAATGTCAATAATGCCCGCTATATACTGCATACTCTGGATGCTGCCATAGAAGGTTGCCTTGGCCAGCAGTTCGCCGCGCTGGTTACAGGGCCTGTGCACAAAAGTGTGATTAACGATGCGGGTATTGCGTTTAGTGGACACACAGAATATCTCGCTGAAAAAACCGACACTGAAAAAGTGGTGATGATGCTGGCCACCCGTGGCTTGCGTGTCGCCCTGGCAACCACACATCTGCCGCTGAAAGACGTTGCGGCCGCTATCAATGAAACTGAATTAACCCAGGTGATCGGCATACTGCACCGCGATTTGCAGCAGCAGTTTGGCATTGCTGCACCGCGTATTCTGGTGTGCGGCCTGAACCCCCATGCCGGTGAAGGCGGCCATCTGGGCCGCGAAGAAATAGACATTATCGAGCCTGTGTTGCAGCGCCTGCGCAAACAGGGCATGAACCTGATAGGACCGCTGCCCGCCGATACCCTGTTTACAGCAAAGTATCTCGACCACGCCGATGCAGTGCTGGCGATGTACCACGATCAGGGGCTACCCGTGTTAAAATACAAAGGCTTTGGCCAGGCGGTCAATATTACTCTGGGCCTGCCCATTATCCGCACCTCGGTTGATCACGGCACGGCGCTTGATCTTGCCGCCACCGGCAAAGCCGACTTGGGTAGTCTGCGCACCGCCTTGGGTTATGCACTGGATATGGTGCAAGCGCGCAATCAAATACAAGAAGTCCCGGCATGAAAAAATTTTTGAATGAAGAGTCACAGCACAAGGCGCGCAAGCGCTTTGGTCAAAACTTCCTGATAGATCACGGCATCATCCGCGAAATAGTGCGCGCGGTGCATCCGCAAAAGGATGATTGCATTGTTGAAATTGGCCCGGGTAAGGGCGCTATTACAGAGTTGCTGGCAGACAGTTGCGATAATATCAGTGTGATTGAACTGGATCGCGACCTGGTGCCCTGGCTGAAAGTAAAATTTGAAAAGCACCCCGGCTTTCAATTGTTCCAGGCAGATGCCCTGCAATTTGATTTCACCCGGTTGCTTAAAGACCAGCGCCCCCTGCGTATTGTGGGAAACCTGCCTTACAATATCTCTACGCCGTTGATTTTCCACTTGCTGAGCTATAGCACTCAGGTGTGCGATATGCATTTTATGCTGCAAAAGGAAGTGGTGAAGCGTATGGCTGCCCAACCTGGTGAGAGCGCTTATGGTCGGCTGGGCATTATGGTGCAATATTTTTGCGCGGTGGAAAATTTATTCGAAGTACCGCCCACGGCATTTGACCCACCGCCCAAAGTGGATTCAGCCATTGTGCGGCTGGTGCCGCACTCTCAGTTGCCTTATCCAGCCAGCAATTTCAAAACCCTGGAAACCCTGGTGAATGTCGCCTTCCAGCAGCGCCGCAAAACTCTGCGCAACGCGTTGAAGCAATTGCTTGATCCTGAGATCATCGAGCAGTTGCCAATAGATACTTCAGCCCGTGCAGAGGAAATTTCGCTGGCTGAGTTTGTGGCCACCAGTAATTTGCTGGACCAGATCCGGCCCGTTGCCAGTAGTGATCCATCATGACCCAGAAAATTGCGATCAGTGTAAAAACAACCTATATGGCCGATCAGACGCTGCCGCATCAGCGCTATGTCTATGCCTATACCATTACCATTGCCAACCAGGGCGATGAGTCTGCGCAACTGGTCAGTCGCCATTGGCGTATTCGCGATGCCAATGATAACTTGCAGGAAGTGCAGGGTATTGGTGTCGTAGGGGAACAGCCGCTGATTACGCCGGGCAATAGTTATACCTATACCAGTGGTGTAGTATTGGAAACAGAAACCGGCATGATGGAGGGCAGTTATCAAATGCGCACGGAGAAGGGCGCAACCTTTGATGCGGACATTCCTGTATTCGCCCTGGTGCCACCCCACGCACTCCATTAATAATAAGATCGCTGGGTAAATTCTATGAGCACTTATGCAATCGGCGATATCCAGGGCTGCTTTGAAGCCCTGCAATGCCTGTTGGAAAAAATCCAGTTCGATCCACAGCGCGACCGCCTCTGGTTGGCGGGCGATTTAATCAATCGCGGCCCCGATTCCCTGGCAACCCTCCGCTTTTTATATTCGCTGCGCGATTCGGTGGAGTTTGTGCTCGGCAACCACGACCTCCATTTCCTCGCTGTGGCCCATGGTTTGCGCAAGGCCAGTCAAAGCGATACCCTGGCCGCGCTGCTGGCGGCACCCGACAGGCAATCGTTGATTGATTGGCTGATGCAGGGTAAATTGCTTCACGCTGACTCGCTGCTCGGCTATACCATGGTTCATGCAGGCATTCCGCCACAGTGGGACCTGCATGAGGCACAGGCTCATGCACGCGAAGTGGAGGCGTTTTTGCAAAGTCGTTACAGAGGCGATTTATTGAGCAATATGTACGGCAATTCCCCCAAGCGCTGGAAAAACAAATTGATTGGCGTGGAGCGCTTGCGCTTGATCACCAATTATTTTACGCGGATGCGCTTTTGCACCGCTGAAGGCGAACTGGAGTTGGACTCCAAGGATAATATTTCTGCCGCCCCCGAAGGCTATGCCCCCTGGTTTGCTCACCCGGAGCGCAAAACCCGCGATGAAAAGATAGTATTTGGCCATTGGGCAGCCCTTGAAGGCCGGGTAGATGTCCCCAATATCTACGCACTGGATACCGGTTGTGTGTGGGGTGGCACACTGACTGCGCTGCGCCTGGAAGATAGAGTGCGGTTCAGCTGCAGTTGCTCCAGGCAGGCCTGAATACGCTGAAACCTTATTCAGATTAGGTTCAGTTCCAACTGTTAATGTGCATCCAGCAGCTATCTTAAGTATGTTTGTAAGAGAATATAATTAGGGATTGCTGCTCGGTGTTTAAAAAAGAAATTTTACAAAATTTCTCTATTGGCTTTACAAAGGAAACATCTATGAAAATTAAAATATTAGTTGCCGCAACTACACTGTTAACCTCCGGCTTGGTTCTCGCCGCTCCCTATCAATACGATGTCGGCGCAGAAGTTATCCGCAAAGATCTCGATGGCCTGAACAGCGAGACAAATGAATATGGTCTGACCGGCGCTTATTATTTTGATGCAGTGAAAACCTCCAATGTACCCTTAGCCGAAGCTGCATACCTTGGCAAGAACAGCAATGTCCACGCGGGTGTCAGCAACCTGTCCCGCCCCGGCCCTAATCTTAATTCTTACGAAGTGGGGGCTGAGTTTTTTATCCCCGAAAATTTTCTCTATGTCGATGCCGGTGTGCAGCAGGCCAGAACCAAAGGCAATACCGACAACGATTGGTACACCACTCTGGGCTTGACGCCTATCGACGGTTTGCTGGTTACGACCAGTTACGCCCATGACGAAGGCTACGACGCGAATATTCGAGCCAAGTATGTTGCCCCCCTGTTGGGTGCGGGTGAATTTATCAATGTCGAAGCCGCATTCAGCGATGGCGATGGCTACACCTATAAAGAGTTAGCGGGCGACTATTACCTCGACACCACTTTAAGTGTGGGTGGTATCATCAAAAATGCCCATTCAGATACTTCCTTTGGTGTGCGTGCCCGCAAGTTCTTTACCGAAGAAATCAGTGCTAATGCCAGCTATGAAGATACGCCTGATGGCAATGTAGTTACTGTGGGTGCCAATATCCGCTTTTAATGTAAATATTGCTATATCTTGTACTCAGAGAGGCCGCTGCAAAAAACAGCGGCCTTTTTATTTGTATAGGTTGAAATAGGTTTTTTGAGTTTCATTATTGGTGTCGTTACAATAAGCAGATTTTGTTAAATATAACTAAGGACTAAATTATGAAAATAAAAAATTTGGCTGTTGCATCTCTTGTTTTAGCGTCTGGTTCAGTGTTTGCCGAATCATATCAAGCTGA
>DATMSP010000005.1:0-51790 GCA_035565295.1 Cellvibrio sp. | reverse complement strand
GGTATTTTGCGGAATTTGTGAATGAGAGTTAAATAAGATAATTCTCTTTTAAGAAAACAAAAGCCGCAGCATAAAAACTGCGGCTTTTTTGTTTCTGTCAAAAAACCTGCAATTTTTATCCTGCGACCTTTACCAGTGCTGACAATCATTGTCAGTCTATGACAACAAGGGAACCTCTGAAAAATTACCTGCGTTGCCATCGCTGCGTTAAAAACAGCTTAAAAATGCTCATTTAGCCTGCCTAAACTCCGCTTTTTAAGCTGTTTTTGCCTTGCGTTGGCCGCCTCGCCGACATTTTTCAGCGGTTCCCAAGGAGCAGGCGCGTGAAAATTTTATTTGCATATGCGGGGGTGGTTCTGATCTGGGCCACCACGCCCCTCGCTATCCAATGGAGCAGCGACAGTCTCAGCTTTATTGCTGCTGCGCTGCTGCGCATGGTGTTTGCCTTGGCATTGGGTTTGATCATCAACGCGTTGATGCGGCGCAAGCTGTTTGCCATTCCCGGCGTATGGCAGGTCTACGCGGTGGGTGCTCTGGGTATTTTTCCGAATATGCCGGTGGTCTATTGGTCTGCGCAGTATATTCCTTCGGGAGTGGTTGCGATTATTTTTGCCATGTCTCCATTCGTTACTGGATTATTGTCTGCTCTGATTCTGAAACAGAATCCCTTTAGCCCGCGTCGGCTGTTTGCACTGCTGCTGGCGGTCGCGGGACTGGTGGTTATTTTTTATCAGCAGCTGACCTTCAGCAGACAGGCTGTCTATGGTGGATTGGGAATTTTATTGTCCTGTTTTATTTTTGGCTTGAGCAGTGTCCTGGTCAAAAAAGTCAGCGAGCGGTTGCATGTGAATACGGATGCATTCAATCAAACCCTGGGCTCGCTGCTATTTTCACTGCCGGGTTTGCTTGTGGCCTGGCTGCTGCTGGATGGCCATATCCCCGATGTTGTTTCCAGTAAATCCTGGATGGCGGTCAGCTATTTGGCGATTCTGGGATCGCTGCTGGGCATCACCCTGTATTTTTATGTATTGGCCAATATGTCGGCTACAGCGGTATCGCTGATTACTTTGATAACACCTGTGCTGGCCTTGTTGATTGGCGTTGTGTTGGCAGGGGAAATAATGAGTTGGCCGCTACTGATAGGCGCGCTGCTGGTGGTTATCGCTTTGTTAATTTATTTGAATGTGTCGTTTGAGGAATATTTATTGAGGGCATTGAGAGGAGGTGCATGGCATGAGAATTCTCTTGAAGAAATAAAAAACAATTTCCATCGATTTAAGTGATTCATTTTGGTGCATCATTTGTCGCCTCAGTGCAGTGAAATGTATTTTTTTGGTGCTATGCTGAGAGTGTAGGTTAGTATCCAAGATGGTATTTATTTTTTAACTTGATGAATAATAAGGAAAAAATGAAGTTGGCTTAGTACCTGCAAAGTTACTGTCAAGTCGTTGTTGATTGACTCGGCTGATGAAAAATCGAAGATAGAAAAATACCCTAGAGGAAGATACTCATGAAGATGAAACAAAAATTAGTTGCTGGTGCTGCGGTTCTCTCTGCGTTAGCCGGTTTTACTGTGCCAGCCGCTCACGCCGATGTTGCTGCTACAGTAGGCGCTTCAAATATGTATTACTGGCGTGGTTTTGATCTGGGCGGTGGTGCGGCGGTTTCCGCCGATGTCAATGTCAGCGCTGCCGGCTTTATTGCTGGTATATGGACATCCTCAGGCGATGCTACCTTGGGCACGGAATATGATCTCTACGCTGGCTATTCGGGTTCGGCAGGTGATTTCAGTTATGGGCTTAGTGTGGTCTCCTATAACTATGCCAATCCCAAGGGCTCCTACGATCACGATGACAATAAATTAACCGCACAAATTCCCCTTGATCCGGTCAGTCCAGGAGAATATGTAGAGGTAGTTCCTTTTGTTGGTTTTGGTCCGTTTAAGCTAACCTATTACGATGCGGTTGCTGCTGAGCACCCAAGCTTCTCTGAAGATTATTCGTATGTGACAGCTGAGTTGAATTTTGAAAAATTCGGCATCAAGTATGGCCAGCATATGTTGAAAGACGGTGGCGATGAAAGCCTAGATAGCGTGGCCCACCTCGATGTGACCTATAAATACAATAGCAAACTTAGCTTCACTATTGGTCAAGTCGTTGAAGACAATGATTATGCAGCAGATGAGACCAACTTTATTGTAAACCTGTCTCTGCCGCTTGAATAATAGTTGCAGTTTGTTCTATGCGAAAACAGGCTAGCTTCGGCTTGCCTGTTTTTTTTTGCCGGTATTCATTTTTTGGGGTTGTCTGGGATGACCATTGAGATAATCGCATAACATACATAAATAGCCGCTATACTAATGAGCTAAATATATACGTAGATTAAGGACTCCCCCATGGCATCATCATTATCTCCCTCTCCGATTCTCGTCACAGGTGGTGCTGGCTTTATCGGCAGCCATGTCTGTGTAGAACTTATCAATAGTGGCTATTTGCCTGTGGTTGTTGACAATCTCTGCAACAGCAGCGCGGAATCGCTGAAGCGTGTAGCGGAAATTACCGGCACGGCTCCCATATTCTATGAAGTCGATATCAATGATAAGGAGGCTATGCGCGATGTCTTTGCCGCGCATCCTTTTGCGGCGGTGATGCATTTTGCCGGTCTGAAATCAGTGGGAGAATCCAACCAGTTGCCGATGAAATACTATCGCTATAATGTTGCGGGGACTCTGTCGCTGACTGAAGTTATGGAAGAGTTTAAGGTCTGGAATTTGATTTTCAGTTCGTCGGCGACTGTCTACGGCGACCCTGTGCGCGTGCCTATCGATGAAACCTTTGCCACCTCGGCCACCAATCCCTATGGTCGCAGCAAGCTGATCGTGGAAGAAATTCTGAGCGATATGTCCAAGGCACCCGGCAGTCAGTGGAATATCAGTTTACTGCGCTACTTCAATCCGGTGGGCGCGCATGAGAGCGGCCTGATTGGCGAAGATCCTGCGGGTATCCCCAATAACCTGTTGCCCTATATCGCCCAGGTCGCGATTGGCAAATTGGCGCAGTTAAGTGTGTTTGGCAATGATTACGATACGGTGGATGGCACGGGTGTTCGCGATTATATCCATGTGGTGGATCTGGCGCTGGGGCATCTGGCGGCACTGCGGGCGCTGGCTAAAACGGGCATAGGTTGTCGCGCCTATAATCTGGGTGCTGGTCACGGCTATTCGGTATTGCAAATGATCAAGGCCTTTGAAGTGGCCAGTGGCCGCCCTGTACCTTATCAAGTTGTCGCGCGTCGCCCAGGAGATATTGCCAGTTGTTATGCCGATGTCGCCAGGGCAAAAGCCGAGTTGGGCTGGAGTGTGCAGTTTGGCCTTGAGCGCATGATGCGCGATGCCTGGCGCTGGCAGGAAAAAAATCCCAACGGCTACAAATAGGCTGGTTTAGGCTGCTGCCTGCATACCGAGCGGCAATTGGATTTTGAATTGAGCTCCGCCCAAATCGGAGTGTTGAATATGCAGCTGGCCGCCGTAGCTGTGAATAATATCGGCAGCAACCGCCAGCCCTATACCCTGGCCTGGTTGGTTGCTGTCGAGGCGATGCCCGCGCTCTAAAATGCGAGCCTGTTGTTGCTGCGGTATCCCCGGTCCATCGTCCTCAATAGTGAACAGCAATTGTTTGTTGGGAGAGACAAAGCTGCGCACCTTTACTTTTGTGTTGCCATATTTAAAGGCATTTTCAATAATATTGCCCAGCAATTCCATCAAATCCTGCTCGTCGCCGGCAAAAATGCAGTTTGCCGCACATTCCCAATCGCTGTTGATTTGCTTGTCGGCGTAAACTTTTTGCAGTGCGCTGAGCAGGCGTTGCACCACAGGTTCAACGGCCGCGCGTTGATGCAGCCCCTGCTGTTGGCTGGAGACAGCGCGCTGCAATTGATAGCTCACCACTTGGTTCATGCGCGCGACCTGCTCGGCGGTCAGCTGCTGTAATTCTTCATCTGCCGATGGCTGGCTGAGTTTTGCCTGGATCACTGCCAGCGGCGTCTTCAAGCTGTGGGCGAGATCGCTGAGGCTGTTGCGATAGCGCTGCCTGAGCGCCTGTTCGCGCTCCAATACCTGGTTGAGGTTGTCGACTATATCCTGCAGTTCGTCCGGGTGCAGGCCCTGGATATTGCGGGTATCGCCGCTCTGCATGGCCTTGAGGGCGACCGCGAGTCTCTTCAGCGGGCGCAGGCCCCAGCGCAGGATAGTGGTCTGCACCAGCAGCAGAAGCACACAGACTGCGCCCAGCCAGCGCCACAGTTGGCTGCGATAGGCAATTTTCTGGGCGAGGAAATCGTCGCTGTTGTGAACCACTACAAAGCGAAAGGGGTACTCGCGGCTTTTCGAATCTTCCCAGATCACATCAAAGTGCGCGACAAACGAATTGCTGTCATTCAGTTCTATATTGGTCTCCGCCATCTGTCCGGTTTTGAAGCGCGGGGAAATCTTGTCGTAATCGGGCGGTGTTTGCAGGGAGGCGGAGTTGGAGTTCCAGATAAGTTCTTTTTTATCGTTGTAAATATAGGCGTAGAGTCCTGAATCTATGCGTTCAAATTCTGTATCTATCAGGGTGGGAGGCATTTGCAATTTGATTTTTTCATTTTTTTTCGGCGCGCGCTGAGGCAGCTCGGCGGCACTGAACAGCAGGTAGATATGGCTGCGCAGGCGAACTTTTTCCGCTTCAATCAAATTGGTCTGAAACGCGCGATCGAGAAAAACTCCGGTCACTCCCAGGAATACCGGCATCAGCATCAGCGATGCCAGGAACAGGCGTCCGCGAATGGAGGGGAATTTTTTGCCCAGCAGGCTGTTGCTGAATGAAAGCTTGCGCAATTTATTGTTTGTCTAAATTAAAGCGATAGCCCAGGCCGCGCGATGTGGTGATCACATTCAGGCTGCCGTCGGGGTCGAGTTTTTTGCGCAGGCGGCCAATAAACACTTCGATCACATTGCTGTCGCGGTCGTAATCCTGCGCATACAGATGTTCTGTCAGTTCGGTCTTGGATATATTTTTTCCCGCATTGAGGGCCAGGTAGGTGAGGGTGTTGTATTCGTAACTGGTCAGCTCAATTTCCTGGTCGTTGCGATGTACGCGGCGCGCGCTGGTGTCTATCACAATGGGGCCGTAGCGCAGGGTGGGTGTGGCATGGCCATTGGCGCGGCGCAGCAGGGCATGCAGGCGCGCGCGCAATTCTTCCGGGTGGAAGGGTTTGGTGAGATAGTCGTCGGCCCCTGCCTCCAGGCCTTCCACTTTATCTTGCCAGCTGCCGCGCGCGGTTAAAATCAGTATGGGGAAGTTGCGCGATTTCGCGCGCAGTTGCTTGATCAGTTGGCTGCCGTCGAGCAGGGGGAGCCCCAGATCGATAATGGCGAGATCGTAATCGTACTCGCTGCCCAGGAACAGGCCCTCGCGACCATCGGCGGCACTGTCGCAAGCGTATTTTTCACTTTCGACCAGTTCCACGATCTGCTCACGCAGGGCTTTTTCATCTTCAACCACTAGTAAACGCATGGCAGTGAATCCTTGAGGGAGTGGGTGGGAAAATTATTCGACAATGCTGCCGTTGTTCGCATCGACATTCACCGTTTTCATGCGGCCATCTTTTTGCAGCAGCTTTACGCCGTAGAGGGTTTTGTTCTCCTCCTTGAAAGCGCGCACATTCATTACCTTGCCTTTAACGTGCTGTTGCGCGAGGGCGGCGGCTTCGGTGGGGGATATCTCCGGCTCTATGATTTCAGTCTCTTCCGGGACGCTGATGATTTCCTGTGCAGGGGCAGATTGTTCAATAGCTGGCTCACTGGCAAACAGGTCTTTGTTGGCCAGAGTCTGGGGAGAACTCAGAATTATGCAGGCAGCAAGCGACGGCCACAGCAGTCTGTGGCCGTGCGCTAACTGTTTATTGAATAATGATAACGGCATGATTACCCCCGCAAAATTTGCTTGATACTATCGCTGTCTGTCGCAATAAATTCAAGGGCGCCCCTGAAAAATTAATTGCCTCGCCAGGTTTCTCAGGGAGTCTCAATAGGGATGCATTTGTCGGGCGATGAGTGTCAATTAATATCTGCCATTGGTACGAACATTTACCGCCACAGCAATGCGATCGCCCGGGTGGCGATCGGTGCGGGTCTGGTAAATGCGGCCCAGATAGCTATAGCTCACATCGTAGCCAACCAGTTGCTGTTCGTATTCGGTGCTGTAATGGGTGCGGCACACTTCTTCATCCTGGTAGCTTACCGTGCGGCGCTTGTTGGCATCGTTGCCTATGGAGGCTCCAATCAATCCACCTACCGCCGTTGCGCCGCCGCGACCATTGCCTATCTCATGACCCACGGCGGCACCGATCAAACCGCCCACCACTGTCCCGGCGAAGGAGTCGCCGCCGCTGCGACTCTCCCGTGCGTAGGTTTCCCTATGGCAGGACTCGCGCGGAACATCAACGGCGACGCGGCGATAGATGGGGCGCGCACTCATTACCCGGCCGTAATCGTCATAGCTTTCGCGCACAGGATAGCGCCGCGATTCCACATAGACCGGTTCAGCGTATACCGCCTCGGCATAGTATCTCTGATGACCATTGCCGCTGTGTCCATGGCCATGGGATCTATGGTCGGCAAAGGCACCGCTGCTGAACAGCAGGCCGGCAGTTGTCAGGGCACAGGCAAACAATGTTTTTTTCATGGTGGCACCCTCGAATTTATCGCGGTATCAGCAACGCAAAACAGCGTCGGTAGGCATAGAGTAGGGTCGCGAAGCTGAATCGGGGCTGAAACATGGGTGGGCGCCGTCGCAGCACAGTAAATAAATCTTGCCCGGATGCAGATAAAACGTTACTAACCCCCCAAAAGAGCGCTCCAATCAGGGTATAATTGCCGCTTTATTTTATTTCCGCGATGGGTTTTGGGTTATGGCAGATGTTTTCAACGTTAAGGAGTATATGGCTGAGCTGGGTTGCAACGCGCGCGCGGCGGCGCGAGTGATAGCGGCGGCGCCCACGGCGGTGAAAAATCAGGCCCTGCTGGCGATTGCCGATGCCTTGAATGATTCCCGCATCACCCTGGTCGCCGAGAACCAAAAAGACCTGGCGGCAGCCAGGGCCAATGGTCTGGAACCGGCCATGGTTGAGCGCCTTGCGCTCAAGCCTTCGACCATAGACGCTATGATCGAAGGCTTGCGCCAGGTCGCGGCCCTGCCGGATCCCTGCGGTGTTATCAGCGATATGTGCTATCGCCCATCGGGTATCCAGGTGGGAAAAATGCGCGTGCCCCTGGGCGTGGTGGGTATTATTTATGAATCGCGTCCGAATGTGACTATAGATGCGGCCAGCCTCTGCCTGAAATCCGGCAATGCCGCCATACTGCGCGGCGGCAGCGAGTCCATTCACTCCAATCGCGCGATTGCCAACTGCCTGCAGCAGGGCCTGAAACTGGCGGGGCTGCCTGCGACTGTGGTGCAGGTGGTGGAGACCACCGACCGGGCCGCCGTGGGCGAACTGATTGCCATGCCGCAATTTGTCGATGTAATTGTGCCGCGCGGCGGCAAGGGTCTGATCGAGCGGATCAGCAATGATGCCAAGGTTCCGGTGATCAAGCACCTCGACGGAATTTGCCATGTGTTTATCGATAGCAAGGCCGATCTGGATAAAGCCTTTAATATTTCCTTGAATGCCAAGACCCACAGGTATGGTGTCTGCAATGCGATGGAGACTCTGCTGGTCGATGAACAGGTCGCTGCCGCTATTCTGCCGCGCCTGGCTGCCGCCTACGTCGAAAAGGGTGTGGAGTTGCGCGGCTGTGAAAAAACCCGGGCAATTATTGCTGCCGAAGTCGCCACCGAAGAGGATTGGGCTACGGAATATCTGGCAGAAGTGCTGTCGATCAAAGTGGTGTCCGGGCTGGATGAAGCTATGGACCATATCGCCCGCTACAGTTCGCAGCACACAGAGGCGATTGTGACCGAGGACTATACGCGCGCGCGCCGCTTTATTACCGAGGTGGATTCCAGCTCGGTGATGGTCAATGCCTCCACGCGCTTTGCCGATGGTTTTGAGTATGGCCTTGGGGCGGAGATTGGTATTTCCACCGATAAGATTCACGCCCGCGGCCCTGTGGGGCTGGAGGGGCTGACCTCGCAAAAATGGATCGTGTTTGGCGATGGCCATATTCGCCAGTAGTCCCCGTTCTGATTGACGGAGTTTGAGACTAGTCGGCTATGCGCAAAAAAATCGGCATTTTTGGCGGTACCTTTGACCCGATTCACCTCGGGCATTTGCGCTTGGCCCTGGAATTGAAACAGCAACTGGGTCTGGAGCAGATGCGCCTGGTGCCCTGCCACCAACCGCCGCACCGCGATCTGCCGCAGCTGAGCAGCCAGCAGCGTGCGGAGATGCTGCGCATCGCCCTGTGCAATTGCCCTGAGTTGCAATTGGACGAGCGCGAATTGCACCGCGACATGCCATCCTATACTTACGATACCCTGCGCGAACTGCGCGCGGAGCTGGGGGATGAGGTGAGCCTGGTGCTGTGCATGGGCGTCGATGCTTTTGTCGGGCTGCCGGGCTGGTATCGCTGGCAGGAGCTGCTTGAGCTTGCCCATATAGTGGTGATTGCGCGGGCGGGATGGAGCCTTCCTGACTCTGGAGCCGCAGGCGATTTACTGCGCGCTCACGAGCGTGGGGCGGGCAGTCTGGCGAGTGCGCCCGCCGGCTCAATCGTTTTGCAGTCGCCGCGCCTGCTGCCGATTTCCGCCACGGAAATTCGCGCGCAGATACAGGCGGGAACATCGGCCCAGTTTCTTGTGTCGGATGGAGTCTGGGATTACATCACGGCGAATAATCTTTATCGCAAATGAAATTTTTTTTTATACTGTTAAAACTTATAGGTAACTGAATGTCTGACTTGAACCAAGCCATTATCAACGCCCTTGAGAATCTCAAAGGTAAGAATATAGTCACTCTGGATGTGCACGAATTGTCCGATGTGATGGATACGTTGATTATCGCCAGCGGTACTTCAAGCCGTCACGCACGCTCACTGGCCGAGAATCTGGTGATGGAAACCAAGCAGCAGGGTTTCCGCTCGCTGGGCATCGAAGGCCTGGACTCCGGCGATTGGGTGCTGGTGGATTTTGGAGATACAGTTGTACATGTGATGCAGCAGGAAACGCGCGATTACTACGAGCTTGAAAAACTCTGGTCGATGAAACCTGCCAATCGCGAATAACTGTCGGGGATCTGCCATGCGCATCCGCATTATTGCCGTGGGCAGCAAGATGCCTGACTGGGTGGAACAGGGTTACACCGAATACGCCAAGCGCATGCCGCGCGACTGTGTGGTAGAAATGGTTGAACTGCCACTGGCCCAGCGCGGCAAGAACAGCGATATTGCCAGGGCCATGGAAAAAGAGGGCGAGGCCATGCTCGCAACGATTGGCAGGAGCGAGCAGGTAATTGCGCTGGATGTCAAAGGCAAGCCCTGGAGTACTGAGCAGCTCGCCGAGAATATGGCGAGTTGGAAGATGAGCGGCAGCAATTACTGTCTGCTGATCGGCGGTCCCGATGGTCTGGCGCCCGCGTGCCTGGCACTGGCCTCCGCCAAATGGTCGCTGTCGCCACTCACGCTGCCGCACCCGCTGGTGCGCATTCTGGTGATTGAACAGTTGTATCGTGCCTGCACGATTTTACAGAACCACCCCTATCATAAATAAGAATCTGCCCGAGTCCGATGCCGCATGTTTGAGAACGAACATTTCAAGGATCACCAAAAAGAAGCGCTCTTGTTCAAGACGCGTCTGGGGGTGATGATCGCTGTTATGTCGCTGCTGTTCGCTGTATTGATTTATCGCTACTACGATCTGCAAGTGATCAATACCCTTGATTATGTCACCCAGTCTGAACATAACCGCGTTCATGTGGAACCCATTCCGCCGACCCGCGGCCTGATCTACGATGCCAATGGCATGGTGGTGGCGGACAACCGCCCCAGCTATACCCTGGCGATCATCATCAATAAGAATTATGACCTGGATGCGACCCTGGCGCTGCTGAAAACCCTGGTAGAAATTACCCCCGCCGACCTGGATAAATTTTACAAGCTGAAAAAACAGCAGATCCACCCGCTGGAACCCATTCCCCTGCGCTATCGCCTGACCGAGGATGAGATTGCGCGTTTAGCGGTGAATGAATATCGCCTTGAGGGAGTGCAGGTGGATGCAGAGCTGGTGCGCGACTATCCCCACGGCGATCTGTTTGCCCATACGGTGGGTTATGTCAGTCGTATCAGTGAAAGCGATGTTGCGCAATTTGACGAGGAAAAGCTGC
Organism: Cellvibrio sp.; assembly: GCA_035565295.1. Lineage (GTDB taxonomy): Bacteria > Pseudomonadota > Gammaproteobacteria > Pseudomonadales > Cellvibrionaceae > Cellvibrio. The sequence goes on along the minus strand of DATMSP010000005.1, from coordinate 41,431 downwards.
GTCGCTACAACGGCACCCATGCCATAGGAAAAATCGGTATCGAGAGCAGTTATGAGGATTACCTGCTGGGCGAAGTGGGCAGCCAGAACGTGGAGACCAATGCGCGCGGCCGGGTGCAGCGCGTTCTTGAGCGGGTCGATCCCCAGCAGGGCAAGAATATTACCCTGAACATAGATGGCCGTCTGCAGGAGACCGCGGCGGCGGCCCTGAACGGACGCCGTGGGGCGGTAGTGGCTATCCAGGTAAAAACCGGGGCCGTGCTGGCGGCTATCTCCAATCCTGGATTTGATCCCAATTTATTTGTTACCGGAATTCGTTCTGGCGATTACAAGCGCCTGAATGAATCCCCCGATGCGCCGCTGTTGAACCGTTTTCTGCAGGGCCAGTACCCGCCCGGTTCAACCATCAAGCCTATGGTGGGGCTGGCGGGATTGCACTATGGGCTCAACGATGAAAACCGCGGTGTCAGCGATCCGGGCTTCTTTATGCTGCCGGGCAACTCGCGCCCCTATCGCGACTGGAAGAAGGGTGGCCACGGTGGCCATGTCGCGCTTAAACAAGCGGTAGCCGAATCCTGCGATGTTTATTTTTACGATCTGGGTTCGCGCCTGGGTATTGATCGGCTGGATGTCTTTGGTCGGCATTTTGGCCTGGGCGAGCGCACCAATATAGATGTGCCTAATGAGCGCAAAGCTATATGGCCGTCGCGCGAATGGAAGCGCACAGCGAAAAAGCAGGCCTGGTATCCGGGCGATACGGTTAACATGTCCATCGGCCAGGGCTTTGTGCTGGCGACGCCTTTGCAGCTTGCGGTGATGACTGCCACTATCGCCAACCGCGGTGTGCGCATGCGTCCGCAACTGGTGAAGGCTATAGATAATGTCCCTGTGTCACCGGTGGTTGAAGAGACCTTTGAAGTCACCCCAAAAAATTGGGATCTGATTTTCGGCAGTATGGCTGAAGTGATGCGCCCCGATGGCCGCGGCACGGGTAAATCGCTGAGCCGCGGTGCCGATTACAGCATGGCCGGTAAATCTGGTTCGGCGCAGGTGATCAGCTATGCGCAGAATATTAAATACGATGATGCCGTATTGAATGCAATGAAAGAGCGCCATCGCGACCACGCCCTGTTTGTGGCCTTTGCTCCGCTGGAAGATCCGGAAATAGCGGTGATGGTGATGGTTGAAAACGCCCTGCATGGCGCCTCATCTGCAGGGCCCGTGGTGCGCTATGTGTTTGATGCACATTTGCGCGGCAAATATTTGAAGCTGGGTGAACCGCTTCCTTCCTATGGGGCGGCCTCGGCCGTGAAGCCCGCCGCGACCGGCGCGCCTGAGGAGGAAGAGGAAGTCAGCGCTGAGGAAGAGGAGGCTCGCTAAGAGAGGCTCGCTAAAATGATAAAAATGAAAAGGGTATAGATACATGAGTAGCCAGGATTTTTTACGGCGAATGCCCAAGGCCGGCCTGGGGTTTCGCCGTCGCGACAGGTTTGCGCAGCGTTTTCATATCGATTATTTGCTGCTGTTTCTGTTGACCGGTATTTGCTGCTTTGGCATGGTAGTGCTTTACAGTGCGAGCAGCAGCAGTATGCAGACCATGCAAAAACAGGGCACCTTTTTTCTGATTGCCTATTGCGCGATGTTTGTGATTGCCCAGGTTCCTGTCGATTTTATGCGCCGCGCCGCCCCCTGGCTCTATGCTGTGGGATTGGTGTTGTTAGTATTGGTATTGGTGGTGGGGATTGGCGCAAAGGGCGCGCAACGCTGGCTGGGGATCGGCAGTTTTCGCTTCCAGCCCTCGGAGATTATGAAGGTGGCCATGCCGCTGATGATCGCGGCCTTTTTAAGCCGTCAGGTATTGCCGCCGCGCTTTTTGCATATACTGCTGACCCTGGGATTGATTGCCGTGCCCACGGCACTGGTCATCAAGCAGCCGGATTTGGGCACCGCTATTCTGATATTGGTCTCCGGTGTGGTGGTACTGTTTTACGCTGGTTTGCAGTGGTGGTATATCGCGGTCGCTGCCATAGGCTTTGGTGCCAGCCTATGGCCGGTCTGGCATTATATGTTGCATGACTACCAACAAAAACGTGTCCTGATGCTATTCAATCCAGAGAGTGATCCTCTGGGGGCCGGCTGGAATATTATCCAGTCCAAGACCGCCATAGGTTCCGGCGGCCTGGATGGCAAAGGCTGGCTTGAGGGGACCCAATCGCGCCTCGACTTCCTGCCGGAAGGGCATACCGATTTTATTATTGCGGTAATGTCAGAAGAGTTTGGCCTGCTCGGTGTCCTGCTGTTGCTGACCGCTTATGTTCTGGTGATAGCGCGTGCAATGGTGATCGCCATCAATGCGCAGGACACCTTTGGCCGTCTGGTGGCGGCGAGCATTGCCACTACGTTTTTTGTTTATGTGTTTGTGAATATGGGAATGGTAGCGGGTATGTTACCGGTGGTCGGTGTACCTCTGCCGTTTATCAGCCAGGGAGGAACGGCGATTGTAGTTCTGATGTCGGGGTTTGGTATTTTGATGGCCATAGCCACTGAGCAAAAACGGGTCATGAGCCCGCAATAGTCGAGTAAATATTGTGTTGATGATAGAAATGAAACGTTGGTTGCAAACCGGTCTCAGTGTCACCGCCCTCTGTGCAATGGTGAGTTCTTCGACTTGCCTGGCAGATTATCGCCAGCATCCCGAAGCGCAAAAGTTTATGGATGAGATGGTGCAGAAAAACGGTTTCAAGCGGGCAGAGCTGGAGCAGTGGCTGGCCAAGGCTGAAAAGAAACAGGCGATCCTCGATGCTATTTCCCGCCCCGCCGAACAATCGAAAACCTGGAGAGAATACCGCCCGATTTTTATGGTGCCGCTGCGGGTGGAGAACGGCGTTAAATTCTGGCGAGAAAATCGCGAGTACCTGGCCCGCGCTGAAAAAGAATACGGTGTGCCTGCGGAGATGATAGTTTCCATCATAGGTGTGGAGACCAACTATGGTCGCAATACCGGCAATTATAATGTGATCGATGCACTCTCAACGCTGGCTTTTGACTATCCGCCGCGCGCGCCCTTTTTTCGCTCTGAGCTGGAAAATTATTTTCTGCTGATGCGCGAGCAAAAGCACAATCCCATCGAGTTCAAGGGCTCCTATGCCGGGGCCATGGGTTACGGCCAGTTTATGCCCTCCAGCTACCGCAAATGGGCAGTGGATTTCAGCGGTGATGGTTTTACCGATATCTGGAAAAACCCTGAGGATGCCATTGGCAGTGTGGCCAATTATTTTAAAGCCCACGGTTGGGAGACCGGCGGACAGGTCACTGTCGGCGCGCACCTGACCGGCGATTTGCCGGCCAATCAGTTCAATACCATGATTACGCCCGAAATTACGGTGGACGAGTGGCGCCAGCGCGGCATCAATCCGATCGCCTGGATTCCGCCCAGCACCAAAGTAATCGCCATCCAGTTTGATGGCAGCGAAGGCCTGGAATACTGGTTTGGTTTGAAAAATTTTTATGTGATCACCCGTTACAACCGCAGTCCCATGTATGCGATGGCGGTGTATCAGTTGAGTCAGGCCATTAAACTGGCAATGGAGAAACAATAGTGTTGGCAGTCATGCGCTATTCGGGCCTGCTGTTGTTGAGTGCATTGCTGAATGCCTGTTCGCACACGCCCGAACAAAGATCCGATTCCGCGTCGCCAGCTCCGGCAACCTCTGGACAGCGCTACGCGGGCAAGGATCGCGATTGGGGGCCGAACGAAGAAATCGATATGTCGCATGTGCAGGATGCTGTACCGCGCTACGAACTGCGCACTATTGCCGGCAATAAAAATCCCTATACGGTACTGGGTAAAACCTACAGCCTGATGAGCGATGAGCGCGCCTATAAAGAGCGCGGCAAGGCCTCCTGGTACGGCTATAAATTCAATGGCGAGCAGACCTCCAACGGTGATCTCTACGATATGTTCGGCATGACCGCCGCCCATAAAACCCTGCCGATTCCCTCCTATGTGCGGGTGACCAATCTCGCCAATAGCAAAAGTGTTATTGTCAGGGTCAATGACCGCGGCCCCTTTCACGAGGACCGGATTATTGATTTGAGTTACGCAGCGGCCCAGCGCCTGGGTATTACGCGCATGGGAACCGGCGATGTGGAGGTTGAAATTATTGTTCCTGAAGATGACCCGCGCCCACCTTTGCGCGCCCATAAAAAAGCTTACGCCGATGCCAATCGCGATATCGCCCGCAAGCCTGCACTCGGCTCTGCCGCGCAGCCGGGAGCGGCGCTGGAGGGTTCCGCCTTGGCGACTGGAGCCTATTTGCAAATAGCTGCATTTGGCGCTGAAAACTCTGCAAAGCAATTTGCCACTAGCGTTGGCTCAAAATTAGCCTATCCTGTGGTTATAAGTGCAATAAATGCGCCGCAGAAGCTTTATCGCGTGAGGGTTGGTCCGTTCGATTCTGCAGAAAAAATTCAGCAGGCGCGCGACCAGCTGCAAAAAATCAATGTTTTGGAGTCCCACGTGGTCTATTAAGGGCTCTCAACAGCCTCTGACAGAGTTTATCGTTTCAAGGGTGCGTTTTATCCTTGAGGCAATGCTACAATCGCAACCAATTTCTATTCGCCATTGTTTTTAAGTGACTTTTTTATGTTTAATTCTTGTTATTGTCTTCCGCGATCTCTAGGTTTTATCAGCAAACCCCTGACCGCCCTGGTGCTGGCCATAGGTTTGACCGGCTCAGCCATAGCGCAGCAATCGGCTGTACCCACACTGGGGCAGTCGACGTCGACTTCTGCCCAGGGCCAGGCGGCTGCGGCACAGCCCATTGCTATTCCTGAAGCGCCGCAACTGGCAGCCACCGGTTATATCCTGATAGATGCAGATACCGGCACTGTGCTGGCAGAGCAAAATTCCGACCAGCGCCTGCCGCCAGCCAGCTTGACCAAAATGATGTCCAGCTACCTGGTGGTGGATGAAATCGAGCGCGGTCGTATTGCTGAAAACAGCATGGTCAATATCAGCGTAAAAGCCTGGAAGATGGACGGCTCGCGCATGTACGTCAAAGAGGGCACCCAGGTCTCGGTGATTGACCTGCTGCGCGGTGTGATTATCCAGTCCGGTAACGATGCCACTGTTGCCCTGGCTGAATATGTCGGCGGCAACGAGGACGCCTTTGTCGATATGATGAACAAGCGCGCTGCCACCCTCGGCATGACCGGTACGCATTTTATGAACTCATCAGGTATGCCCGACCCTAATCATTACTCCACGGCGCGCGACTTGGCGCGCATGGCGCAGGCCATTATTGAGGACCACCCCTCGCACTATGGCCTCTATGCGGAAAAGGTGTTTATCTATAACAATATTCGTCAGCCCAACCGCAACCTGCTGCTGTACCGCGATCCTACTGTGGATGGTTTGAAGACCGGTCACACTGAAGAGGCGGGTTTCTGCCTGGTTGCTTCATCCAAACGCGAGAATACCCGTTTGGTCGCGGTCGTCATGGGCACCAAGAGCGATGAGTCGCGGGCGACTGAAACACAAAAATTATTGGCCTATGGTTTCCGCTACTATGAAAACGTGAACCTCTATAAAGCCAATACCCTGATCACCAAGGCCCGTGTATGGTCCGGCAAAGCGCCCGAAGTATCCCTGGGGTTGACCAAGGATGTTTTCTTGACCCTGCCGCGCGGTCGCCAGGATGCCTTAAAGGCGAGTATTGGGCTGAACGAAAATATCAAGGCTCCAATCACTGTGGGTCAAGCACTGGGTACGTTTACCGTAGAGCTGGATGGCAAGGTGCTCGCCACCGAACCTCTGGTTGCCCAGGAGGCGGTAGAGCAGGCCAATATCTTTGTGCGTCTGTGGGACAGTTTGAAATTATTCCTGCGCAATTTGTTTAGCTAATCGTTACACTATCGCTATAGTTACACTCGGAGGGGGCGCTATGCCCCCTTTGCTTTGGAGCATCCCGCATGTCTGAGCCGCAACCTCCCAAAATTGAATTTCCCTGTGCTGATTACCCTATCAAAGTATTGGGCGATGCCGATGCTGAAATGCATAGTTATGTGGTGGAAATTATCGAGCGCCATTCCCCCGGTTTTGATCAGGAGCGCATCACTGTGTCGCAGTCCAGCAAAGGCCGTTTCCAATCGGTCACCGTCTGGATTACCGCCACTGGCGAGCAGCAATTGCGCGCTATCAATGATGATTTGCGCATCAGCAAAAAAGTGAAAATGGTATTGTAAGTGAGTAGATCAACTGCGAGCGGGTCATTGCTGGAGGTGAGTGATCTCGGTGTTCAGCCCTATGAAACTGTCTGGGCTGCCATGACCGAGTTTACTAATCAGCGCACTGCCGATGACAGTGACAGGCTCTGGCTGGTGCAGCATCCCCCGGTGTTTACCCAGGGGCAGGCCGGCAAGGCCGAGCATTTACTGCTGCCTGGCGATATTCCGGTAGTGCAGACCGACCGCGGCGGCCAGGTGACCTATCACGGCCCAGGACAACTGGTCGCTTATCCGCTGCTGGATCTGCGCCGCCTGAAAATGGGGGTGCGCGACCTGGTGACTGCGCTGGAGACTACCGTAGTCGCCACCCTGGTCCACTATGGTGTAGAAGCCTATCCCAAGCCTGATGCCCCCGGGGTCTATGTCCAGGGCAATAAAATTGCTTCTCTCGGCCTGCGCGTGCGCCGCGGCTGCAGTTTCCACGGGCTGAGCCTGAATGTGGCAATGGATCTGTCGCCCTTCCGGCGAATCAATCCCTGCGGCTATCAGGGCCTGGCCATGACCCAGATTCAGGACCTGCTGGCAGAGCCACCGACCTTTGCCGATGTGCAGCAACAGTTAATTCGACAATTCGCGCAGAAATTGGGCTACGAAACCTGTACAATGCCCTCCAATTTTTAGAGCAACCCGATTTGGCCTTTGGGCCCGCGCCTCGCAGAGTATAACCATGTCTGAGTTACCACCCGTATCCATAGTCCCATCTCCCATCCAGGAGCTGCAACCGGTCAAGCGCACTGAGCGTCACAAGCAGGGCGAAAAGCTGCGCGATGCCGACAAGGTCGAGCGTATTCCGGTCAAAGTCATTGCCAGCGATCGCGATGAAATACCGCGTAAACCCGACTGGATTCGCGTGCGCATTCCCGCCTCCCCGGAGGTAGAACGCATTAAAAGCATACTGCGCAAAAACAAACTCTCTTCGGTGTGCGAAGAGGCCAATTGTCCCAATCTCGGCGAATGCTTCAGCGGCGGCACAGCCACCTTTATGATCATGGGCGATATCTGTACCCGTCGCTGCCCATTTTGCGATGTCGGCCACGGCAAGCCCAATCCGCTGGACGAGGGCGAGCCGCGCAAGCTGGCTGAAGCCATTGCTGAAATGCGCCTGAAATATGTGGTGATCACTTCAGTGGATCGCGATGACCTGCGCGATGGCGGTGCCCAGCATTTTGCCGATTGCATTCGCGAAGCGCGCGAGCTGAGCCCCAGATTGCAAGTGGAAGTACTGGTGCCGGATTTTCGCGGCCGCATGGATATAGCTCTGGATATTCTCGAAAAAGAAGCGCCGGATGTTTTCAACCACAATATGGAAACTGTCTCGCGCCTGTATCGCCAGGCACGCCCCGGTGCCAACTACGCCTGGTCGCTGGAGTTACTCAAGCAGTATAAAGCCCGCCGCCCCGATGTGTTGACCAAGTCAGGGTTGATGGTGGGGCTCGGCGAAACCAAAGAGGAAATTATCGAAGTGATGCAGCATATGCGCGATCACGATATAGATATGTTGACCATTGGCCAGTACCTGCAACCCTCCAAAGACCACCTGCCAGTTGCGCGCTATGTGCACCCAGACGAGTTTGCCGAGTACACCCGGCTCGCCGAAGAGATGGGCTTCAAGCATGCCGCCTGCGGCCCGCTGGTACGCTCCAGTTATCATGCCGATAAGCAGGCGCACGGCGAAGATGTCAAATGGTTTGGCGATACGGCCAAAGCCTAGAACAGAGCAAAAATTTTTTTAAAATCTATTTTTCAAGGCAAGCGTCATTTTAAAAACAGCGCCGTTCGCAGAGACAGCGGCGCAATTTTGCGGCAACTCATTCGTGTCAAAAAAACCGGAAATAAAAGTACAGCTTCTCCAGAATGCGCCCAAGTATTTTGCGCAGGTGGCCAGCTGGCATCATCAGGAGTGTGAGCGCCAGGGCTTGCAGTCGACCCTGGCCACCCGCCAGCAGCGGCTGCTGCTGCATGTGCAGGACGATGCTATCCCAAAAACCCTTGTTCTCTCGCAAGGCCGCCAGCTGATAGGTTGCGTGAGTCTGGTCAACTATACCTACCGCGCCGATTCCAGCGTATTGATTCCCAAAAACACCGCGCCTGTGTGGTTGAGCAATTTGTTTGTGATTGAGGAAAAGCGTCACCAGGGGTTTGGCAACCTGCTGATTGAGGCTGCCAAAAAGTATGCTGCGGAATTGGGCGCGGAAGAGCTGTGGTTGTCAGCGGCGGAATATACGGAATACTACCAGAAGCGCGGCTGGCAGATTTCCCGGCGCACGCGTCTCGGCGGTCGTCAGGTCAATGTGATGCAGCTGCAGCTGCAGAGTAGGGTTCCCCTGCAAATGATTAGCTAGCTGATCCCTTTATTTCTGTTCTCTGTTTACCTCTGCAAAAAATACTGTGCCAGTGGGCGCTCAATAAAGCGATAGGTATTTTGCTTGAGTGCCTCGGCAAATTTTATTCGCGCCTGGGCTTTTTCGCCGCTCTGCCAGTCTCTGTAGCCGCTGTAAAAATAGAATTCGGTTTTCTCGCAGCGATTGATGGCCTTCTTCTGAAAAATGGCAGCACTGATATTGCCATTCCAATAGTTGGACAGGGTTTCTTCCCAATCATTGGCAAGGCTGATTTTGCTGTTGCGCAACCAGGATGCCTGCTGCGATTGCTGCGCGATAATATCGCTTTTGATCAAATCGTAAATGCTGAAAGTCTGCCTGGTTTTTATGTAGGCGGCAAAGCCTTCGGCGGCCTTTTGCCACTCCCCCAGATTCATATTGATTTCGTGGTAGCCGGTTTCGCTGATCGGCATACCCGCGCTCAGTGCGCGCGCAAGTAATTGCCTTGCCGAGGGGCTGTGGCTGAGGATGGAATAATCCTGTGCTGTGGTGCCGAGGCTAAGAGAGGATGCTTGCAGCTCCATGGCAATGCTGGATTCATGCAGGCCGAGATTGCCCTGGCCCTGGTCGATAAAGGCATTGGCAAGGCGGTAGTGGAGATCCTGGTCGTCGGGCGCGAGAGGAATGGCCAATTTATAATAATTTGCCGCACTGGTGATATCGCGCGGATTTTCATAGCTGCAATTGTTTACATTTGCGCGCTGTTCATAGGTGCTGGCGATGGTTTTATAGAGAGCTGCCGAGTCGGTGATATTTTCTGCTGCAAGTTTCAGAGTCGCTATGGCGAGAGAAAAATAATGGTCTTCGCTATAAATCCTCGCCAGCTGAATATAGGCGCTGTCATTGAAGGGTTGCTCCTGAATGGCTTTTAACAATGTCTCGCGCAGCGCCTGGCGATCGGGTTGTTTCAGGGTTTCCTGCTGCACGGCCAGCGCAATAAATTTTGCCAGAGAGGGAGGGTTAGTGGTGCGGCGCATGGTATCGGGCATTTGCCAAAAGTAGTCGCTGGCTTTGGCAAAAGCTGAGGCGTTGCGATTGCGCAGGGTATCGTCATAATAAATATTATAGAGGGCGCCTATCACCGCCTGGTTGCCGGGAACCATCAGCAGAATTTCGTTGAAATAGGTTATGGCTAAATCGTGCTCGGCGATATCCTGTCGGGCCTGGGCATTTCTGAAGTGCGCATAGGCTAGGTTGTAAAGTGATTCGGGATTGCCACCGCTTTCAGCGGCTATATCTGCCAGTGTGGCAATCGCAATAGCGCCGTTGATTTTTTTGGATTGCTGCAGCAGTTCGGCAATAGTGGTATTTAACGGAGGGGTCGCCGCAGGAGCCTCTGCCCTCTGTGGGCTGTTGCTGCAAGCGCTGAGCAGTAGCGCGCATAGAAAAATAATTGCTAATCTCATGCCGTGTTCCTGGTTGCCGGAGAGTAGGGATCTAGCCACAGTGTTGTTACAGGGCAAAGCCAAGCTCTTCCGCGCGCGCAAATGATTTTTCGGATTCATAGAGCAGATTGCTATAGCCCTGGGCGAGGCCCAGTACATAATAGGCTTCGGCATTTTTGGGCTCGTTTTTCACCGCCTGGCTGGCGGCATTGAGCGCTTTGTCGTAGGCGCCTTTCCTGATATGCAGTTTAGCCAGGGTGATAAAACTCTGCGCCTTGCCATCGGCAGCAGCACTGCGGTTGAGTTTTTCCAGCTCGGCGGCCGTTTTGTCGTAGCCGTAGCTGACCACCCAATCGCCAGTCTCCAATAATTGCTGCGCCCGCGCATAAAATTGTGCATAGTCTTTGACGGCAACAAGGCTGGGTTTGAAGAGAATTTTTTGCTCGATAATATAATTGCCTTTTTCTTCGTAGCCTTTTTGTTCCAGTGAAAAATAGGGTGTGTCGATATTTTGCCCCTGGCTGTTGACGGTGGCTATATATTCCGCACCAGGCTGCTTGAACAGCACGCGCGTCGATAGGGTGTAGCCGGGATCATTGGCATAATCCTGCACGCGATCCTGGGGTTTATGCAGGTTGCGCAAATCGACAAACAGACTGATCAGCTGGGTAATATTAAATGCGTAATTTAATTTTTCCTTATCGCCGAAATAGCTTTTGGCAGCAAAGCGACCGGTGATAGTAAAGCCCTGCCACATGTTGTCGGCATTGTTGCCGTGGAGTTCGCTGATATCGGCTGTCGGGTATATATGCCCCATCATTTCGCGAAAGCTCTTATCGCGTTCGCGCGAATACTGCCACAGGTTGCGCAGGCGCTGCTCAAACATACCGCCAAACTGCATGCTGAAATTGGCCTCCAGATTTTTTCCCATCACCTTGTCAAAGACTATGTCGAGATGGGCAAAGTGCTGCTCGGGAGGCAGGGATTTTATCTTCACCACATCCTGTGTGTTGCTGTTGACGATCAGTGCCGGCTGACCCTCCAGGCCCAGTGAAAATCCTGGGAACAGACTGGTGTCGCCGCTGGTGTCCATCCAGGTTTCCTGCAGGCCTGGCTGCGCGGGTATATGCACAATCATGTGGTCGAAGTTGACGCTGGTGATTTTCATATCGGGTGTGCCGCGCGAGCGTGTGACTACTAATGCCGGGTCTGCTTTGATTCCCAGTTTGCGCAACAGGGTCACGGCGAGCGTTGTCTGGTCTTTGCAATCGCCATAACCATTGCGCAATACCTCAAAGGCATCGTGGGGCTCATAGCCACCGCGACCGGCATGGGCAAACACATAGCGAACTTTCTGCTGCAGCAGTTGATAGACGGCTTTTACTTTTTCTTCGGCTGTGCTGGAGGTGTTGGCCAGTTCACTGCTTAATTTATCGAGCGTCGCATCGCTGACCAGATGAGGAGCAATCAGGCCGTTCGACCAGTTTGCCACTTGGTTCCAAGAGGCCATGGTACTCACCCGAACCTGCGCTGTCTGCGAGTGATCGCGCGGCATATTGTCCTGCAGAGTAATTTGAGGCAGGTTTTTGCCTTTCCAGCTGAGTGTCTGCCATGCGTCTTTTTGCTGGCGCGTGTGAGTTATCGCAAAACTGCTGAGATCATTGCTGTAAAACTGCATGTCCTTTGGAGATCTGATTGTCAATTCTGTGTTGGCCACAGGGTCCGCGCGCGATCCCTGGCCCGCAGCGCGGTCTTCCCACCAATTCAAACTGAAGCTGTCAAACCATTGGTTGGGGATAATTTTTCGGGTGTCGGTGTAGCGGTATTGGAATTCAATCACCGAACCTTTCCTGACGTTGGGCAGTGAAAATAGCAGCTCTTTGCGATCGTGATAAAAGTTTTCATCGGTGGGGCTCTGGATTTGTGTGGCATCGGCCTTGATGCTATCCATCTCACCCTCGGGCGTGCGCACATGGGCGAACTCCAGGGCTATATCTTCATAGAAACTGTTGAAGGAAATACTGATCTGGCTGTAGTCGCGCACGGCTTCGTCGCTGTTGATATAGACAGCGACATAGGAAGTTGCGTGACTGAAGTAGCGCTGATCAATCTCTATCAGCGTGCTGCGCAGAATAATCTCGGCCTCTGCTTTGGGATTCTGTTTAAAGGATTTGAGCAGGCTGGGCAGAGGTGCGGCTATGCGAGCGGGGGATAGCTCCTCAGCCATTGCCGGCTGAAGTAAATACAGCAGAGTCAGGATGAGCAATTTTACCAAGATCTTAATCTGCTGAGCTGACATACTGATATTTCCCCTGCTGCTGTGAATTATGGGTTCAGTAAAATTTCGTCGACAAGGTTGATCGCCTTGGCAAGCACCTTGTCCATGGAGGTGTTGATATCAATGCGCTGCACATCCGTTTCAGTGACGGGCACTTCAAGGCTGGCAAATTGGCTGGCCAATAACTGTGGGGCCATAAAGTGACCCTCGCGTTTGTTAATACGCTGCTGGATCAGCTCCTGCTCCCCATCCAGAAACAGTACCAGTGTGCGCAGTCCGGCAGTGCGCAAGGCATTGCGATGCTTTTGCTTTAATCCAGAAAATGCCAGTACCGCGTGCTGCCCTGCGGCGGCACGGCCCTCCAAGTGTTGTTTCAATGCGGCAATCCAGGGAGCACGATCCTCATCGGTCAGGGGTATGCCCTGGGCCATAAGCGCGCGGGATTTTTCACTGTGAAAATGATCCGCATCCAGATAGGTATAGTGATAGTGCTCAGCCAGGGCCTCTGCCAGGGTGGTTTTGCCACAGCCGGATACGCCCATCACAATAATCAGATGAGTGCTGGCCTGGGGGTTGGATAGCGCACTACTGGAAGTTGTGTTCATAAGCGTTGTCCTCGCCAAGCAATATCGATCAGGTTGTTATTCCGGGTCCTGCACACCGCCAAAAGCGGCGTAGAGCGCGGCGATAAAATGCTTCAACTCGCCGGCCATAATGGCAAAGTCTGCATCAAATTGCTCGGCCTTGCTCTCCGGGTTGCGCTCGTTGGCTTTTTCGCTGACCAGATCGTCAAACTTCAAGCGCTTGATGGCCAGTTGATCGTCTATCACGCAGTGAATGGACTCTTTCCAGGTCATGGCCAATTTGCTGACAAACATACCGCTGTTGATATGGTTCAGCACTTCGGCGGCGGTCAGGTCGTGTTTCTTGCAGCCTATGACCCGGCCATCCTTGCCCGCCTGCAGTTCGCAGTCTTCACCCAGGGCGAAATCCGCCGCGACCTCACCGGTCTGCAGCCAGTGGGTCATTACCTGTGTGGGCTGGTTTTTTGCCGTGAGCGGCAGGCAGCGCAGGCTGCCCAGGGCTTCGCGCAATTTGCTGAGCAGATCCTCGGCACGTTTCGCGGAGGAGGAGTTGACGATAATCAGTTTTTCTTCCGGCGCGATATAGGCAAAATCCAGCGATGATTTGGCGAAGGCTTTCGGCAGCAGGGAAAAAATAATTTCATCTTTCAATGTCTCGCGCTCTTTGCGGCCGACACTGCGCGATTCTGCCTCGCTGATCGCCAGGGCTTTTTCTTCGAGCTGTTCATTGATAACCGCTGCGGGCAATATTTTTTCCTGCTTCTTTGCGCATATCATCACATAGCCATTGGTGACATGCACATATTCACTGCCGTGACGGCCGAGCGGCGGCACAAAACCATAGCGCAGGGTGTCAAGGCTGCCGCAGGGATTAAAGCAAAAGCTTTCCAGAGCCGTATTCAGTTCTTCTGTTGTATGTGACCATTGTTCGGTAAGGCGGTAGAGGCGAAGGTTTTTAAACCACATGAAAAAATTCCAAAAGCGCAAAAATCATAATGTCAAAAGATATCGCGGCCTGCCTTGCAGCTGACCGCGACCGGTAACGCGAAGGATTGTCTTAGCCGACTATATCGATCAATTCCACATCAAAAATCAATGCGGAGAAGGGGGCAATGCTCGCGCCTGCACCGCGCTCGCCATAGGCCAGTTCATGCGGAATGTACAACCGCCATTTGGAGCCCACCGGCATCAATTGCAGGGCTTCGGTCCAACCGGCGATAACGCCGTTTACCGGGAAGTCGATAGGCTGGCCGCGAGTGACTGAGCTGTCGAACACTGTGCCGTCGATCAGGGTGCCGTGGTAGTGGGTTTTTACGCGCGAGGTCGCGCTGGGAATGGCGCCTGTGCCCTGGGTGATGACTTCATACTGAAGACCAGAGGCAGTGACCGTGATACCGTCTTTTTTAGCGTTTTCAGCCAAAAAATTCTCGCCTTCTTCAGCTAGCAGGCGAGTTTGTGCCTCCTGTTTCTCCTGCATGCGGGTGCCGACTATGCGGAAAGCCTCTTCCAGCTCGGCGCGTGGAACCTGGTTTTCTTTACCGCCCAGTGCATCCAGTACACCCTGGGCAACGGCTTCGGCATCTACGCCATCAAAAGGGTTTGACGCTAGCTGCTCGCCCATTTGGCGACCTACGCCATAGCTGACACGCAGTTCGATGGTGTTGTACTTGTTAGACATAAAAAACTCGCTGGTTAAGAGTAAAGGGTCGCGCAGTCTAGCAGATTAGGAGCGCTTTTTATCGCCCGTATATATGCCATTCTCATAGTGGTCCTTATCCGGCCTGGGGAGATGCACCTCGTGGATAAAAATTCCCCAGCAGGCCAGGAACAGCGCCGCCACCAGCGGACCTATGACAAAGCCGTTAAGGCCAAAGATGCCAATCCCGCCGAGGGTGGAGAGCAGCACCAGGTAATCGGGTAACTGGGTGTCGCGGCCAACCAGTATGGGGCGTAGTATATTGTCCAGCATACCTATCACCGCCACGCCAACCCCGACCAGTATCAGGGCATCGCTGATACTGCCTTTGGCGGCGAGGTAGATGGCTACTGGCGCCCACACCAGCGCCGATCCCACAGCCGGAATCAGCGAGGCAAACATCATCAGTACCGCCAGCAGCAGAGCACCGTGGATGCCCAGCGCCCAGAGGGTGAGGCCGCCCACGCTGCCCTGGACAATCGCCACCACAATATTGCCTTTGATGGTAGCGCGGGTCACTTCGGTGAATATGCCAAACAGGGTGCGCTCATGGGCATCGCCCAGCGGCAGGGCACGCACCAGCAGTTCCACCAGTTGGTTGCCATCGCGCAGCATAAAGAAAGTAATGTAAAGCATCAGGGCCAGGTTGCAGAGAAAGCTGAAGGCATTTTGGCCGATGGTGAAGGTGTGCTGCGCAAGAAATTTGCCGCTGGCCATAACGGCATCGGTAGCATCGGTCTTGATATTGTTTAAATCGATTCCCACCCGCGACAAGAGCGCATTGATGCGCGGAAAGGCAGTGTGAACCTGTTCGATATACTGCGCAGGATTGATTTCCCCTGAGTTTATTTTTTCATAGATAGCCACACCTTCGTCGATCACTGAGCTGATGACTATCATTAAAGGTAATATCACCACGACTATACAGAGCAATAGGGTAGCCAGCACCGCGAGGTTGGGGTATGTGGGCCAGCGTTTCAGCAGGCGTTGCTGTACGGGGTGGAATACAATGGCAATGGCTATCGCCCAGAATATTGCGCCAAAGAAAGGGATCAGCAGCCAGAGAAAACCGCAGGAAACCAGCAGTAACGTGAGCAAAAACGTGCGTGTTTCTATTTTGTCGTGCATGGAAAAATCCTTTATGGATAGCGCCGGTGAAGTGGCCCAGATGCGCAGCAGCCTGGGCCGGAAGGCAGACTATACGATAGCCGTCGAGAAGTGTCATCTGCCAGCCATGTGCTAACCTTATTGGAGGAGAAAAACTTCTCTAGGGAGCGTCCACCGATGTCCCATCCATCCACTCAATCTATAAAACAGCTTCTCCTGGGCCTTGTGCTGCTACTGGGGACTGGTCATAGCGCTCTTTCCCATGCGGAGACAGGACGCTATCTTGTGCAGGTCAGGGCTGTGTCTCCCGAGCGGGCAGGGAACTACTATACCCTGCTGCTGCAAATGATCCTGGAGGCGAGTAAAAAGCCTGGAGAAACCATTGAGATTCAATTATCCGATCGCCAATTCACCCAGGCGCGCTGGATAGCCGAAGTGCAGACTGGCCAGTTCAATGAGGTACTCTGGACCACTACCTCCAAGGAGCGCGAGCGGCTTTTGCATCCGATTCGCGTGCCTATTTTCAAAGGCCTGTTGGGCAAGCGCTTTCTGGTTATTCGCCGTAAGGATGAGGCTCTTTTTGCCAAAGTGCATAGCAAGGCAGATTTGACAGAATTGATTGCCGGGCAGGGAGCGCATTGGTCTGATACCGATATTCTGGAAGCCAATGGCCTGCCCGTTACTGTTGGCGGTGGCAAGGAGACGCTCTATCGCATGCTGAAGGCAGATCGCTTTGATTATTTTCCTCGCGGCGTATCAGAAATTTATTCCGAGTATGAGTTTATGGCTGAAAATGATCTGGTGGTGGAAAAGCATTTAATGCTCTCCTATGTGATGCCTATCTACTATTTCGTCAATAAGAATAATACGGAGTTGGCCCTGCGCCTGGAAAAAGGCTGGAATATTATTTTGCAGAATGGGCAATTCAATACTTTCTTTTTCGCTCACCCCCGCATCAAAACCGCTATCGAAGAGTACAAAAAGCACAAAAGAACCATCATTGTTTTGGATAATCCCTATCTTCCCGATTACCTGCCTTTCGATCACCCGGAGTATTGGATGGATCTTTCGGCTTATTAGAAAAGTAGGGGACTTCTCGCTTAAGCTCGTGATAATTTTTTGGTGTATAAATTTTCATTCTGATGCCATTCTGCTGCTGTGCCAACGGCTGCAATTGAAAAAACGGTGTTTTTTCCTCTGCTGGCGAGCTGCTCATAGCGTTGCAGAGACCTCTTTAATGCTTTCTTGTAATGGGTAGCGCAAGAATTTTTTGCAAGAAAACGAGAAAATTAGAGAATTAACTGCTAGGCTAAAACCTGCGCAGTGTTTTTATCCTGGAGTTGTCGCGTTAACCGTTATTGGCTCTCCATTTCATCCCCTGGTTTGTTGTGAGTTATTGTTAGAAAGGACAATGGATTAGATTCTTGAAGCCCCTTCTTTTTCGTGTGTTTAAATCTATGGCTCTACTTGGCTTGCGATTATGTTTTCTGCTGTTTGGGTTTACGGTTGCTTTAGCCCAGGCACAAACGCAGGAAACGCAGCGCCACTATGTCGTTGATATCCAGATCCTGGATCCTGAACGGCAGGGTGAGTACATCCCAACCTTGCTAAAAATGATTTTAAACGCAAGCAAAGCCCCCAATGAAACTATAGATTTTATCTACTCGGATCGCCGTTTTTCCCAGGCTCGCTGGTTTGCCGAAGTCGAGCGCAATAATATCAATTCGGTTATCTGGACAGTCACCACCAAAGAGCGCGAGGCATTGCTGCGGCCGATTCGAGTACCCATTTTCAAGGGGCTGTTGGGGCATCGCATTTTTGTTATTCGCAAAGAAGACCAGCCATTGTTTTCCGATATTACCAATATCAAGGATCTCTCCACCCTGAGGGCGGGGCAAGGCATTCACTGGCCGGACACCGATATCATGGAAGCCAATGGCCTGCCGGTGATTCTCGGGGCAGGTGCAGAAAACCTCTACAAAATGCTGAAGGTGAAACGCTTCGATTATTTCCCGCGCGGTATCCTTGAGCTTATGCCTGAGGATAAACATCTGAAGGCGAATGAGGTGGTGCCCGAAGAAGATATTTTATTGTCCTACCCTTCGGCCATGTATTTTTTTGTCAATAAGCGCAATACCGAGCTGGCAGAACGGCTGGAGAAAGGCTGGGAAATTATTTACAAAAATGGTGAGTTTGACAGGTTTTTTTTCAGCCATCCGCGGGTAGTGGAGGCCCTGGCTGAACTTAAGAAACACAAGCGGCGGATCATTCGCCTGGAAAATCCTTATTTGCCCGCAGAGACCCCACTTGAACGCACCGAGTACTGGCTGGATGTGACCAAGTATTAATGGGTAGTCATTGTGACTGCTGTCAATTATGAATGGTGGTCTTTGGGCGCGCAGCTTTTTGCTGTAGTGCAGCCGCTATCGCCACTGCTGCAACTCCCGCAGCCTCCCGTTTTCTTTTTGCCGATAGGCAGCCATTGCCGCAGCACAAAGTAGGCTGCGGCCAGGACACAGGTCCCCACAATAATTTCCTGCCACATAATCTTTCCCCTTAAACCTGCGTGTTTCAGTTGAAGAGCAATGCGATCTGGTAAGTGGCCCAGGCGGCAAAGTAAGCCAGGGCAAATAAATAAACGGTAAAAAATGCAGTCGCCTTGGCCGAGTTGGTTTCGCGACGCACTACGGCTATGGTGGAAATGCATTGCGGTGCATAGACAAACCAGGCCAGATAGGCCAGTGCTATCGGCAGGCTCCAGCTGTGCTGCAAGGCAACACCCAGGGCAGTATCCAGATTCTCATTACTCACGGCATAAACAGTGGCCAGGGCACTGACAGCCACTTCGCGAGCACCCATCGCAGGAATCAGGGCGATACACATCTGCCAGCTAAAACCGAGCGGCGCAAACAGCGGCTGCATAAAAGCACCCAGCTGACCGGCAAAACTGTATTCAATCTCCGGCAGTGTGGCATCCGCAGGAGCACCGGGATAGGTGCACAAAAACCAGATTAAAATCGAGAGCGAGAGAATGATGGTGCCCACGCGGCGCAGGAAGATCCACACCCGCTCCTGCAATCCCATCAGCAGATGATAGGCCATGGGCCAGCGGTAGCTGGGCAGTTCGAGCAGCAGGGGAAATTCCTCGCGAGCCTGGTTGCGGCGCATGATCCAGGCAATGATTGCCGCACTGACAACACCGGCAAGGTAGAGTGCAAACAACGTCAGGCCCTGTTGATTGAAAATACCCCACACCGTTTTTTCTGGAATAAATGCGCCTATGATCAGGGCGTAGACAGGCAGCCTTGCCGAGCAGGTCATTAGCGGCGCAATCATAATGGTAATAAAACGCTCGCGCGGATCAGAGATGGTGCGGGTCGACATAATACCGGGAACGGCACAGGCAAAGCTTGAGAGCAGGGGAATAAACGAGCGGCCGGAAATGCCCAGCCCGCGCATGGGGCGATCCAGCAAAAACGCTGCGCGGGTCAAATAGCCGGTATCCTCAAGCAGCAGGATAAAGAAAAATAAAATAATAATTTGCGGTAGAAATACCAAGACTCCGCCGACGCCGGCAATCAGGCCTTCAACCAGGAAGTTTTTCAGAATTCCATCGGGCAGGGTTGCGCCAATCCATTCGCCCAGGGTGCCAAATCCGGCATCAATCAAATCTGCTATGGGAGTGGCCCAGGCAAATACCGCATTGAACATAAACAGCAAAATACTGAACAGCACTACCAGTCCCAGGATCGGATGCATCACCAGCGCATCCAGGCGGTCTTGCCAGCGTGGAAACTCATGGGGCTGGATAACGTTATTGGCTACTATGGTTTCAATTTTTTGATAGAGTTCCTCAATGGAATCATCGCGATTGAGTTCGGCAATATTATTCTCACCGGGGGTCAGGCGCTGGGTTCCCTCGGGCAGAGGTTGACTGGCGTAGTCCGCCAGTATGCTGCGCAATTTGTCTACACCCTGGCGATTGACTGCCACAGTTTCCACTACTGGAATACCTATATCCCGCGCAAGGCCGGCGGTGTTGACACTGATACCGCGTGCGGCGGCGGCATCCATTTGGTTGAGGGCCACCACCATGGGGCGATTGAGGGTTTTGAGTTCCATCACCAGACGCAGGCCGAGGCGCAGATTGGTTGCGTCAATCACAGCCACTAAGATGTCGGGTCGGGTTTCTCCCGCGATGGAACCCAGGATCATATCTCGCGCAACCTGCTCATCTGGCGAGGTGACAAACAGGCTGTAGGTGCCCGGCAAATCGAGGATTTCAGGCGTGTTGGGCAAGTCCGCCAATATCCCGGAGCGGCGCTCTACCGTGACGCCGGGGTAATTGGCTACCTTGGCGCGAGCGCCGGTCAAACGATTGAACAGTGAGGTCTTACCGCAATTGGGGTTGCCAATCAGCGCAAAGCGAATGGGGGATGACATCAATGACTACCTACTAATTCCACACCAATTTTGGCCGCTTCAGCGCGGCGCAGGGCAAACTTGGTACCATTGACCTGCACCGCCAGCGGGTCGCTGCCGAGCAGGCCAAAACCTATTACTTTCAAGCGGGCGCCAGGCAGAAAACCCAATTCTTTCAAGCGCAGGCTGACACGCTCATCCTGACCGCCAAACAAAGGCTGTTGCAGCAGGCTGACCATGCGCACCTCGGCGCCTTTCACGCATTGATCCAGGCGCAACGCGGCAGTGGTGCCGGCCTGAGGGGGGGTAAAGGATGCGGTCATGGCAAATGGACTCTAAATGCAAATGAGATTAATTATTAAACAGAATAAACTATTTGCGCGCTACTCGCAAATCCAAAGCCTGTTTAATGATGCTTCTGTGATGGGGTGCAAATTGCCATCGAGCCCGTGAAAGATACCTATCCGTCTTGCGATAGCGAGAAGGTCCTGTGGGTGTGGGTTTCTCCCCTTGCGCGCATGAGACAATGCAAGCGTTAAAACCATTTCCATGGCTGCGGAGAATAAAAATAGTTGAAGGGTGATTTTGACTAAAGTCAGCAAAATCAATTCAGAGGAAACTAACGGGGACTGTTGCTATCAGAGCTAAAACTGTTGTCGCAGGTGCACAGCACTGGAGCCGCACAGCAATTTCCCCCATAATCCAATTCATACTTTTATTTCAGGAGTTTGTATGAGTTTTGAGCAGCGCCGTTCGCGCACAATAGCCATTAAATTAACGGTGATAGCCCTGGCCGCGGCTGCAATTTATGCCGTGAGTTATTTCCTGGTGAAGGACGAGGTCAAGTCGCTGGGGTTGCGCGAATTGCCAACTGCGACACCGGCTCCGGCACCTGCAGTGGTGGAGCCCGTCAAGGCGGAAGAAAAGCCGGTGTATGAAGAGCCCGTGGCTGAACCTAACCCGGAGCCATTGCCGGATTTGAACCAGAGTGATCTCGCGGTGGTTGCCGCCCTGCAGGGCCTGGGTGTGGATGGTCTGCTGCAACTGGTTATTTCCGAGGAAATACTGCGCAAGTTTGTGCGCGCAGTCGACTTGGTCGAAGAGGGCAAGTTGGCTACCGAATATCGTCCTATAGTATCGCCGCAGGGCGCTTTACTGGTGGATTCTTTCCTGGTCTCTGTCGCCGGTGGCGAGTTGGGCGAAGCCCAGGAGGTCGAACAATTTCGCATGAGCGAAAAAAACTATCAGCGCTACGACAACTATGTACGGGTATTATCGCTGCTGGATTCAGAGGCGGTGGTCAGGATGTACAGGTATTTCTATCCGCTGCTCAATGAGGCTTACAAGGAAATGGGCTCGACCAAGGGCAACTTTCACTCGGTATTGATTCGCGCTATTGATCGACTGCTCGCAGCCCCGGATGCAACCGCCGATATGATCCTGGTGCGCCCCAAGGTTTATTATGAATTTGCTGATCCCGCGCTGGAAAAGTTGCCGGCTGCGCAAAAGTTGATGTTGCGCATGGGGCCTGCCAACCAGCAGCGGGCCAAAGCCAGCTTGCGAAACCTGAGAGCTAAGCTGCTGCAAAAATAATAGCGCTGCTTTTGTGAGATCTACGCGACCAACAATGACAGAGATAAAAAATGTCTGAGTCTTCAGTCGAACAATTATTTTTAGGCATTGATGGCGGCGGTACTAAATGCTGTGCGTTGATCATGGATGCCCAGGGTGCCGTGCTCGGCCGGGGGCTGGGTGGGGCGGCCAATGCCTACCAGCATTTGCTACAGGCCCAGGCCTCCATTATTGATGCTACCACTCTGGCCCTGCGCGATGCCGGATTGCCTGAAACAACAATGGGTGATTTGATTGCCGGCGTGGGCCTGGCGGGTGTCAATCTGCCCAGTGTCTTTGCCTCGGTGCAGCGCTGGCAGCATCCCTTTAAAAAAATGCATCTCACCACTGATTTGCATATTGCTTGTCTCGGCGCACATCAGGCTGCCAATGGGGCGGTGATCATTAGCGGCACTGGCTCTTGCGGTTATTCTATAGTCGATAATAAAACCACCATTCTCGGCGGCCACGGTTTTTTACTGGGCGATAACGGCAGCGGTGCCTGGATGGGATTGGAAGCGGTAAAGGCGGTGTTACTGGCGATTGATCACCTGGGGCCTCCAACTTTGATGCAGGCGCTGATCTGCGACTATCTGCAAGCGGGCAATGGCAACCTTGTGGATAAACTGGCGGCGGCCAGCTCCGGCGATTATGCAAAAATTTCCCGTTTTGTATTGAGTGCGGCAGAGCAAAAGGATGAGATAGCACTGGCTATTCTCCGCAGCGGCGCTGCCTATATTGATGCACTTGCACAGGCTCTGTGGCAGGCCGGGCCGGGGCGCATGTCTCTGATCGGAGGTTTATCGGCTTATCTCACACCCTGGTTATCTTCGGCTACCCAGGCCAATTTGTCTGCGCCTCTGGCACCGCCAGAAGTGGGGGCAATATTATTTGCACGGCAACAGACGGCCCTCTGACAGTAGCGGAAGTGCTGCTACACGTTTTCCTCTCCCTCAATCCAGCTGCGCAGCAAATTAAATTCAGCGTCGATTAAGATCATGCTCGCTCTGTAGCCTGGCTCAATGCGCCCGAATGTTTTTTCTATCCCCATCATAGCGGCGGGATAGAGGCTCGCCATGCGAATCGCTTCATCGGTTTCTATGCCGATTTTTTCAATCGTATTTTTTACCGCAGCCAGCATGGTCAAGTCCGATCCCGCCAATGTGCCTGTGCTGGTGCTGAGGCGGCCCTTGTCCCAGAAAATTTTTTCGCCATTCAGCACGAACGGTTTATCTTCTGCGGCCATGCCGACACTTGGCATGGCATCTGTCACCAGCACCATCTTGCCTTTTGCCTTGGCGGCGTGTGCAATTTTCAAGGTGGCGGGATGTACGTGATAGCCATCGGCGATAATGCCGCACCAGGCGTGCGGGTCCTGCAGTGCTGCGCCCACCATGCCTGGTTCGCGGCTGCCCAGGGGTGTCATGGCATTAAATAAATGCGTAAAACTGCTTAAGCCCGCTGCGAGCGCGCGAGTGGTCTGCTCATAGCTGGCGGCACTGTGCCCTGCTGCCACCACAACACCGGCCTTGACCAGGCGGGCAATCATGTCGGGTGTTGTCAGCTCGGGGGCCAGGGTGACAAGGGTTTTTCCTGCGCGCAAGGAGGTGAGTAATTGCAGCGCGCTTTCATCCAGAATTTTAAATTTTGCGGCGTTGTGTACCCCTTTGCGCTCAGCATTTAAAAAGGGCCCCTCCAGGTGAATGCCGAGCACACCCGGCACTTTTTCGGTTAAGGCCTGTGCGACTGCAGCTATGGCTTGCTCGACCACCTGCAAATCATCGCTGATCAGCGTGGGATAAAATCCGGTAGTGCCAAAGCGTCTGTGGGCAGCGCCTATGGTGCGCAGGCTTGCCACTGTGGGAGCATCATTAAACAAAACCCCGCCGCCGCCGTTGACCTGGGTATCTATCAGGCCCGGCAGCAGACGCTGGCCATTGAGGTCTATCTGCTGGGAAATATTGTCGGGAAGTTTATCCCGGTCGCACAGGGCAACAATAATTTCCTTATCAATGATCACTGCCTGTTGCGATAACCAGCTATCGCCGTTAAATATTTTCCCGTTGATCAGCGCAATGGCCATGCAATGTCTCGCGAGTGAATAATGTAAAAAAAATTATGCGTTCAGTCGGCTTTCTTGGCAAAGGCTGCCAGTTGTTCCTGACTTGCGGGAGTTTGATGCTGCTCCTTCCAGCGCTCATAGGGCATGCCGTAAACACGCTCGCGCGCATCTTCATAATCCAGTGTGATGCCCTGTTCTGTCGCTGCAGCCACATACCACTTGCTTAAACAGTTGCGACAAAATCCGGCGAGATTCATCAAGTCAATATTTTGCACATCGCTGCGACTGTCGAGGTGTGCGAGCAGGCGCCGCAATACGGCGGCTTCCAATGATGTCTGCGTGGCTTGTTCAAGGTCTGAAATCTTCATATTAATTTATGCGCCAATTTGTCAAAGTGTTGTCAAACAGTTAGTTGTAATGAAGTGGTGATTATTTGAGCTATTCTTGCCGCATCTGGCGGGCGATTCGCATTTCATTCGGTTTAACCGCCGAATTCATTTTTTACCCTTGAACCTCAAACGATTCAACCTATACTCAAATCGAATCATAGCGCCATTAGTGTCTATTTGGGGAGCTGTACGTGAGTCTTATTCTCGGAATTATCGTCATTTTCAGTTGTGTCCTCGGCGGTTTTGTAATGGCCGGCGGACAGGTTATGGCGCTGTTTCAACCACTCGAAGTCTTGATCATTTGCGGTGCATCGCTCGGAGCCATGATTATTGGCAACCCGCTGCCGGTATCTATAGGCGTGGTGAAATCCTTCGGTGCACTCTTGACGCCGTCCAAATACAAAAAATCCCTGTACCTGGATTTGCTGACGCTGCTCTATGATATTTTTAACAAAACCCGTCGCGAAGGGTTGATGGCAATCGAGGGCGATATTGAAGAACCGGATACCAGTCCTATCTTTGCCAACTATCCCTCCATCTTGAAAGATCACCACGCGATTGAATTTATTTGCGACTATCTGCGCATTATGGTCGCTGGCAATATGGCTCCCCATGAATTGGAAGCGCTGATCGACCAGGAGTTGGAGGGGCATCATCAGGAGCAGGCTTTGATTCCCTCGGCGATCAGTGGTGCGGCAGATGGTTTGCCAGGTTTTGGTATTGTAGCGGCGGTGTTGGGTATTGTAATTACCATGGGCAGCCTGGGCGGTCCTCCGGCAGAGTTGGGTCACCATGTGGCAGCGGCTCTGGTGGGAACCCTGTTGGGTATTTTGTTTGCCTATGGTTTTATTGGCCCTTTCAGTATGTATCTCTCGCACAAGAATCGCGATGAAGCGCACTTCTACTCCTGTATCAAAGCCTGTCTGGTGGCCTCCATGAATGGTGTTCCGCCGCAAATAGCGGTGGAGTTTGGTCGCAAAATTCTCTACCACAGTGTGCGCCCCAGCTTTAAAGAACTGGAAGAGCAATATCGTGCGAAAAAATAAAGGTAGCTGTTAATGGAGAAGGGTGCACAACCGTCCATCATTATTGTTAAGAAAAAAGTTCACGGCCACGGCCACCACGGTGGCAGTTGGAAGGTGGCCCTGGCTGACTTTATGACGGCCATGATGGCATTTTTTCTTCTGCTGTGGTTGATGGGCAGTACGTCGAAGGAGGAGCAGCGGGCAATTTCAGGTTATTTTACCGATCCGGGCAGTGAGTTTGCCATAGGTGAGGGCGGTGCCAACCCTGGTCTCATCAATATGGAGCAGCCGCAGAAGGAATCCCACACTGAAGATCCAGAAGCAAAAAATCAAAATGATAATGAAAATACCTCCAAGCAGACGATTGATGAAGAATCGATAAAGCGAGAGCTTGAACGCATTGAGCGCGAGCAGCTCGAAGAGTTGCAAAAACAAATGCAGGAGCAAATTGAACAGGATGCGGTGTTCCAGCAGATTAAAGATCAGATCATTGTCGACTTTACTGCATTGGGTCTGCGTATCCAGATTGTGGATAAAGACAAGCGTCCTATGTTCGACTCAGGCAGCGCCCGCTTAAAAGATTATTCGGAAGCCGTATTGAATGCATTGGGGCCTCTGCTCAATAAAGTACCCAACAAAATCAGTGTGACGGGGCATACAGACTCCACTCCCTACGGAATGGCGGCATCCTACACCAACTGGGAACTCTCTGCCGACCGCGCCAATGCCGCGAGGCGAGCGTTGCAAGAGGGAGGCTATCCCGAGGCCAAGATGGCAACTGTGCAGGGTATGGGGTCGGCAGCGCCCTACCTGCCGGATAATCCCAGTGCACCGATCAACCGTCGCATTGCGATTATTGTATTGAAAAAAGCGGTTGCCGATGCCCTGAGTAATGGTGGCTCGGGTATTGATAGCGACGATTTGATTGACTCGACAGACGCGGCTCCAACAGAGGAAGCTGAGCCTCAACCGCGGATAATGACGCAGAAAGAAGTCGATGAGGCTACCGATAGAAAGTAAAAGCTCGCCGTAAAAAGATTGTCTGAGGGACATCTTTTTATCGGCTGCTTTATCACTATAAACAGGCTTTTGTGTTTATAATTTTGCCTGTTTTCTGCGAACTCTTCTCTCTATGGATAAAACCCTGCACGCATCCCTTCAGGCGACCCTCACTGAGGGTTCGGTAGCAACCCATTTAAAAGTCATGGCCATCCCCATGGTGTGGGGTCTGCTAGCTACTATGCTAATGGGCGCAATAGAAGCATTTTTTATTGCCCAGGTAGGACGCGCTCCACTCGCCGCACTCAGTTTTACCTTTCCCATCATTATGGTGCTGACCAGTTTGGGCATAGGCCTGGGGGCGGGAGCTTCATCGGCGGTAGCGCGGGCCATAGGTGAGGGCGACCAGCAATTGGCTCGGCGCCTGGCGACCGATGCCATGAGCCTTACGCTGCTGTTGTCGGTGAGTGTCTGCCTGCTGGGTTGGCTCACCCTTGAACCGCTGTTCCTGTTTCTGGGTGCCAGCGAAGATCTGATTCCGCTGATTCGTCAGTATATGTCGATCTGGTATTTCAGCGCGCCCTGCCTGTTGGTGCCTATGGTCTGCCTCGCCGCCCTGCGCGCTATGGGAATGAGCCAGGTTCAGGGTTATTTGATGAGCGCTGTTGCTCTATGCAATGTAGTGCTGGACCCTATTTTAATTTTTGGTTTGGGTCCCATACCTGCAATGGGATTGCAGGGGGCCGCACTGGCCACCCTGATCACCCGGGTGTGTATGTTGATTGCCGCTATTTATATTTTGCATTGGCGAGTGGGCATGTTGGTGAATCCGCTGGTACAGTGGTCGCAGTTGCGCACATCCTGGAAAATCATCGTCCATGTGGGTATCCCGGCCATGTGCGCCAATGTGATTATTCCTCTGGCCAGCGCCTTGATTATCAAAATGATGGCTAATTATGGCAGCGATGCGGTGGCCGGTTTGGGGGTGGCCATGCGTATTGAGCCCTTAATGCTGATTGTGTTCTACGCGCTGTCGGGTGTGGTTGGCCCTTTTTTTGGCCAGAATCGCGGCGCGGGAAAGTTTTCGCGGCTGGCGGAAGCCATGGTGGTACTCGTGCGCTTTAGTTTGGCATTCGGTCTTTTCCTGGCGATTTTGCTCTGGTTCTTTGGTGAAGCGATTGTCAGCCTGTTTGGTGGTCATCGTGAAGTGATTGTGATAGCTGCCAGCTACTTTGCCATTGCACCCATCAGCTATGGTGCCTATGGCGTGGTGATGTCAGTCAACGCGGCCTTCAACGGTCTGGGGCGCCCCTGGCCGGCGATGATCCTGTCGGCGGGGCGGGTGTTTTTTATCTATCTGCCGCTGGCCTATCTCTGTCAGCAATTGTGGCAGGCCCAGGGCGTCTTTATCGCTACAGCGGTTACCAATATTTTGATAGGTATCTGGGCCTGGTGGTGGCTGCGCCGCTATATCGGCCAATTGCCGGGGCTTGCTGATCAACACCTGAAAGGCTGACTAGGCTATAATCGCCGGCTTTTTATCAGCCCTTTGCCTATCAGGCCATTTTTATAGCCCACTTCTATGATCAATATCAACACCGAATTAGCCAAACGCCGCACCTTTGCCATTATCTCTCACCCGGATGCCGGTAAGACCACCGTGACCGAAAAACTCCTGTTGTGGGGCAATGCCATCCAACTGGCCGGCTCGGTAAAGGGCAAGCGCGGTCCCCATGCAAAGTCTGACTGGATGACCATGGAGCAGGAGCGCGGTATTTCGGTAACCTCATCGGTGATGCAGTTTCCCTATAAAGGTCGCGTAGTAAACCTGCTGGATACCCCCGGTCACGAAGACTTCTCCGAGGATACCTATCGCACCCTGACCGCAGTGGACTCGGTGCTAATGATGATTGATGGTGCAAAGGGTGTTGAAGATCGCACGATTAAGCTGATGGAAGTCTGCCGTTTGCGCGATACGCCGATCCTTTCGTTTATCAATAAAATGGATCGCGAAAGCCGCAGCGCTGTGGAGCTGCTGGATGAAATTGAAAATGTATTAAAAATTACTGCGGCACCGATCAACTGGCCGCTGGGCAGTGGCAAGGAATTTGTCGGTGTCTATAACTTCTATACCGATATCATCCATGTGTATCAGCAGGGCATGGGACACACGATTCCCGACGATATACAGATAAAGGGACTGCACAGCGATGAAGCCAGCCAGTTGCTGGGCTCCTACGCCGAGGATATTCGCGAGGAAATCGATTTTGTTCGCGGTGCAACCAACACCTTTGATCTCGATGAATACCTTGCCGGACGAATGACGCCCGTCTTCTTCGGTACTGCCCTGGGGAATTTCGGTGTGCGCGAAATGCTCGATGGTTTTGTCGAGTGGGCGCCGCCACCGCGCAGTCGCACCACTGATGTGCGGGTGGTTGAAGCCAATGAGCAGAAATTCAGTGGTTTTATTTTTAAGATTCAGGCCAATATGGACCCCAAGCATCGCGATCGCATTGCCTTTATGCGGGTCTGCTCCGGCGTCTACCAGCAGGGCATGAAAATGAAACATGTCCGCCTCGGCAAGGAAGTCAAAATTGCCGATGCGGTAACCTTTATGGCGGGCGATCGCAGTGCGGTTGAGGAGGCCCTGGCTGGCGATATCATAGGCCTGCACAACCACGGCACCATCCAGATTGGCGATACCTTTACCGAGGGCGAAAGTCTAAAGTTCACTGGTATCCCACATTTTGCTCCAGAGCTGTTCCGCCGCATCCGCCTTAAAGACCCACTGAAAATGAAGCAGTTGCAAAAAGGCTTGCAACAGCTGTCGGAAGAGGGGTCCACCCAAGTATTTTTCCCATTGCACAATAACGATATTGTGGTCGGTGCTGTGGGGGTGCTGCAGTTTGAAGTGGTGGCCTATCGCTTGAAGGACGAATACAAAGTTGAAGCTATCTACGAGCCCATCAGTGTGACTACTGCGCGCTGGTGTGAGTGTTCCGATGCTAAAAAGCTGGAGGAGTTCAAGCGTAAATGCGAGGATAACCTGGCTCTCGATGGCGGCGGGCATTTGACTTATCTGGCACCTTCGCGAGTCAATTTATCCCTGACCCAGGAGCGTCACCCCGACGTGGTATTCAGGGCGACCCGCGAGCATTAATTTTTGGTTTTCGAATCCCCCGGAACAAAGCTGATGGGCACTGTGAACTCAAAGCGCATGCCCGGCAGTACATCGGGAATGGGGGGGAGCGGCTGCGATTGTTTGATCGCATTAATCGCAGCCTGATTCAGCGCATCATGCGCTGACTCCTCGATAAACTGCATAGCCAAAAGATTTCCAGCGCGATCAATTGTCAGCATAATGCGCAAGCGGCCGCCCTGTCCATGTTCGTTGGCGCGCGCGGGATAGCGAGTGTTGGAGCGAATCTTTTTTAGCAGCAGCGGAATATAAGATTTTCTCGCTGCTTGAGCCTGCGCGCTTAATAAAAATGTTTTTTCAGGCTCAGCTTGCGCTTTTGCCGCAGGGAAATCTGAAGAGATGGACGTCTCATTGGCTTCTTTTGTCAGAGTCGAGGGTGCAGTTTTTCTGCGCGTATCTATAGCGCTAACAATAGCGGCAGAGGTGGCAACAGGGGCTTGTTTGGTTGTGGCTGAGGCCGGCACAGAGGTATCTGTTTTAACCTTCTTGACGATTTCCACAGTTGGGCTGGTCAGCCACCCGGCAATCTCTTGCGAGCGCTCAAGGGTGCTTTTGCTATTGGCAAAACGATGGATTAAATCACTGTCGATATCTCCCGCTTTCAGAATGGCATTTTTATAATGGCTAGACAGAGGCACACTTCCCACCCAGGTGCTTAACAGCATTTTGAAAAAATCGTCACTGGCAATCTTGCCAAGCAGTATATTGTTGAGGGTAATGGTCACCCCTGTCTTGGCCTGGTAGCTAAAAATCAAATAGTCATTTTGCTGCAGTCGATCTTTAAACAATTTGTCGAATAGTGCCCTGTTATCGGCTTGCACCCGCAGCAGGGAGGGGTCATTGTTTACCGACATACCTTCATGCCAAAGACGGTAAAAGCGACGCAGGGTCATGCCCTCAGGAGCCAGGATTTTTAACTCCATACGCAATTGGAGTATATTATCCAGGCTATCCATTTTTTCATTGAGGGCTACAGGAGAGTAGAGAGCACCTATAAATAGCTCTCTACCGAACTCCGAGTGAATGGCGATACCATTGAGAATTCCTGGCTCATCCTGGGCGAATAATCGCAAAGGAACCCATAAAAACACCAGGCATAGGAAGATCCGACTCATTAATTGCATGGCTGTTTACTCTTATTCTAATAAATAACTTGGCCAGCTAAAGCTATTCCTTTTGGGCACTGACGCTATGTGCCGAGAGGAATAATGATAATTAACGCGCCTTGACGAATAAAAGCCAGTGCTTTTGCAATGATTTGTGAACCATTCGTTGCTGGCAAAAAATTAAAGGCAGGAAATGGTAACTTGGCAAAATAAGGGCTATTTTTATCATAGCGATTTAAAAGTTGTGTCTACTTTATGCCTGGCTACACCAACCTTTGATATAGGGGGAGCCGTATGGAAGAGCGGAGTGATTTATGGAGATAAAACCTTTAGATAAAATGCTGCGGGATTATGTTGAACAATTGGTAACCATTATTCCTCTGTTCAAGTTGGTCCGGCAGCAGGATGGGGAGCAGTTTCACCTGCTATTGCAGGCTTCACACATTATTACCTATAGTCCTAACGAAGTTGTGCTGCGCCGCGGCGACAGTGACTCATGGCTGTATTTTTTGTTAAAAGGGAGATTGGCCGTTTATATAGAGGATTCGCAAAAAGGCGAACTGGTTAACTATGTAACACCTGGCGAAGTGTTCGGTGATTTGTCGCAACTGGTTGGTCAACCGCGAACAGCAACGGTAATCGCTGAACCCAACTTTCGCGAGTCCATGGTGCTGGCAATGGATTCAAGTATTTTTGGCGATATAGATGGGCAGGGGGCAATCAATGTACATACCAAGCTCGCCTACTACCGCAGTGTGATCCATAGCTTGCGCTGGAAGCTTGAAGTGTATCGCTCTCAGCATTTGCAACATCTACTGGCAAATAAGCATCGCCAGGTAAAACTCTATAACGGCAAAAAAGATACTCTGGATGAGCTTCATGCACTTTACGCGCAGGCGCAGGCGCTGGCGCGTTTGCTGCTGCAGTGGAACTATGAATTTGGGGCATTGCCTATAGACTCGTCTGAGGAAGACGAATAGGTTGAAAAGTGATCAGTGTGACTAAGTATTGCGGTGTGAATATAGCTTCCAGTATTCCCTGCTCGATAATTCTGTATAAAGCTAGGGAGCGAAAAATACTTGCGGGGTCGGAATGACTAAAGAATTGCGATAACCCAGGGGGGAGAAATTAATAGTGCCCTGTAAACCAGCTTCTTAGATACAGCTGGATTAAATAGTGCTTCGGCTGCCAGTGTAGATATGCGGCTTCGCAACCAGACTGAATTTTTGGCTTGGGGTCGGCGGATGTAATGAGTTGGGCTCATCCAGCTTATATAGACAAAACAAAAGGGGTGCCCAAAAGGCGCCCCTTTTGCTTGTTGGACTACATCTTATACAGCAGCAGCTGGTGCAGCAGCTGGCGCTTTCTTGGCAGCTGGCGCTTTTTTAGCAGCAGGAGCCTTTTTGGCTACGGCTTTTTTAACTGCGGGAGCCTTTTTAGCTACGGCTTTTTTGGCTGCTGGAGCTTTTTTAACAGCGGCTTTTTTGGCTACAGCTTTTTTAGCCGGGGCTTTTTTGGCTGGGGCTTTTTTTGCGGCTGGCTTAGCGGCCTTTTTAGCTGCAGCTGCAGTTTTCTTGGCTGTAGCTTTAGCTTTAGCGGCAGCTTTCTTTTCTGCTGCGCGGGTTTTCAAGGCTTGTTTCTTAGCGGCAGCTTTAGCTTTCAGGGCTGCTTTCTTGGCAGAAGCTTTAGCCTTCAGGGCTGCTTTCTTGGCAGCGGCTTTAGCTTTTACTGCGGCTTTCTTAGCAGCTACTTTGGCTTTTGCAGCAGCTTTCTTATCTGCTGCTTTTTGACGTTTAGCGGCAGCAGCTTCTGCTTTGGCAACAGCTTTATCGTGTGCTACAGCAACTTTATTGGCGGCTTTAACGGCAGCTACGTTCTTTTTGGCAGTAGCCAGAGCTTGTTTTGCAGCATCGGCTTCTTTTTTGGCGCTAGCTACAGCAGATTTGGCTGGGGTAGTAACAGAAGCGGGAGCTTTCTTCTTGGTAGCGGCAGCCAGTTTGCTTTGAGCGGCTTTCAGGGCAGCGGCAGCTTTAGAGGCTTCTTTGGTCAAGCCGGCAATTGCTTTTTGTGCTTCAACAACTTGAGTTGAACGAGCTTTGGTTAATTGAGATTTCAATTGAGAGAGTTGTTGTTCTAAACCTGCTACTGAGTCAACGGCGGTTTGTTTGCGTGCGGCCATGGTGTGCTTCCTGTAAGTGTATTTCGAATAGACGAAAAGGGATTAATAAATTACTACATGTATACGTTAAAACTTTATGGGGAAAATTCAAGTTTTTTAAACGTTTTTTTGCAAAAAAATGCAAATATTTTTGATTATTTGCCAATTTTAATCTTCTTGAGAGTTTTTTTGTGTCAAAAAGTAAAGTTTTGCAGCTTGGCAGTTGCCAATTTTTTTAAAATATTAGTGTTTGTGAAGCTCTGTTTTTTTATAAATTCCAGGTTTTGAAAAAGCTGTTTGGGGTTAAATTCTCTGTTTGGGGTCCCTGTGAGGGGGCGTGAAAATAGTTTGAATCCAATTTTATTTTCGTTTTTAAATTAATTTATCCATTGTTGAGTTGCTATTGGAGAACACTTTTAGGTTGTATCAGCCAGCCAGGAGATACCCCCTGATAGCCCAGTTGCGATTTTCTGTTTGCTATCGCGTACCAAAATATTTACCTGGAAATTAATTATTTGTTATTTCTTGATATGTATTTTGTATGTATATACAGTAGTTGTGTTGGCAGGCTTTTTCTTGAGTGGAATATTTCGTTGTGAAAAAAATTATTCATTGTGATGCAGATTGTTTTTTTGCCGCAGTGGAAATGCGGGATGACCCCTCCTTGCGCTTTCGTCCTATAGCGGTAGGTGGCTATAGCGAGCATCGCGGTGTTATTTCAACCTGCAACTATGAAGCACGTCATTTCGGTGTGCGTTCGGCTATGTCATCGGCCTTGGCCATGAAGTTATGCCCTGAGCTGATCATTCTGCCTCACCGCATGGAGGCCTATCGTGAAGCTTCAATGCGTATGCGCCATATTTTTTATGAATATACCGATCTGGTTGAGCCTTTGTCCCTGGACGAGGCTTTTTTGGATGTAAGCCATAGCGAGCACTTCCGCGGCAGTGCCACCGCAATTGCAGAGGCTATTCGCCAGCGTATTTACGATGAGGTAAAGCTGCATGTATCCGCCGGGGTTGCACCCAATAAGTTTCTGGCAAAAATAGCCAGCGATTGGAAAAAGCCCAATGGTTTGTTCGTTATACCACCCAAGGATGTCGACAGTTTTGTTTTGCAGCTCCCGGTAAATAAAATATTTGGGGTGGGAAAGGCTACAGCCGCGCGTTTGGCCAGCCTCAGTATCACCTCCTGTGCCGACTTGCAGCGATTGAATATTTTCGAATTGCAGCAGCAATTTGGCCAGTTGGGCATTCGCTTGTTTGATTTGTGTCGCGGCAGGGATAACCGTGAGGTCAATGCTAGTCGCAGGAGGAAATCGCTCAGTGTTGAGCAGACATACCCCAGCGACCTGTCAGATTTAAATAGTTGCCTTGGGCATCTGCCGGAACTTATGCAGGAGCTGGGGCGGCGCTTGCGTGGGTTGGAAGGGGATTATCAGGTGGTAAAAACTTTCGTAAAAATCAAATTTGCGGATTTTACCCTGACAACTATTGAGCGCAGTGGGTCGGCATTGGCTATAGCGGGGTTTCAGTCACTGTGCCGTGAAGCTTATGCACGACGGCAGATTCCGGTGCGCCTGTTGGGGTTGGGAGTGAGGTTTGTGGATTTGCAGGAAGATCAGACCTGCTATCAATTGGATTTGTTTACCTGAACTTGAAGGGACAGAGTCGCTCGCCATAATGGGCCAGCGACCTGGGCATGGGCGGGTCAAATAATCTCGTAGCTGTGGCGGATATGGACGGGTTTTTGGTAGTGCCTGGCCCTGTGGGAGCTGAAGTGTTCGTGCAAGGTATCTTTCATGAGTTTGGGGAATTCAGCCTGGTCGATACATATTAAATGACGGTGATCGCCAGCTTCCATATAAATAAGGTCATTGTTAATCAACTCCTCATCCCATATCACATCGATACCATAGGCCTTGCCCAGTGGTGGGACGGCACCCTCTTCGCAGTCTTTAAATAGCTGCACGACTTCCTCTTCATCAGCAAGATGCATGTGACGATCAAATATTTGGTTGAGGGTATGGCGCAGTATCTTGTGGCTGGAGGGGAGCACGCATAGGGTGTAATGGAAATCTTCATCGCGCAGCAAAACGCCTTTTGCCAGCTGGTGGTTTTCAATAAGGGCGACTTTGGCGGTATTAAAGGAGCCCTCGGCATACTCATGTTCAAGCAGAGAAAACTTAATTTGGTTATTTTTTAAATATTTTTCGATAGTTATAGCAACACCCATAATCTAGCACTCCAAAAATGGCGGATCTAAATAGCACGCGGCAAGCCGGTGAAAAGGTATCTACATGGGAAGTATAAGAAATGAATTCGTCATTTGTAGGATGATTTTTGCAATTAAATACAAGGTGCTAGACCATTTGGTTATTGGCATACTGGAGAGTTATAAAGGATGGGTGGGGCAAAACAGGGGTTGTTAAAGTTATAAAGGCCTCTATGGAGGCCTTTATAACTTGCGGATGTTGCGGGAATTGCGAATTTATTTGCCCAGTTTTTGGCGGACGGAAGCCAATTTAACGCAGGTTACAAATACTTTCATCGCCTCTACCACCTCAGGCACAGTAGGTACAGATGGGGCTATGCGAATATTGCGGTCTTGTGGGTCCTTGCCATAGGGGTAGGTTGCACCGGCAGGTGTTAATTTCACTCCCGCCTCGGCAGCCAGGCGAACGGTTTCCTTGGCGCAGTTGCTGCGTGTGTCAAATGAAACAAAATAACCGCCTACCGGCTTTTCCCATGCGCCCAGATCAGTGCCTTCAAATGCGCTTGCAAGAGCGCTGAGTACAGCTTCGAAGCGAGGGTTCAGCAGGGCTGCGTGTTTTTTCATGTGCGCCATCAGGGCCGCGCGATCAGGCAGAAAGCGAGTGTGGCGAATCTGGTTTACTTTATCCGGGCCTATGGTGCATGCGCCCAGCGCTTTTTTAAAGCCGGCCAGATTACCAGCGCTGGCCGCAACGAAAGCGACACCGGCACCCGCCTGAGTGATCTTGGAGGTGGATGCAAACTGGATAACAGAATCTTCTGTTCCATTGCGGCGGCAGGCTTCCAGAATGCTTGCCAATTGCGGTGGGTTGTCAATCAGATCGTGGACTGAATAGGCATTGTCCCAGAACACGCGGAAGTTGGGGCTGGCAATCAGGCCGAGTTTGGCAATCCGCTCAACCACTTCATCGCTGTAAACCACGCCGGTTGGGTTGGAGTATTTGGGCACGCACCACAGGCCTTTGATAGACTTGTCGGCCTTGATCAGGGCTTCCACCACATCCATATCCGGACCTGTCGCCGTCATGGGTGCGTTGACCATCTTGATGCCGAGTTGCTCGCAGATGGTGAAGTGACGGTCATAGCCGGGAACTGGGCAAATAAACTTAACTTCACCTTCGTTTTTCCATGCACTGGCCGCATCTTTTAAGCCGAACAAATGTGCGGTCAATGCAACCTGGAACATCAGGGTCAGGCTGCTGCTGCCGCCCACCAGGACGTTGGCCGCATCCACGCCCATGATATTGGCACCGAGTTGTTTGGCCTCTGGCAAACCGTCCAGGCCACCGTAGTTGCGGGTATCTGTACCATCGGCGGCAATGTAGTTGCCCTTCAGTATGCCATCGAGTGCATCAGACAAGTCCAACTGGTCGGAGGAGGGTTTGCCGCGGGTCAAATCGAGATTGAGTTTTTTGCCAAGGATAGCTTGGTAGTCAGCGGATAGTTGGCTTTCCCATTGACGCAATTGTTCCGGGGTGGCTTGATCCAGTTGCAAGATGATTTACCTCGTAGTGAGCAAAAGTGGATAGATGGTTTTTTCGCCACGCATTATAACCGCTTATGGCCATCTATCGGCAAATAAATCCTTCATTCTGGGAGCTAAATACAGTCTGCGGAGTAGAGAGTTAGCCTTCGGCTTCTGCCCCTATCCCCTTAGCGGGTGCTACTCTATCAATCGACATACTCAAATACCTTTACCACCTTTTCCACACCTGCAGTATTGCGAACCATAGTTACAAGGCGGTCGGCCTCGGCGCGGGTGACCAGACCCATTAAATACACAACTTTCATTTCTGTCACAAAGTTGATGCGGCTGCTTTTGGTATCGGCATCGGCAAGGAATTGTGTTTTGAGTTTGGTGCTGATCCAGGTATCTACGGAACGCGCTGCGAAATCCGTCGCCTGGCCGATTACCAGTTCATTGTGCAGTTCGCGCACAGGATTGAGTTTGTAGACTGTGTCCGCCACTATGTAGCGCAACTCATCGCTGGCTACCTGGCCAGTGAGCAGCACCACTCCATTAAAGCTATCGATATTGACGTGGGCGTGTTCCAACTCTGGATCAGCTTTTTTAATGTTCACCCGTGCAATAGCTTCAATTTCCCTGTCGCTGACGCGTGCGCCCAATGTGCGCTCATTGGCTTTCATTTGCATTGGCTTGTTGGTGGTAACATGAATCACTTCTGTGCATCCGGCGGCAAGCAGGCTAATGCTAAGCAGCAGAGGCAGGGTGATTGGGTATTTGCGCATAGTCGATCTCCGAAATAAACAACTGAGCTTCCAGCAAGTCACTGCCATGGTTGTGATATACCACTGCCTCCTCACAGGTGAAAAATACACTTTGAGTCTGCTTTTTTTGCCCTGCGCTGATCATTTCGTCAATATTTTTCAGCAATGACCAACTAATGGCTGGAGTGTCCAAAAAGCTCATGGTCAATAAGGTCGCACAGGCAAAAAAGCGTGAGCAAGTGTACCTCATGAATACGGTGTTTGGCAGATACAGGCACGCGAAGTTCAATATCTCGTGAATCCAGTAGCGATGCTGCATCGCCACCATCGCGACCGGTGAGGGCAATAACGTGAATATCGCGATCGTGGGCAGCGCTAATCGCCTGCAATAAATTGCTTGAGTTACCGGTGGTGGTGACCACTAGCAGAACATCTCCCTCCTGGCCGAGGGTGCGTATTTGTTTGGCAAAGGCATCGTGGTTGCTGTCTGCGCTTATCACATCTGTGCCCAGGCTGATGGCGGGCAGGCTGGGGCGCTCCTGATCAATGCCGTTCATCAGGCTCGCAGTGAAAATATGTGCGTGCGCCGCCGAGATGCCATTGCCGCAGGTCAATACTTTTCTATCGTTGAGCAGGGCTGCAACAATTTGCTGGCTGGCTTGTGCAATCAGTGGCGCAAGCTCCTCTCCTGCGTGCATTTTGGCTTCAATGCTTTCGTGAAACAGGGTGATGACTCTTTGATCCATAACAAACACTTCAAGGGGTTAATAAGCAGAAAAGGCGTTTTTTATCCATTCCGGCGGTTGGTTGCTCTCAGCAAAGGCTATAACATCAAAACGACAATTGGCCTTTTCGCTAAGCTTTTGCTGCTGTAAATAGTATGCGGCGGTTTTGATCAGCTTTTTCTGTTTGGCCATAGTAACGCTTTCGGCAGCATTCGCAAATTGACGATGCTGGCGCAGGCGGACTTCCACAAACACAAGTTCGTCATTGTGCCGCATGATCAGGTCAATTTCACCCTGCCGGGTGCGATAGTTTTTCTCCAGGGTAATCAGGCCCTGCTGTTGCAAAAAATGCTCTGCCTGAGCCTCCGCAGCGGCGCCATTGCCGGAACTGAGCCGCTGGTTTTGCCGGGGCACTTGAGGGCTGGATTTGTCTCTGCGGAGAAAAAACATGATTTATTCATCCTGAATATTATCGTTTCCTACTACTGTGGCCCTGGGCTCTGCCAGGCCATTCTGGAATTGTGCCCAAATCTGCTCGCGCTCAATACGACCATTGCCCAACAAGTGGAGTGAGCCGGTTGCGCCGTACAATCGCATTTGTGGAGCCTGCTTTAATTGCGGCAAGCGCGCATATAGATGAAAGGCATCTGCCCCCAGTGCATGCAAGCGGCTATAGACTGCGGAGGATTTGCTGTGCTGGGCAATAGCATTTTTTTCAGGATTATTGTTATCAAATAACCAGGGAATACTGGTAAACATGACTCCATTTAAGTCTTCGTTGGTGGCTGCATCAGCCTCGCCCGAATAGACAGTGCTGGTTGCATAAATGGGTATATCGCCGGCGTAATGAAAAGCAAAGGTCGGCTTTACTTGTCTTCCCTGGCTCGGCGTCACGGCCATAAAAACCATATCTATATCTTCGCGGCGGCGTGCGCTAAATTCAAACTTGGTAGCCAGTTGTTGTTTCAATAGATTCATGCGCGCACTGCTTTCATCAAGTAAAAGTGCACTGCGCAGGGTTTCGGAAAATTGTTCCTGGCTGGTAAATAAGGCTCTTCCGACCAGGGTGCCGCCCAGCTTTTTCCACTCGTCAAGGAAGGCCTGAGCACTGCGCTCGCTCACCTCTTGTTTTGGGGCAACGATAAATGCGCGCGTGTGTCCGTCCTGGATGGCCTGCCTGGCTATCTGTCTGGCCTCATCTTCTACCGCCAGGCCAAATTGGTAAAATCCTGCGGGGGCATTGGCTCCCGTATCGCTGGGGGTCAGGTAGTTCAGCGATAAAACCGGTACAGAAAAACTACCGACCCGGCTCACCTGATTGACATCTTCCTTGTCGAGTGGGCCTATAACTAAATCGGCGCCCTCAG
The DNA here is from genome assembly GCA_035565295.1 of Cellvibrio sp. Classification (GTDB taxonomy): domain Bacteria; phylum Pseudomonadota; class Gammaproteobacteria; order Pseudomonadales; family Cellvibrionaceae; genus Cellvibrio. Next base: position 2,148 of record DATMSP010000005.1, on the reverse strand, counting down.
CCAGGGCTTGCTGATAAGCCGCGACTGCACCCTTGCTGGTATCGTATTGGCGAATCACCGGAGTCTGGCGCTGGGTCGTCGAGGGAGTATTGAGCGCTTGATAATAAGCTGCAAAAAAGCCATCGCGCACGGCCTCCCCCGCCTCGGAAAGGCGCCCGTCCAGAGGCAGTAACAGGGCAATATTTTTGGGTTGTTGGCTGATCAGGCTTTGCAGCAGGCTTAAATCTTTAGGTAAATTGCCATTGGCGGGATGGTTGCGCCATTGCTTTAGCCACTGGCTCAATTGCGCCTGCTGGCCTTCGAGATCCTGGGTATTATTTTTGCTGAGTGCCGCCAGGCTATACCAGCCCTGAGTAATACCGCCACCGCCCTGTGCAGCATGGGTTTGCAGCTCGCTGAGCGGCATGGCCATTAATGTTCGCCAGAGCGATTCCTGGTTATTGTTGTTCAGTGAATTGCTGGCCAATATCGCCGAGAGATTAATGCGTTCGCTGACGCTGTCAGCCAATTGTCCTGTGCGCTCGAATAGCTGGGCGCGAGCCTCGCGCAGCCTCACTTCCTGCTCTGGCTCAAGCGCATTTAATTGTCGTTCAAGGCGAGGGTTGGTTAGAATGCGCCGCGCGGCATCGACATCGCCAGCATTGAGGTCGAGCTGCGCCGAAATCTCGCTGTAGCTTGCCAGGTTGGATTCGCTCAGCGCCTCGCTATCCAATTCATTGATCAGATTGCGAGCTTTATCAGGTCTTCCCTGTTGGCTGTAGAGTTGCGCGGCTTGCAGTAATAAATGTTCCCGCTCTGGCGATTTTTTTTTCTGCGCCTGGGCGATAAGGTCTTTCGGCGTTAATGCAGCCACCGGCAGTTTTTGCGTCTGTGAGCTGCTGGTCGGCTGGGTGGCTGAACCCGGCTTAATATTGCTGCCGCAACCGCCCACTGTCAAAGCGAGCAGCGCGATCAGCGTACAATGGATTGGCCGGTTTAGCATTGTCTATAACTCCTAACACACAAAAATGAGAAAACCCCCATGGCAAATAACACTGCGCAAAATCCCCAGGGACAGCCAGCCGCTGCGACGGGCACACTTTACGTGGTGGCCACGCCCATAGGCAACTTGGCTGATATGGTACCGCGAGCGGTAGAAACACTACAAACGGTAGCGCTTATAGCCGCGGAAGACACCCGTCACAGTGCGCGTTTGCTCGCGCATTTTGACATAAAAACGCCTGCTGTTGCCTACCATGATCACAGTGATGAGCGGCGCACTGAAAATTTATTGAAACACCTGTTGGCGGGCGAGCATATTGCCCTGATTTCTGATGCTGGAACTCCTCTGGTATCCGATCCGGGTTATCGCTTGGTGCGCAAGGCGCGCGATCTGGGGGTCACGGTGGTGCCTATTCCCGGTGCCTGCGCCATGATTGCCGCATTAAGTGCAGCGGGTTTGCCCTCAGATCGCTTTGCCTTTGAAGGTTTTTTGCCGGCCAAAGAAGTGGCTCGCCGCAGTCAATTGCAAACTCTCGCCAGGGATACCCGGACGCTCATTTTTTATGAGGCCCCCCATCGCATTCTGGAAACACTGCATGATATTGCCAACGTGTTTGGTGGCGACCGAGAGGTAGTGGTTGCCCGTGAAATCAGTAAAACCTTTGAAACTATCAAGGGGGGCACTGTGGCAGCAGTCACTGCCTGGGTAGAGGCTGACAGCAACCAGCAGCGTGGGGAAATTGTGCTATTAGTGCATGGTGCAAGCAACCTTGATGAGGCCGCAATCTCTCCTGAGCAGGAGCGTATTATGGAGATTTTGCTGGAGGATTTAGCGATGAAGCAGGCTGCTGCTATAGGGGCAAAAATCACTGGGTTAAAGAAAAACTATCTGTATCAATGGGCCTTGGAGCGGATGGAAAAATAGCTTTTACTGGCGAAGTTCAAAACACAGGGCACACAAAAATAAAAAGGCGACCTGTATTGAAAGGTCGCCTTTTTATTTTATGCGGGATTACCTAAGGGGTGGTGCAATTGGGCCCCATATCTTTGATAACGGTCGGGTTATTCGGATCGCTAAAGCTGATAAATGTCCAGCCGCGAGTGGGTATGGCATCTGTTCTGTATTGGGCTGCAGTAGACGTGTGGTTCACCGATATAATGAAACGT
>DATMSP010000004.1:0-1812 GCA_035565295.1 Cellvibrio sp. | reverse complement strand
ACGTTTCATTATATCGGTGAACCACACGTCTACTGCAGCCCAATACAGAACAGATGCCATACCCACTCGCGGCTGGACATTTATCAGCTTTAGCGATCCGAATAACCCGACCGTTATCAAAGATATGGGGCCCAATTGCACTGCCCGCTAAACAATCTCTCCCAATAAAAAGCGGTCTGCGCCAGTCTGGCCAGACCGCTTCTTGCCACGCCAACCTCCCACCGACAAGGCTAACCAGCCCCAATAAAACTCGAACGGCGCCTAAAAAAACAATTTGGCGCGCAATTAATCAAATTGCGGTATTTTTTGCGACACAATTCACATCAAAAATAACAACCAATTCTCATATTTATATTGCAAAGAAATAAAATTTGGTTTCTTATACGGTTTCCTCATTTGATCAGGGATCTTTATTTGCAATGAAATACAAATATTTACTAATTATTTTTGCTCTGAGTCTATGTGCCAATGCCAATGCTGACTGGTTTTTACGCGGTACACACAACGCCTGGGCCGCTGCCCCCATGGAGTTTTTAGATGCTAACAGGGTGCAACTCAAAGGAGTTGTATTCAGCTCAGCGGGCAATATCAAATTTGATCGTTTTGGCGACTGGACAGAAAATTATGGCGTAAATGGTTTAAGTGGCAACAATATCCCCGTTGCCTCAGGCACATGGGATATCCAATTTTTCACCGACACTAAAAAGTGGACCATTACAGCCTCACAATCATTAACTTATTACCATGTACGCGGCACCTTTAATGCCTGGATTGAAGGCACCTTAATGTCTCGTATAGGCACTACAGATAATTATGAAAGTTGTATCAATTTTGTTGGTAGCGATGCCAACGGTAGCCCACGCTTCAAGATAGACCCCAACGGCGCCTGGGGCGATGCCCTGCCCGCTGCCGATTTTGTCGTGGCTGTCGGTTGGGTCAAAATAAACTTCAACAGCATCAGCAAAGCTATTTCCGTACAACAAAATTTAGCGCCGAATTGCGAGACTACAGTCACATCAAGTTCTAAAACCATAAGCTCTGCAGCTGTCAGCTCATCGAGCCCTAAAGCGATTAGCTCTTCGCTGGGCAAATCTTCTCTGCCAAGCTCTTCCATAGCCAGCTCCCTGGCATCCTCCAATGGCGTTACTGAAACTTATTATCACATTCGCGGTACTTTTAACATCTGGCTTGAGGGCACACTGATGACGCGCATCGGCACCAGTGATAACTACGAGCGCTGCGTGAATTTTACCGGTGGCGACAGCGATGGCGGACCGCGCTTCAAGATAGATCCCAATGGCGGCTGGGGCGATGTGCTGCCGGTCACTGGCGATGTTGCAGTGAGCACAGGCTGGGTCAAGATCACGTTTAACAGCTCGACCACAGCCATCTCTGTCCAGCAAAACCTCTCCGCCAACTGCGCTGCCGCTGTCAGTTCAGCCAGCAGCTCTGTTGCCGCAGGTACACCCTATCATGTGCGCGGCACCTTTAACGCCTGGCAGGAGGGAACCCTGCTGAATCGTATCGGCACCAGCGATAACTATGAACGCTGCATCCTGTTTAGCAGTGGCGTAAATCTGGGTATTCCGCGCTTCAAGATAGACCCTAATGGCGCCTGGGGCGATGCCCTGCCCACCAGCGATTTTCTGGTGTCGGCCGGCTGGGTCAAAGTCAGCTTCAACAGCAGTAGTAAAATGATTAATGTGCAGCAAAACCTGTCGGCCAATTGCGCTCCGGTTTCCAGTACCGCAGCATCCAGTTCGCTCAGCAGTGCCGCTGCCGGCTCCAGTATTGCGACCAGCACGCCTTACC
>DATMSP010000003.1:0-58925 GCA_035565295.1 Cellvibrio sp. | reverse complement strand
GAGAAGCTTTATATGTCAGACACCCATGCATCGACTCGCCTTGGTGATTTGCTGGTTGAAAAAGGCAAGATTTCACAAGAACAGTTATATGCCGCCATTCGCTGCCAGCAGGATCGCCGCCTTGCCGAAGTTCAACAGGGTTTGCCTCCCTCCGCAAAAAATGAGCTGGGGAAAATATTGGTGGAGCTGGGCTATATCTCGCGCTACCAGTTGAAATACAGTTTGGGTTGGCAGAGACGCTTGAGGAAAGCGGCCGCCCTGGCGATAACATTCGTCGCACCCTTGCTGACGGCGGCCTGCGGCGGTGGTGGCTCAGGGGCCGCAGGCAATGCGACTGCGGGAGTTAAACCTATCAGTAGTCATAGCTCTTCTGCGAATAATAACAGCGGCAGCCTGACGTCCTCTTCGCTGGCCAGTTCCTCCAGTCGCAGTAGTGTGGCTAAAACGGGTGTGATTGATGGGCCTGTGCTGATCAACTGGACGGCTCCCACCCATAGGGAGGATGGCGAATATCTGGATATTGCCGAGGTTGGCGGCTATGAGCTGCGCTATAAATTGAAAACTGAGAGCGAGTTTACCCGGCTAAAGATTATGAATGGCTATACCGACTCCTATTACTTCCCCCATTTGCAAGGGATCTATGATTTTGAGATTGCCGCTTTTGATAGCAATGGCGTTTATAGTGATTTTGTGGCCATACAATAGCGCTTTGTGACCCTCCCTTTGCTGTTTTTATCCCCGCCACAGCGAACTTCTCACCGGTTTAGACAGTGTCGGTATTAAACTGCTTAAATGCATGCAAAAAGGTTGTCAAACGCCTACAATGGCGGCCTTTTTGTTTTGTACTTACACTGGTCTTTATCCTATGACATCCACAAATCCCACTATCGGCTTTGTCAGCCTTGGCTGCCCTAAAAACCTGGTCGATTCCGAGCGTATTCTCACTCAGTTGCGCACCGAGGGTTACAACATAGTCCCCAGCTATAACGATGCCGATATGGTGATTGTGAATACCTGCGGCTTTATCGATAGCGCTGTGCAGGAGTCACTGGGAGCCATAGGCGAGGCCTTGAATGAAAACGGCAAGGTGCTGGTGACCGGTTGCCTGGGCAAAAAGGCCGATGAAATCCGCGAAATACACCCGAATGTGCTGGGAATTACTGGTGCTCATGCCTATGAAGAGATACTGATCCAGGTACATGAACATCTGCCACCCAAGAAAGACCACGATCCTTTTACCGATCTGGTTCCGCCGCAGGGTATCAAGCTGACCCCGCGCCACTATGCTTATCTCAAAATTTCAGAGGGATGCAACCATTCCTGCAGCTTCTGCATTATCCCGGATATGCGTGGCAAGCTGGTCAGCCGACCGATTGGCCAGGTGATGAGTGAGGCTGAGCGCCTGGTGAAGGCAGGGGTCAAAGAGCTGCTGGTGATCTCCCAGGATACCTCGGCCTATGGGGTGGATATCAAGCACCGCACCGATTTCTGGGATGGCCGCCCCATGAAAACCGATATGTATCAACTGGCGGCAGCCCTGGGTGAGCTGGGTGTGTGGGTGAGATTGCACTATGTCTATCCCTACCTGCATGTCGATAATGTGATTCCGCTGATGGCCCAGGGCAAGGTCTTGCCCTATCTGGATATCCCTTTCCAGCACGCCAGCCCGACGCTGCTGCGCAAAATGCGCCGCCCAGGCCAGGTTGAGCGGACGCTTGAGCGTATCAAGAGCTGGCGCGAGCAGGTGCCCAACCTGACCATTCGCTCCACCTTTATTGTCGGCTTTCCCGGCGAGACCGAGGAAGATTTCGAGCAGCTGCTGAGCTTCCTCAAGGAGGCACAGCTGGATCGCGTAGGCTGTTTCCAATACTCGCCAGTAGAGGGTGCCAAGGCCAATGACTTGCCCGACCCTGTACCCGATGAAATCAAGCAGCAGCGCTACGACCGCTTTATGCAGCTGCAGCAGACAATTTCCACTGAGCGCCTGAAGCTGAAAGTAGGGCAGACGCTACAGGTTTTGATTGATGAGGTGGATGAAGAGGGGGCCATTGGCCGCAGCTTTGCCGACGCCCCGGAAATTGATGGCTGTGTCTATCTGAATGGAGAACAGCATGTGAAACCTGGCGATTTAGTGAATGTCTTAATTGAACATTCGGATGAATACGATTTATGGGGTACTAAAGTCGATTAGCGTAAAAAAGGCTTTATCCCAAAGATAAAGCCTTTTTTGTTGGGTTTTCGTTAATTGGTCTTGTGTCAGTGTTGAATCATTCATAATAAATTTTGATTTGTCCAGGAGTCAGCGCCATTCGTTCTCTCACTGTTATTTTGCATTCCCTTTATCGCTCAAGAATATTGCGTGTTGTGATTATCTTGCTGGCCGCTGTTTGCCTGGCCTATTACACGCTTGCCTTGCCCTGGCTGAATCGCGCCATAGGGGAGAATTACCAGAGGCAAACTGGCCACCAGTTGCAGCACGATAAACTCGAACTAAATCTTTTCAAATGCAACCTCAACCTCAATCACTTAAAGGATTCTGCAAACCTCTGGCAGGCAGAGAGCCTGCACATAGACATAGCCTGCTGGAAGTCGCTGCGCCAGCGCAGTCTGTTTATCAATAGTATCGCTATAGGCAAACTCGTCGCTAATCCGCATCAGGCGGTTACGGGAGAGTGGAATTTTGCCGATATCCTACAGCATCTTGAGCGTATGAATAAATCTGCAGCCGCAAAGCCATCGAGCAAAGGCGCGCTGCCGGTGGTAATTAAAAAAATTACCCTGAAAGATTCCGCGCTGCATTCAAACTTGCTTGCTTTGGAAAATATGCCTGTCGCTCTCGCGCCACTTACTATTGCCATTGACGATATAGATTTTCGCAACTCAAATCCGGCCAAACTCCTAATTAAAGCCAATCTCAATCAATCTGTACCCATCGAGGTTTCCGGTGCATTGAACCTGTTGACCCTGACCGGCGAATTGGATGTGCGGGTACAACAGCTTCCAATTGTGTGGTTCAACAGCGCGGTAAAGCCCTATGTTGCCCTTGAGTTATTGAATGGTGCCATAGAGACTCACAGCCACCTTGTGCTGCAGGCGGGTGTTCCACAGCAATTGTCGAGCAACGGCAAATTGACTGATCTGAAGGTTCGCCCCACCAGCCTGGATCAGGATGCGGTAAAGTGGAAAAGCCTGGAGTGGGAGAAGCTGTTGGTGCTGCCCAATGAAAAATCCATTCACTTGCCACTGCTGACCCTCAATCAACTGGATGGTCAATTTATTATTGCCCAGGACCGCACCACCAATGTCCAGGCAATGCTTAAACCGCCGGCTGCACCTGCGACAGAGCAGCCGCAGGAGGTGGTTGCTGGGGCTGCTGAAAGCCAGCCCTGGCAGTTCACCCTCGATCGCCTGGCGATCAACAATGCCGCCATTGGCTTTTACGATCAATCACTGATCCCCTCCTTTATGGTGATCGTCCAGCAGTTTACCGGTGAAGTCAGGGATATTTCCACCGATGCACAAAAAACAGCCAGCATCCACCTGGTGGGTAATGTCGATGGCTATGCCCCGGTAAATCTGGATGGCAAAGCCAGGTTTTTCATTGAGCAGCCGCAGCTGGAGGCTTTATTCAGCTTTAAGCAGATGGATATGGGGGCGCTGAGCCCCTACTCGGCGGAATATGCGGGCTGGAGGATTAAAAAGGGGCTGCTGAGCGTGGATCTCGACTACCATTATGATGAAGGCAAGATCATTGGCAAAAACCATGTGGTTATCTCCCATTTGGAGTTTGGTGAAAAAGTGCGCAGCACTCGCGCGATTGATATTCCCCTGCGCGTAGCACTTTCGCTGCTGACGGATGAGAAGGGAATAGCGGTGATAGATGCTGAAATTAGCGGTGAACCCAGCAATCCCAAGTTTAATGTTAGGGAAACTTTGTGGCGCGCCCTGCGCAACAGCTTGAAAAAAGTACTTACGGCACCATTTAATTTATTGGCCAGGTTGGTTAATAGCAAAGAAGACCTGGGGCGTATCCAGTTTACCCCTGGGGAATCACAGCTATCGGACCCGGCGATCAGCAAAATTACATTGCTGCAGGAGGCCTTGGCCAAACGTCCTAAAATGCGTTTGAGTATTAAAGGGCTCTACGACCAGAATGGGGATCTGCTGGCGTTGCAGGAAGAGCAGATAAATAGCGCCTTACAAAAAGAGGGCATTGCTCTAGAGTCCATTAAAGCCAAAGACTCTCTGTGGGTAAACGCGATTAATGCGAAATACCAACGCTTGAATCCGCTGGCGAGCGAACTTTCGACAGAGCAAAAATTTGTGCAACTGGCAGCTCTGCAAGTGGTGGACCCGGAGCGTTTCAACAGATTGGCCCACGAGCGGGCGCAAGCGGTAAAACAGTATTTTGTTATCAAGCTGGGTGTTGCCAGTGAGATTTTATTTTTGGATTCGGAGACGGATTGTAAAAAAGCTGATATGTGCAAGAGTAGTGAAGTTGTTTTTACTTTAGAAAGCTAAGGGAATCCTGGAAAAATATCGACCGCGATTTTTCGCGGGTTCCCTAATTGATTCAGTGAGGTTTTACTATGCAGTCCATTCAGCATTTGCCTGAGCAAAATAAATTTGTGGTGAACTGTGAGCCGCAGGAGGCGGTGCTGCACTATCGCCTGTCTCAGGGGGATAATCAGGTCACTAAAATTGATTTTATCAGCACCTTTGTTCCCACAGAGTTTCGCGGCAAGGGCTTGGCAGAACAGCTGGTGCGCACCGGTATCCAATGGGCGCGAGAGCAGGGCTACGAGCTGCACGCCAGTTGCTGGTATGCGGCGCAATTTATCCGCTAATCTCGGAAGTCTTCCTATGCGAGTCAGGCAACCTCAAGGTTTTACCCTGATTGAAGTGTTGGTGGTGCTCGCCATCATTTGTATGCTGGCTGTATTCGCATTGCCATCGCCAGAGATGGGTATTATGCGCAAGCAAGTTGTCGAATCGCTTGACCTCATCGAGGATTATAAAAAGTTGGCTGCGGCTCAGTATAGCCTGGAGCCCGGCTTTGCCACGGATAATAAAGCGCTGGGTATCCCTAGGGCTGAATTTATAAAAGGCAATTATCTCGATAAGGTTGAAGTTGAGAATGGAGTATTCCATCTTTATTTTGGCAGTAATGCGAGCAGCAAAATCAAAGATAAGGTATTAAGTATCCAACCCCTGGTGGTAACAGGTTCCGAGGTCAGTCCCATCTCCTGGCGCTGTGGATACGGCAAGATTCCAGAGGGAATGCAGGCTGTCGGCGACAACAAGACCTCAGTGGAACAGAGCTATTTGCCCTTTACTTGCCGCAATCTATAGAAACGCCTGGCACCGTTGCAGATAGCAGCGCCCATACTAGTGGCTAGTGTGAGCGCTGCAAAAAAAGTTTATTCGTATTTGCACAGATAGGATGTCTCAACATCTGCCGTCACTTTGAAGCGCTGATTGGCTTCCACAATAAACGTCTGACCTTCTTTGTAAGTCGCTGCTTTATCGCTGCCAGGCAATACTACCGTCAGGCTGCCGCTCACCACCTTCATATATTCTTTTTGGCTGGTACCGAACTCATAGTCGCCCTTGGCCATAACGCCAATAGTAGCGGGCAGAGTTTCAGTATTGAATGCGATAGATTTAACTGAACCGTTGAAATATTCATTAACTTTAAACATGGGGGATCTCCGCCAAAAAGGGTAGGTGGATTTTCTGGCTGATGACAGCTGGCCAAAAATTGAGTTAAAACGCTATAAATAAATTGGGCGCACATAAAAAAGGCCGCATATATATGCGGCCTTTTCTTTTTAATTTGGCTCCGCCTGCTGGACTCGAACCAGCGACCCAATGATTAACAGTCATTTGCTCTACCGACTGAGCTAAGGCGGATCGGTGACTTCCTCTGTGGAAGTGGGGCGCATGATATAGAGGAGAGGTTTACTGGTCAACCCTTTTTAGTAAAAAAATCATAGATATAGCAATCTCTGTCTATTAAATCCCCAAGCTGTATCAGGCGCATCCAGTTTGCCTGGAGGAGCTTAGCTTTGCCCTAATTCGATGATTTTAAAGCTCTTGTTGTGGGCGATAAGGGTGACCCTGTTAAAGTGTTGCAGGGCCTTTTTTTCCAATGGAATAAACTGGTTGACGACAAAGTAGCTCACCCCCTGTCTGCTCATCAGTTTTTTGGCGCCATTTAAAAACTTATCGGTCAAATCGCCATCGACACTGAAACCCTGGTGAAAGGGGGGGTTACATAGGATCAAATCAAATTGCTCCTGCAGTTGCTGGCCGGCATCACTGGCGATGACTTCCGCCGCTATGCCCAACTGCTCACAGTTGCGACGCGCGCTGAGCAGGGCTGCGGCGTTATTGTCGGTGAGCACCCGTCTATTTATATCCAGTCCACGGCTTGCGATGCTCAGGAATCCATAGCCACATCCCAGGTCCAGGCAGGATGCCAGGGTTTGTCCCTGGAGGCGGCGATTGACTTCCGCCATCAAAAAGCTGCTGCCCTGATCAATTTTATTCCAGCCAAATTGTCCGGGCTTGCTGTAGATGAGTTGCTCGCCAATCGCCAGGCAGGGGCGAAGCTCCGTATATTTATCGTCATCCAGCAGCCTATTCACCTCGGTTTGCTTGACAATGCTGCTGAAATAATTGGAGCCATCCTTTTGCAACTTCCTCTCGCTGCCAAACAGGGTGCAGGCTTTTTCAATATAGGTTTTGACTCCTTCGTTTTTTTGCCCGCACAGCCAGAGAACGCCCTGGGGTTTGAGGCTGCGCAGTGCCTGGTTGATCAGGTGATGGGTTACCGCTTTTTCCTTGGAGATGCGATAAAAAAAATGATCGAGGCTATTGTCTGCAATCGCGCTCAAATCGAAATCATTGAATTCGCTGCTGAATCCCAGTTGCTCTGCCTGTTGCGCAATATCCCAGCGATTGCTGATAAATTGCGGCTTGTGCGACCAGTGTTCGCTATTGGCAAGTTGCCTGAGCAGGTTCTCGTCGCAGCACCAGAGGTTATTGCCCTGTTGGCACTGTTGCATCTGTTGAATCAGCCACTGGCTGGATGTATCTATCATCTCGGCAACCTATCCGCAAAAGCTGGCAATTTCAGAGGGGGTGAGTGGGCGGTACTTGCCTGGTTCTAGCTCGCTGTCCAATTCTATGCTGCCGATGCTTTCGCGGTGCAGACTTATTACACGGTTGCCCACTGCGGCAAACATGCGTTTTACCTGATGGTACTTGCCCTCCTGAATTTCCAGGAGCGCCTGATGTGAGCCTGTCAGGCGCAAAAGGGCGGGCAGGGTGGGCTTTTGTTCCCCGTGCAACAAAACTCCTGCGGCAAAAGCCGCAGCAATATCTTCGCCTATGGGGTCGGCTGTGATCAGGCGATAGCGCTTGGTGCAGGCTTTGCGTGGCGCCGTGACCCTGTGGTTCCATTGGCCGTCATCGGTCAGCAGTACCAGGCCGGTGGTATCCAGATCAAGTCGCCCCGCAATTTGCAGATTGTGTTTGTGTGGAAGATCCAGGAGATCCAGAACAGTGGGATGCTCACTATCGCTATTGGCACAGACATAACCAGCGGGCTTGTGCAGCATCAGGTAACGTATGTTCAGCGGCTTAATAACAGTATTATCCAGCTCGATAATATCGTCAGGCTGCATGCTGGCATTGGTTTTACTGACACGCTCGCCATTGCATTTCACCTCGCCTCTTTTCATGGCTGCATGAATTTGTGTGCGGCTCAGGTCGGTGTTATTGCCAATAAATTTATCAATACGCATAGTGTTGGGTCTAGAGTGTGGCCAGGGCAGGGCGCCATCCGAATTGTTCAATAAGCTGGGTCATGCAGTTATCCAGGGGCGCGCGGATTAAAACAGGTTGCTGCGTGAACGGATGGCTAAAGCTCAATTCAGTCGCGGCCAATAATAACCTATGGGCATTGAATTGCTGCTGAAAAAAACGGTTGTGATTGCCCTTGCCATGTTTGGCATCGCCAATGATGGGATGGCTGATATGTTTCAGGTGGCGGCGTATCTGATGTTTGCGCCCTGTTTGAGGCAGGCATTTCACCAGGGAGTAACGGCTCTGAGGATATTTATCGACGGCATAGGGCAGTTCGATGTCGGCCAGGCGATAAAACTGCGTAATTGCCTGCTGGGCCGCTTTGCTTGATGCCTTTTGATCGGTGTACTTATCCAATTCTTCGCTGAGCGGATGGTCGACCAGGATTGCCTCGGGAGCCAGGCCGCGAACAATTGCCAGATAGGTTTTTTGCGCAAGGTGGGCGGCAAAGATATTCCCCATTTGCGTCGCTGCCTCAGCGTTCAACGCAAATAGCAAAACACCTGAGGTAGGTTTGTCGAGGCGATGCACGGGAAAAACATGCTGGCCAATCTGGTCGCGTAGCATCTGCATCGCAAAGCGGGTTTCATGGCGATCTATAGCGCTGCGGTGCACCAGCAGGCCACTGGGTTTATTGATGGCGATCAGGAATTGATCACGATAGATAATATCGAGTGTCATAGCGATAAATAAAAACAGGCGCTGTGCTAGCGCCTGTTTTCCAGTGCGGTATTGCGCATTATTTGTCGAGCAACGCTTTCATTTTTTTCTCGCCAGAGTCAACACTTTGATAGATCAGCGTGTTGATGGTCATAGGGCCCACGCCGCCGGGAACCGGTGTATAAGCGGCTACGCGATCAACTAGTGGGGCCAGTTCGATATCGCCCACACCGCCAGGGTGGTAGCCAGCATCAACGACAACCGCGCCGTCCTTAATCCACTCCGCCTTGATAAATTCCGGCTTGCCCACCGCGCCCACCACTATATCGGCCTGCTTGATCAGCGCTGCCAGACCCTGGGTGCGAGAGTGGCAAATGGTCACTGTGCAATTGGCATTGAGCAGCATCATGGCCATGGGTTTGCCCAGGATAGGGCTGCGGCCAACCACCACGGCATGTTTGCCCGACAGCGGTATATCGTAGGCTTCGAGCAAGCGCATAATCCCTTTCGGAGTTGCACAGCCATAGGCTTCTTCGCCCATGCTCATGCGACCAAAGCCGAGGCAGGTTACGCCGTCGACATCTTTGGTTGCGCTTATAGCGTCAAAGCAGAGGCGCTCATCAATCTGCTCGGGAACCGGGTGCTGCAGCAAAATGCCGTGCACATTGGGATTGTTGTTGAGTTCATGAATTTTATTCAGCAATTGCTCGGTTGTGGTGCTGGAGGGCAGTTCGACTTTGAGCGAGTCCATACCAATGCGCGAGCAGGCATTGCCCTTCATTTTGACATAAGTTGCCGAGGCGGGATCATCGCCCACCAGGATGGTGGCGAGAATGGGTGTTTGCCCCTGGGTTGCCGCCTTGAGGCTGGTTACGCGTTGTGATAACTCTTGTTCAGTTTTTGCAGCAAGGGCCTTGCCATCCAATACTAATGCCGACACAGAAATCTCCAAAGCATGAAAATGCCAGTTAAAAAGAGGGATAAATAAAAATGCGGGTATTTTCACACAGCCTGTAAGGCTATCCAAGTGCTATAACTAAAAGAGGTGATTTAAACAGCGAATTTTTCGGGTGATATGTACAGGGTGATAAATTGCGATGCGAGGGAATGTTACAAGGGGATACTTGAGGGAAATGGGGTGGCTGATGGGGATCGAACCCACGACCACTGGAATCACAATCCAGGGCTCTACCGACTGAGCTACAGCCACCGTAGCGGTTAAAACTTGTTGCAGATATAAGAAACTAAATGGCGCGCCCGGCAGGGCTCGAACCTGCGACCACCCGCTTAGAAGGCGGGTGCTCTATCCAGCTGAGCTACGGGCGCGTACTGGAAGTTTTACTGATTCAGGTTCTTAAATATGGTCGGAGTGGAGGGATTCGAACCCCCGACATTCTGCTCCCAAAGCAGACGCGCTACCGGGCTGCGCTACACTCCGAAGACTTGATAAGCAGTGCGTTTCAAGTGGTGCGCATAATATCCATGAGCACCAGGCTCGTCAACGTAAAATTGAAAAAAAATCAAATTATTCGAGAGCTTAGCCAATTTGCATTCAAGTTGAACGCAGAACATCCTAAATGAATAGTTTTACTTGTTTCACGGCAGTTCTCTGTTCAAAATGGCGGGTCTTACAGGGGGATGGGTATGCAAACGAAATCTATTAGCGAACAGATGCGGCTGGGAATGCGTCGTCTAGCCTCTGGCGTATGCGTTATTTCCGCAGATGTTGGCGGCGAGCATTTTGCCATGACGGCTTCATCTGTGACCTCAGTATCCGACAATCCTCCCTCGCTGTTGGTGTGCATCAATAAACTGGTCTCCCAGCAGGAATACTTTTCCCGGTCGGGCAGTGTCTTTGCGGTCAATATTCTTGGCGAGAGCCAGCAGGCGGTGTCAGATCTCTGTGCCGGACGCGAGCCGGGGCGGGATCGCTTTAGCCTGGGGCAGTGGGTTACCGATAGTGCCTCTCCCTATCTCGCTGACGCCCAGGCAGTGTTCTTCTGTGAAACCGATATGCTGATCAGCTATGGCACCCACCAAATTGTTATTGCACACATAAAGCGCGTGGAAATAGCCGATGTTGGCTTTTCACCACTGATTTATGCCGATGGCAGCTACGGTAAATTTGTTCACCAGTAGCGTCCCTGCGAAGAATTTTTTTATGCTAATTTTATGTGCGCCTAATTACTGAGCGATATAGAAAAAAGAGTAAAAGCTATTGCATTGTAAAACTTTTATCGCGGCAAAGGCTTTGAGGTTAATGATCACTAACATTTTATGCACACCGAGAGAGCATTGCTGAAGAGCTGCTCAAAAAATCGAAAAAAAGTACGAAAATCGTTAATTTATGCTTATGGAATAATCTAACATGTTGATAAATAAGCATATTTATTGTTAGGTTAAAAATTGGTCAAAGTGAGGGGTTGTCAGATTTTATAAGGGTTTGGCCCCGCTTCAGAAAAACTATCCACCAAGTTATCCACAGAAAATGTGGACAGTTTTAAATTATAATTTACACGCCATATTTCCCTAATTTATTTTTCCCAACAAAATTTTTTTACAAAATACAACAAAAATTTGCAAAAATTTGCTTACTTTTAATCAGGTTTTTTCTATGCAGCCAGGTTTGACAGTCGCCGTTTTGGGCGGTGGAAGTTTTGGAACGGCTATAGCCAACATTATTGCCCACAATCAGCACACCACCTATCTTTGGATGCGCTCTGAAGAGCGTGCCAAAGCCTGCCAGGAGGCGCGCGAGAATATACATTACTTGCCGGGATATCGCCTGGCAGACAATCTGCTCATTACCGCAAATTTGACCCTGGCCGTCGCCGAGAGCGACCTGGTTTTTATTTCCATACCCACGCACTCGTTTCGCCAGGTTGCGCGCCTTATCAAACCCTTGCTGCGCCCCAATGCCATAGTGATCAGTACCGCCAAAGGTATAGAGCCGGAGGGTTTTACCCTGATGAGCCAGATTTTGGAGCAGGAGCTACCTGACCACCCTATAGGTGTGTTGAGCGGGCCCAACTTTGCAAAGGAAATTGTGAAGCAGCAGCAGACCGGCAGCGTGATTGCCAGTGATGATGAACGGGTAATCAGTTGCGTACAGCAAACCCTCTGCTCCGAGACTTTCCGGGTCTATGCCAATCATGACCGTTACGGTGTTGAATTAGGCGGCGCTTTAAAGAATATTTACGCTATTATTTGTGGTATGGCTGCCGCCTTGGGGGCAGGGCAAAATACCCAGGCGATGCTATTGACCCGAAGCCTGGCGGAAATGGGACGCTTTGCCCATGTGATGGGCGCTAACCCTATGACCTTTCTCGGGCTCGCGGGCGTGGGTGATCTCATTTTAACCTGTACTTCGGATCTCAGTCGCAACTACCGCGTGGGTTTTGCCCTGGGACAGGGCAAACAGCTTGAGGAGATAGTGGCGAGTTTGGGGCAGGTGGCAGAAGGTGTGAATGCCCTTAAGCAGGTCAAGCAAAAGGCTGATGAGTTGGGGGTATATATGCCGCTGGTTTCAGGTTTGCACGGTGTACTTTTTGAGAAAAAATCCATCGCCGAAGTGGCGCGTGGCCTGATGATGGGCGAGCAAAATACCGATGTGGATTATCTGCAAGTGTAATTGACTCACATTTACCGGTTTAAAGAGACTTTCATTATGAACAATGATCAAATCAAATCCAATTTACAGTCCAGCAAGCATTGGTTGCGTCTGGTTTTTATGCTGCTGTTCGCCGCTGTATTGCAAGTTGCCAGCATTGTCATGTGGCTGCTGGTGATAGTGCAATTTATTTTCTCGCTGATCACCGGCGCAGACAATTCCAATTTGCGGAAATTGGGTTATGGTTTGTCTGTTTATATCTTCGATACGTTGAAATTTTTGACTTATGCGAGCGAGGAAAAGCCTTTCCCTTTTGCCGATTGGCCACAGGCACAGGATGTCAGTGAAGAGATTGCACCAGCGGCTGAGCAAAAATAGTTTGTGATCACAGGCACTTTTTTAGGATATTCCATGCAACTTTTTATTTTGCGTCATGGCCAGGCGGAAGCACAGCGAACAACCGATGAAGCGCGCAATCTGACTTTGCAGGGGCGTCGCGATGTGGCTGCCAGTGCGGCAGCTTCACTGGCAGATTTGCAGCAAGTGCAAAAAGTGTGGGTCAGTCCCCTGGTCCGCGCGCAGCAGACAGCAAAAATTGTCTGTGATGAAATGGAAAGAATCGCGGTTAATTTTTCCCTGCACACCACGGATTTGATAGTGCCCGAGGCAAACCCGCAAGATTTGTTCAACGCCCTGCAGAAAGAGGGTGGCGAGGCTATCTTGTTGGTTAGTCATCAACCCTTGGTTGGGCAGTTTATCGATTTGTTCTGCGGTAGCTACACCGGCTTCCATGAAATGAATACCAGTTCGCTGGCCTGTATTGATTATGAAGTTGCGGCAAAAAATATGGGCACATTGCGCTGGTTGAGGCATAGTCATGGATAAGCCAAAACAAAGAATTTTTGCTGTCGCCGGACTGGAGTTTGCAGCGCAGGAGTGGGGCCGGGAAGGGCAGTTGCCGGTGCTGGCTCTGCATGGCTGGTTGGATAACTCAGCCAGTTTTTCAGTGTTGAGCCCAAAGTTAAACAATGTCCATCTGGTCGCGGTCGATTTGGCTGGGCACGGTCAGAGCGGCCATAGGCGCGGTCCCGGTCCCTATAATATTTGGGAAGATGTTGGAGAGATTTTTGCCATAGCAGATGCCCTGGGCTGGCAGAGATTTGCACTCCTGGGCCACTCGCGTGGCGGTATTATTTCCGCTATTGCAGCTGGTACTTTCCCCGAGCGAATCAGTCATCTTGCTTTGATAGAGGGCATTTTGCCAGAGGTCTGCAAGCCCGAAGATGCCCCCAGGCAATTGGCGCTTTCAATTCGCAGCGTCAATGTGCAGACCACCAAGCCGCTGACACTTTACCGCGATAAAGAGGCCGCTGTAACCGCTCGCGAAAATGGCATGTTCCCCTTGAGCAATGTGTCTGCCAAAGCGCTTACCGAGCGCGGCCTTAAAGCCATTGATGGAGGCTTTAGCTGGAGCACAGATCCGCGCCTGTTTGCCGCCTCCGCAGTGAAATTGCTGCCGGAGCAAATGGCGGCGTTTGTAGGCAATATAAAGGCACCGATAAAATTGATTCTGGGTGAAGAAGGGTTGCCAAAACTCTACCCCAATTTTCGCACCTATCTCGAAAGATTTCCGCAGATAGATACCTGTGTTATAGCGGGCAATCATCATTTGCATATGGAGCAGGAAGTGGATGAGGTTGCGGCGATTTTGGATGAGTTTTTTGCGGATCAGAGTTGAATGACTAAATGGCTTTTGGTAAGGAAAAACGGATAACAAATAATTATTTTTTATCCGTTAGTTTATGAATTATCCTCGCGTACAACTTATCAAACTATTTCACCAGCGACAAAAACTCCATTCGCGTAGCCTGATTGCTGCGGAAAGTTCCCAGCATCGCTGAGGTTTTCATCGACGAATTTTGCTTTTCCACACCGCGCATCATCATGCACATATGCTTGGCTTCAATAATTACGCCCACGCCGGTTGCACCGGTGATCTGCTGGATCGATTCGGCGATCTGGGTAGTGAGTTGCTCCTGGATCTGCAGGCGGCGCGCGAACATATCGACTATGCGTGCGATCTTGGATAGCCCGAGCACCTGTCCGGTGGGGATATAGGCCACATGAGTCTTACCGATAAAGGGCAGCAAGTGGTGTTCGCAGAGGGAGTAGAGCTCTATATCTTTTACGATAATCATTTCATTGGAATCAGACGGGAAGAGGGCGCCGTTGACGATTTCTTCCAGGGTCTGGTTGTAGCCGCGGGTCAAAAATTGAAATGCCTTGGCGGCGCGCTCTGGAGTATCTGCCAGGCCGGGGCGGGTTAAGTCTTCGCCAACGCCAGCGATGATATTCGCAAAATGTTCTTTCATGGGGGCTCCTCAAATCGTCATCCTGGGGGCGCTATTTGCGGAGGAAAAAGCGCTTCCCAATTGAGCGCGCAGTCTACCTTGTTAAGGGATTTTGTACGAATGGGATTTTGTAAAATGGTAATTATTTGCCGATTTTCAGTAAAATTGAGGTTCAGCAGAGCGCGATTGGGTAGAATGGCGGCCTATCTCAGTGAGAATCCTTTATGTCGAATACCACCTCTATTATCGATGAGCTTTTAACCCTGGGCGACTATATCCGCTGGGGGGCCAGTGAGTTTACCGGAGCTTCGTTGTATTTCGGCCACGGCACCGACAATGCCTGGGATGAGGCGGAACAACTAGTGCTGCATGCCATACATCTGCTGCCGCCGCTCGGCGACGAGTGGCTGGGTGCGCGGCTGACTCGCAGCGAGCGCGAGCGGGTGCTGGAAAATCTCCAGCGCCGTATCCAGGAGCGTATTCCGGCCGCCTATATTACCGGCCAGGCCTGGTTTGCCGGCCTATGTTTTCATGTGGACGAACGGGTCCTGGTGCCCAGGTCGCCCCTAGCCGAGTTGATCCAGCAGCATTTTGCGCCCTGGCTAAAGCGCGAGCCTGGCCGAATCCTCGATCTCTGTACGGGCAGCGGCTGCATAGGCATCGCCTGCGCTCACTATTTCCCCGAGGCCGAAGTCCAGCTCTCGGATATCTCCTATGATGCCCTGGCGGTAGCCGAGGAAAATATCCAGCTGCACGGCTTGCAGGATAGGGTATTTGCACTGCAATCCGATTTGTTCGCCGGCCTGCAAGGGCAAAAATTTGATCTTATAGTATCTAATCCGCCCTACGTGGATGCCGAAGATCTGGCCAGCATGCCGGATGAATATCACGCGGAGCCGGAGATAGGTTTGGGGTCGGGTGATGATGGTTTGGATTTTACTCGCCGCCTGTTGCGCGAGGCCAGCGATTACCTGACGCCCGATGGCATACTGGTGGTAGAGGTGGGCAATTCCTGGGTCGCCCTTGAGGCCGCTTACCCAAGTCTGGCATTCACCTGGGTTGAATTTGAGCGCGGCGGCCATGGGGTATTCCTGCTGGCTGCTCAAGATTTAATCGCTGCGCGCAAGGCGGGCCTGCTCTAAGTGCAGGAGTTGTTTATCTCGCGTATACTCGCTGCACTTTTTTACTTTGAACCCTAGAGATTCCTATGTCTGGCAATACTTACGGTAAATTGTTTACGGTCACTTCGTTTGGCGAGAGCCACGGCCTCGCATTGGGCTGCATTGTCGATGGCTGCCCACCGGGGCTTGAGTTGACTGAGGCAGATATCCAGATCGACCTGGACAGGCACAAGCCGGGCACCTCGCGCTATACCACCCAGCGCCGCGAAGATGATTGCGTGAAAATTCTATCCGGTGTGTTCGAAGGCAAGACCACAGGCACACCCATTGGGATGATTATCGAAAACACTGATCAACGCTCGAAAGATTACTCCAATATCAAGGATCAATTTCGTCCGGCTCACGCCGACTACACCTATATGCAAAAGTACGGTGTGCGTGACTATCGCGGTGGCGGTCGCTCGTCTGCGCGCGAAACCGCCATGCGCGTGGCCGCAGGGTCGGTGGCAAAAAAATATTTAAAGGATTTTTACGGTATTGAAGTGCGCGGTTATCTATCGCAGTTGGGCCCGATTAAAATCGAAACGGTCGATTGGGATCAAGTAGAACAGAATCCTTTCTTTTGCCCCGATGCCAGCAAGGTTCCCGAGATGGAAGCCTTTATGCAGGCGCTCAATAAAGAGGGCGATTCGATTGGTGCAAAGATAACCGTGGTGGCCACCAATGTGCCGCCGGGTTTGGGCGAGCCTATCTTTGATCGCCTTGATGCAGAAATTGCCCATGCCTTGATGAGCATCAATGCGGTAAAAGGTGTGGAGATTGGCGAGGGTTTTGCGGTGGTTGATCAGCGCGGCAGCAGGCATCGCGATGAAATAACGCCTGAGGGTTTTCTCTCCAACAATGCCGGCGGTATCCTCGGCGGCATTTCTTCGGGCCAGGATATTATTGCCAATATCGCCCTGAAGCCCACTTCAAGTTTGCATATTCCCGGTCGCAGCGTGGATGTCCATGGCAATCCTGTAGAGGTGATTACCAAAGGTCGTCACGACCCCTGCGTGGGCATTCGTGCAACACCCATTGCCGAGGCTATGCTGGCGCTTGTGCTGATGGACCATATGCTGCGTCAGCGCGGGCAGAATGGTGGAGTGCATCATTCTGTTCCGGTGATTCCTGCCAGCGTAAAACAATAATTATTCACTATCCTCAGGAGGCGGCCGTGAATCTGATTGCCAATACACCTGAACCCCCTTATTACGCGGTGATTTTTTCAAATCATCGTACCCAGGTGGATGAGGGGTATAGTGAAGTCGCGGCGCGCATGATGGAGCTGGCTGCGCTGCAACCAGGTTTCCTTGGGGTTGAATCGGTGCGTGAAGATCTGGGTATTACTATCTCCTATTGGTGCGATCTGCAATCAATCAAAGACTGGAAGGCCAACGCTGAACATTTGCAGACGCAAAAGCTGGGACACACTAAGTGGTATTCATCATTCAAAACCAGAATCGCAAAAGTTGAACGCGATTACGGAATCTGATTGCTGCAATACTGGTGCCCACGTCGATTATCAACAGGCTCTGGCTCTCAATAAATAACTCTTATGCCTGACTCTTCACATTCTCTTCCCTACTGGCGTTTATCCAGTTTCTACTTTTTCTACTTTGCTGTGGTCGGTGCTTTGACGCCCTATTGGGGCGTTTACTTAAAGTCCCTGGGATACAGCTCGCAGGATGTCGGCATTATCAGTTCCATTATTCTCGGCACGCGCATAATTGCCCCCAACTTCTGGGGCTGGCTGGCCGATAGAACCCAGCAGCGCTTGCACATCATCCGCCTGGGCAGTGCCACAGCCTGTGTGTTGTTTGCGGGGGTCTTTATCGATCAGCGCTACTCCTGGCTGCTGCTGGTTATCAGCTGCTATACCTTTTTCTGGCATGCAGTGCTGCCGCAATTTGAAGTTATTACCCTGTCGTATCTCTCTGGCCAGTACCAGCGTTACAGCCAGATTCGCCTGTGGGGTTCGCTGGGATTTATCGCCGCAGTGGTGGGATTGGGTTTGCTGTTTGACTATATGTCGGTTCGTTTTTTGCCAGTGGCAATTTTTACTTTTCTGTTGCTGATCTTGTTGTCGAGCCTGAGCTTTGCAGAGGCGAAAGTGTTCAAGCCGACGCAGCAAACGAAGGGTTTTTTAAGTCTCTTATGTCAGCCTTTTATGCTCTGCTTTTTACTGGCCAGCTTTCTGCTGCAATTCAGTCACGGCCCTTATTACACATTCTATAGCCTTTATCTGCAGGAAAATTATCACTACAGCAGCACCGCTACAGGTTTATTGTGGGCTCTGGGTGTACTTGCGGAGGTGGCGGTATTTCTGGTTATGCCCAGGCTGATGCAGAGTTTTACACTGCGCACTCTGTTATTGACCACTTTTTTGCTCACGGCTGTGCGCTGGTGCCTGATTGGCTATTGCGCCGAGTGGTTCTGGCTATTGTTATTTGCGCAATTATTACATGCGTTTAGTTTTGGCGTGGCCCATGCGGTAGCCATAGAAATTGTGCGCACCCAGTTTAGCGGTTCCTGTCAGGGACAGGGACAGGCACTTTACAGCTCCCTCAGTTATGGACTTGGTGGGGCAGCAGGAGCATTGGTCAGCGGTATCCTGTGGGACAGTTATTTTCATGAGACTTTTTTACTGGCTGCCGCGGCGGTATTTTGTGCTTTCGTTATTATCTATTTTGGACTACATTTAAACCAAGTGCGCACACATTCTCAAGAGTAATGGTTATGCAGAATTTAACGATTGCTTTGCTCCAACAGGAAATAGTTCCCAATAATCCTCGTCACAATCTCACCACCTTTGCCAAGGCCATGAGCCATTTGCGCGGTTGTGATCTGGTGGTGTTACCAGAGGTGTTTACCACAGGTTTTTGCAGCAATGCCCGCAATTATGCCGAGCAGGTGGAGGGTGAAGCCTATCAGTGGATGGCGCAGCAGGCTCAACAATTGCAGGCGGTGGTGACCGGTAGCCTGGTGGTGCGCGAGGGTGACCAGCATTTCAATCGCCTGGTGTGGATGCGTCCCGATGGCAGTTACGCACATTACGATAAGCGGCACTTGTTCCGCATGGCGGGCGAGCACGAGCGCTATGCCTGCGGCAGCGAGCGACTGCTGGTCGAAGTGAAAGGCTGGAGAGTGTTGCCCTTGATTTGCTACGATCTGCGTTTTCCGGTGTGGAGTCGCAACTGCAACGATTATGATCTGGCGATTTATGTGGCCAACTGGCCGAGTGCGCGCAGTCTGCACTGGAATCGCCTGCTGCAGGCCAGGGCGATTGAAAATCTGAGTTATGTGGTGGGTGTCAATCGTGTCGGCATGGATGAAAAGCACCAGCATTATTCCGGTGACTCAGCCATTTACGGTCCCGCCGGAGAGGTGTTGCTGCACACCCAGGAGACGGGGGCCTTTGTCTTCGAACTCTATCCAGAGAAATTATCTGAATATCGCAATAACTTTCCCGCTTATATTGATGCGGATAAGTTTACGCTGATTCCCTAAAAAAAATCCCGGTGTTTAGCCGGGATTTTTTTTTAGCTATATCCTGCAGAACTTAATAAGTCTTGCTTTCGGATCGCCTGCCATTGCCTGCATTTCTGCGCGGAGCACTATTGCCACTGGGTTTACTGTTGCCCGAACTATTGCCAGACTTGGCTGCACCCTGGTGCGAATTGCTCCCTGGTTTTTTTGCGGAATTTGCCTGGCCCGGTTTTGGTTTTGCGCCGAAAGCAGGTCTATTGCCGCCGTTTCTGCCGTTGCCACCTGCGCCGTTGTTCCTGCCAATCGTCATATTGCGGCCCAGCACTATAGGCTCGGGAAGGATAGTGGGGTCGGGTTCAAAACCGGCAATCACTTCCTTATCAATATCGCGCTTGATCAGCTTTTCGATATCCTGCAGAAATTTTTGCTCGTCAATGCAGACCAGCGAGAGGGCAACACCCTCACTGTCGGCGCGGCCAGTGCGGCCAATGCGGTGTACATAATCTTCCGGTACATTCGGCAATTCATAGTTCACTACATGCGGCAGCTGATCTATATCAATCCCGCGAGCGGCTATATCGGTGGCCACCAAGGCACGAATTTTTCCGCGCTTGAAATCGTCCAGTGCTTTGGTGCGCGCCCCCTGGCTTTTGTTGCCATGGATGGCGGCCGCGCCAATGCCGTCTTCGGCCAATTGTTCGGTCAGGCGATTGGCCCCGTGTTTGGTGCGGGTGAAAATCAAAACCTGTTGCCATGCACCCTGGTTGATCAAGTGCGATAACAATTCGCGCTTGCGGTTGCGATCTACCGGGTGAACGCGCTGGGTCACGCGCTCGGATGCGGTGTTGCGGCGAGCCACCTCAATCAGCGTGGGCTTGTTCAGCAGACGATCGGCCAGCTCTTTAATTTCATTGGAAAAGGTTGCCGAAAACAACAGGTTCTGGCGCTGCTTTGGCAGCAGCGCCAGCACTTTCTTGATGTCGTGGATAAAGCCCATATCGAGCATGCGGTCAGCTTCATCGAGCACCAGAACTTCCACTTCTTTAAGGTTGAGCGCATTCTGGCTGACCAGGTCGAGCAGGCGGCCGGGTGTAGCAACGAGAATATCGACACCGCCGCGCAGCTTCATCATTTGCGGGTTGATACTTACACCGCCGAAGACAACCGTGGAGCGCAGGGGTAGGTATTTGCCGTAGTTGCGCACACTTTCAAATACCTGGGCGGCAAGTTCGCGGGTTGGCGTGAGGATCAGGGCGCGCACCGGGCGGCGGCCACTCTGTAGCTTGGTGGTCTGGCTCAGTTTTTCCAGCAGGGGCAGGGTAAAGCCTGCGGTTTTACCTGTGCCGGTTTGCGCTCCGGCCAGTATGTCGCCGCCTTTTAATACGGCGGGGATAGCCTGCTGCTGAATAGGGGTGGGATTGCTGTAGCCTTCATCGGCAATTGCACGCAAAATATCGGCCCGCAAGCCGAGTGATTCGAAAGACATAATGATTTCCTGCGGCTCGGCCACCCAGACAATTGTGTGGGTAAGGTCTGGCGAGCGCTAAGTGCTAGCATAGGCTAGTTAAGGGAGGGTGATGCTGACCTAAGCACATCGGGGCGGCATACTACAGGGACTTGCCGCGACTTGCCAGAGCTAACTGAGGTTATTTTTTATTCGTCAATCCAACTGGCATACGAATCCATAAATCTGATCAAATCCCTGCGTTTTGCTAAAGGTTGGGCATCCATTCCCTGCCAACTTGGTTATATTCGCAATAGGGTAATCACAGCCAGCGTTATAAATAGCCCGAATGCACATTTTCGCGCTAGCGCCATAGGTATCCTTTGCATCAGCCATTTGCCGGCAAAAATAATGGGAATATTGGCAATCAGCATCCCCAGGGTGGTGCCCGCTATAACCCAGAAGGTGGATGAATATTGGGCGGCGAGAATCACTGTGGCAATTTGGGTTTTATCGCCTATCTCCGCCAGGAAAAACAGGATGCAAGTGGCCATTAGCGGTCCGAACTGGCTCAATTTGCCCAGCTCATCATCCTCTTTATCGGGAACCAGCAGCCAGATGGCCACGCCGATAAAACTGGCGCTGATAATCCAGGGGATATATTCCGCAGGGAGTTTTTCCCCCAGCCATGCACCAAACCAGGCGGAAAGGGCATGGTTCAGCAGGGTGGCCAGTAAAACACCCAGACTGATGCTATAAGGCCTGCCATAGCGACTGACCAGGAAAAGTGCGAGCAGTTGGGTTTTATCGCCAATTTCGGCTATGGCAACGGCGAGGGTAGAGCTGAGGAAGGCTTCCATAAAAAATACCGGCGGGAAGTAAAAACCAGAGGTATGGCCACCGTCCCGCCAAAGGCAGTAGCTATACCTCAGGTCTCATCAATCCACAGGAAAGCCTGTGGACGCTGTTGCCATGCTATGAGAGCAAGTATGTTGACAACAGCCCTGACGCTATCCAATTCACCAGGAATTGTGCGGTCAGCAGATTACTCCCCCGAGAGAGTGGCGCCAGTTTACGTGCGTAACGCCTATTGCTCAAGGGCTTTCTGGCTTTATTGTGAGCTCTTGCTCACCGGTAGCCAGATCTCAGTTCCTCCATAGCCTGTCTCAGGATCATAGCTCTCGCTATAACGCTCAAAAAAATGCAGCGATTGCTTGGCATGGTTATACCCGCTGTTTGGCAGCCATTGGTCAAATGCTGCATCAATGGTCTCCTTGATGCGCGACACATGAGATTCATGGGGAAATACAGCATAGCGTTGTGAGGGCAAAATGACGGGGCTGAGTGCAGGTGGTAACTTGTCAAAGTCAGAGACTTCAACGCCCGCCAAATAGTAAAAGTGATTCTGGGATGCATCGCTGGGTGCGCACAAGCCAAAGCAATTGCGCCCAAGCTGATGTGGCGTTGTGCCTATAAAGGGAGCAAATTTTTGCCATAATAAAGGAATGGATTGCGCGCTATTTCCATTCATAGGCTCGCGCAAACAGCGATCAGCAGTGGATCGGAATCGACAAAATGGGGTATGGGTAACGAGTTCATAATGGCTCCTCGGTAAATTAACGGCGTTCGTCCTTCTGCGGGTCTAATTCGCGCACCGGTCTTATCTCCACGCATCCTAGTCGCGCTGGCGGTATTTTGCCAACCAACTGAATGGCCTCATTCAAATCCCGCGCTTCCAGTAGATAGTAGCCCGCCAGCTGTTCTTTGGTTTCGGCAAAGGGGCCATCGGTAATCAAGGTTTTGCCATTGCGCACCCGCAGGCTTGTTGCCGTAGTGCTGGAATGCAATGCGTTGCCGCCAAGCATATGGCCGCTGCGGCTCAGGTCTTCCCCGCAGGCGACACACTCTTCATTTAATGCCTGCCACTCGGCTTGGTCCATGGCATTAATGATTTTCTCGTCGTAATACACCAGGCAGAGATATTTCATGAGCTGATCCTCTGTGTGGGCAGCGACTCCGCCTGGCTTTTTAAATTGGCGAGCCCGACTTCAAAATTTTTGCCAACCATTTTATCCATATTGCAGAAGACGCTCATAAGTTTTCCCATAAAGCGATTGGGTCCGCTCATAGCCCAGTTCACGCGGGTCGAGTCGCCTTCACTCGAAAAAGTAAACTCAGCCTGGTTGTTGCAGGCAAAGGGGGCAATAAAATCCAATTGAATGAGAATGTGTCCAAGAGGCTTTTCCCCAATAATTTCCATCCGGCCTTCTCCGACATTTTTATTGCCCTGCCATTCATAGACACTGCCGATGCCTTTAGTGGCACCCGTGTATTGCCGTTTGAGTGCAGGATCTATTTTTTCCCAGGGAGACCATCGCAGCCACTGGTGAAAATCATTGACCAGTGGAAATATTTCGCTGGCCGGGGCCTGGATTTTTATCTCGCGCTCTATGCGGAAGTGATTGGGTTTGCTGGCTGCCAGTGCGACAATAATCAGCAGGATTGCAAGAAGGCTATAAAAAATAATCCCATGGTTGAATTGATCCTGTGTTCTTATGCATGAGGGGTGGCATTGGGTTCCATATACACCAGTTCCCACTGGTGACCATCCAGGTCTTCAAAGCTATGGCCATACATAAAGCCGTGATCTTGTGGCTCCTTGTAAATCGCTCCACCAGCGGCGACGGCTTTTTTTACCATCTCATCCACAGCTGCGCGACTGTCACAGGATAGGCAGAGCAACACCTCGGTTGTCTGTTTGGCATCGGCAACGGGCTTGTTGGTAAAGCTTTGAAACATGGGTTTAACCAGTAGCATGGTATAGATGGTTTCACTGATCACCATGCACGCGGCATTTTCATCGCTGAATTGGGGGTTGAAGCTGTAGCCTAGCTGGCTGAAAAAATGTTTGGATTTTTGCAGGTCCTTGACCGGCAGGTTAACGAAAATTTTTGTGCTCATCATTATCTCCAGAATAAATTAAACGGATTTGCCATCGTAGTAATCCACGGGAATTGCCAGGGGATCAATATTTTCCAGGCAGCGCGCATTGACCGCCACCATTGTATTGCCCTGTGGGTCTATGCCTTCACCAAAGGGTTGTACGCCGCAGGTCGAACAAAATTGATGTTTGATCACATGGGTGTTAAATGTGTAGGTAGTGATGTGCTCGCGCGAGCTTTGCAAAGTGAACTGCACGCTTGGCACAAACCACAAGAGTGTGCCTTTGCGCTGGCAAATTGAACAATTGCAGGCGAGCACACGATTCAACTCGCCCTCCACGGCAAAGGTAATATTTCCACAATGGCAACTGCCTGTGTATTTCATAGTCCGACTCCCTATTGGGTAATGCCGTCGACAGACCGGCTCTCATTGTTATAGGCATCCTGCAATGCCTGTATCTCTATTTTGCTCATCGCCAGCATGGCTTGCATTACCCGCTGTGATTTTTCCGGATCTGGGTCATCGAGGAATTTGCCCAGGTGCGCGGGAATAATTTGCCAGGACAGGCCAAATTTGTCTTTGAGCCAGCCGCAGCGGGATTTTTCACCGCCAGCGGAGAGGCCATCCCACAGGCGATCGACTTCAGCCTGGGTTTCACAATTGACAAACAGTGAGATAGCGGGCGTAAAAGCAAAATGCGGCCCACCATTGAGTGCGTGAAATTGCTGGCCGTCGAGCTGGAATGTGACTGACATGACTTTGCCTGCGTGTTGGGTAGTGTTGATCACCCTGGAATTTTTAAAGAGGGAAATATAAAAGTTCATCGCCTCTTCGGCATTATCGTCAAACCACAAAAATGGCGTTATTTTTTGCATGACATCAGCCTCCACAATAGTTGTCTTTACCAATAGTCGAGCGAGAAATGGCGAAATCGACATACTAGGTAAAAAAAAGATATTTTTATATAAAAATTGTGAAGGCCAGGGAGGTGTTAACTTTACAACTGGGCAATCTTGTTGCGCAGAAAGCGCTGTTCCGGCTCTTGTTGAGTTAGGCTCAATGCTTTTTCGTAGGCAGCTTTGGCCTCTGCTATTTGTCCCAGTCTGGCATGAAAATCAGCACAGGCGGCATGGGCCAGATAATAGTCGGATAAATCACCCCGCTGGAGAATGCTGAGAACCTGCTTAAGGCCCATGGCCGCACCGTCGCGCATAGCCACAGCTACAGCGCGATTGAGTTCCACGACGGGTGAGGGGTGCAAACGAAGCAATAAATCATACAGGCTCAGGATTTCATTCCAATCAGTGTCGCTGTAGTGGGCAGCCGTTGCATGCACAACGGCTATTGCCGCTTGCAGGCTGTAGCTGCCGATGTGGTTTTGACGCAGTGCCTGCTGAATGATTTCTGAACCCTCGGCAATCTGGCTGTGGTTCCACAGGCTGCGGTCCTGATTTTCAAGCGTGATCAGCTCGCCCTGGTCATCGCTGCGCGCGGCACTGCGGGCGTCTTGCAATAGCATAAGCGCCAGCAACCCCAGCACCTCGGTCTGCGGCATCAGCTCGCGCAGCAGCCTGCCGAGACGAATCGCCTCGCGACTGAGGGGTTGGCGAGTCAAGGCTTCGCCCGAGGAGGCGGAATAGCCTTCATTAAACAGCAGGTAAATGACCTGCAGCAGGGCATCCAACCGTTCGGGCAATTGCTCGCGGGTGGGCACTTCGTAGGGAATAGCGGCATCGCGTATTTTGGCTTTGGAGCGAACTATACGCTGGGCGATAGTGCTGGGCGATACCAGGAAGGCCCGGGCTATTGCCTCGGTGGTCAGGCCGCAGACCTCGCGCAGCGTCAGCGCCAACTGTGCTTCTGGCGAGAGGCCCGGATGGCAGCAGGTAAAGATCAGGCGCAGCTGATCATCCTCAACACTATCTTCGCCCCATTCCTCACTGTCGGTTATAGCCTCCTCCAGCCCTTCAGCAATATGCAGAAGGGACGTGTTGAAGCGCGCCCTGCGGCGCAACTGATCAATGGCTTTGAAGCGTCCTGCGGAAACCAGCCAGGCGCGGGGATTGGCTGGAATGCCTTCGCCCGGCCATTGCGCCAGCGCTGCCGCAAAGGCTTCATGCAGCGCTTCCTCCGCCAGGTCAAAATCGCCCAGCAGGCGAATCAATGTCGCCAGTACACGGCGCGATTCGCGGCTATAGATGTCGGCAATGATTTTTTGACAGGTGAGGGTAGGTTGCATTGGCAAGGGTCTTTGTCCTCTGAAAAAGAGTCTAATGATGCTGGCAAAAGATTATTTTTTCTCTCGTCTATCGCCTATTGGCCGAGCGGGGTTGCCTGCGGCTATCACATATTCGCCAATATCCCGCACCACCTGGCTGCCCATGCCAATGACTGCATGATCGCCAATAGTCACACCATCGACAACGCCCACATTGGCTCCCAGCCAGACATCATTTCCTATCTGAATTCCGCGCGATTGCGTGGCCTGCTCGCTGATTAATTGCTCCGCCAGCATGCCGTGGTTAAATGCATAGAGCTGGCAATAAGCTGCTACACGGGTATTGTTGCCAATACTAATTCCTCTGCTGCCGCCATCCATGGTCACATGGTGATTGATGGAGACAGATTCCCCCAGGGTGACAGGCCCATGAATAACGGCATCGGCGGCAATAAAGGAATTATCGCCAATAATAATGGCGCGCCCCGGCTCGGCAAAGAGTTTGGCCTCAGGAGCAATAAAGCAATTTTTACCTATCTGGATGGTTTCCATGGCCTGCAGATAATCCTGCACTTGCATTTGCCAGGCTTCAGCCCATTGCCGATGGGCAGGTTTTAAGCGGGCGTACAGCCAAGGCATATAACTTAAACGCAGTTTATGCTGTTGGCGATAGGATTCGAGCCTGTCGGGAGTGGTCATGGTCTTGGGTGAGGCTATTGTATCAAGCGGCTGCGAACAGGGGATGTCATCAGTCATAGATTATACGGCGGCAGAAAGAGAGTGTGCGGCAGTATAAAAGATTATCGGCAGAATATCAGAAAATAAAACGGGTGCTCGCAGGCTGGGGTTGTTGGGTAAATTCTTGGTTTTCACGCCAGAATTTAAGGAGCGCCGACATAGGTGCTCTTAGGGTCTTACCGTTACAATTTCAGCGCTGCGAGCACCTTGATTGATAGTATAGCTAATTGCGACATTTTGGCTATTGGGACTTTAGTTTTTTATGGTACATGAACACCTATAATTAGATTTATTTTTTATGATTGATTTTTATAATAATTCGCTGTTTTCAAACCGTTTTCTCTCATTGTCTCGAGGGAAATCGCTTTTATCTCTGCGTGGTCAGTATCCAGATTGAGCTGAAATTAAAAAAACAAATCATTGCGCGGGTGTAGTCTCTCAATATTCAAGAGCCTGTCAGTCGCTCTGTCGCGTTTGGCTTTTCCGCCTGATCTTGACGCGCAGCTTGGCCTGGATCAAAAAAAGAAGAGGCTTGTCTGTGTGTCAGCGCACTGATGTTGTTGGGGCAGGTAGGTAGGCTGGGCTTTTTGATATTTTTGTACTTTTGGCAGTCAGAATAAGGCAGTTGCGATGGTGTTATTCTGGTATTAATAATAAGTATAAATGGCTTGGTGTCTTTTACACATTCCACCTTTGTGTTGTAGCGTTTTGCAGGGATTGTCTGATTTTTGTTTTGTCGATCGGTTTGCCACGTATTTTGGTGTCCAGTTTTTCGACCCTATCCATAAAGCTCTGGTCTGAGTGAGCCCATAAAGCTCTGGTCCGAGTGAGCCCATAAAGCTCTGGTCCGAGTGAGCGCTTCTCTCGGCAGCAATACAAGGGGCCAGCAAGAGCAATTCGGACTTACCAATAGATTTTATCTCTTTTTTCATTGCCCGCTGCAGTGGGGGCACAAACAGTTTTATCCTGTGTGTCTGGAACAAAAATATTGAGGGACATCCATGCCATATACCATTCAGACCAATATTCTTCTCATCGAAGAGGATCCAGTCTATTCCAGGCATATTCATAAAGCACTTGCCAATCATAAGGACAGCTCTTTTAAAATTGAGTGGGTGCGAAATTTGACTGATGCACTGATTTGCTTAAATTCTGCCCGCAAGTCGCAGATTGAAGTTGTATTGCTAGATCCCCCTTCACCGGAAAAAATGTTTGCGGATGATTTTCTGGCAATTGATTTGCTGCTGCATGCGGTCCCCAATGTGCTTATTTTATTGCTCTGTCGTGATTGCACAGAAGAATTTATTCATCGCGCGATGGTGCGCGGTGCTCACGACTGTATCTGCAAAGATCATATTGACAGCTATTGGTTGCCGCGAGCCCTGCGCTCACTGGCAGAGCGAAAAATGAACAGACTGGTTGTGCAGGCGATTGAAACTGAGCTCTGCGACGAGAAGAGGCGGGCGCAGGCAACATTTAATGCGCTGGCAGACGCAGTCTTGGTTACCGATGTCATGGGTCGTGTCGACTATTTGAATTCAACCGCAGAGGCAATGACGGGCTGGACAACGGAAGAAGCCTTCGGCAAACCCCTTGAGGAGGTGTTCAGCATTGTCGAGAGCAGCACCCGGCAGGTTTCGGAGAATCCAATATTGCGAGCCATAGCCGAAAACAGACGCATAACCCTCGCTATCAATACCCTGCTGCTCTGCAATAGGGGATCTGAATATATCATCGAAGGCTTCAGTACCCCTATCCGCAATAATGAAACTTGTGTGCTGGGGGGGATTATTGTTTTTCGAGACATCTCTGAATCGCGCCTTATAGCTTCAAAAATGGCTTATCTTGCGCAGCACGATACGCTCACGGGACTGCCAAACCGGCTGTTGCTGACCGAGCGCCTGTCGCAGGCCATGACCATGGCTTATCGCAGCCATAAACAGGTTGCACTGCTGTTTCTGGATTTGGACAGATTCAAGCATATTAACGATTCCCTCGGCCATGCAGTCGGTGATGAATTGTTAAAATCCGTTGCCGAGCGCCTGGTAAGCTGTGTCCGCGCCAGTGATACCGTCTGCCGCCAGGGTGGCGATGAATTTGTCATTTTGCTGACTGAGATAGAGCGGCCAGAGGATGCCAGTTTTACCGCAGAGAAACTGCTTGCCAGCTTTTCCCTGCCGCATATGATTGACATTCATGAGTTGCACATTACCTTGAGCATAGGTATCAGTATTTATCCCGCAGACGGTACTACAGCCGAATTGCTGATGCAAAATGCAGATGCCGCCATGTACCATGCCAAGGCCATTGGCCGCAACAACCTACAGTTTTTCAAAGCTGAAATGAATGCGCGCGCAGTGCAGCGCTCGTTTATCGAAGCCGGTTTGCGCCGTGCGAACAAGCAAAAGGAGTTTGTGCTTCACTACCAGCCGAAGGTCGATATTTTATCTGATCGCGTTATGGGTGCAGAGGCATTCCTGCGCTGGCAACATCCTACTCTTGGGCTACTCTATCCGGCAGATTTTTTGACGGTTGCAGAAGAGTGCGGGCTGATGATCCCTATAGGGGCCTGGGTACTGCAGCAGGCTTGTCAGCAGTTTCGCAACTGGCTCAATGCTGGTCTGCAGATTGTTCCTGTCGCCATCAATATTTCAGCATCAGAATTAAAAAATAAAAATTTTATTGCTGGTGTTAATCAGGTGTTAAAGGATACAGGCTTGCCTCCCTATTACCTTGAAATGGAATTTACTGAAACAATTCTGATGCGCGATGCAGAATTTTCTGTAAAATTGCTGGAATCCTTGAAGGCCATTGGATTGCAATTGGCAATCGACGATTTTGGTGCAGGATATTCCAGTTTGAGCTATCTGAAAAAATTTCCCGTGGATACCTTGAAAATTGATCGATCATTTATTGATGGTTTTTCTGCAGATGCCGAGAATGCAACAGTCATCAGTGCTGTTATCGGCATGGGCCGCAATCTGAAGCAGCGCGTCCTTGCAGAGGGTGTTGAAACAGGAGAGCAATATGCTTTCATTCGCACCCAGCGGTGCGGCGAGGCCCAAGGCCTGTATTTTAGCAAGCCGCTTCCAGCAGATGAATTTGTCAGTTTGCTAAAAGGCAACAACTCCCTGCCTGGGCTCTCTGTTCGGAAACGTACTGACGATACTTTGGTGAAAGATTAATGTTTGCTTCAAGCTGGATAGCAAATGACTTGTCAACCATCTGGTTACTGCTTTCGGTTTAAATAGAATTAATCATATTTATCTTGAGGATTTAATTATGAAGCAAGTAATAAAATATTTTTCAGCGCTGTTTATGGTTTTGTCGTTGGTATCTATAGTTGCATGTTCATCAACCTCCAAGCAGGAAGGTGCTGGTGAATATGTTGATGATTCTGTGATTACTACCAAAGTAAAAGCGGCAATACTCAAGGAGCCAAGCCTGAAAGTGGCAGAAATCAATGTCGAGACTTTTAAAGGTGTTGTCCAGTTAAGTGGCTTTGTAGGAAGTCAGGCTGACATCAATACAGCCGTGAAAGTGGCTTCAAATGTGGGTGGGGTCAAATCGGTTAAAAATGATATGCGATTAAAATAGCTTGCAGATCATTAAAAAACCCGGGCGAATGATATTCGCCCGGGTTTTTTAATGCCTGCCTTTTTCGGCTCGGTAATTTTCTTTGTAGGGTTGTAGGAAATGGATAGCAGTGGTGGAACATTGATAGGAGCAGTTTACTAAGGGGAGAGGGGCAGTGAAGAGGTTTTTGGGATGGGGGCTTCGTGCCCCCTTTATCCTGCAGGCGTTAATTGCCCAGCGATCAATCGCGGCGAGACAAGAGGAAGCCGAGCAAGAATCCGGCTGCTGCTGTCGCACCAATAACAGTCCAGGGTTTTTCATGGACATATTCATTGGTAACTGTGGCTGTCTTTCTGGCTTGCTGGAGAATATTAGCGCTCGACTCGCCTACGACTTCTTTGGCTGATTGGATGCGCTGGTTCAGTTTTGCCTTGGCTTTTGCCAGGTCTTCGCCAGTCAGCGAAGTAGTGGCTTTGTATAGGTTTTCCACATCAGAAAGGAAGCTTTTAAATTCCTTTGATATATCTTGTGAAGCATGTTGTATTTGATGCTTGGTATCGTTGATTTCTGATTTGGCTGAATTGCTTAAAAAAGACATAGTTAATACCTCTAGGTGGTTTGTGTAGTAAAAAACATGGGTCAATAGACGAATATAGAAGTCATCCATAATCGGTTTGAAAATTTATACTAGGTCTTGTGTTTGTTAAGATCTGTACGTCAGCGCACCTTATTCCTTTCATTTACTAAACTCCTTCTTGTCCTATGGATTACGTCGATATTTCAAGTCTAGATAGCAATTTTAGTATTTAAAATGTCAGCGGAAACAATGTGAGTTATCGTACAGACCCTGCTTGTTGAAATTATTCAATATAAGCTGCGTTATGAGCGCCTTGATTAATGGAAAGCGCTTTGATTAATAAAAAGTGCTTTGATTAATAGAGAGTATAGCCGTATTTCCAAGGTCAGATAAAAGGTTTATCCCTGATAATTCGTGCAATAAACTTATGGAATATTAAAAAATTATTTTATTTCGCGAAACTGTTGTAAGTAGGCCTGTAGGTGTCAAGGTAATGCTGTTTGAAATTCTTTTGGTGGCCTTTTAGCCAAGAGTGTATTGCTAATTGAGCACTTTTAAGTGTGCCATTCGGAGGTAAAGGAGGTCGTTTCCATGTTGAAACTTGCTGCTATTTTGTTGAGTGTTTTATCTGTTGCAATGCTGCTTATTGTTTATTCGACCAGCGGTTTGATTTATGCGTTACTGGCTGCATCCATACTGGTCGTTTTAAACGGTGTTGCAAAGGGTAAGAAAGTTTAGTTAAACAATTCTTTAGTTTTAATCACTGCATCATTCTATAAAGGAAAACAATATGAACTTACCAAGAGTTATCGCTATATTGCTTATTTTGGCTGGCGGGTTTGCGTTAGCCTACGGTGGCTTTACTTACACCAAGGACAGCCATGAGGCCAATGTGGGGCCGCTTCATCTGGAGCTAAAGGAAAAGGAACACGTTAATGTTCCTGTGTGGGTGGGGGCGGGGGCACTGCTGGTAGGCGTGCTTTTGTTGGCTATTCCCAGAAAACAGTAGTCTTGCCCCTAAAACCTGACAGGCCAGGCCTCGTTAATTGGAGGTCTGGCCTGTCAGGTTTTTTTGCGATTATGATTACTGGTTTCCGTTATTTATCTTCGGATTTTTACTTTCTCAATTCGAATAATAGAAGAGAACGTCCAGTGACCAGAAAATCCTGGCCAAGGTCGTAGGCATCCTCCCCATTTTGCTCAGGAGTATTGGTGTCCAATAATCGCAGCCACCCGGTGCCCTGAGCTACAGGGGGCAATTTAAAATTAACCGAGGCGGGATGAGCATTTAAAATCAGCAGTAAGGTTGCGTCGCTGCCGCAGCGATGAATGCCGGTTGGCTGGGCGCGGCCATCCATCAGCATGCCGAGGCAGGAAACCTCCACGCTGCTCCATAGCTCACTGGTCATTTCCGCCCCTGAGGGGGTCAGCCAGGTGACATCCTTGACTCCAATCTCTTCGTTGTATGCGCCCACCAAAAAGCGTCCGCGACGGAGTATGGGATATTTGTGACGCAACTGGATAAGCTTGCGGGTAAATTCCACCAGGCTTTTCGCCTCATCATCCCAGTCCCACTCCAGCCAGCCTATGGGGTTATCCTGGCAATAGGCATTGTTATTGCCCTGCTGGCTGTTGGCAAATTCATCGCCCGCCACCAGCATGGGTGTACCCTGGGATAGCAGCAGGCTGCTTAAAAAATTGCGCATTTGACGCAGGCGCAGGGCATTGATTTTGGGGTCATCGGTGGCTCCCTCAATACCGTAATTGCAGGACAAATTGTTGTCGGTGCCATCGCAATTGTTATCGCCATTGGCCTGGTTGTGTTTTTGGTTGTAGCTGACCAGATCTCGCAGGGTAAAACCATCGTGGGCGGTAATAAAATTGATGGTAGCCGAAGGGCGGCGACCGCGATAATTAAATAAATCGCCGGATGCGGTGAGGCGGCTGGCGAGTTCGGCCAATTGATCCCTGTCCCCGCGCCAGAACCTGCGCAGGTTATCGCGAAAGCGATCATTCCATTCAAACCAGCTGGGCGGGAAGCCGCCCACCTGATAGCCATCGGGGCCGCAGTCCCAGGGTTCCGCAATGAGTTTTAGCTGGCTCAGGATCGGGTCCTGGCGGCAGGCCAAATGAAAGCCGTGGCGCTCATTGAAGCCGTGCATTTCACGGGCGAGTATGGTGCCCAGGTCGAAGCGGAATCCATCGACGCCCATTTCACATGTCCAATAGCGCAGAGAATCGGTGATTAACCTCAGTACGCAGGGGTGGCTGAGATCAAGGGTGTTGCCTGTCCCTGAATCGTTGACGTAATAGCGTTTATTGTCGTTGACCAGGCGGTAGTAGGTGGCATTGTCTATTCCGCGTAATGACAGTGTAGGACCCAGTTCATTGCCTTCAGCAGTATGGTTGTAAACTACATCCAGAATAAGTTCGAGGCCTGCATCGTGCAGT
The DNA here is from genome assembly GCA_035565295.1 of Cellvibrio sp. Lineage (GTDB taxonomy): Bacteria > Pseudomonadota > Gammaproteobacteria > Pseudomonadales > Cellvibrionaceae > Cellvibrio. The sequence continues at coordinate 25,836 of DATMSP010000003.1, read as the reverse complement.
TCTGCGGCCATTTTTTTGAATTCGTTGAGGTGACCGCTGGCAAGGTATTCGGCATGGGGAGTGAGAAAGGCAATGCTGTTGTAGCCCCAATAATTTTTTAAGTTTTTTTCAAGCAAATGATTGTCGTGAACGAAAGAGTGGACCGGCAATAATTCTATGCTGGTGATGCCCAGCGATTTGATATGTTGCAGCAGATCCTTGTTTGTCAATCCGGCAAAAGTGCCGCGCACTTCTTTGGGTACAGAGGGATGGAGCATGCTGATGCCGCGGACATGGGCTTCATAGATAATGGTGTTATCCCAGGGGATGCGCTTTGCCTGTTTTCCCTGCCAGTCGAAGCTGGGATCTATGACTTTTGCCTTGGGGACAAACTCGGCGCTGTCGCGCTCATCAAAACTGAGGTCGCCCTCGGGCGAGCCTATGGTGTAGCCAAACAGGGCTTCCGACCATTTCAATTCGCCCACCAGTTGTTTGGCGTAGGGGTCTATCAATAATTTGTTGTGGTTAAAGCGATGTCCGGCTTGAGGATCATAGGGGCCATAGACACGATAGCCATAGACCTGGCCAGGTTGCGCATTGGGTAAATAGCCATGCCATATTTCATCGGTGTATTCCGGCAGTTCAATGCGCTCCAGTTCGCATTTGCCCTCGCTATCAAACAGGCACAATTCCACCTTGGTTGCGTGGGCGGAAAAAAGCGCAAAGTTAACACCGCGTCCGTCCCAGCTTGCCCCCAGAGGAAAGGGATGCCCCTCGGTTATCCGCGAACAATATTCAAGATCAGGATTCGTTTCTCGTAAGCTCATAGTGCCGTCCTATAAAATGATAGTGCCGTCCTATAAAATGAATGCCTATTGCGAATTGCCTCAACAGATAACCCTGGAGGGCGGGGTATTTATTGCATTCAGGTCACTTGTTTTTCCTTTGCTGCAATTTTTTTGGTTTTTGCAGGCTTGCTTACGTCCACCTCGGAAATAGAAGCCAGCTCTGCTTTAGGCTTTGCTTTGGTTTTTGTTGCCGCCGTTTTAACAGCGGGTACTGCCGGTGAGGCTTTGGCTGTTCTGGCTTTTTTTGCAGGCTTGGCTGCAGCAGATTCAGCTGTTAGGGCAGTGGTTGGGGAATTGAAGGATTCTAAAGCTTCTGTCGCTGTGCCTGATTGCGGCTTGGATTTGTTTTTGCTTTGAGAGTTAGCCAATTTGCACGCCATCTCCCAGTGTCTTGCAGCCTGGCCATGAGGTCGGCCTTCGGACTCCCAAATATGGTAGGCAAATTCGCGTACGCGTTGGTCATTAACTTGCATAGTAAATGTCTCCTTAAGCTGATTCTGTAGATAGAGTGGATAGATTAAAAAACAGTATATTTACAGGGAAATTCGCTAACACTTGTTGCACTTCTAAACGGGCTTGATGTGCCACTATGGCGGTCTCGCTTAAGTAACTTTTAAACTTCACATTGCCCAGAGTGGACGGTAACACAACCTGCGTATTACCCCAAGTGCCAAAAGGTACATGTGGTGTTGAGCTATCTGCCAAAAGGCTCGCGGCAAGCCGTGGAATTATCACAAGGAGAAAATTATCTTTATCTTTGCGAATAAATGCGACAACACTTTCCCTATGCTCACCAATAACTTCCAGCGGCTGGTAATCGCCCCGCGAAAATAATTCTGGATGGCGGTTGCGCAGGGCCAGTGTCCTGGCAATCAGCCACTGTTTAATGGCGCCGCTCTGCCAATCCTGAACGAGTTGATCGGGTTGTGCATCAAGCTTTAACGCATGGCGCCTTCTTGCGAAATCCACTGGCTGGCGGTTGTCGGGATCGACCAAACTAAAATCCCAGAACTCTGTGCCCTGGTAAATATCAGGCACTCCTGGCAGTGTCATTTTCAGAAGGGTTTGGCTTAAGCTGTTCAATGCCCCCGCTGCAGCTAGGGATTGCGCAGCCTGGGCTATATCTGCGCGCAATGCCTGTGACTCATTGGCGGTGAAAAGTCCTGTGGTGAAATGGCGGCAAGCCGTTTCATAATCGACATTGGGGGCAGTCCAACTGGTGCGCAATTTGGCTTCGCGCAGCGCTTTCTCCTGCCAGCGCAATATTCTCTCAAGGTAGATGTCCAGGGCGGGCTTGTCATCGAGCGAGAGCTGCAGTGGCCAGCTGCCTAAAAGAATTTGATACAGGATCAATTCATCGCCCGCCGAAGGCGCTATGTCTCCCTCTATCTGGCTGCGCAGCGATCCAGCCAGGCTCTGCCAGTAATCTACTTTCTCGCTGAACCATGCCGCGCGCTCGCTGATCGCGGCGAGGCGCGCACGCGTATCTTCACCGCGTTTGTGATCGTGGGTGGCTGTGGCCAGTAAGTTGTGCGGAAAACTGTTGCTGCGTGTGGAGTTTTTTTGATGAAATTCCAACAGGGGTGCACTGAAATATTGGGGGTCAAAGCCGACATCGTTGCGCGATAAGAGTACGGCCGAGCGGTAGCAGGCTGTATCTTCAACGGCCTTGGCCGCGGCGGGAGAGGTGAGCTGTTGAAAGCGCGATAATAATTTTTTGCGCAGTTTGCGGGTGGTGCTGGGCGGCAGCTCGCGCAGGGATTGTCCTCCCAGCCAGCGATCAATATAGGAGAGCAGCGGCCAGTCAATTTCCGAAAGCGTGGTGCGCGCACCGACAAGAGCTTCGTCAAAAAATAGCTGGTCCTGGGCAGATCTTCCGCAGGCATTGGCATAAGTACGATACACGGGGAAGTGCACAATCAATTCGACAAGTGTGCGGCGAATGGCTCCCAAAGTGAAATCGCGCGTGGCTATATCGCTGCGGGCAATTTCCAGAATCGCCTGGGCAACCCTTTCCAGGTCGCCGGCCAGGCTGCTGGACAGGATAAATCGCCGCGCCTCCCTGGCTTCATCTTTGAAGCGTCCCTGGCGGCCACTAATGCGGCTCCAGAGATCGTAGAGTTGCAGCTCTCCGCGCGGATCATGTTGCAACAGGGAAATTTGGTTCATAAATTCATAGCCGGTTGTGCCATCGACATCCCAGTCCTGGCTCAGAGATTCACCGCTGCCGAGAATTTTTTCGACATAGATCAGCAGGTGATCATTGGCTAAATCCCCGGGGCGTTTGCGCTGCAGGCTATTCAGCCTGCGCCGCAGTTTGCGGCAATAGCTGCGCGGATTGGCCAGGCCATCGATATGGTCGATACGCAGACCATCGATCAATCCCTTTGCAATCAATTCAAAGATCTTGGCATGGCTTGCTTCAAAAACATCGCGGCGCTCCACCCTTATGCCAGCGAGTTCATTGACATCAAAGAAGCGCCGCCAATTGATATCGTCAGCGGCTGTGTTCCAGCCGGCCAGACGATAGTGCTGCAGCTCCAGCAAGTCGTGCAGGCGCTGCAGGTGATCATTGTCTTTCCATTCGGGATAAATATCGCCCGCGTGGGCATCGCGGCTGGCTTTTTCATGGATGCTGTTTTCACTCTGCGATTCTTCAGCGGCCTGCCTGCCCTTGGCCACGTCATAAAAACTGAGAGCATGGGCAATACAATTGGCTAGCTTGGAATTTTTAGCCGCTTTGGTTAATTGCTGCTGCAATTCTTTAGCCATGTGTCGTGGCTTTTCATTACCTTCGAGGGCTTCAAAATTTTTTCCCAGGATAAGTAGAGACTCATCGCCAGTCTTGCCGAGAATATGCCCGTAACTGGGTGGGTAGAGTGGAAACCAATGCTCAAAGTAACCGACATAAAAGAGTCCGAGTTCTGCATTGAATTGCAGGCTGATCTCGCCCGATGCCAAGGTTTCGCCATAGCCGGCTGCCAGATAGGGCAGCAACAGTTGTTGCTGCAAGAGCGGATCTGGAGAGTTCCACTGGATATCAAAAAATCGTGCATAGGGGCTTTTCATTCCCCATGCCAATACATCCATCCACCAGGGATTGTCAGAGCCACCCACAGCCATATGATTGGCCACCGTATCCACAATCAATCCCATCGAATGTTTTCTCAGCTCAGCCACCAGGCGCTGCAACGCGGGTTCGCCGCCCAATTCGGGGTTGATGCAACTGGGATCGACAACATCATAGCCATGCAGCGACCCGGCCCTCGCTTTCAACAGGGGCGAGGCATAGATATGGCTGATTCCAAGCTGTTTGAAATAACTGACCAGAGGCAGGGCATCATCAAGGGTGAAGTCCTTGTGGAATTGCAGGCGCACTGTGGAGCTAAGATTGGGCATAGAGGGTTGCTCAAATAATCGCAGTTGGCTTTTCTTTCAATCTTCCTTTATCGCAAAAATAGCCATTGCCTGTCTGTGGGTTAACGAACTTTGCGATTGCTGCGCTATTGCTTTTTGCGCTTGAACCAAGCCTACTCAACCAGCACAAAGATATTTTCTGCGGTTTCTGCCAGAGATTTTTCGTGTGTTTCGGCAACTTTCCTATCCACAGCTTTTTCCAGGGTAACTAAGGCGCTTAAGGCCGGAAGAGAGTTTTCCTGATAATCCTTCTCTGCAACCCCGCAGCTGTAGAGCAAGCGATCTTCACTCCATGTCGGCGTTGTCTTCACAGAGCCTTCCGATAAATTGAGATAAATTTTCAGCATCCCGCCATCCCCCATTGTCCAGCTGGCACAGAGGGCGCGCTCGGCCAGTATGGTTACTCCGGCCGAAAGCGTGCCAGGCAGGCGAGGAATAATTTCTGCAAGGCGAAGTTGCAAGAGTTCGCGATAGAAATTCCAGTAGGCAAAATGCTCGGGGCTCTGGTGTACGGCATCGTCCAGCTGGGATTGGGTGAAGCTGGTTACCGCATTGGGATCGGGAATTTTTTCGCGCATTTTTTTATCGTTGAAGGCTGAAAAAGCGGCGAATTCTTTGCGTCTCCCTTCACAGACAGCTTTGGCCAGATCATCCTTATGGTCGGTAAAGAACAGGAAAGGTTGTTTGGAGCCCCATTCCTCGCCCATAAACAGCAACGGCACCATGGGTGATAACAACAGCAGTACCACCGCAGCCTTGAGTGCATCGGGATTGGCCAGCAGGGTGAGGCGCTCTCCCAGTGCGCGGTTGCCAATCTGATCGTGATTCTGCAGAAACAGCACAAAAGAGGTGGGTGGCAAGTGCCCACTGGGTTCGCCGCGGCCCTTGCCCTGTTGCGAAAATTCGCCCTGGTAAATAAATCCCTCGCTCAAAAAGCGCGCGAGCTTGGCGGTGGGGGCATCGCAAAAATCGGCGTAATAGCTTTCGTCTTCGCCTGTCAGCAAGTGATGGAGTATATTGTGGCCATCATCATTCCATTGCGCAATAAAGCCTTTTTCCAGCAGGCTTGCACTGTTGTCTTCATTTTCAAGAATCAAATGCAGCTGGCGGCTGGGCAATAGGGCGGCGCGCACCTGGCGGGCCAGCTCCACGAGAAAATCTTTATCGCTGATATTATGGACTGCATCAAAACGCAGACCATCGACACGGTAATCGACAACCCACATAAGGGCATTTTCAATAAAGAATTCGCGCACTTCACGCTGGCGAAAATCAATCGCTGATCCCCAGGGGGTTGTCAGGTCGCTGCGGAAAAAATCCTTGGCATATTCGCCAATATAATTGCCGTCTGGGCCAAAGTGGTTGTAGACCACATCGAGAAAAACCATCAGGCCCAATCCGTGCGCGCTATCTATAAGGCTCTTTAATTGCGCCGGTGTACCATAGGAGGCTTCGGGCGCAAACAGCAAGACACCGTCGTAGCCCCAATTGCGCTCGCCTGGAAATTCGTTGACAGGCATCAACTGAATCGCTGTAACACCGAGATCCACCAGGGAGGGCAGGGAGGCCTCCACCTTGGCAAAGCCGCCCGACAGGCCTACATGTATTTCATAAATAATGGCTTCATGCCAGGGGCGCCCCTGCCAGGTCACACATTTCCAGGGATAGGATTGATCCACCACAGCGCTAAAACCGTGGACATCATCCGCTTGAGCGCGGGCTGCCGGATCGGGAACTGTGAGAGAGCCATTGATCAGAAAACTGTAGTTAGTTCCAGCCGGGCATTCGACTGTAGTTCTGAACCAGCCCTCCACATCGTTGGGCATATTGTGAATTTCACCTGAGCCCAATTGCACAGCAACGCTGATGGCATCGGGAGCCCATAAAGAAAAATGCGTGGTGCCATTTTTATTGGGAAAGGCACCGTGGCGTTCGTGGGAGAGAGGCATCACTTATTCCTCTGTTAAGCGTTTAAAACTGGGGTCAAAGTAATAAAACTGTAAAACTGGGGTCAGAGTAAAATTTATTTAAGTAAACATGCAAAATAGAAATTAATTTTACTCTGACCCCTTTAAACTGGTGGCTGGTGCTCAGCCGAGCTAATTTGTTGCTCGACGGGCGCCGCCTTGGGGGCCTCTTCGTGCAGATTGGCTCGCAGCTGCGGCAGACATTCGGGATGGTTCAAGCTGATAAAATTGATAAGCTTCTCGCGCACAAAGCAGCGCAGGTCCCAGTTGCTGGAAGAGTCTTTGGAGCTGACCAGAATCCGCAGCTGGATAGATTTATCGGTGGTATCTGTCACCTGCAAGACGCTGACCTTGCCATCCCAGAGATCGGGGGATTGCTTGCACAAATTATCAAGCTCCTGGCGCAGTGGCTCCAGCGGCATGGAATAATCCACCCACAAAAACAGCGAGCCAATCAGGTTTGAAGTTCTGCGGGTCCAGTTCTGGAAGGGGTTTTCAATAAAATATTGCAGCGGCACTATCAGGCGGCGGTCATCCCAGATTCGCAGCACCACATAGGTGCCGGTGATTTCTTCAATGCGTCCCCATTCATTCTCAACGATCACCACATCATCAAGGCGAATGGGCTGGGTGATAGCCAGCTGCAAACCGGCAATCAGGTTTCCCAGTACCGGCTTTGCGGCAAAGCCTACCGCCAAACCGGCGAGCCCGGCTGAGGCCAACAGGCTCGCACCAAATTGCTTGGCGTTGGGGAAGGTCATCAACATCGCGGATACACCAAACAGAATCACAAAAAAACAGAGGGTTTGCGCCAAGACCTTGGTTTGTGTCTGGATGCTGCGTGCGGAAAGGTTATCGCTCATATTTACCGGATTGCGTTGCAATATGACCTGCTGGCCTACACTGATTATCCTTATCACCAGCCAAATGGTAGTGGCGATAATGGCAAGCCAGGTCAAATGGCGAATATTATCGATAAATAAAAAGCTATTCGCGGCTGAATTCCAAAAGATCTGTAAGCCCAGTAATGGAATAAGCAGGTGCATGGGCGGTTTGATAGGGTCAAGCAAGTTTTGTGTCGGTGAAAACGGGGTGGTGAGCCGCACCAGCAGGCGAGTGATCCAGGGGGCGGCAATGGTCAGCATAAACGCAAGCAACGCGGCCCCCATCAGCAATTGGAGTTCAGGTAAATACTTTTCCCACTCAATGGTCATTGTTACTAGACCTCTCTATGCGTTGCTAATGGCCACACTTGTTGCAGGCTGCTGAAAAACTATCTGCGTTGCCCCTGCAGCGTTAAAAACAGGCTCAAAATGCTCATTTACTTGGTGTAAACTCCGCTTTTTCGCCTGTTTTTGCCTTGCAGTGGCTGCCTCGAAAACGTTTTTCAGCAGCCTGCTAGTCGCCAACCAGCAATTATAGTTAAAGGAGATAAGGCCAATTCGACATATTCACGATAGTAAATATAAGATCGGCCAACACTTAAGGTGTCTTGCTAAGCTGTTCTGCAAATTGCAGCTGGTGTTTCAATTTGGGGATGGCCGCTGTGGCAAAGCCGGCGATATCAATATCCTTGGAGAGGGCGGCCTTATTAAAGAGGGCTAGTGTATCGGTCAGATTCCTTTCTTCGTGTCTGGCATAGGCCTTATCAAAATCCTTGCTGCTTGCCTGGTTAAAACTAAACTTTTTGGCTTGGTCTGTGGCTGCGGTTTGGGTTGGCAGCGCTAGATTTTTTTGCCGCGCAATATCTGCCAGGTTGCTGTTTGAATTACCGTGCTCGTCAATGATTTTTTGTGCGTATTTCTTTACATCGTCGGAATGGGATTTTTGCAATGCCCACTTTCCGGATTCTATTTCCGCTACTCCCAGAATAAACGCCTGCTCAATAAAAGATTTTATTTCTATGGTATCTTTACCAGCGGGAACTTCATCGTTTGCGCTGCTCTGCAGGCTTGCGATCATCAGGAGTCCGAAGGCGAGTATTTGTGATAGGCTTTTCATTGGTTTATCCCTTTGATCAATCATTAAATCGAGAAACAGTCAACTTTTCGAGAGTTGAAAGATAATATTGCATAAGCCAATAGCGGCTTCGGTGTGTTAGCGCACCCAATCTACAGCCAGCGTAGGTATAGGTAATAGGCGAGGGTAAATAATGGATATCGACCAGGAAAACCTGGAAAAGCGCAGGGCCGTATGGGTTGCCCTGTCGGACTTGTTTCTGGATAGTGATGTTTCAACCAGCTATGACTATATTAGCCGCGTATGCGCTGAGTCCAGCTATAGCCTGGAGGAACTTAACCATATACTCAGGTACGAGGTAGCACCGGTCTGCTTGCCAAACCTATGGAGTATTGCCGGTGAATGGGCGGGCTTCAATGAAGAGTGGCTTGTTGCCAGCATACAAAAAAAGCTACGGGCCAAGTCTTTTCTGCCCAAGCGCCTTTTAAGCTACTTGAATAATGTCGGGTTTAGGACTTATATCCAAGTGCACTGGGATAGTCTGGAGACTCGCATTATTGCCAGGCGGACCCAGATGTAGTTGCGGGCATGCATAGATCTCCTGGATGCAGAGGAAAAAGGCCAGCTATGTATAAATAGGTCTGTTACGGATAACCACATTTATTTATAGGGGTATGGCAGGGCTGGTAGGCCTTGATCTAAGAGTTGCGCATTAAAGCCCCATCCCTGTCGTAGTCCTATTGCTACAATATTAAACAAATCTTCAAATTGAAAAAATGGGTAAGCTCACCTTGAGCTTACCCATTTTATACATCAACGCTAACCGGGTTATTGTTTATTGCGGTTTAAAGCTGAACTGATCCTTTAAGAAATAAATAAATGTTTTGTTATTAGATCCCAAGGCTTTGAAACCATTGTCATCTGTGCCGGCAAGGTCGCAGGCTAGAACCAGTGAGTCGCCTGTGAATCGACAGAAGTCTGCTCTCTTGTCGTTATTCACATCTATCAATTGCTTGACGCTCGTATCGCCTTTGTCAAGGCTTACTATTGAACGTACTCGCTCTGAGTCATCTGCGTTGCCCATTTTTGTCTCGTAGCCTTTGGAGCATGATAAAAAGGCAGTTGCTGGATTCCCCACAAAGCGGCAAAACTCTGGATACCCATCGCCATTGACATCGGCTAATTGACGGAAGTGATCATAACCACGGTCTATGCCGTCAGCTGATTTATACACTGAAACTGCCATAGTGCCGGTGGCTGTGGAAAGATTGCACTCCAGGCGTGGATTTGCCGTATTTACAAAACGACAGAAGTCCGCTCTTCCATCTTTATTGACATCAATCATTTGCCTGAAGCCAAAGCCTATGTCAATTTTCTGTACTGTTTTGTAATTTGCGGTTGCTGAAAATCCTGAGGTAGTAGCCAGATTGCAGGTCAACGTTGCTTTATTGGTTGCCGTATCCAATTCGGTGAAGCGGCAATAATCATCGCGGGATTTACCGTCGCTATCTTTGCCATTTACGTTGACCATTGCGGTGAAAAAACCAGTACCATTGCTGGAATCTATACCTGCAGGCGAGTTGATTTCAGTGTTTGAAAATACGGTATTGGTTCCTTTGTTGCATTTAAGGATATTGCCCACAAAGCGGCAGTAGTCCTGATAGCCATCTCCATCGACATCAGCAAACTTGTTGGTACTGATATTGCCGGCGTTGATGACGGTATTGGAGTTGTAACCATAGCCAGAAGAAGCAAAACCATTCGTTTCTGCTAAATGACAAGAGAGATAGGGACTGGTTGGATAACCTACAAAGCGGCAGTAATCTGCCCTTCCATCCTTGTTCACATCTGCAAGCTGCCTAAATGTGTTGTAACCACGATCAAAAGGTTTATAAATTGGTGGTATAAGGGTTGGGTTACAGTTATTCGCAGTAGCTTCTACTTGGTGGGCGAGCAAGAAATCTCTAGTATTGTTGTCTGCAAGCTGCCCATGAGGCATAAAATAGGTTGTACTCGAATCGCATCCGAAGTTTAACGCATTTACAGATATTGATGAAAAGGAGTTTAACGATGATGCTATATGACACCCTCGGCAACCAATATCAGCTACTTTGGTTTTTAAGTTAGTCGTGGTTACTGGGCTATTAGGATCAAATGGGCTATCCATAACAATTTCACCCCCCTCGGCATTCCCCAAGGTATTTGCGAGATACCATGAGTTAATTTTTGCTGTTATTTCACCATTTGCTTTGTTTGCCGCCTTCTGTTGGTTGAGTACCATTACATTGAGGCCTTTAATGGCTTTAAGCTGATCTTTGACATCCTGATCCTGATCGTTTGCTATGGCTATTCTGGTGCTACCATACTCAATATTTTTTTCAAGATCGCTGCGTTTTAATGCATCACTTCTTGGCGATGCGGACGTTTTATTTATGCCCACAATAAATTTAAACGAATTAAAGTCGAAAGGTAAAAAGTTAGAGCTTTTAATTCCGCCCGTAGTTGTATTGAATGTACCACCATGGCATGAAAGACAGGCGCCAGGAATGGTTTTTCCTTTTTCGTTATCCAGCTCAACCTGTTGAACTGCCTGGCCTGCGGCATTATAGGCAAAAAAAGTTACTTCATTTTCGGTTTTGTTTTTATTGTATTCCATTGCCACTATTGCAAACGGTTTGTGCCCGGGGTTGCCTGCTGCAAAAGTGTATGCCCCTGAGGGAGCCATTGAAAGTATATTATCCAGGTTGGCTTCTCTTAAGGATGAATGTACAGAGCGACCTACAGAATCGGTCACGCCATAATTGCCCACAAAACAGGCTAGATGGCTGATGTTTCCGCTGATTGAGGCTGCATTATTATCCTTGGACCAGCAGTTCATATTGCGACCAAAACCCAGGTCGCCGCCATTGAAAAATTGTGCCGATTTAGCGGTAGAAATTCTTTCAAAATATTGGTTTTCCTCCAGAAAACCATCAAAAGTACTGCGCCCGACAGCGGCGGGGGAGGTTTTTGCAATGCTATTATTGATGCTGGTTGTATATTTTATGTTGTCGGCACAAGTTGTCTTTTTTCTTGTGAGGTAGTTTTGTGTAGTGGTTACATCTATACAGGTATCACCATACACCATGGTTTCTGCAGCGGCAAAACCGCTTAGCTGCAACAATGAAAAGCCAACGATAGGCAATCCAAGTCTACTCATCAGTTTTTTTCTAAGTTTCACGTGATCTCTCCAGAAAATGATGATTCTCTTAAATTCGTTACCGAAATAATGAATTCTTTTTAGTATTGATATTGATATTGAGATTTGATTAAGTTTGATTTTTATAGCGGTATTGCCCCCAGCTTTAAGGAGGAATTTCAATTATAGGGAGCGAACTTGACGGGAGAATGTTAAAAATCCTTATTTTTGTATCAAATGTGTCAGAGATAAAAAACATTTGGCATAAACGCGATACTTGGGCGTTTAAAAAAACATTCGCCTTTTTTAAGCTTAATTGGATATTTTTGCGATACTATAAAGCTTAGAGTATATATTTCCCCTTTTCGCTAGGACAAAGACTTGCGTTCTATAGGTGCTGGCTTCAAGCCCGCATCCCGATGAATGTCTCAGGGGCGGGGTGATTTATGTTGAGCGGTTTGTTGTTATCATTTTAAAATCACTTTGCTGCAAAGCCCTTGGATTGATAAACTAGGATTTAAATAGAAAGGAAAACCCAATTGTCGAGGGCCATGGCAGGGTACGACAGGCCTTGGCCTAAGGATGACACACTAAAGTCGCCCCCCTGTCGTAACTCGATGGCTATAATATTAAACAAAATAAGTGTTCCATAACCACAGAGGAACAAAGCATGGACATGAAAATTAACGCCAGCCTGGTCAAGGAACTGCGCAGCCAAAAATCCTGGTCGCAGGATCAACTGGCCACTATCTCCTCGCTTAGCCTGCGAACGGTGCAGCGGATAGAAAAAAGCGGCCTATGTTCACTGGAATCAAGAAGGGCACTGGCTTCTGCATTTGATATTGATGTAACCCAACTAGACCCAGTACAACCGCAAAGCAATAAGAGCGTTTTTGGTGGATCGTTGGGTTATCTAGGTGCAGGGCTAGGGCTGGCAGCTGCCTATGTGAGCATCAGTGTTTCCTGGGCAAGCAACCATATATCCTCAGCGCAGGCTGGTATCTATTATGGGGTAGTGGGTGTTTTTATTGGTGTTTGCTGTGCGGTTATAGGTTGCCTATCCAAAAGCGCTGCAAGTAAGCGAGTTGGGCACTGATTAGCATAACTATCTGGTGTGGGGTTAGGTTTGTGCCCCACAACTTCCTTTTTATACACTCCCGATACACTATATTATTGGCCCTAGGCCTCAAGCTTTCCAATCGCCTACCATCTCCACGTAACAATGCCCTGTCACCTTCTCACCACCTATGATACCGGTGATAATACTCGCACCCTCGTAGCGTGGAGACAACCCGTTAATTTCCTGTTCTCGCGGACTTGCCACCACCTCAAGCAGCATATCAAGTGCAGGCACATTGACTTTCCATCGGGTGGGGTATTTATACCCGGACTGCGCACTCAACCAGTGTTCATCAGCGGCCTCAGAAAGTGGTGCCAGGTTGACTACCCAGTGCTTGCCGCTTTTATCAATGACGGTAATCCACCCATCTGTTTTGCCATCCACATCCTGAGCGTCCCAAAGGCTAACTGCCCATCCATTGCCGAGATTAAGGTCCATCCAGGTCCAGCGGCCCTTGGGTGCGCCGAGGGATTGGTTTTGCCATTGCCGGTCAAACCAGCTCATGCCCGAAGCGGGAAACTCTTTTCCCTTTACGATCAACCTGCCAGTGGTTTCCAGTGTGGGAAGTGAATATTGATAAACATCCATGCCCAACAAATCGAATCGCCCCGATCCCTTGTTATAGAGCGGATGCCCGACCGCCTTCAGTTGTATATCGATACTTGAATTCTTAAGTTGTGCGCAAATGCGCATGGAGTCGAGCGATCCAGAGATTTCGCTGGTGGGCGTTTTGACCAGCAGGCGATCTGTACTAACACTCGCACACAAGAGGGTGTGAAAATTGTGTTCAACTTCGTACCACCCGCTAGTCTCGTCAGTGATGCTGGCCACACTATCTATCGCCAGGGTACGCCCCTTGATAGTAAGCGCCTAACCAATCACATTCTACCAACAATCAATCACAACAATTAATCTGTGCCTCCAACGAATAATCCATAGGAGGCACTTTATGAAACGCACTAAAGAACAATGGCAAGCACTAATAGAGGCGCAGCTCAACAGCGGGCTGCCCGCAGCTCAATTCTGCCAGCAACACGGACTCGACGATAAATACTTCAGTCTGCGCAAAAAGCAATTACGGCAACCCGTGCCAGAATCGACCTTTGTGCCCGCGACAAGGGCCTCAAATATGCCGCCGACAGGAGCATCGGCGCTGACCCTTACCTATGGTCGCTGCTCCCTTCAATTTAACGATGCACCCGCAGCGACCTGGCTGGCAAGCCTGGTGCAGGCGCTATCATGATCCGCTGGGCAGAGGTTCCCATTTATGTGCATCGCGATCCAGTGGACTTTCGCCAGTCGATTAATGGCTTGAGTGTGCGGGTGAGCGGCGCTATGGAGCTGGATGTTTTTTCACAAGCGCTCTTTGTCTTTGGCAACCGCCCCCGCAATAAAATCAAAATCCTGTATTGGGATAAGACCGGATTTTGCTTATGGTATAAACGGCTGGAAAAGGACAAATTCAAATGGCCGCGCAAAGGTGATGCGATATTGTCGCTTACCAGTGAACAATTCGATTGGCTGTTACGCGGCTTGGATATTGCCCATCTTAAACCGCATGCCGCACAAGCGTTTCAAACCATTTATTAAAAACACTTCCCCCACTGTTATTGTTATGCGTGAATGGGTAAAATCCACGCATGACAACTCCACCTGAAACGACTCAAGAAATTGCGCAACTGAAAGAGTTACTTTCAGCAACCGAGCAATCGCTGCAGGTAAAAGAAAAATCCCTTCAGGCAAAAGAAAAACGTATTCGTATTCTTGAGGAATATATCCTCTCACTCCAGCAAAAACACTTTGGCAGCTCCAGCGAAAAGCAGGATGTCGTTCAAACCGAATTAATGTTTGCAGAAGCAGAAGCCCTTGCCGATGACGATGCCCCTGCACAAGCCGAAGCCTTTGTTGATGATACAATAGTTGTTGCTGAGCACAAACGCAAAAAACGGGTATCCATTCCCCAAGAATTACCACGCGTGGACATTGTTCACGACGTGCCGGATGAGCAAAAAATCTGTCCGCACGATGGCACCGCCTTAAAACAAATCGGCTTTGAATCCCACGAACAGCTGGATATTATTCCGGCGAAAGTGCAGGTGCTGCATCACAAGCGCTTGAAATATGCTTGCCCTTGCTGTGAAAAATACCTTATCACTGCCAAAAAGCCAGCCCAGCCGATTGAAAAAAGCATCGCATCCCCCGGTCTGCTCGCGCATATCGCCACGCAAAAATACGTAGATGCCTTGCCGCTGTATCGGCAGGCCAGCATCTTCAAACGGATGGGTGTGGAGATAGATCGCACTACACTGGCCAACTGGATGGTGCGTTGCGGAAAACTAGTGCAACCCCTGATCAATTTATTGCATGAAAAAATGTTGGAGCAATCCGTGCTGCATGCCGATGAAACGCGTGTGCAAGTGCTCGACGAAGAGGGACGTGCAGCAGAATCACAAAGCTTTATGTGGGTCCTGCGCAGCACCCCACCTGATTGCGCGGCGGTGCTCTATCGCTACCAGCCCACCCGTAGCGGAAAAGCGGCGGAAGACTTGATTGACGGTTTTAGCGGTGCCCTGATGACGGATGGCTATGCGGCCTACCAAGCCGTGTGCCAAAAAAATCACATCACCCACTTAGCCTGTTGGGCGCATGCGCGGCGCAAATTTATTGATGCGCAAAAAGTACAAGCCAAGGGGAAAACAGGCAAAGCCGATCAAGCCATCGCCTTTATCCAGCAGCTGTATGCGATTGAAAACACCCTCAAAGCGAAGTCGATTGAAGAGAAATATCAGCTGCGCCAAGCACAATCGCTACCACTACTGCAAAAAATAAAAATCTGGCTGGACAAAAGTATAGCGCATGCACCGCCGCAATCCCTGATGGGCAAAGCCTTGCACTATTTACACCAGCAGTGGCCAAAGCTGATTCGCTATGTGGAATCGGGCAATTACCCTATTGACAATAATCCCGCAGAAAATGCGATTCGTCCGTTTGTGATTGGCCGCAAAAACTGGCTCTTTAGCGCTAGTCCCAAAGGTGCTACGGCCAGCGCGAACCTCTACAGCTTGATTGAAACGGCAAAAGCCAATGGGCTTGAGCCCTATGCCTACTTACGGAAACTCTTTGGCGAATTGCCGCTGGCAACAGATCTCGAACATTTTGAGGCTCTATTGCCATGGAATTGCAAGGGTGGGGTTGGTTAGGCTCTTACTAATTAAGTGCTTATTGGGAGGCTACAGCTTAGAATTATTTTTAAGTTATGAGTTGGGGTGTATCAAACCTGAAGCAAAGATCTATCAATCCATCCTTAATCGATTCGGCTGTAAGGCAGAAGAGTGCTTATTTGTTGGCGATACCTTTGAGGCGGATTATGCGGGGCCAAAGGCGCTTGGTTTGCAGGCGCTTCATTTGAGTCGCCTTGGTGCAGCCGAATCCTATCAAATAAATACATTAACGGATGTGATAACTTATTTGGGCGGCCATGATCAATGAACCAACATAATCCGCCCCATCCAGGTGAATTCATAGTTCGTAATTATGCTGAGACGAAGCAGCTTTCCAAATTAAAGCTGGCTAGTAAGCTATGTCTAGCATATTAGATGTTTTTGATCAGTTCCTCTCGGGTGAGGTTGCTGTTGATAAAGAGTTGGCAGAGCGCTTATCCAACACATTAGGACGCTCTGTGAAAAGTTGGCTTTTGATGCAACAACTTTACGACAACTTCAATCGCTCATAATCCATCACAAACTTTTCCTGAACCTCAGTTTCAACAGCAAGCTCTCTCGCCTTATCACTGCGGTAGTCGCATTGATCCAATGTACCCATGATCTATCAGAATCAATGTGGCAACTGTGCCGATACGCCCAAAACCACAACCACCAAGTCAGTTTTAAGTGCAAATCAACATCCTTGTTATTTAGAGAATCCTTTCGGCCTCGTGGGAATATTTGTTAAAAGTATTTATCCCATTTATACATATTCATAACTCTCGAATCAATAAAGCGCAAAATTGCATTTACCTTTTCTGTAGTTTACTCAACAAGATGACTATTTGTTTTGTAAGACTTGGGTGTGCCTATAAAGATTTGACGTTGATTGTCGAAAGTCTTAATACTGCTTTTTGCAACCTATCTGCTGGTGTATTGCTAAAATTGAGTCGCAAACTGGGTTCGGGTTTTTGATGTTGCGTATAGAATACAGTGCTAGGTACCAAGGCTACGCCGACCTTTAATGCGTCATGCGCAAATTGCATGGGGTCAGCATTTTGATGTAATGAAAACCATAAAAACATACCGCCATCGACAGGATTGGCCTTTCCAAGGTGCGATAAATTTTCTTGTAATGCCTGTAGTAGCGCATCGCATCGTTCACCATACACCGTGCGAATTTGTAGGATATGCTCAGGAAATTTTTCATGAGAAAGCAGTTCTAGCAGTACATGTTGCATAGGAATAGCGGTATGCAAATCCGCTGCTTGTTTCACTTTTACCAGCACGTTGATCCAGTCACTTAATCCCGTTACACAACCTATACGAATACCGGGCGTTGCAATTTTTGAAAAGGAACGTAATACAAATGCGTTATCAGGAAAGAAGGATGAAGCCAACGGCAACTCCTCCCCATGAAAACGCAATTCACGGTAAGGGCAGTCTTCGATTAAGCACACATTGTATTGTGCGCAAAGTTCTGCAACACGTTTGCGCGTTACAAGATCCCACGAGATGCCGGTTGGGTTGTGAAAATCAGGAATAGCGTAAAAAAATTTTATATCACCTTTAGCAAATAACGCTTCGAGTTGTTCTGTGTCGGGACCACATGGTGTTAGGGGTACTGTGATGATATCCGCTTGTACGAGAGAAAAAACCTGTAGTGCACCTATGTAGCTTGGTGATTCCAAAACAACTTTATCACCTGGATTGATAAAAGCGCGCGCAATTAAATCGAGGCCTTGTTGTGAGCCGGATGTAATCAGTAGCGCGTCTTCTTCACGTGTTTTATAGCGCGACTTGAGAAAATCAATTAAGGGTTGATAGCCTATGGTTTCACCGTACTGAAAAAGTCGGGGGCAGTTGACCAAATCTTCAATGGAGCTTTTCATCATGCTCAAGGGAAAATATTCTTGCGCAGGTAGGCCGCCAGCGAGCGAAATAATATCGGGCGATGACGCGGCTTTCAGAATTTCGCGAATATAAGAAGGTTGCAGCTGTTGAACCGAATGTGCCAACTTCATCTGTGACTCCGTGGATTTATTATGATTAGCGTGAGCTGCTCACTGACAACATAATGTGATTGCAAGAATCCCATCTATTAATTGTCGTGATTATAGGTGAAAAGCAATGGGGGGTAAATGTTAATTCGATGGGATCAAACAAGAAACCTACTCGTTCATATTTGTTGCAATATCGTTTGATAAACCGCCGAGCGACCAATGAACAGTTACCGAAGAAACTTTCATGTCTTGATTAATGGTAAAGTTTTCGACAACCAGGCGACGCCCGATATTTTCATACAGGATGGCGACGCTGTTCACTCCTAAAAAAATATCAATCAGCCTAAAACATAACGGTGGTGTTAGTGAAAAACTGGGTTTCCAATAGTCGCGAAGTGCAGCTTTACCTTGAAGATAACCTTCTGGTAATCCCATGCGCTCAACGATCAGCGGTGAGAAAACCCGGACGTCATCACTGTAGTGAGAGAGAATGCGTTCTATATCGTGTTGATTCCAGGCGGTAACCCACTCATTGGCGAACAAAAGCGCACTTTCTTTATCAAGTAATGTGATCATGAATCGATTATGCAACCGTCATTTCATGGGCGTGTTGCTTTTCCGCAAGTTGATTCACCAGAACAATAATACTGTCGATACTGGAAATATTTTCGTTGGTAATTTTATCCAGAGGAATTTGAATGGCGAATTCTTTTTCCATAGATAGAATGAGCGAAACCATTAACAGTGAATCCAGGTACCCTTGTGCAAACAAATCGGTGTTTCGCGATAGCCCGTCAAGTTGTGTGAAAGTTCCGGCGCCTAAAATAATATTTCTGACAAGTTGAGTGACCTTCTGTTCAATCTGATCCATAAAAAACTCCTATAGGCTATGCAGTTCGGTCTTCATCGTTTTGAGACCGTTAATGAAATTTGATCGGATCCGAACTTTATCGTGAATGGTGATACGCGGGAAGTCTTTCACTAATCGCTCAAGTACAATTTTCAATTCAAGACGTGCCAGTGTGGCGCCAAGACAATTGTGACGGCCAATACCGAAGCTGAGATGTTTGTCTGCGTTTTCGCGCGCAAGATCCAGATGATAAGGTTCATTAAATACTTTTTCGTCGTGATTTGCGGCGTGATAGAGCATACCTATTTTTTCACCGCGATGCATTGGGCAACCTTTAAAAACAATGTCATCGACAGCTGTGCGGCACATTTGATAAATCGGCGGCTCGTATCGAAGAAATTCCTCTACAGCATTATCGAGATCACATTCACCGCGTCGTAATTTATCCAATTGATCCGGATTTTCTGCTAATAAATAAAGCATGCTATTGATCATACTGCGTGTCGTTTCATACCCTGCTGCCAGGATCAATACAAATAAAAAGCAGAACTCTTCTTGTGTGATATTTTCACCTTCGTTAAGCGAGTTACACAGTAAGGCAAGCACAGTATCAGAACTTACGTTGTCTCTGTCCTGATAAGATTTCATTGCAAAAATAAACAGCTGGCTCGCGGCTAATTTTCCTTCAATAGGCGACGGACAGAAACTGGGATCGTCCGTGTAAATCATCCTATTGGTGCAGGCGTTGATAAATGCTAAATGTTTGGGATCTACACCGACAATTCGACAAATAATTTCCAACGCAATGGGCGTTGCTAAATCAGTAACCGCATCGAAGGGAGTATCAGGGGCGATGCCATCAAAAACTCGAGTAACAACTTCTCGAATCATGGCTTCATGTCGTAAAATATTTTTAGTGGTGAACGCACGGCTCACATTGTCGCGCATTTTTTTATGCCGCGGTGGATCCATATTGAGTAGAAAATTTCGCTGACGATCGAGTTCATCCTCACCGGGTGTATCGATCAAAATAGTTTGCAATTCTGACGAAAATGATTGTGGTGAAGTGGACATGGAAAGAAGCGCGTCGTAAGTCACCGAGAACCAATAAGCTCGACCGTCTTCCGGATTAACTGACTTTACAAATGAAGTCTCCGTTGGTAAATCTTCCTGTCCGTTTAATGGAAAACCATCGCAAAAGAATTCTGGATTGTAAAAGGGAAAAGTATCTTGTTGCATGATGATCTCCAAGGTTTAAAAATAAAATCAAAGTCCATTCATAACGTCAGTCGCATAGCATTGTGCAATTCAACTCAGCGAGGTTTATCACTCGCAGCAACTATGCCAGTCCCGGTTGCGCACAACCGCCATTCGCTATCAAAAACGCGCGCTTCACAAAACACCATTTGTTTTGTTCGTTTGACAACAATGCCATAAGCGTAAAGAGCGCTGCCGAAAACGGGTCTTAATATGGAGGTGGATAGTTGCACTGTGCCACAAATATTTTCCGGGAAGTGTGCAAACCCAACTGTCGCTATAGCGCCATCGACAATGCCAGAAATAATCGCGCCATTAACTGCTTCTTGCCCTCGACCACCGCGATGTATAGCAGTTAGCGGATTGATAATAATGGTGGATGCGCCTGTTGGAGTAAATTGCAATGTAAAACCTAAATGCTGCATTGAGGGCCAACTGGTAAAATCTTTCGCCCATAAATTCAATGCGTCTGCGGAACACTCGGGTGTCACTACTAAACTGCCACTCGCACTTACAAGTTCAGACAATTTATTGATTTGGTCTTTGTTTAATTGTGGTTCGCTCATTATCCAGAAATCCTAGACGGGCTCAGCTACGGGAGAGAGTTCTCTTGCAAAAAATTCTTTCACCAAATTGATCACAGCGGGTCTTGAAATTTTTCCACTGCCCGTCAGTGGCCAGTCGTTAACGCTGAGATCCGTAATGTTCAAGCGGTGGCGAGGAATTTTATAAAAGCTCAACTCCTTTCGAAGCAACGCCTCCCATTGTGGGAAATCGGGAGTTTGGTTCGGACGCAATTTGTAAACCATAACAATATCGTTATCGATTTTGGGATTTCTAATCGGTAAAATAACAACCGCTTCTATCGCGCTTAATTTGCTACAGACACGTTCAATTTCAGCTGGATAAATATTTTCACTACAAACGTTGAACATGTTGTCGACGCGATCGAGAATATGTAAATTGCCACCCTTGTCGATGTAGCCCATATCACCGGTTTTAATGTAATGGCCATGCATGATGTTGCGGGTACGGTCGAGCGCGTTGTAATAACCTGAAAAAATATTTAATCCGGTTAAATAAATTTCACCTTGCTCGCCGTACACTGATTCTTCTTCAGGTGTGCGCATGATTTTTACATCGCAAATATCAATGGCTGTTCCTGCAGATCCAATAGTTCTATGCGTGCGATCCAAGGGTTCGCTAATACACACAGCGGCGAGCTCCGTCATACCGTAGACTTGATAAGTCGGGATCTGAAATTTTTCTTCAAAAGCTTCCGTGATATCAGCGGTGACGGCGGACCCACCAACCAAAATACCTTTCATACGTCGCGTACCTGTGTTGGTTGTGGACACCAGCACAGGAAGAAATGCAGAGATGAGAATGGTCCAGGTAATATCGAGCAGATTCACCAAATCCCAAAAACGCACCAATGCAACTTGCGCATTTACAACAGATGTCCGTGCACCAACCCACAGCGGGCTGAGCGTACTAAACATTTGTCCACCGCAATGAAACAGTGGAACAACTGTGAGTAAATGATCTTGCTGCGTCAGTTGATAGCGGCGCGCTAAAGATGCCGAGTTATGCAGAATAGCCTGGTGACTTAAAAGGACGCCTTTGGGCGTGCCAGTGGATCCTGAGGTAAAAACCATTTCTGCAATATCATCTGCTTTTGCATTCGATTGATAAGGCGTACTACAAGATTCACTCATTACGCGATTAAAAAAAACAACCGGGTCTGAAATCGAAATGAGATGCTGGATAACTGACGATTGTTCACGCGGTAATTGCTGCGCTAAAGATTCAGGAAAAATAATCGCATCTGCTTTAGCGATATCCAGAATAGCGGCAAGCTCAGACGTTGTGCTCTTGGGGTTAACAGGAATGTAGAGCCTGTCGCATGCAATAAGACTGATAAATAAAAGCGCATGCAAAGGACTGTTGTCGAGCAATACAACTATGCGTGCATGGGTTGGAATATCGATTGCGTTAAGATGCTGTGCAAGGTGATCCACAAATTGATTTAATTGTGCGTAGGTCACTTGTGGAAAAGCATCATCGATCGTTTTTAAATAAATGTTTTCACCATATCGCTTTGCTTGTTCTGCGACGAGTTCGCGCATAGATGAAAAAGGCAATTGATGGTGAGTTGCTGAGAATAAATTTTTCATAGTCTTATGCTCTCTCTACCAGAGCGGCAACACCCATGCCGCCACCAACACATAGGGTAACTATTCCCAGCCGTTTATCCAGACGTTTCAGGTCACGTAAAATCCTTCCGACTAAACGTGAGCCGGTCATACCAAATGGATGACCAAGTCCAATGGCGCCGCCACAAACATTTAATTTTTCCATAGGAATACGCAAACTTTGCTGGCAATACAATGTTGTTGAAGCAAAGGCCTCATTCATTTCAAATAAATCCACATCGGATATTTGCAGCTTATGTTGCTTGAGTAATTTTTTTACAGCATATAAAGGCCCGGCACCCATTTCTTCCGGTGCGCATCCCGCTGTGACCATGCCGTGAAAATATCCAAGTCGTTGCAGTTGATGCTGATCGCAAAAAGTATCTGACGCGAGCAAACACATAGAGGCACCATCGGTAATTTGTGATGAGTTTCCGGCAGTTGCAGTACCACCATCCACAAAGGATGGGCTTAACGCGAGTAAATTCTCGAGGTTTGTGTCTGGCTTATTGCATTCGTCTTGATTGAGAATATAAGTATCTATTTCGGTGCTTGCTTTTTTTTGTCGCTGAATTGGAAACGGAATAATTTCTGACGAAAAATAACCTGAGGTTTGTGCATGGGCAATGCGTTGTTGACTCAGTAAGGCATATTCGTCTTGCGCGACGCGTGAGATGCCGTATTTTTTTGCGACTATCTCAGCTGTTTGCCCCATGGAATTGAAAACGTTTTTTATAAATTCAGTAGCAGGGTTTTCAATATCCATTCCTAGATAAATACCTGGAATATCTTGTTGAATGCGTTGGTTGTAGAGATGATTCGTGTTGATATGCTTAAGTGTCATTGAAATTGATTCAACACCACCCGCCACTAATGCACTCGCGTTTCCAGAGAGAATCTGACCCGCGCCGAATGCAATCGCTTGCAATCCGGATGCGCAATACCGATTGACTGTCGTACCCGAACAATTTACGGATAACGCCGATAGCGCCGCAATATTGCGCGCAGTATTCATTCCTTGCGCGCCCTCGGGAAATGCACAACCGATAATACAATCATCAACAGATTGCGGATCAAATGAATTATGTCGAGCGAGTAACGCATTGATCACATAAGCCGCAAGATCATCGGGTCGAGTATCCCTTAAACGGCCTCGAAATGATTTTGTAATACCCGAGCGAACGCTATCTACCACAACCACTTTATTCACAAATCATTCCCTCATTAACACACAAGATCGGATGCAATAAAATGGTTTCGCTGAGGAATGCTCGCGTCCTCCATAAGTTCAGTTACATCGTCAATTTGATTGATCCAATAAAATTGATTCCAGTAACTGTCTGCAATATCGATCCAGGTTTTAAGCTCTTCCCCGCTACCTCTGAATTTTGTCATGCTCATTAACAGCCAACTAAAAACCGCTTGGCTATCCTGACAACTATCACAATGTCCTGATGTGCAGCACAAATTAACAGTTTGCAAATCAGCTGCCCACGCATTGAATTTGGGTAAAACTGGATTGCCGTTGGCGATGCGTTTCTGATTGTCAGGGTGATCGACACTGATGCTTGGGCATACATCGTAGGAGAATTTTCCCCAATGAGATTCGCCAGTGACTATGGCGCGAATATAATAGGGTTCACTCAAAACTGTCTTGGGGTACGACTGCTTTACGCGCAACGCTTCTTCGAGAAGACGTTGTCTATTGATTTGATATAGCGGCTGATCGGTATCGTATTTGCTATAAAAATTGAAAGTGACACGGTTGCCATTGTTGTGAATTTTTCTAACCGTCTCTTCAATATAATCAACGCCATCTTCCGTGATAGCAAAAATAAAACAAGCGCGCGGGTCGTTTTTGTAATTTGCTAATGCCGTATCAAATAGCCCCGTAAACGTGGATTTATTTGGCTTGATTGCTCTAAGCTCATCGTCAAGTTCGCCACCACCAAATAAACTAATAAGCACAGCAACATTCTCAAAACCTTCGTATGGCATTTTCGCAAGGCCATTGGTAGAGATGGTAACGTAGTCCATGTACTCGCAGAATAACGCAACGCGATGTGGAAACAGTGTTGGTTCTCCACCGATAATCAGGGCAGTATTGACCCCACGCGCAACTTCTTTTTCAAGAAAAAAACGCAGCTTATTAATATCTGTAACTTCTTTGGTTTGTTTATCAAAATCATACTCAAAGAACCAACAGCCTTTGCAACGAATATTGCACGCGTTCGTAATAAGATACTCGGAGACGCGTACTTTTTTCGCGATCTCGCGCAGGTGGTTGTAGCGGTGAAAATATTTTTCATCACCATTTAACAAACGAAGAATTGCTATATCTGATTTTTTCATCGCACATCATCCCTATGGAGTTGCATGCGGACTTAAGAAAAATCCTCGGTTAAATACGAGGGGCTAAAAAACATTTTGCTTGACTCATACTAATCGTCTTTAAACGCTGAACCTTAACCTTGTTAGCATGAGTATGGCGCCAGGCAGGTTGAGAATTGAAAATTGAGAGTTCAGCGATGGGCTTCCTTGCCAAATAATCAACAAATTACTAATTAAACAAATGCTCTGTTTTTGAGGTCATCAGGAACTACCAATCCCAATTTCTCAAGCTTTGGTTTGGTAATTTCAATAAATCGTTGACGCGCTTCCTCATTGCTGTATTTACGTAAGCCCCACTTCAAATAAAGTTCAGAGCGTTTTGAATTTGATTTTCCAAACATGTCGAGAGTGACAGGCCACCAACGCTCGAGCGCTGCCTGAATTTCTGCCTTTCCCTCTTCTGTTTGCGTCATATCGCGAGCAATTCGAAATCCATGAGCAACATGAACTTTTTCTTCTTTGATAATTTCAGGGCACATATCAGCAATTGGCGCATAACTACTTTCAGCCATTTCGTACAGCATCTCTAACACAGCACCTTCACCTAAAAAAGAAAACAGCGCTCGCTCCGCCCAATTGTTGATTTGCTTGACCGCTTCAGTTGCAAAGAGGTCACGCTCTTCAAGGGTTTGCTCTAACATGAACGTCGTATCTACACCAATATCGGAAAGCACTTTGGCGCCTTTGACGTAGTGGTCCATTTCTTCTGCCGCACGTTCGGTGCAGACTTTTTTCTCGTAAGCATCTTTCGTCATCGGATAAAAGATATGTACATAATCATCAGCGCCCGATAATTCACCTTCAGTGTGAACAAGCATTTGGCGAATAACCAAATCTTTATATTCCTGGGGCATAGCGTGGAATTCGGTTGGACCGGGTACAAAAACTTTGCCTTCTGTAAGTGTTGCTTCGTAAGACATGATCAATTTCCTTTATGGTGTTGATGAATAAAAATTGTTATCCCAATAATCTGTACTATGATCCAGATAGAAAACATTAAATTTAAAAACTAATTTCTTTTTCGGTCATAAAAATCAGTTCGTAGAAATCAGGTAATAGAAAAATCGTGTCAGAATCTCCCGGCAAAAATTTAATAACTATCTAAACTATTTTTGCCTTAACTATTTCTACATGTTCTACATGAACTATTTCTGCCATAGCATTTTAAA
Organism: Cellvibrio sp.; assembly: GCA_035565295.1. Classification (GTDB taxonomy): domain Bacteria; phylum Pseudomonadota; class Gammaproteobacteria; order Pseudomonadales; family Cellvibrionaceae; genus Cellvibrio. The sequence continues at coordinate 300 of DATMSP010000003.1, read as the reverse complement.
AAATTGGCTGTTGCTTCACACAAAGCTTCTGTTTACAGATTTTTTGGAAAAGCAAGTTCGTTGCAATTTTTTATGAGAATTGCAAGTCGTATAGCCATAACCGCCGTTTTCAATTGGCAAATTAGCTGCTTCTAAATATCTATGTTGTACCTGGGCTTTTGCAGGCACATGACAGCCATTGCAATAAAAATTAAGAAATACACGGAAAAATAGTTTTTATGTTTTCAGCTTTAAATGAAATACACGGCAAACAATCAACAAAATCGATTGCTCGAATTAAACTCCGCGTTTCGGACAAAT
>DATMSP010000002.1:0-28173 GCA_035565295.1 Cellvibrio sp. | reverse complement strand
GATGGCAATAATGAGGAGCTGTTCGCTCATTATTCCACTATCAAGATGGAAGGCTATAAAACCTTAAAAGCCGGGCAACCCGTCACTTTTGACATACTAAAAGGTGAAAAAGGTTCCCATGCGATCAATATCAGCGCACTTACAGTAGAACCCGCGAGTGCACCTGAGAACAATTCGCCGAAAACCGAAACTATTCAGTAAAAGTCGCACTTAGACGAAGCTTGATCGCAACAAGCATAAGCCGGGCCTGTAATTATGGGTTCGGCTTTTTGTGCTGGCAAGTATTTACTTACCTTCTGCCTCACTTACCCTAAAACCTGTGGTAACACACAAGCCTTCAGCCAAGTGCCAGAAAGCTAAGGGTTTTTAATCGTGAAATTAAATCCCTTTCCAGAGAAAAGATATAAAAAAGCCCCTGAGCGCCACGCAACTCAAGGGCTTTTAGGCCGCTGACTATATAAATCAGGCGACTATTTCAAGCGCCTTATTAAAGGTGGCACTTGGACGCAAGGCTTTGTTTGCAAGCTCGCGGTTCAAGCGATAATAGCCGCCCAAATCCACAGGTTTACCCGCCGCAGCCTTTAATTCAGCGACTATGGTCGCTTCATTATCAGCCAAGGATTTTGCCAGAGGAGCAAAGCGTGCCTGCAATTCAGCATCGTCTGTTTGCGCAGCCAAAGCCTGAGCCCAGTAGAGAGCCAGATAGAAGTGGCTACCGCGATTGTCCAGCTCGCCCGCAGCGCGACCTGGAGACTTATCATTATCGAGGAACATGCCATTGGCCTGGTCCAGAGTCTTGGCAAATACCTTGGCCTTGGCATTCTGGGCAGTATTGCCGAAATGATCGAGCGATTCAGCCAGGGCGAGGAACTCACCCAGCGAGTCCCAGCGCAAATGGCCCTCTTCTACAAATTGCTGGACGTGCTTGGGAGCGGAGCCGCCTGCACCGGTTTCAAACAGGCCACCACCGTTCATCAGAGGCACTATCGAGAGCATCTTGGCGCTGGTGCCCAGCTCCATGATCGGGAACAGGTCGGTCAGGTAGTCGCGCAGCACATTGCCGGTCACAGAGATAGTATCTTTACCGGCGCGGATGCGATCCAGGGAGAACTGGGTTGCCTCTTCAGGTGACTTGATATGAATTTCCAAGCCTGAAGTATCGTGGTTTTTCAGATAGGTATTCACTTTGGCAATGACTTGCTGATCGTGGGCACGCTGTGGATCCAGCCAGAAAACCGCAGGCGTTGCCGAGGCGCGCGCGCGATTGACTGCCAACTTCACCCAGTCCTGAATCGGCGCATCCTTGGTCTGGCACATACGCCAGATATCACCCTCTTCCACACTCTGCTCAAGCAATACCGCACCACTGGCATCCAGCACACGAACGCTGCCGGCAGCGGGGATCTTGAAGGTCTTATCGTGTGAACCATACTCTTCAGCCTGCTGCGCCATCAAGCCCACATTGGGCACGCTGCCCATGGTGGCTGGATTGAATGCACCATTCTTTTTACAGTCATCGATCACTACCTGATAGATACCGGCGTAGCAGCGATCGGGAATAACTGCCTTGGCATCCTGCAGTTTACCCTCGGCATTCCACATTTTACCCGAGTCGCGAATCATGGCAGGCATGGATGCATCGACAATAACATCGCTGGGAACGTGAAGGTTGGTGATGCCCTTATCAGAATTCACCATCGCCAACTGTGGACGAGTGGCAGAGAGGGCACTGATATCTGCGGTAATTTCCGCTTGCTTTTCAGCGGGCAGGGATTTGATTTTAGCGTAGAGGTCGCCGATACCGTTATTGACATCCACACCCAGGTCTTTCAATACAGCCGCATGCTTTTCCAACACGCTCTGATAATAGACAGAGACAAAGTGACCAAAAATAATAGGGTCTGACACCTTCATCATGGTCGCTTTCAAATGTACCGATAGCAGTATGCCCTGATTTTTAGCATCTTCAATTTGCGCGGCAATAAATGCGCGCAGCGCCTTTTTGCTCAGTACAGAGGCATCGATGATCTCGCCAGCCAGCACATTGGTTTTTTCTTTCAGTACCTTACTGCTACCGTCCTGTCCCACAAATTCAATTTTCACCGCGCCAGCCTGGGCAATAAGTGCTGATTTTTCAGTACCGTAGAAGTCACCATTGGCCATATGGGCAACATGGGCTTTGGAATCGGCGCTCCAGGCGCCCATTTTATGGGGGTGCTTGCGCGCATAGTTTTTGACGGACAGGGGCGCGCGACGATCGGAGTTACCCTCCCGCAAGACAGGGTTCACCGCACTGCCTTTAATCTTGTCATAGCGCGCCTTCGCGTCTTTCTCGGCATCGGTCTGTGGAGCTTCTGGATAATTGGGTAGGGCATAGCCTTTTGCCTGCAATTCTTTAATGGCCGCTTGCAGCTGTGGCATTGAAGCGCTGATATTAGGCAACTTGATGATATTGGCTTCCGGTGTAGTCGCCAGCTTGCCCAGCTCAGCCAGGTCATCGGCAATGCGCTGCTCAGGGGTCAGAGACTCAGGGAAACTGGCAAGAATACGGCCCGACAGGGAAATATCACGGGTTTCAATAGCGATTCCCGAGGCTTGGGTAAAAGCTTTAACAATGGGAAGCAAAGAGTAGGTCGCTAACGCGGGGGCTTCATCAGTTTCGGTATAAATAATCTTTGAGTCGGTCATTTTTTACGTTAACTCCGTGAGTGGCTGCAAGGGCAAAGGGAAGTACTGCAGAAAACGGGTATCGGCAGCATCTTTAAATAGAGGGGCATAAAACACGCATGAAAAACAGGGAATTCAGGACGTACCAGCCCAAAAAAGCTGGCGCAGTATAACAGCGCTGTTAAGTTTTGGCATTCATAGCATCCCCTATAACTCGCCTAAAACTGAAAAAGACATCGCAAAAACTAATAATTTGGAGCCAAACTTGGCCACTCCTGACTAGCCCCATCTTTATGCACAAGTAATGTGCGCGAATTGGCGCATTAGGGTGCAATCCCCCCCAAGCTGCCCCCAATGCTCTCCACAATGGAAAATCCTTATTCCACTCGCAAAACGATGAATACTGGAATTCAGTGCGGGGCAGGTTTAACATTCAGCACATTTTATCTGGCCAGGCCTGAGCCTCAGTATTGGCATTTACCCTGAACGCTGAAGGCCCTTCACAGTCAAATCAACAATTCAACTCTTACTCATCTTACCGGCGACCTGCGTATGGCCTCCCTTATTCTGTTTAACAAGCCTTACGGCGTACTATCACAATTTACTGATGGCCAAAACCGGCCAACCCTGGCGGAATATATCAAACTGCCACAGGTGTACCCGGCGGGTAGACTGGACCATGATTCCGAAGGTCTGTTGCTGCTGACCGACGATGGCCAGCTGCAACATCATATCGCCCACCCTACACACAAGCTGCCAAAAACCTATTGGGTTCAAGTAGAGGGCGCGCCCAACAGCTATGCCTTGACCAAGCTGCGTCAAGGGGTGGAACTCAACGATGGCATTACCCTGCCCGCCGAAGCACGGCTGATACCGACACCGGTACTCTGGGAGCGCAATCCGCCTATTCGTCAGCGTCAGAATATTCCCACCCAATGGCTGGAGATCATTATCAGTGAGGGCAAGAATCGCCAGATAAGACGCATGACGGCCGCTGTGGGCCACCCCACCCTGCGCCTGGTTAGGGTCAAAATTGGCAATTGGGATCTGGAGGGAATTGCCCCTGGAGAATACAAAATAACCCAGGTTCACCTACCCAAATCAGCCGCAATACCTGCGCCCAAACACCGCGGCACTAACAGCAAACCCGGCACAAATAAAAAACCGCGGCCAACGTCAGCCAGCAACAAGGCAAAACCAGCCGGCAAACCTGCCACCAAGGTCATAGTTAAACCTTCGCGGACTCCTCCCGGCCAATAAAGGCCAGGAGATGGCTCGAAAAACAGGGAGCCACACAGAATAATGCGAGTGTTGACAGGCGCTAAGTGCGCACCGTCAATGACACCAAGCGCAAAACCAATGGGCGCACCACTAATACGCAGACAAAAGCAACCGGCATAGCCAGCATATAGGCATGAAGGCTGTTGCCAAGCAGATGACTATCCACCCCCTGGTTGGTTGCCGTAATCACTAAACTCATCAGGAAAGCCATAATTGTCGACATAAAAATGGCGAAGGCCAAGGGGGTATAGCGCGGATGAAGCTTGCGCCCTCCCGGTTTGCTTATAGTTTGCTCACTCATAATCAACCTCTCAATTGCTATTACACTCAGAGCAATTTTAGATGCCTAAATAAGGTCAGACTAGACGCCAAAATACAGTTTCAGTGTTAAGCTAAACTTACGAATGTATTTTTTTAATCGGAAGCAAAGCTATGGATACCCTGCGCGGCATTGAGAGTTTTGTAAAGGCGGTGGAGGAAGGCAGCATTGCCGCTGCTGCGCGGAGGCTGGGTATCAGCCCGGCGGCGGCGAGCCAGAATATTGCCCGGCTGGAGTCCTATCTCAACCTGCGCTTGCTGGTGCGCACCACTCGCAGCCTGGGGCTGACAGATAGCGGTCAGCTCTATTACGACAAGGTACGCCTGCTGATTCAGGACTTGGAGCAGGCCAATGCGGCCATCGCCGGGCTGCACAGCGAACCTCAAGGTCGCCTGCGCATAGCTTCCACTGCGGCTTTTGGGCGCCATGTGCTCGCCCCGTTGATTCCGGGATTCAACGCGCGCTTCCCCCGGATCTCGATAGAAATCATTACCACTGATCGCAGTGTCGATCATATCCAGGAAGCCGTGGATATCAGTATCCGCATCAAACAGCAACTGGAAGAATCCATGGTTGCGCGCCGTATAGCGACTATTCCCACTGTGTTTTGCGCATCCCCCGCGTATATTGCCCGCGCCGGCGAACCCTGCCAGCCTGAGGATTTGCGCCATCACGACTGCCTGGTATTTCGCGTCCCGGTCAGCGGGCGCTTTTTGCGCTGGGGATTTATCCGCGATGGCTTGCGCTTTGAACCGGAGGTGAAGGTTGCCATGGTCAGCGATGATATTGATGTGCTGGCGCGACTGGCAGTGGCCGGCGGTGGCGTAACCCGCCTGGCCGCCTTTCTTGCCAAGCCCTACCTGGCCTCGGGAGAATTGCGGCAATTGTTTTTGCCGACTAGGCAAGCGGCTTTTTATGCGGAGGTAGAACCCTTGGATTTTTACCTGTGCGTACGCGATCACTATCAATTTACACCCAAGGTACGCGCATTTATGGATTATATTGTCGAAGCCCTGCCCGATGAATGGCGCCCCAAAGTTTAATCACCTTAATTACAAACTGCGCCCCGGGCGCCCCAGCAATCACAGGATTTTGTTATGACTTGGTCACCCCATGTAACTGTTGCCACCATTATTGAACGCGATAATCGCTTTTTATTGGTCTATGAACACTCCGATGGCAAGCAGGTATACAACCAGCCTGCAGGTCATCTTGAACCCAATGAAACCCTGCTTGAGGCGGCTCTGCGCGAAACCCTGGAAGAGACCGGCTGGACAGTAAAGCTAACCGGTCTGGTCGGCATCAATCTCTATGAAGCGCCCAGCAATGGCACCACCTATTTTCGCACTACCTTTATCGCCGAAGCGGTCAGTCTGGATAAAGAGCGGCCCCTGGACACAGGTATTATCGAGGCCGTGTGGCTGACCTACGAGGAGATACTGGCCCGCAAACACCAGCTGCGCAGTCCCATGACCCTGCAAATTATTGACGACTACCTCGCGGGTAAACGTTTCCCGCTCAGTGTTGTTGGCTAACCCAAGTGCAGGTAAAGGGGTGCGACTGGAGCAAAAGGCAGGTAAAATAACCGCCTCGTTTATTTCCAGTAGTTTATTTGTATGTCTAACAGCAAACCCCTCGTGATAGTCGGCATGTCCGGCGGCGTCGACTCCTCAGTATCTGCCCTGTTATTACAGCAGCAGGGCTACAGGGTTGAAGGCCTGTTTATGAAAAACTGGGATGAGGACGACGGCACAGAGTACTGCACGGCCAAGGCGGACCTGGCGGATGCCGAGCGCGTCTGTGAGCGCCTGGGAATTAAACTGCATACCGCCAATTTTGCTGCGGAATACTGGGACAATGTGTTCGAGCACTTTCTCGCCGAATACAAGGCCGGGCGCACCCCCAACCCGGACATCCTCTGCAACCGCGAAATAAAATTCAAAGTGTTCCTTGAATATGCGCGCATGCTCGGCGGCGAACTTATAGCCACCGGCCATTACGTGCGCCGCGCTGATCGCGATGGCCGCACCTATCTGCTGAAGGGGCTGGACCCCAACAAGGATCAAAGCTATTTCCTTCACGCCGTAGGTGAAGCCGAGTTCTCGCGCTCGCTGTTTCCCGTGGGTGAACTGGAGAAACCCGAAGTGCGCCGCATCGCCGAGCAGCACGGGCTGGTCACCCACAATAAAAAAGACAGCACCGGCATCTGCTTTATTGGCGAGCGCCGCTTCAAGGACTTTCTCGCCCAGTACCTGCCGGCGCAGCCGGGTGAAATCCAAACACCCGAAGGCGAGGTGATAGGCCAACACAGCGGCTTGATGTATCACACCATTGGCCAGCGCCAGGGCTTGGGCATAGGTGGAGTCAAAGGTGCCAGCGAAGCGCCCTGGTTTGTGATCCAGAAGGATTTAGTGCGCAATGTCCTGGTAGTCACCCAGGGCACAGATCACCCGCTGCTCTACACCAATCGCCTGATTGCCCAACAGGCCCATTGGATTAATGGCCAGCCGCCCTCATCTCCGTTTAACTGCACTGCGAAAAACCGTTACCGCCAGGCAGACCAGGCATGCTCGGTCGAAGTGGCTGGCGATGGCAGGTTGACCGTAGTATTCAGCGAACCGCAGCGCGCCATAACCCCTGGACAATCGGTGGTTTTCTATCAGGATGACCTATGCCTGGGCGGTGCCGTGATCGAATCCACAGACAATATCTAGCTTCGGAACCTGATTTGTGAGCAAAAACTATAGAGAACTGACCATAGCCCTGGCGGGAATCGCCCAGGCGACACGCCTGGTAGAACAGGTGGCAAAAACCGGCTATGTTCAGCCAGAAGCCTATCAGTGCGCGATTGAAAGCTTATTCGACCTCAACCCGCCCAATACCCTGGCGGTTTATGGTGGCGATATCAAGAACCTGCGCCTGGGGCTGGAAACGCTGCGCGATATGCTGAAAGGCCAGCACAAGCACCAGGACGCCCTGCGCTACAGCTTCGGCGCATTGCACCTGCAAAAGAACCTGGCCAAAAACAACGCAATGCTGAATCTGCTGGGCAATCGCCTCACCCAGGCTGCGCAGCAGGCAGAGCATTTTTCATCCACCCATGAAAATGTCATAGGCAATCTCGGCACACTCTACAGCGATACCATCAGCACCTTTCGCTTCCGCATCCAGGTGATGGGCGAGCAGAGCTATCTCTCGCAGCCGCGCATCGCCCACCAGATACGCGCGCTGCTGCTATCCGCTATCCGCTCAGCCATGCTCTGGCGGCAGTTGGGCGGCAATCGCTGGCAGTTGCTATTACAGCGCAAGCTGATTGCCGACAAGGTCGATGAGCTGCTGCGCGAGGCCAGCTACTAAACTGCGAAAAACCCTGAAAAGGCTGAGGTTTTCCGTTATGATGTCGGCCTTTTGCAGACCCCTATTTAGATATTCAACCCTATTTTAAAGAGCTTCCCCGCATGGCTAACCCCCTCAACGATACCTTCGCAACCCTGTCTCCACTCAATGCTGTATCTCCCGTCGATGGTCGCTACGGTGGCAGGACTATCGCCCTGCGTAAAATTTTCAGTGAGTTCGGTTTGATCCGCTACCGCGTGGAAGTGGAAGTGCGCTGGCTGCAACAACTCAGCCGTCACGCGGGCATTCCCGAAGTCCCGGCTTTCAGCGCGGCAACCAATGCCCAACTGGATGCAATTATCGCCAACTTCAGCGAGGCCGATGCTGGCGTAGTTAAAGATATTGAAAGCACTACCAACCACGATGTAAAAGCGGTTGAATATTTTCTGAAAAAACAATTCGCCGGCAACGCCGAGCTGGAAGCGGTTTTGGAATTTGTGCACTTCGCCTGCACTTCGGAAGATATCAATAACCTCTCCCACGCACTGATGCTGAAAGCCGGGCGCGAAGCTTTTGTAAAAGATGCCCAGGCCATTATTGACGCAGTGGTAAAACTCGCGCATGACTACGCCGAAGATTCAATGCTGTCGCGTACTCACGGCCAGACAGCATCGCCGACCACCGTCGGCAAAGAAATGGCCAATGTGGCCGCGCGCCTGCGCCGCCAATTGAAAACCATTAAAGAAGTGGAATTGCTCGGTAAGGTCAACGGCGCCGTTGGCAATTACAATGCTCACTTGTCCGCTTACCCGGAAGTTGACTGGCAAGCCAATGCCCAGGCCTTTGTCGAGAGCCTCGGCCTCACCTGGAACCCCTATACCACGCAAATCGAACCCCACGATTATATTGCCGAACTGTTCGATGCAATCGCGCGCTTCAATACCATTGTGATCGACTTCGACCGCGATGTCTGGGGTTATATCTCCCTCGGTTACTTCAAGCAAAAAACCATTGCCGGTGAAGTGGGTTCTTCCACCATGCCGCACAAGGTCAACCCGATTGATTTCGAAAACTCCGAGGGCAACCTGGGCATAGCCAATGCGATTTTTCACCACCTCGCACAAAAACTGCCTATCTCACGCTGGCAGCGCGACCTCACTGACTCAACCGTATTGCGCAATATGGGGGTGGGATTTGGCTACTGCATGATCGCCTACGCTGCCACCCTGAAAGGTATGGGCAAACTCGAAATCAACCGCGCGCGCCTGGCTCAGGATCTGGACAGCTCCTGGGAAGTTCTCGCAGAGCCGATCCAAACCATCATGCGCCGCTACAATGTCGATGAGCCCTACGAGAAATTAAAGGCATTGACCCGTGGCCAGACCATCACCAAAGAAGTGCTGGCCCAGTTTGTGGAGACTCTGGATATTCCCGAGCACGCCAAGCAGACCATGCGCGAACTCACTCCCGCCAACTATATTGGCAATGCAGTGAGTCAGGCCAAGGCGATTTAAGATTACCACACAAAGGTCTCTCGGAGCCCTTTGTAATGATCGATAAGCTTGATGCTCGCACAATGTGAGTTTGGCGTTAGGGCATTTATTTTGAAACCCTCAAGTCAGGGATGACTTGAGGGAGCTACAGGGATGTATTCATGCGTTTTCAAAATAAATGCCCTAATGACAAACGGGCTACAGGGCGCAGTGAATGACTTTAAAAAGGGCTCAAGGAGCCCTTTGTTTTTACTATATTCATCCTTTATTCAGAGCTTCAGCAAAATGACTTCTCCCCTCACCCACCTCGGCGACATGCCCATAGAAACCTTCCTGCGCGATTACTGGCAAAAGAAACCGCTGCTGATCCGCAACGCCTTTCCGCAATTTGCATCGCCCCTCGACGGCGACGAACTGGCGGGACTCGCGCTGGAAGAGGAAGTTGAATCGCGCCTGATTCTGGAGAAAGGTAAAACGCCTTGGGAGTTGCAGCACGGTCCTTTCGATGAAAAAATCTTTGCCAAACTGCCGGAAAGCCACTGGACATTGTTGGTACAGGCCGTTGACCAATGGGTGCCGGAAGTCAACGAGCTGCTCAATCACTTTCGCTTTATCCCCAACTGGCGCCTCGACGATATCATGATCAGCTTCGCCCCCGACCAGGGCAGCGTTGGGCCGCACTTTGATTACTACGATGTATTTTTGCTGCAGGGTCTGGGCAAGCGTCGCTGGAAGATCGGCCAGCACTGCGATGTCAACTCAGCGCGCGTTGAAGGCACGCCGTTAAATATCCTGCAGGATTTTATCGCCCAGGATGAATGGCTGCTGGAACAGGGCGATATGCTTTATATTCCCCCCGGCGTCGCCCACTGGGGAGTTGCAGAAGGCGAGTGCATGACCTACTCCATAGGTTTTCGCGCCCCCAGTCACGCGGATATTCTCACTGAACTCAGCCAGGATATAGCCTCCTCCCTGTGCAACGATCAGCGCTTCAGCGATCCGCAATTAACACTGCAAGCCAATCCCGGCGAAATCAGCGGCGCGGCCATCGCGCAAATCCAGGAGATTTTGCAGCAGCATTTCACTGCTGACAATATTGCCCTTTGGTTCGGCAAGCATATGACCGAGCGCAAATACAACCAGGATGAAACCAGTGGCGAAAATGAGCTGGATGCAGATGACTGGATAGCTGCAATGGCCGGTGGCAATATGCTCTGGCGCCATCCCGCCGCGCGCCTTGCCTATCACAGCAATAGCGAGGGCACAGTATTATTCGCCGATGGCCAGGCAATTTCCTGCTCTGCAAGCCTGGCAGAACTGGTGTGTGGCGAAGTGGAAATCGATTGGCGAACATTGCAACCCTTGCTGGAAGATCTCTATGATCGCGCCGCCATTACACAATTGATCAATCAGGAAAGTTTATTGGTTGACGAATAAGATTATGCCCTACTCGATCAAAACAGCCCAATGGCAAACTGATTGCGCATCCTTGGCCTACATCCGCGAACAGGTTTTTATGCGCGAGCAGCATGTCAGCGCAGAAGACGAGTGGGATGGCAAAGACGAAGGCGCAATTCATTTTTTAGTGTGCGACCCACTGGGCAATGCCCTTGGCTGCGCGCGTATACTGACAGAATTGCATCATACAAAGCCCTGCTTTCATATTGGCAGGGTTGCCATTTTAAAAGAGTATCGCGCCCAGGGTCTCGGCCAACAACTTATGCAGACGATGATTGCCTGGTGCCAACAACACCAGCCCGCTGCCGCTATTTTTTTGCATGCGCAAACAGAGCGCATTGCGTTTTACCGCCACCTTGGCTTTGCCCCAAAAGGTGAGGTTTTTATGGACGCGGGGATACCCCATATCGAAATGTGGTATAGAATCGCCAACTAATGCCCAAGCCACAGTCACCCCTATGAGCCGACCCTCAGATCTGAGTCCGACGTTATTCCTACTGGAAGATCAGGAAGATTTCCAAACATTTTCCCTGAAGCTGCTTGCCAATACACGCCGCAACCTGGCCATCTTGAGCCGCGACCTGGACCCCGCCATTTTCAATAGCGATGAATTTGCCGAGGCAGTATCACAACTCGCGCGCAGCAGCCGTTATGCGCAGGTGCAGATACTGGTAAAGAACACTCGACCACTGCTGGAAAGCAACCACAAACTGCTGCGTCTTGCGCAGCGTCTGTCCAGCAAAATAATACTGCGAAAAATGACCATTGAACCCGATAACAAAGAAATGGCCTTTATGTTGTGCGATAACAGTGGTCTGCTCTATCAGAACGATGAAGCCACTTACCAGGGTTTTGCCAACTTCGATGCGACTGTGGAGGTAAAGCGCCTGCGCGAGAGCTTTGACTATATTTGGCAGTATGGGGAAGCAGATCCCGAGCTGCAGCAACTGCACATTTAACAGCAGAATGAGAACGCAAAAATAAAATTCTTTCTGATGAATAATTTGGCTTGCTATTTCGACGCCATATGCTATCCCTGAAAAAAATCAGCCCGCAGAGACAAAAAATAGCGATTTTCTTCGGGAAATAATGCATTTTTAGTTGCTGATTCGATTTTTATCCTTTATATATAGCCTTAATCCTTGCTATGATGTTTTCGACCTATAAATACAGGGGTTTCAAAAGCAAGTTTGCCCGCTCCATATCATTTTTATAATGCGGCTTGTTTAAACAATAGACATATACAACACCATTACCATCACTGATTACAATCACCAATTACAATCACTAAAGGAACACAAATATGGTTGCCAAAAAATCTGCCCCAGCTGCAAAACCAGCCGTTAAAGCTGCCGCTAAACCCGCAGCAAAAAAAGCGCCTGCCAAAGCGGCTCCCGCTAAAAAAGCACCTGCCGTAAAAGCAGCTCCAGCGGTTGTAAAACCTATTGCAGAGCGTCAAAACAAAACCCAGATCCTGACCCAGATTTCTGAAGCTACTGAGCTGAACAGAAAACAAGTCCAGGCGGTATTGGATGAGCTGACCAACATCATTGAAGGTCATATTAAGAAGAAAGGCGTAGGCGAATTCGTATTGCCAGGCCTGCTGAAAATCACTACCGTGAAAAAGCCTGCAACCAAAGCACGCAAAGGTATCAACCCCTTCACCGGTGAAGAAGTGACCTTCAAGGCTAAACCAGCCAGCACTTCAGTAAAAGTTCGCCCACTGAAAAAATTGAAAGAATACGCACTGTAATTCTGCCAATTTCCAATAAAAAACCCCGCTTTTGCGGGGTTTTTTATTGGTACCAGCCAAAAGGACATCAAATTATCGCAAACCCCTCACCCACCAAGGCATTTTGCAAACGCTTTATCAATTCAGCCAATGGCTCCGCCGCATAGGCTTTCATGGGCACCTTGCCCCATATGGGCTGCGGCCAGGCTGGGTCATCGCTAAAGCGGGCAATATGGTGGAGATGCAGTTGCCGGACAACATTGCCCAGGGCCGCTACGTTCATTTTATGTGCATCAAACAAGCTGGTCATGACTTCGGCCAAACGGCAGGATTCGCGCATCAACTGGATCTGATCCTCTTCACTCAAGTGGTGTATTTCAAAAACATCTTCTCGCTGTGGCACCAAAATACACCAAGGATAATTGGCATCCTTGCTCAGCAATAACAGCGATAAATCGAAGCGGCCTATGACAATCGAATCTTCGGCCAGGCGGGGATGGAGTGTAAACATAATGATTGACCTTTTAGGTTAGTGATAGCCACGACAGGTGCTGGCGCTGTGAAATTTTATTTTTCTCTCGCCAGATGGCAATACCAATATGAAAAATCATTGTAAAAGAGAGGCAAATCTCTGTGAATGGCTCCTGTACCAATTGCCCTCGGCACCGTAGAATACGTCCTTTTTATAAACCACAGTATAGCCATTAAGAAGCCTTCCTATGCGTTCAAGTCGATTTTTAATTGCCACCCTTAAAGAAACACCCGCCGACGCCGAGGTGATCAGCCATCAGTTGATGCTGCGCGCCGGCATGATCCGCAAACTCGCCTCAGGCCTTTACACCTGGCTGCCACTCGGCCTGCGCGTGCTGCGCAAGGTAGAGCGCATTATCCGCGAGGAAATGGATAGATCCGGCGCTCAGGAAGTATTGATGCCGGTGGTACAGCCTGCTGAGCTGTGGCAGGAATCGGGGCGCTGGGAGCAATACGGTCCCGAATTGCTGCGCATCAACGATCGCCATGACCGTGGCTTTTGCCTGGGGCCAACCCACGAGGAAGTGATTACCGATTTGATTCGCGGCGAGATCAACAGCTACAAACAATTACCGGCTAATTTTTATCAGATCCAGACCAAATTCCGCGATGAGATTCGCCCGCGCTTTGGCGTAATGCGCTCGCGCGAATTTATTATGAAGGATGCCTACTCCTTCCATAACTCCTTCGAATCCCTGCAGCAAACCTATGATGTTATGCATGCAACCTACTGCAGTATCTTCAGCCGCATAGGGTTGGCATTTCGCCCGGTGCTGGCAGATACAGGTTCAATTGGCGGAGCCTTCTCCCACGAATTCCACGTGCTGGCGACCAGTGGCGAAGACGCTATTGCCTTCAGCAGTGGCAGCGACTATGCGGCCAATATCGAAAAAGCGGAGGCTCTCCCCCCCTCCAGCGCACGCCCAACGCCAAGCCAGGTCATGCACGAAGTGGCAACTCCAGGCCAGCATACTATTGCAGAAGTTTGTGCATTTTTAAAAGTTGCCGCCGAACAAACGGTCAAAACATTGATTGTGTTGGGCTCAGCCAAGGAAGATAAAACACCTTCGCTGGTTGCATTGGTTATTCGCGGCGATCACGAACTCAACGATATCAAAGCCGAAAAGCTCACGGGTGTGGCATCGCCCTTGACCCTGGCCCCCGAGACTCTGGTGAAGGAAGAGCTGGGAGTCAGCATTGGCTCCATCGGCCCCGTAGGTTTAAATATTCCCGTGATTGTCGATCACGCAGCCGCCCATGTGGCCGATTTTGTCTGCGGAGCCAATAAAGACGGCTTCCACTTTACCGGCGTAAACTGGGAGCGCGATCTGCATGCGCCTCTGGTAGCCGATATCCGCAATATAGTCGCTGGCGACCCCAGCCCCTGCGGCAAAGGCACCATCGACATTAAGCGCGGTATTGAAGTGGGCCATATTTTCCAATTGGGCACCAAGTATTCCGAAGCATTGAAAGCCCGCGTGCTGGATGAAAACGGCAAAGAGCAGACTATGGTGATGGGCTGCTATGGCATTGGCGTGACCCGCGTAGTGGCCGCCGCGATTGAGCAAAACTTTGATGAAAACGGCATTATCTGGCCAGATGCGATTGCCCCTTTCCATGTGGCAATAGTGCCCATCAATATGAATAAATCTGCAGCCGTTGCTGAAAAGGCAGAGGCGATTTACGCCGAGCTGCAAGCCGCGGGCATAGATGTATTGCTGATGGATGATGAGAAAGCCCGCCTGGGTGTACTGCTCGCCAATACGGATCTGATGGGCATTCCCCACCGCATTGTGATAGGTGATCGCGGTTTGGAATCCGGCAGTATCGAATACAAAGGCCGCCGCGATGCAGAAAAGCAGGAAGTGCCCGCATCTGAGATAGTAGAATTCCTAAAAGGGAAAATCAGGATTTAATCGCGCAGCCTGTTTATCAACTTCACCCTATCCCCGCACAGCAGGGATAGGGTTGTAAGCTGTGTCGAAACTGATGGATGTCCCCTCTAAAGCATTGGAAAATTTCCCAGGGCGACAAGGGTGAGTTCCGCCCAAATTAAACCGGGGATGTGACCGCATCCTCAACAAGGTCGCCCAGTTTTTCAATTTCGCCAAGAACATGCTTTAACAGGGAGTTGCCCCATAAAGTAAAGTCGATCACCCAACTGCATGAATACTTGCCAAAAGGATGCTCAGCCAGAGTTTTATGCAGCCACTCTACCTGCTCAGGAAAACAAGCGACATATTGATTGCGCTCGTATTCACCTCCATCTACGTATAACCTGGCCCTTTCAATGTAAGGCGCTCGCTCAAAATGAAATCGCCAACCCCTGGCCAATGTCATAGTGCGCTTATGCCAGTTCTCGCCATGCCATTTATTTGTAAAGTAGTGATCAAATTGAGATCCAGGATATTTCAGCGCAAGGTTTTTCAACAATTCTTCCAGTCGCTCAGCTTCCGCTGACAAGGCTGTGGTTCCTCGCCGCTCAACATGATATTCAATCACTTCCTGCACATGGTCAAAGCATTGCAGACTACGAAAATAGGGGTCGGAAAAATGGTTGTAGCGTAAATCGCGATATCTCTCCACATCCTCACTGCGATTGCCAACATCATATAAAGCATCGGCAAAGTCCATGCGAAAACCCGCATCCCAGTCATACTGGAAAACCAGGGGTAAGACTCGCTGTGCAACATCGGGACAGAGATGAAGCAGCTGTTTACCATCATGGTAATTGATATAACGATTGAGCCCCATTCGCTCCCGATTTTGGATTTTGTTTTGCAGTATTGCCCTCCACTCAGTTTCCAGGCGGGGGAGAAAATAGCCGCTGTGAGCAGGAACCACCCACTCCAACTGGTAACCTGTCAGCAGGACAGCGGGTATGCCATCGAGAATAGTGTCCAGCAGGGGAACTGCAGAAGGAGAATCGCTGTTTAATAGTTGCGCAACGCGGTAATGTAATGTCCCGCGTAAATCGTATTGCAGTGAGCGCTCCGGCGTATTGTGAGCAAACTCCTCAATAGCATAAAAATTTAGCCTATCAAAGATATTCAGTACACTTAAAAAAGCCTCCCTGATATGCGTGATGTCAGCGTCAAAGGACGGGCCAGCCCCTCCTACCCGGCTGATAAAGTGACGAATATGTTCGCGCTCCGCCTGCATGTTCGAATCCTCCATTGCCCCACTATCCCTTCGCATAATTCTCCAGCTTATAATTATCCGTAAAACATTCTTCACAACATTTTAGTCAATGTTAGCAATGAATGCCCCTGAGCTATTAATCATCCAAAGCATTAAACTGAGCAATTTCCTGCTCAAGTTTTTTGCCAGTCGCTTCAGGTGACCCCGTATTTTTGGCCAGTAGACTATAGGCTACTGGCACTACAAACAGAGTAAAGAAAGTGGCGACTATAACGCCGGAAATCACCACCACACCAATCACAAACCGCGTCTCCGAACCGGCGCCGGAGGAGATTACCAGCGGCAAGGCGCCGGCAACGGCTGTCAGGCTGGTCATTATGATAGGGCGAAGACGCGCCGAAGCAGCTTCCAGTAAAGCTTCAGAAAACTCCACGCCGCGATCGCGCAGCTGATTGGTAAACTCAACAATTAAAATACCATTTTTGGCTGCAAGCCCTATCAGCATTATCAGACCTATCTGCGAATAGAGATTCAAGGTGCTGCCCGTTATCCATAAACCAAACAGGCCGCCGGCAATCGCCAGGGGCACAGTGAGCATAATCACCAAAGGATGAATATAACTTTCAAATTGCGCAGCCAAGACCAGATAAGTAATTAAAATACCCAGCGCAAACATAAAAAACATGGAGCCAGTGGAGTTTTTAAAATCGCGTGACATACCGCGATAGTCTACTATCGCATTAGCCGGCAAATTTTCTTTGACCAATTGATTGAGATAATCCAAGGATTCGCCCAGGGTAAGATCACCGGTCAACCCCGCCTCCAATGTCAGCGACCGCATACGATTGTAGCGGTTTAATTTACTGGCATCGGCCACCTCCTCCAGTTTGATTACACTGGCAAGTGGTATCAGTTGATCGCCGTGGCTTGAGCGAACATACATATTTTCCAAACTGTTCTTGGTGCGTTGTTCATCGCGTTCGCCCTGCACCAGCACATCGTACTCTTCGCCCTGTTCGATATAGGTGGTGACTTTGCGTGAACCTAAAAGCGTTTCCAGGGTATGGCCGATATTGCTGACACTCACACCCAGATCAGCGGCACGGTTGATATCCACCTTAACTTCAATTTGCGGCTTGGTCTCTTTATAGTCCCAATCGATATTGCTCAGCCCCGGATTTTTTTCATTGATTTTTTGCAGCAAAATATCTCGCCACTTTGCCAGCTCTTCATAGGTGCCACCACCGATCACAAATTGCACCGGCTTTGAAGAACTTGAGCCAAAGCCCTGCCGCATCACTGGCGATGCCGTCACGCCGGGCAGATCGCTGAGCTTCGCGCGAATCTCATCCATAATCACAAAACCATTGCGGCGCTGCCCCCAATCGCTCAAGGCAACAATCGCCATGCCACCATTAAAATTTTCAAAGGAGCCAAACGACCTTGGCGCGCGCACCATCAAACGGGAAATCTCACCAGCGTCAACATAGGGCAGCAGACGCTTTTCGATTTCCGCCATATAGCCTTCCATATAGCTATAACTGGCCCCCTCCGGGCCGTTGACTATGATCTGGAAGTTGCCGCGATCTTCGCGCGGAGCGTATTCACTGGGAATCACATACATCAAAGCAAAACAGCCGAGCAGCATCACCATAAAAACACTGATAGTGAGGGATTTGTGGTGAAGGCTTTTGATGATGGTATTTTTATAGCTATCGCGCAGGCGATGCATTTTTTTATCAACAGAAGCCACAAAGGCATTGCGACCCGTTTCCTTGCGCAGTATCTTTGAGGCCAGCATAGGCGAAAGGGTCAGCGCCACCAGGGCAGAAAAAGCCACAGAAGCTGCCATGGTAATGGCAAATTCGGAAAACAATCGCCCCACATCGCCCTGCAGGAAAACAATCGGAATAAAAATAGAAATCAATACCAGAGTGGTGGCGATCACCGCAAAACCTACCTCGCGAACGCCGTCGTAGGCGGCCAGCAAAACTGGCTTGCCTTTCTCTTCAATGTGACGGACGATATTTTCCAGCACCACAATTGCATCATCCACCACCAGGCCAATCGCGAGCACCAGGGCTAGCAAGGTGAGCATATTCACCGAGAAATTCAATGCCGCCAATACTGTAAAGGTGGCGATAATGGAGACCGGCACAGCGACTGCCGGCACTATCATGGCTCGCACGCTACCGAGGAAAATATAGATCACCAGTATTACCAGAAAAATAGCCAATACCAGGGTGATATAAACTTCATGGATGGCGCGATCAATAAATACCGCGCTATTGTAACTGTCTTCAATCATCATGCCCTTGGGCAGGCTGCTATTAAATTTCTGCTTTTCAAGCTCAACACCGCGAGCGACATCCAAGGTATTGGCAGTCGACTGCTTGATAATACCAATACCCACCTGGGCCGCACCGTTGCCGCGAAACAGACTGCGATCATCCACGGTTCCCCTTTCGACCTTGGCTATATCACCCAGGCGAATCAAATGGCCATCCTTGCCCTTCTTTACCACCAGCTGTGCAAACTGCTCCTGGGTGCGATAGGTGCGGGCCATTCGCACTGTGTATTGACGCTCTTGCGACTCCACACTGCCCGCCGGCAATTCAATATTCTCCGCGCGCAACGCATTTTCAATATCCTCTACGGTCAAGCTGTGTGCAGCCAGGCTTTTACGATCCAGCCACACACGCATGGCATAGCGCTGCTCACCGCCGATCCTGACCCGCGCAACCCCTTCCACTGCTGAAAATTTATCGACAATATAGCGCGTTGCATAATCGGATAATTCAGGCACCGACATATTTTCGCCAGCCAAACTCATCCAGATTATCACATCGTCATCGGCGCTGACTTTCTGCACCTCTGGCGTTGAGGCTTCCTCTGGCAAATTGCCTAACACACTGGATACTTTATCGCGGATATCATTGGCCGCCGCTTCAATATCATCGTCGATATTAAAAATCACCGTCACATTCGAAACACCATTTTCACTGGATGATTCAATATAGCGAATACCTTCAACTCCAGAGATGCGGTCCTCAATGGGTTTGGTAATGCGGGTTTCTACAATGGTGGCAGCAGCGCCAGGATAGCTGGTGCGGATGGAGACAATCGGAGGATCAATATTGGGATACTCGCGCAGCGACAACCGGTCAAAGGCAATAATGCCAAAAGCAATCAACAGCAGCGAGAGAACGGAAGCAAATACCGGGCGCCGAATGGAAATATCGGAGAGCATCATGATTAATTGCCCTCTGTATTTTTCTGCTGCAGCAGCTCTGCGAGAGGCTGGGTGCCAGTGGGATCATTTTTTTCTTCGGCGAGGATATGAAGGGCCTGGCCATTGTGAATTTTTTGCAAGCCGTGGGTAACGACCTTATCACCCTCGACCAGGCCACTGGTAATTTCCACCTGCCCCTTATAGCGCTGCCCCGTTTTCACTGGTCGACGCTGTGCAATCCAGTCTGAGGCCTTGCCAGATTTGCCAGCCTTCAATGCAAATACAAAGTTATCGCTACCCATGGGCACCAATGCAGCCTCACTGATAATCAGGGATTTTCGCAGATCCGCATGAAGTACTACCGGCATCAGCAATCCCGGCTTCAGCTCGCCCTTGCTGTTATCCAGCAACGCCCTGACTTTGATGGAGCGCGTGGATTCATCAATCTGGTTATCCACACTGAACACTTCACCTTTAAATATTTTATCCCCCAACTCGTAGCTTTGCGCTTCTATAGGCAGGCCCTTGCGCAAGCTGAGCAAATAGATGGCGGGAACAGTGAAATCCAATTTCATTTTACTGTCATCGATCAAGGTGGTGATAAGCTGTCCGGGAGTGATTAAACTGCCTTCGCTAATATTGCGAATACCGACAACACCCGCAAAGGGAGCAGTAATCACCAAATCCTTGAAACGCGCCTGCAGGGCGACAAACTGCGCCCGCGCCGTGGTATATTCGCGAGTCAATTGATCCAGCATGGCCGGAGAGACTGCACCACTTTTAGCCAGGGCCTGGGAGCGATCCAACTGTTTCTTAGCCTCATCCGCCGTCAGCCTCGCCACATCCATCAAGGCGGCCTCTTCGTTGCTGAGCATCTCCACCAGCAGCGCGCCCTTATTGACCCGCTGGCCATCATCAAAATGAATTTTGCTCACCGTTTTGGTGGTTTTTGCAGTAATCACTGTGGACTCGTTAGCCCGCAGGCTGCCCAGGGCCTCAATATCATTTTGCAGCTCGCGGCTGGCGACAGCCTGAACTATAACGTCTAAAGGCTTTTCCACCCTGTCTGTTTTTTCCACTTTTTGCGCTTGCGCCGCACCGGCCATCAACATAGTTAAACAGAGGCACCAACGGAGGCTGTGACTGGAGGGCATAATTCTTCTCAACATTCTAAGGATAACTTTATACATCTGTAACCATGGGGATTAACCGAGCCAGAAACCTGTATCAGCGCTACTATCCCTACTCTGTGCAAAAAACTGTCAATCAGTGCGCAGTATCAAACAGGTAAATGTCTGTTTTTGCAACCGTATTTTGTAAACATGACGGAGGGCAATCATTATTCGCGCTCATCGCCACAAAATTTCAAGGCATCGCGAATATGCTGCGAACTGAAGCCGCGGGAACTGAGGAAACGTATTTGCCTGGCCTTTTCTTTTGCATCCTGCGGAACAGCTGGGCCATATTTCTTTTGTTTGATTGCTATAGCCATCAACGCCCAGCAATCGCTATCCGGCTCGAGAAAATCTTGAATCAACGGTTCCTCAAGACCGCGCTCCCGCAATTCCATTGCTATAACCAGCGGCCCCTTGCCCTGGCGCTTGCGCATGGCGACAAAGGCTTCGGCAAAACGTTGATCGCTCTGCAATCCCTCTGCTTTCAGCCCCCGGAGAACCTCTGCAACGACACCACTCTGCGAATATTTCCGCACAAGCTTCTGGTAGAGTTCCCTTGCACTTTGCTCGCGCTGGGCCAAATAGTTCATGGCGGCAAAGCGAATCGCCGCCGGTGTAATTTCTGAAGTATCCATAAGCGATCCCCTGTAGAAAAAACTTATCCTTTGTCCATAAAAGAATGGCCGCAATTGCGGCCATCGGTGAGTCTATTGAGTAGCAGCGGTTATTTAACCGGCGGGAATTGCGACATAACCTCAAGCACAGCACTGGTCAGGATTTCGCGTTGCCTCTGCGCATTTGCCCCTTGATTCAAACGTTTCTCCGAAACACCGCGCCAAATAGGTTGCTGGGTTTTGGCATCCACCATATCTACTATCAGGCTGCCTTGGGTGTAGACCCGAAACCCGCCATCAAGTTCAGGATGGTAGAAGAAAGGTGGTGGGTAGCGGCGGTAGCCCCTGCCCCAGACACCATAACCATAGAGGTTATCATAAGTGGTTGGATCGAGCTTTTCTTCCATGACTATATGGTAGGTCACATAAAAATCAGGGGCAACATCGCCCGTTATCGCCTGATAGCGCTTACTTAATTCGCTACTCAATAATGTTTTGATATGGGTAAAAGTGAAAGGAGATATCAGCAGGTTTTCCTTGCTATCGGATTTGTCTTCCTTGATAGCAAAGGTTTTCAATGCAGCAAAGTTATAGCCTGCATCATAATCCGTAGAAACATAGGGTTTATTGGCACACCCCACCAGGAACAGAGCGGAAAAAATCAATCCCCATATGCCGAGCTTTGCCATAACACACCTTTTTCCAGTTATTCGTTATCACTCATTATAAACCCACTGGCCAGTTTGCAAAACCTGTTCGCTGTGGGTTCCGCACCAAGCCTTTATCAGCAGCCTGTGGAGTGATCAATAAACACCTGTCGATGAAGTTGGGCTCGCCCTTGCCGCAAGGGAGCCTTTGAAAAATTGCCTGCGCGCCATCACTTCGTTAAAAACTGCTAACCTGCCTAAACTTCGCTTTTTGTTCTGCGCCGCTTTGACAAGTTAGCAGTTTTTGCTTTGAGCTGACTGCCTCGCCAACATTTATCAGAGGTTTCCTAGGACAGACTGTTGAAAAATCACCGTTTCTCATTACAGGTGGATATTTCCAACAATCGCTGCAGCCTTAATCGGCCAACTCCACCTCATCGTCAGAGGTCTCTATACCACCCGGACTCAATGACAACGCTGATGACTCTAAGAGTTCAACGCGGACTTTTTGTTCCAACTCCTGAGAGATAATCGGGTTTTCCTGCAGGTATTTCATAACATTATTCTTGCCCTGGCCAATCTTATTGCCCTGGTAACTATACCAGGAGCCGGATTTATCAATTAAACCCAGTTTTACACCGTAATCGATCACCTCACCCACACGATTGATACCTGAGCCGTACAGGATCTGGAATTCAGTTTGCTTAAAGGGCGGTGCCACCTTGTTTTTTACCACCTTGACACGGGTTTCAGAGCCGATCACCTCTTCGCCCTCTTTAACCGCGCCGATACGGCGGATATCCAAGCGCACAGAAGCATAAAACTTCAATGCGTTTCCGCCTGTGGTAGTCTCCGGGTTGCCGAACATCACTCCGATTTTCATACGGATCTGGTTAATAAAAATAACCAGGCAGTTGGCGTTCTTGATATTGCCGGTAATCTTGCGTAAAGCCTGAGACATCAAGCGCGCCTGCAGGCCCACGTGGTGATCGCCCATCTCGCCTTCGATTTCAGCCTTGGGAGTCAGGGCCGCCACAGAGTCGACGACCAATACATCCACCGCCCCTGAACGCACCAGCATATCCGTGACCTCAAGCGCCTGCTCACCGGTATCGGGCTGAGAAATAATCAAGTCTTCTACATTAACGCCCAACTTTGCCGCATAAATAGGATCCAGGGCATGCTCAGCATCGATAAACGCACAATTGCCACCCAGACGCTGGGCCTCGGCAATCACTTGCAGGGTGAGAGTTGTCTTACCAGAGGATTCAGGGCCATAGATTTCAACAATACGCCCCTTGGGCAAGCCACCTATACCCAAGGCAACATCCAGCCCCAGGGAGCCGGTGGAAATAGCGGGAATAGCGACCTGCTCTTTATCGCCCATGCGCATAACAGTCCCTTTGCCAAATTGGCGCTCAATTTGGGCTAGCGCAGCTTGTAGAGCCTTTTCTTTATTAGCGTCCATTTAACACCTCAACGTAAAATTAACTGTTTTAATGATTTTGATTCTTTGGCCTAGTTTAAGGGCTCGTCGATATTCTCTTCAACGTTGGCTATAGCCTACACCATAAATCCTGTATGCGCAAACAGTACTAGCATTATATACAGGCTTTTCCGGTTGCCTTTATTTAGCGCGCACCAAATTCCAGTTTTTTACGTAGTCCTCCACCCCTGGAACAGTATAGATTTGTGGATTCGACTCTTTTTGCTTGCCGTCCTGCTCCCATTCTCCGACTCGCTTTTTGGCGATATAGAAGGCATCGACAAAATTGCTATTGGATGCCAGGGCCTCCTTAAAATAGGCCTTGGCAAAATAGGTAAAATCGCTATCGTCAGCACATCCAAATGATTTGCGATCGTGTGCAGCAGCAGTAATGATAATGCTATGGCTGTCTTTCAGATCGTCAATAAACCCTCCCGAATAACAGGCATTCAGCACAATCACCTTATGTTGAATACCCGTAGCTTTTAAGATATCACCCAGCCATTTTGAATCTATGTCCCCCAAACCAAGACCATTGTGGGTAAGAGAGATGGTTCTATCCTCTGATCCATGACTGGTGATATAAAAGAAAAAAATATCTTTTTCCTTGTCCATCTGTGCCGCTATTCGTTCGATGGACTGCTTAATGCCGGTCAATGTGGCCAGGGGGCTTTCATCCAGCGAACGCTGGCTATTGGTTAAATACAGCGCAGTAGCACGATTGCCGTATTCAGTAGAGAATAGGTTTTTAATAAAGTTACTCTCCCTGCGAAACACTTCCTCAGTACCGTAGGCAGCAATTACCAGGCTGTATAACTCTGGCTTTTTAGGGTCCGATGGCTGCACAGCAGCCAGCGCTTGAGTCAGAGCCAACTGTTGATGATAGATGGCATAATCAGAGATTTCTGCTGGAGAATATATTTTGACGTTTTTATCGCCCTCAACCAGCCGATCATTTCGCCACACGCCCTGAACCTGGGAAATGCCATCGATAGGCTTGTGATAAATCAATAGCCCTTTGCCATCTTTTTCACCGTAATCGAATTCACCATCATAGATATCACCATTTTTTTCATGCAGTTTACCTTTGCCGGAATAACGACCATCCTCAAACTCGCCGGTATACTGCTCACCATCTTTACCTGTGTAGCTTCCCTGGCCATTCAATTGGCCATATTCGAAATTCCCTTTCCATTGATTGCCGGTAGTATTGGTCTTAATTCCCTCTCCATGCAGATACCAATCCAGGAACTCGCCTTCAAAGGTGTCTCCCCTTTCGCTTTTGAATATTCCCTTACCAGAAAAGCTGCCCTTCTTAAACTCACCCGAGTAAACCGCCCCCCTGTCCAGCTTATAGACGCCCATGCCATGCATATTGCCATCGACAAAATCCCCGGTATAGATAAATTGTCCTGCGCGACTCCACTCACCCTTTCCTTGATAGACTCCATTTTTCACATCACCTGTATATACACTCTTATCGGCAAGAATCCATTTTCCTTTGCCGGTCATATTATTACTTTCGAAATCACCCTCATAAATAGAGCCGTCTGCATTCGTTAAGATGCCTTTGCCCGCAAACATATTTTGCGCAAACTCACCCTCATAATGCGCACCGCCACCATAATCTAACACGCCCCTACCCTGCATATAACCTTGGTGAAATTGTCCCTTGTAGATGGCATCGGCTGACGTCAATTCGCCTTCGCCTTCAAATAGGCCCTGGTAAAAATGACCAGCATAATGATCGCCATTGCTCCAGCTCATTCGACCATAACCGCTCAATCGCCCATGCTCATCAAGGTTGCCTTTATAGGTGGAGCCATTGGCAAATTGCCTGGACTCTGAAAAAACCAGACCAATATCCTGCAAGGAATAAAAGCCCATAGAGAAAACCAGAGCAACTCCGAGCAACAAGCTTAATAGATGCGTAATTATTGTTTTCATTTAATACCCCAAATACTTTCCCTGGAAACCCCATAAACCTATGCAACAGGAAATCAAAATACTGCTCAGCAATATGGATTATCTCCTCTCGGATAGAGTTGTAGCGGTATAGTGATTGACTCACTATTTAAGTTGATATTATTGCTATATTCAACTGATGGACACCTGGAATTTAGCCGGACACAAAAAATATTGGCGATGCGGCCACACAAGACAAAAGCAAACAAGTTGCTAAATGGGAGAGAGAGCATTGCCGAAGCTTCCTCCGGCAATGGCTGCGGAACAGCAGATAATGGGTTTTTCCTACTTTTTTTACTATGAATTACAAGGTGCGCAAAAAGGCCACCAGATCACTTTTTTCCTGCTTATCCAGCTTCACACCCAATACCAGGTTAAAAAACTCCACCGTATCATCCAGTGTCAGCAGGCGATCATCATGCAGATAAGGTGGCGAATCCTTGATACCGCGCAGCGGGAAGGTTTTGATAGGGCCATCGGCAGAGGCTTTGCGGCCATTGATCAGCCTTTCATTGAAAAAGCGCTCCACCTTCAAATTGTGCATTGAATTATCCGTGTAGTAAGGCGGAGTATGGCAGGCTGCGCACTGACCCTTGCCAAAGAAAACGTCCTGACCACGGATTTCAGCCTGGCTGGCCCTGGCTGGATCCAGCTTGCCAAAAACATCCAACTTCGGCGCGGGAGGAAAATCCAGCAGGGCTTGGAACTCCGCCATAAAATGCACCTGGCTACCCCGTTCCAGCACATTGGTTCCCTTGCGCGCAGCATCTGCGGGCACACCATCGAAATAGGCTGCACGCTGTTCAAATTCAGTAAAATCCTCCACCGTTTTGAGCGCGCGCTGCGAGCCGAAGAGCCGCTGAATATTTAAACCGCGCAGAGAAGGTGTATCTATCCTGTGGCGATGTTCATTGGGTCTGATATCGCCTACGGTATGGGTTGCCGCATTGGTATGACCATTGGCATGGCAGTCGAGACAGGCAACACCTTCATGAGACTTCAAACTGCGGCGATCCAGCGTAGTATTAAACTGCTGCTGCGGAAAAGGGGTTACCAACAGGCGCAACCCTTCAAGTTGCTTGGGATTGAGAATATCCTTAAACAGTTCGTGAAAGTTGTCGAGTGTTACCAATTTCCCCTGGGAAACATCGCCCAGATCGGGACGCGTGGTCAAATAAATTGCGGCGGGAAATTCCGGCAAAAAATGGTCAGGCAAATCGAAATCCAGATCAAACCGAGTCAAATCGCGACCCGTCTGCTTTTTGGTCTCATCAATAAGAACCTTGGGGAAAATCATTCCGCCCGATTCATGGTGAGGATGCGGCAAAGGGAAAAAACCTGCGGGCCAGAGATTCTTTTTCTTTATCTCGTCGGCAGGCATTTCAGCCAACTGCTCCCAGCTGACACCTGCGGCCAGCCTGGTGCGAACGCCCTCCTGGATGGGCTTGCCCCGCGACATAGTTACTCCACCCGCAGGTCGATTGGCAAGATCATAGCGCTCGGCAAGTGTTGCCTGCTGGCGTTTGGCGAACGTGGGCTTATCCGCTTGCAAGCGTTTTACTAAGCTGGGGAAATCCTCTTCCTCGGCAGCCGCCATAGCCTGGAGGACAAACAGAGAGAAGACCAATATGAGCGAAGCCAGCCAGGGGAAAATTATTCTCTTCATAAGTTAGCGCTCCTTTCGGGTTCTGGAACCATATACTTTTTATGGGAATACATCCCAACCAGAATCGTCGATTTTCGCTCGGCATTTCTGTTCGCCAGCGAACTTCGGAAAACACGCTCTTATATTAAAAGAAAATTAATAACAGGAGATTAATTAGCAATATTGCTTTTATTGGCTTGTAGCCCCACTATCTCCACTTCACCCTCATTCACCATCCAGTACTTTGCGACAACTGTGATCACCAGAGACAAAAAGATTCATTTTAGGTTTTTATAGAGAGATCAAAGATGACGATAAAATTCCGGAGCGCTCTGCCATTTATCATGCAGGCCATCCACATAGGTAATAGGCACTTTTGCCAACTCCTCATCACTGACATCAACAAGACAACCAAGGTTGACACCGTAAACTTTTCCTATAGGTGTCTCAGTACCTAGACCGAAACTGCGAACACCACAGTGTTTACAGAAATAATGATGATTTTTTTTGCTATTAAACAAATATTGAGTCAGCTCGGATTCCCCAGACAAAAGGCGAAAATTTTCCGGTTTGGCAATGGCAGGCCAAAAACGATTGCGTCGGCAAATAGAGCAGTTGCAGCGGTAGGTATTTTGCGTCAGATCCAGATCTGCTTCGAAAGTAACACGGCCGCAGTGGCAGCTGCCGCGATAGGTTTTCAACATGGGGAACTCCTTGAGAGCGAAGTTATGCAGCATTGGCTTTGTAATACATAAAATTTATAGCCACTAGAAAAGTCAGGAGCTTTTTTGCCAAAAGCTGTCCAGCGAAATAGTGTTAACAGCCCCTAGTAACTGGAACGAGGTGTATGATCTGGATTGATCTCGCCATATACCTCCTCTGGATCCACATCGTTGATAAACAATGTTTCCCGGGCTATCTCGATATGCTCAAGCACTGTTTGATAGCGATCGCCATACTCGTATTGATTTACCTCTATAGCCTTGGGCATATAGGTAAAGGCGATTTTTAGCGCATGCAAAACAGCATCCATTCTTTCATTGTTATCGCCCATAGAACTCTCCGATAATCACACTTTACGCATGGAATGGATATCCAGACACAGGTAGACTTTGCCTGGATATTAAAAAGCCATTTGAGCTTGAATAAAAAACAACTCCTCCATCAAAAATCAAATAGATCAGAGAGAAAGCTTTCCTTTTTCTTCTTTTGGTAATAGCCGCTCTGCTGGTAGCCTCCATGAGACTGATGAGAGGATGGCGAGTGGGGTGGCGGGGAAGAGGGTCTCTGAGAGTAGTTCGCTGAATGCACCTGCCCCTGTGGAGCAGCATTTGCACCTACAGACCTCTCGATTATTTTATCCAGCTCGCCCCTATCCAGCCAAACTCCGCGGCATTGCGGGCAGTAATCAATTTCGATGCCCTGCCGTTCTGACATCACCAGGCTAACAC
>DATMSP010000001.1:0-63626 GCA_035565295.1 Cellvibrio sp. | reverse complement strand
GGTGAGCCAGGGCTTGGTGCGAGATAGAAGGTGCCTACCATCGGTGATTTTACCGCGTGGCCAGCGGGAGCTGCAGGAGCTGCGGCGGCAGCGGCAGGTGCGCTCGCCGGTGCTGTGGGTGCGACTGCCGCTGGTGCGGGTGCAGCGCTATAGGTTGTCACGGGAGCCTGGACAAATTGGGTTTTATTGCTGTTGCGAGCAATGCGTACAGACTCTTCGCCTTCTTTTATTTCGAGTTCATCGATGTTTGATTCTTCGAGTAGCTCGATAAGTTTTTTAATTTTGCGAATATCCATAGGATCCTCTCTTGTAGCGGTTATGAAGTAAAAAATGAATGTTATTTGTTGAGCAATTTCAGCGCTGCGCGCAGGGCCAATTCATAGCTGTCTGCGCCAAAGCCGCAGATAACCCCTTCGGCGATATCGGAAAAATAAGAGTGATGGCGAAACGCCTCGCGCTTGTGCACATTGGACAGATGCACTTCGATGAAGGGGATATTCACTGCCAGCAGGGCATCGCGCAGGGCGATGCTGGTATGGGTGAAGGCGGCGGGGTTAATCAGAATAAAATCGATTCCCTCTTTACGGGCATCGTGGATACGATCGATAAGTTCGTACTCGGCATTGCTCTGCAGGGTCTGGATATGATGGCCTGCGTCCAGGCACAACTGGCTCAAATTCTGATTGATGCTATCCAGGGTTGCTGCACCGTAAACATCGGGTTCGCGCAGACCCAGCATATTGAGGTTGGGGCCATGAAGCACCAAAATGCTAGCCATAATGAGTCCTATTGTTGTGAACAGCGCTAAATGTGGCGGTTTGACCCTGATGTTCAGCTACAAGTTCATCGGATTTCAAAAAGTGGCGGGAGTTTGCCGGAAAATATCTTCTATGTCCACGATAACAGCGAAATTTCTTTAAATGGGGGAATATGGCTGCAAGATTGATGAAGATGTAATCAATGGGGTGTAGTGCGGGCGAGTTGCGGGATTTTGTTGAAAGTTGTCGTGTATTTCCCGAAATCGACTTCTTTCAGGAAATACACGACAGGGGTGGCTACTGCGAACTACTTTTCGTTCTGATCGGTTATTTCACCCTTGATGGTCTTGATAACCCGGGCTGGCGTCAATATCTGTGGCAACAAATCTGCCTTTCCGGGGCGATTGGCTGGGAACCACAGGTATAAAGGCACGCCGCTGCGCCCATATTCTTTCAGCAGGGCGGTAATTTGTGGGTCGCGATTGGTCCAGTCGCCTTTCAGGGTGACGACCTTATATTCATCGAATACTGCCTCAACTTCTGCCTTTTTCAGGGTTACGCGTTCATTGGCGAGGCATGTCAGGCACCAGTCGGCGGTGAGATCGATAAAGACGGCGTGACCCTGCTGGCGATGAACTTCAAGCAGCTCTGGCGAATAGGGCTGCCAGCGTGCCTCCTGGGTGTTTTTGTGCAAAAGCTGCCAGGGCAGGAGAAACGCCACTACAAAGCAGCCGAGAATCAGTAACTGATTAAAGCGCAGGTGCCAGGCGGTGGCTTCCCTGTTCATTAGCCAGAAGGCAAAGGCAATCGCAACTGCGCCTATGCACACTGCTGTCATCAAATCTTCGCCAGCCTGGTGGCCGAGAACCCAAAGCAGCCAGATGGCACTTAAGTACAGAGGGAAGGCCAGGAATTCTTTCAGGTTTTCCATCCAAACCCCGGGCTTGGGCAGGCGCTCTGCCAGGGAGGGGATATAGCATAACAGCAACAGCGGCAGTGCCATGCCAAAGCCCAGTGCGGCAAATACGGCCAGGCAGCCTATGGCGGGTTGTGTCAGGGCAAAACCCAGGGCTGCTCCCATAAATGGCGCCGTACAGGGGCTGGCAACCAGGGCCGCCAGGACACCGGTAAAGAATGAGCCGGTCAGGCCTGATTTTTGCGTCAGGGATTGGCCTGCACCCATCCAGCGTGCGCCAAAATTCACCATGCCAGACATGCTCAAACCCATGATAAACAGTAGGTAGCAGAGTACGGTAACCAAGCCTGGCGATTGCAGCTGGAAGCCCCAGCCTATGGCTTCACCGCCGCTGCGGGCGAGCAGCAATACGCTGGCAAAACCGACAAAGCACAGGATAATGCCGATGGTATAGGCCCAGCCATGCAGGCGCAGACGCTTGCTGTCGGCCTGTACCAGGCTCATCACCTTGATTGATAGTACTGGGAATACGCAGGGCATAAGATTCAACACCATACCGCCCAGCATGGCAAAAATAATTGCCTGCCACAGGAAAAGTGTTGATTCCGGGCTGGATGTCTCTGCGGATTCAGCTGTTGCAGCGACGTTTGCTGCTTCAGCGGCGCCCTCCGTTTCGGAAGCGCTGCCTTTGGCCGGATCTATGTGGAATACCTGATCCCGCGGCGAATAGCAGAGGCCGGCATCGGCGCAGCCCTGGGAGGTAACCTTGAGATCAAAGGGGGCAGTCGTGGCGGTCAGGGGGAAGTCAACGGTGACCTGATCGTGGAACACGGTCATATTCTTGCCATTGAACTCATCATACTTATCCTGGCCCTGGCTATAAGTTGGGGTGAGGGGCAGGGTTGGAGTCGGGCGGAATTTGAACCTCTCCTGGTACAAATAATAGCCTTTGGCGATGGTCCAGGTAAATCTCAGGTTTTTGCTGTCGCTGCCGGTGCTGGTAATAACAGCATCGACCTTAAAGGCTTCGCCAACAGGCAAAAATTCATCTTGTTGCTCGAGGGGAGCAGCGGCCCCCTGAGGGCTCACATTTTCACTGGCGACGCCAGTTTTGGTGGTTGCTTCAAAATCATCAGCAAAAGTGCTGGGAATCTGGATAAAAAGTGCTGCTATTAACAAACTGCCTTGAAGATAACGATTTATTCTCTGAAACGCATGAGTTATTGGCATAATAGGCGCTCTAAAACGGAGTGACTGAACGGAATTACTTATTAAAGTCGCGCAAGTTTACTCTAGTGGCTATCCGGGCAACTAGTAACTCATCACAGTTTGTGAAGAATCAATATTAAAAATGATATTTAAAGTGAGATAGTTGGTCATGTTTATATCCAATGGAAATAAAGTTTTATTCAGCAATTTAATTGGCATTCTGATTTTAAATTCTCTGTTGAGCAGTTGCCAATTATTTCAGGGAAAACCCTCCGCAGAAGAAGCTCCGCCAGAAGTTGTACAGACAGCGCCTGCGGTTGTACCAGAACTCACTGCGCAAGAAAAAGTGATAAATGTCATCTTAGCTGAGGCCGATTATGCTTTATCGCAAAATAAATTATTAAATCCTATCAATGATAATGCACACGATCGTTATCGTTCAGTGCTATTGATTGCTCCCAATAACGAGCGCGCACGTACAGGCCTGCAAACAATTGCGCTGCGCTATGTTGATTTGGCGCGTACCGCTGCCGTGCGCGGCGATCTTACCAATGCGCAATCGCTGATCAGATATGCGCGCGCTATAGATAATAACCAGGTGGTGCAGGATGCTGCGGAAACTTTGCGCAAGCAGGTCGCCAGTGCACCTGCCCCCAAGTCCTATAAAGCGGGAGAGGGCGAGCAAATTCTCGATGGCAACTTGCTGAAGGAGAAGAGCCCGGCCATAACGACGCAATTGCAGGGCGTTGCCCAGAAGGCTAAGCAGAGCGGTGACTTTGTCTTGATTGTTGCGCGCAATGACGCTGAGGGGCGCTGGATTTATCAGCAATTGCGTTCTGCAGTGCCGGGATTTTTAGTGCGTGGCGATATTAAAATTGGTCAGCCTGCGCGGGTCAAATTGGTTAAGTCGCTGGAATAACGGCGATTTTTAAGCTCGTTACTGACCGGTTTGTCATTTAAAGGGCTTTATTGGTGCTGTGACCAGCTATACTTATATCAGCAAATCTCCAAACGGATTGTTCGTTAGTGTTTAGGCAAAGCTGTTCGCGATCGCACTCATAGTTACTGGCAGGTTATATCATGCACTTATTCAAGAGGCTTTGGATTCGCAGATTGCGTCGCATTCGCGACGAATACCAGAGTGTCCAGGATGATATCAGTCATAACAAAAAAATATTGCATATCCTGGCCCTCTCGCTGTCTGGTTATTTATGCTGTGCCATAGGATTCGGAGCCTATTGGAGTTTTTCTTCCGCTCCCTTAGCGGTAAAGCCTGCAATACAGGAGGTGTTGCAGCAACAGCATCTGAGCTATTCTGCCAATCTGCCTGCGGGTGTGGTGACCACCGCGAGCGTAATTGCCATTGCTGATTCTCTGCTGGATAAATCCGGTGGCTATATTGGCAATGATCGCCTGCCGCCTGGTGTATGGCTGGACAATATGCCGCACTGGGAATTGGGTGTGCTCTTGCAAGTGAGAGATATGACCAAAGTGTTGAGCACTTCTTTCAGTCAGGCTTCGGCGAGTGTGATCGGCGATGAGGATTTGCAAAAAGCCGAAGCACGATTTAATTATGACAATAATTCCTGGCTTTTTCCCGCAACAGAATCGCAGTATCGCGCAGGCACCGCACACTTAAAAAAATATCTCCTGCGTCTGGCGCAACCCGCTAATGCCAGTACCTATTTCTATGCTGATGCAGCACATCTCAACGATTATCTGGCCGGTGTTGAGCAGCGCCTGAAAAACCTGTCGCAGCGCCTAAATGCCAGCGTGGGGCCGGATATCAACACTGACAGTGCCGCCTTGCCAGTGACGCAAGTCAGCGCCAATGGTCTTTACAACAAAACGCCCTGGACACAGCTGGACGATATATTTTTTGAAGCGCGCGGGTCATCCTGGGCATTGATTGCCCTGCTGCAGGCCGTGGAAATGGATTTTTCGCCGGTGTTAAAGCAGAAGAATGCCCAGCAGAGATTTGCACAAATTATTCGCGAGCTGGAGGCCACGCAAAAAAATATTTACAGTCCGATGATATTGAATGGCAATGGTTTTGGTTTTCTGGTCAATCATTCGCTGCTGATGGCCTCTTATCTGTCGCGCGCCCAGCTTGCCATAGCTGACTGCCGCCATCTATTGCTAAAACCCTCGGTCGCCAGCGCGCTTTGATATGCTGAATGCTTTTTTACTCACTCGCCAATGGCGTGACACTGCGGCCGGCGTCACTTTGGATTTCTGGTGGGCGACAGAGCAGGGCGCCTGCCACAGCCAGGTCAACGGGCAGGAAATTGTTTTTTTTGTGGCGCGTGCGCAGAGCGAAAAAATTCGCCAGCTGCTATTGCCGCTTCGCGCCTGGCGAATGGCGAACGTCGATCTGAAAACCTTTCGCAATCAGGCGGTCAGTGCGCTCTATTTTAACAGCCAGCGTGCAGCCCGCGACGCCCAGGAATTATTGCAGCGACATTCCATTGATATTTGGGAGGCCGATATTCGCCCCCATGAACGCTATTTGATGGAGCGCTTTGTCACTGCTGCGGCAACGCTGGATTTTACCGATTTCCACTTAACTTCTTCTGTTAATTCAAATGCGGCCGAGGTTCTTCAGCTGCTCAATCCCCGCATTCTCCCCGGCGAATATCGCCCCCATTTAAAACTAATCTCTTTGGATATAGAAACCTCTATGGATGCACAGCAGTTGTTTTCCATCGCTGTCTGGGGTGAGCGGGAGAGCAGGGTTTTTATGGTGGGCGAAGGTGAGGCGGAGGGCAACATTAGCTACTGGTCTACCCAGGCGGATTGCATCAACGCATTTTCCACTTGGTTGCGACGCTATGATCCCGACATATTGATTGGCTGGAATCTTATTCAATTTGATTTGTGGGTATTGCAGGCAATTTGCCAGAAGCTGGCGATCAAGTTCGATATAGGCCGTGGCGGCCAGCCACTGCACTGGCGTCAGGAGGATAGTGATAGCGGCAGGCGCTTTGTGGTTATTCCCGGGCGCGTGGCCCTGGATGGTATTGAGCTTTTGAAAGCAGCCAATTTTCGCTTTGACAGTTACGCCTTGCAATTTGTGGCTGAAAATCTGCTGGGCAGGGGCAAATTATTGCAGGGTACAGATCGCGGCGAAGATATTGCGCGCTTGTTTCGCGAAGATAAAACGGCATTGGCGCAATATAATTTGCGCGATTGCGAGCTGGTGTGGGACATTTTTGCAGAAAAGAAATTGCTGGCCTTTGCACTCGAGCGCAGTCAATTGACTGGCCTGTTGCTGGACAGGATCGGCGGCTCGGTTGCCGCTTTTGAATTTTCCTATCTGCCGCGCCTGCACAGGCGCGGTTATATAGCGCCCAACCTGGGGGAGCTGGAATCTGATGTGGTGAGCCCTGGCGGTCACGTAATGGATTCGCGGCCGGGTATTTACGATAATGTGCTGGTGCTCGATTTTAAAAGTCTGTACCCCAGTATTATCCGCACCTTTTTGATTGATCCCTGTGGTTTTTGGTTGGCCCAGCATCAGAACATGCCGAGTGAAAAAATTGCGGAAGGTTTTAATGGAGCCTATTTTTCCCGCGCTGGTCACATTCTGCCGGAGATGATTGAACATCTGTCACAGGCCCGCGATCTCGCCAAGCAACAGCATAATGCACCGCTCTCGCATGCCTTAAAAATTATCATGAACTCCTTTTATGGTGTGTTGGGATCAACAGGCTGCCGTTTTTTCGATCCCAGGGTATGCAGTTCGATAACCTTGCGCGGTCATGAGATTATCCAGCGCAGCCGGGAGTGGATCGAAGAGCAGGGTTATGCCGTTATCTATGGCGATACAGATTCACTGTTTGTCTGGCTGGAAAATAATTGTGTGGGGCGAGCGGCAAAATCACAGCCGCAGTGCACTGCGATTGGCGCTCGCCTGGCGCGCGAGCTGAATCTTTGGTGGAGGAAAACCATAGCTGCAGAATTTTCACTCGCCAGTCATCTGGAAATTCAGTTTGAAACTCACTATCTGCGTTTCCTTATGCCGACCATCCGCGGATCCGAAGTGGGTACCAAAAAGCGTTATGCCGGAGTAGTGGAGAATCAGGGGCAGCGCGAGCTGGTCTTTAAAGGGCTGGAAAATGTCCGCACCGATTGGACGCGCCTGGCAAAAGATTTCCAGGAGCAGCTGTACCGAAAAGTCTTTAATGGTGAAAGTTACGTGGATTTTATTCGCACTACTGCTGCCGATGTTCTGGCAGGCAAGCGCGATAAGGATTTAGTCTATCGCAAGCGCCTGCGTCGCCATCTTCACGAGTATGAAAAAAATATACCGCCGCAGGTGCAGGCTGCCCATAAATATGTGCAGCGCACCGGCCAGACGCTGCGCCGCGGCGACTGGATAGATTATGTGATCACCCTGCAGGGCGCTGAGCCCTGCGCATCCCGTCAGAGCTTGTTGGATTACCAGCATTATGTCGATAAACAGCTGCGGCCTGTGGCTGACAGCATCTTGCATTTTATGGGACAATCGCTGGATGATCTGGTCGATAACCAGCTTTCGCTGTTTGAACATTGAAAGCTTTTGTTCGTTGCGTTCCTGTTTATGGGTTGCCAGCCAAATAAACACCACTGACCATTGCTGTAAAATACTAAGAGTTGACTGATGGAAGAAATTCTCGATTTATTGCGCGAACACAACGAAAATGTTCCTGTCCCCCTGGATCTGCCCGACGAAGATCAGCTGGTGCTGGTGGAAGAGGAAATACTGCTGCCGATTCCGCGCGATATGCGCGAATACCTGCTGACAGCGAGTGATGTCGTATTTGGCTCTCTGGAACCTGTCACGGCTGCTGATCCCAATTCGCACACCTATTTGCCCGAAGTGGCGGCGGTGGCCTGGTCTTTGGGCGTGCCGCGCTACTTAATGCCTTTGTGCGAAGTCAACGGAGCTTACTATTGTGTCGAACCCGAGGGCGAGGTTGTGTTTTGGCGGGATGGGGAGTTGACAGGCGATAACTGGGCAACGGTTTGGTATTGGGTGCGAGATGTGTGGCTGGAATATTGATGCCACGCAATTTTCACCCATAAAAAAGCCCGCATTTTTGCGGGCTTTTTTATGGGTGAAAATTCATCAGGGCTTAATAGAAATAAACTGCACCTGATGCCTGGCTTTGGTCATCGGTTTTATCGCCGTTAACGCCTGTGGCATTGCTGGATTCGCGATGTGCGCCCACGGCGAGTATATTGCCAGTGTCATCCAGGTCTATGCTGTTGCCAAAACGATCATTGGCATCGGTGTTGGGGGCTTTGACATAACTTTTTTGCGCCCACAGGTTTTGTGTCAGTGCGAACACATACACAGCACCTGAGGCTGTTGCTCCTGTGTCTTGCGGGTCGCCATCAATGCCTGTGGCCCGGCTGGCTTCCTCTATAGAACTCACGGCCAGCCTGTCACCGTGCTGCGAAAGTGCGACATTGTGACCAAATTTATAGCCTGTCTGTGCATTGGAAGCTTTAAAGAAGGTGGTTGCTGTCCAGGTCTCTGCCTGTCGGGTAAAGAGATAGGCTGCACCCACGTCATAGGGATAGTCAAGCTCATAATTCTTGGCAATAGACCCCAGTTCACCGGGGGTAATGGCTTCAACACCGCTGCTTTTGCTTAAATCATTTGGGGCTCCCACGGCCAGACTATTGCCGTCGCCCGATAGTGCCACACTGAAACCGAATTGCTGGGCCATGCCGTTTTGCAGAGGTTTAACTTTGCTTTGCTGTGTCCAGGCGTCGTTTGCCTGTGTAAAAATATAAACTCCACCATTGTTGAGTAAATAGGTGGTGCCATTGTAGACCAGAGTATCATTGCTGGCTGAGGAATCCTTGCTGTCTTCACCGGTAGCACCCACCGCCAGGGTATTGCCATCATCCGAAAGTGACACACTGGTACCGAAAAAATCGTCAGGATCGGCATCGGCGGCTTTGATAAATGCCTGCTCAATCCAGCCGCTATCAGTTTCTTTAAATAAATAAACTGCCCCGGAACTCCTACCTCCCTGCAGGCTTGAGCTCGATGCGCTCGAAGAGCTGATCGAGCTGGAAGAGGTTGAACTGCTGCTGGCTAAAAAGTTCACACATCCAGTGCTGGATGCGTTTCTCATGTCGAGAACGCCGGCGGCATAGGTATTGTCAGATTTCGAGCCGACAGCCAGTGTCTTGCCATCGCCTGACAGGGATATATTGCTGCCGAAAAAGCCATTCAGGCTGGCATTGTGTGGCTTGATATAGGTTTGCTGTGCCCAGGTGCCCGCTGCGCGTTTGAAAATATAGATTGCGCCTGTATTTATGTCTGCGTGCGCGGCTATCTGGCTGCTGGCGCTGCTGAAAGTATATTCGTAATCATCCTGGCCGCAGTCGACACCGCGCCAAGGGCTGTCTTCCATAAGCGCACTCACCGCCAGGGTATTGCCATCAGTGCTGATGGCAACCTGATAGCCAAAGCGGTCATTGGGCAGGGTAATAGATTTATTGTCGCTGGGCTGTTCTGTGTTGGACGCTTTCAGATAGGCCTGCTGCTGCCAATCGCCATTCACTTTGGTGAATATATAGACCGCACCCGAGTTGGGGCTCTCGTTGTCTTGCGTCAAGTTCACGCCAGCGGCTTTACTATCTTCTGCTGGCGCGCCCACGGCGAGCGTCTGGCCATCGCCAGAGAGGGCAATGCTCCAGCCAAACCAATCACCCGCTTCGGCATTGTTGGCTTTGAGATAGCCAATGGCCGCGAGCATGGCACTGTCAGTAATCATTTCATTGGAGTAATTATTGCAGTCGGCCGCGATACAGGCCTGTACTTTGTAGCGGCTGTTGATCCAGTCGGTGAGGTGCACGCTGATGGTGTCGCTCGCTTGAAGAGGGGAACTATTGCCTGGAGCCGCGATGGGATCGCCGACTGAGACATAGCTGCTTGCACCGTCGATCTTTTTAAGCAATTGATAGGAGGTGGCACCGGCCAGCGGCGTCCATTCAAAACGTAATGTCTTGGTGCCGCCACTAGTGATTTTTACATTGGGCCACTGATTGTCGTCGGCGGGAGTGGTCGATCTGGAACTGAAAGAATGAGTGCTGGAGGAGCTTGCCGCCGTTTGCGGGCTACTCTTTTTATCGTCGCCGCCGCAGGCGCTGAGCATAAGGCCGGAAACCAATGAGAGTAACAATACACTGTGCTTGAGCAGGTGCGGGGTTCTAACAATATTCATTCAGCTAATTTCCTGATGTTTCAACGAAGCCGGCGATTTTGTGGGGCGCGGCGCCTGGTGTCAATCAAATGCGATCAATCTCCGCCGTATTGTGCAAAAGTTCTGTTCAGTATTTGAGCAGTGCAACTGCGGCAACAGTGTTTGTCGGGGCGAAGCGGTTATAGGACATTCGCACCTGAAGGAGGTTCCAGGGTGCGAAGCAAGCCAGTTGAAGCAGGGCAATAGCAGATTGCCCTGGGTCTCAGGCTCTGTGAAGAATAATTTCCAATACCAATTTGGTGCCGAAATAGGCCAGCATCAAAAACAGGAAACCCGCCAGGGTCCAGCGGATGGCGGTGTTGCCCCTCCAGCCCAGGCGATATTTACCAAGCAGTAAAAAGGCGTAGACAAACCAGGCGGCTATGGAGAAAACAGTTTTGTGGACAAGGTGCTGGGCAAAAATATTTTCCAGGAAAACAAAACCGGTCAGTATCGATAGAGTCAGGAGTATTTCACCCACCAGTAAAAACTCGAACAGCAGGGCTTCGATGGTCTGCAGGGGTGGCAGGTAGCGCAAATACTGCAGATTGGTTTTAGCTTTCAACTGGTGGTTTTGATAGGCCAGCAGCAGCGCCTGCAGGGTCGCTATGGTGAGCAGGCTCCAGGCGAGGATCGAGAGCACTACATGGCTGCCCAATTTAAAGTCGAGCTTGAATACCGAACTGTTGCTGTGATTGAGCAGCACGGCGAGAATGGCGAGCGCCGAGAGTGGCAGCAGGAAAATAAACAGATTGTGCAGTGGCTTTTTCAGGCTGCTCAGCAATACCAGTATGTTGATAACCCAGAAGGTCAGCGAGAGTTCGCTAAAAAAACTAAACTGGATTCCATCCGGTTTGACGCTGGTGCCGTAGATGCCCAGGCTGTGAAAAACCAGGGTGACGCCAATGCCGGTAAATAAGTAGTGAAGCCTGGCTGTGGATTGCCTGATAATTTGCGTGATCAGCGCGGCTGCCAGGGCGGTGTAAAAGACGGCGGCTATGATATTGGCCAGGGTAAAGATCATAATGGAAGCGGCTCTCTCTCAGGAAAAATAGGGCGCTGAATGATAAATAAACTCAATTGCGAGTGTGTCATAAGGTGTGCAGAAATGCTATTCCCCAGCCTGATTAACAAAAATTTAGCTGTAAAAGGGGCTGGATTTTGCCTTAACTGCTGTTTTTGCGGTTATAATCGCGCCCATTTTTTATTAAACACTCCATATCCTGTGCTAATTCGCGTTGAAAGAGAAAAGCTATGTTTGAAAATCTAACGGATAGGCTCTCCCATACCTTCCGCAACATGACGGGCAAAGCCCGCCTCAGCGAAGACAATATTAAAGATGCTCTGCGCGATGTGCGCAAGGCCCTGCTGGAGGCTGACGTTGCCCTGCCGGTGGTCAAGGCCTTTATCGACCAGGTGCGCAGCCGCGCCCTGGGCCAGCAGATCAGCAAGGCGCTCAATCCGGGCCAGCAGTTCCTCAAGATTGTCGAGAAAGAGCTGATCGACACCATGGGGCAGGTCAATGAAAACCTGAATCTCGCCCAGCAGCCGCCGGCGGTGATACTGATGGCTGGCCTGCAGGGCGCGGGCAAGACCACCTCAGTGGCCAAGCTTGCGCGTTTCCTGAAGGAGCGCGAAAAGAAAAAGGTGCTGGTGGTCAGTGCCGATATCTATCGGCCCGCCGCGATCCAGCAATTGCAGACCTTGGCTGGCGAAGTAAGTGCGGAGTTTTTCCCTTCCACCAGCGAGCAGAAGCCAATCGATATAGCCCGCGCTGCCATAGATCACGCAAAGCGTCAGTTTTTTGATGTGGTGATTGTGGATACCGCAGGCCGCTTGCATATTGATAGTGAGCTGATGACGGAAATCCAGGATTTGCACGCTGCTATCAAACCGGTTGAAACCTTGTTTGTAATAGATGCGATGATAGGTCAGGATGCCGTCAATACTGCCAAGGCCTTTAACGATGCCCTGCCATTGACCGGTGTGATATTGACCAAGGCCGATGGCGATGCCCGCGGCGGTGCGGCCCTGTCAGTGCGTCATATCACCGGCAAACCCATCAAGTTTTTGGGTATGGGGGAAAAAGTGGATGCCCTCGAGCCTTTCCATCCCGATCGTATTGCCTCGCGCATTCTCGGTATGGGTGATGTGCTCTCGCTGATTGAGCAGGTCGAGCGCAATATCGATAAAGACAAGGCCGATAAATTAATCAAGAAAGTCAGCAAGGGACAGAAGTTCGACCTCGAAGATCTGCGCGATCAATTGCTGCAAATGCAAAATATGGGCGGTTTGACCTCAATGCTCGACAAGTTGCCCGGCATGGGCAATGTGGCGCAGATGGCGCAGTCAGCCAATATG
This sequence comes from Cellvibrio sp., assembly GCA_035565295.1. Taxonomy (GTDB): domain Bacteria; phylum Pseudomonadota; class Gammaproteobacteria; order Pseudomonadales; family Cellvibrionaceae; genus Cellvibrio. The sequence continues at coordinate 51,138 of DATMSP010000001.1, read as the reverse complement.
AACAAACAGTTCAAGGTGATGGAAGCCCTGATCAATTCCATGACCCCGGAAGAGCGCCGCAATCCCGACGACCTTTCCGGTTCGCGCAAGCGCCGCATCACCCTCGGTTCCGGCACCCAGATCCAGGATTTGAATCGCCTGCTGAAACAGCACAAGCAGATGGCAAAAATGATGGGCAAAATGAAAGGCGGCGGCATGGCTAAAATGATGCGCGGTATCGGTGGCGCACTGCCAGGGTTGGGCGGCATGCCCCCCGGCGGTCTGCCACCCAGGCGCTAATTCACTGCAAAAACAGGGATGTTTTTATCCATCCAAAAATATTGGCTGGGGTGTTGCTCCCGTATTTTTTACCCAACAAGTTCAGGTCATTGAAAAGAGCAGCGGTTTTTTTCGCCTCTTTTCCACTGATTTTTTATAAATTTTTATTAAGTAATACTTAGCTATGGAAATCAATCCGCTTCTCAATGCCTTAAAAGACCTGTCTGAGCGCACGCAAGTGCTTAGGGGGTATCTTTGACTACGATCTCAAGAAAGAGCGCTTAACCGAAGTTGAATTGGAGCTGGGCGAGTCCACCGTGTGGGACAACCCTGAGCGTGCCCAGGCACTGGGGCGCGAGCGCTCGGCGCTGGAGATGGTGGTAAAAACCATCGACGACCTGGATTCGGGCGTGGCCGATTGCCGTGAACTGCTCGATATGGCAGTGGAAGAAAACGATGAGGCCAGCGTGGCCGATGTGCAGTCGGAAATTACCCGTCTCGATCAACAGCTCACGGCCCTGGAATTCCGCCGCATGTTTTCCGGCGATATGGACCCCAACAATGCCTACCTGGATATCCAGGCCGGCTCGGGTGGCACCGAGGCTCAGGATTGGGCGGAGATGGTCTTGCGTATGTATTTGCGCTGGGGCGAAGCCAAAGGCTTCAAAACCACGCTGGAAGAGTGTTCGGAAGGCGATGTGGCGGGCATTAAAAGTGCGACTATCAGCTTTGAAGGCGAATATGCCTTTGGCTGGCTGCGCACCGAAACCGGTGTACATCGCCTGGTGCGCAAGTCGCCGTTCGATTCAGGCAACCGCCGTCACACCTCATTTTGCTCGGTGTTTGTCTCGCCGGAAATTGATGACAATATTGAAATTGATATCAATCCTGCCGACCTGCGCATCGACACTTATCGCGCAAGCGGTGCCGGTGGCCAGCACGTTAACAAAACCGATTCGGCGATTCGTATTACCCACTTGCCAACCGGCATAGTGGTGCAGTGCCAGAACCAGCGCTCGCAGCACCAGAATCGCGACCAGGCTTATAAAATGTTGCGCGCGCGCATGTACGAGCAGGAAATGCTGAAGCGCAATGCGGAAAAGCAAAGCATGGAAGACAACAAGGCCGATATCGGCTGGGGCAGCCAGATCCGCTCCTACGTGCTGGATGATTCGCGCATCAAAGACCTTCGCACCAATGTCCAGACCAGCAACTGCCAGGCTGTGCTGGATGGCGCTCTCGATCAATTTATTGTTGAAAGTCTCAAGGCCGGTTTGTAAAAAAATCGCTTGCAGAAAAATTTCTTCTTTTAAAATAAGTCGTCTTTATCATCATTAATGTTTTACTCGTTAAAGCATTAATGATGTTATTCAAAAAAAATTGAAAAGCCTGACTGGCAATGTAAACGCTGTTGAGTAAAATGGAGCAGGGTGCGTTTTTTCTTATTTGAAAAATAATGTCTATCGATCGCGAGGGAGCGAGCATGGATATCAAGCAACAGCGTCTTTATCTTATCGCCAGCGGCATGATCAATGCCGTGGGCGCCAATGCGGCTATGGTCAATGCGGCAATCAATGCAGGCATTTCCGGCTATCAACTTACCGCCTGCTTCAATAAGCGCAGAAAACCCATACGCATGGCCAATATTCCGAGTGATGTACTGGAGCCGCTCGATGAGGGTTTGGCTGAGGTAGCGCAAGTGCATCCCGGCCATGCGCATATGGTGAGAATTGCCTCTCAGGCATTGCGCGAGTGCCTGGCGAACTATACCGGTACTCGACCCATCCCGCTGTTTATGTCTTGCCCCGAAACCATTCCCCGGGCAAACCCGCGTATTCATCAGGACTTTATTCAGCATTTGCAAATCCAGTCAAAGGCGAATATCGATATCAAGAACAGCCGGAAGTTTGCCACGGGACGGGCTGGCGGCTTTCAGGCGCTTGAATCTGCATTCCAATATCTGGCTTCCGCTGAAAATGAATTTTCCCTGGTGGGCGGCGTTGATTCCTATCAGTATTGCCTGCAACAACTCAGTGTGCTCGATGATGAAGATCGGCTTTTGGTAGAGGAAGCGGCAGAGGGATTTGTCCCCGGTGAAGCGGGTGCTTTTGTCTTGCTTGCCAGTGCTAAAACACTTGAGAAATATCAATTATCCAGCGCACTGACCATTGCCTATCCCTGTGAAGCGAGTGAAAAAGGGCACCGCTATTCGCAGCAGCCTTATAGCGGCGATGGCCTGGCGAATGCTTTTCACGGCGCCCTGGCCAATGCCCCAGAGCTTGCAGTAGGTACAATTTACACCAGTCTCAATGGTGAAAATTTTGGCAGCAAGGAAATGGGTGTAGCGCTGATGCGCAATAGCGGGCGAATATCTGCCGATGTTGTCATCAAGCATCCTGCAGATTGTTTCGGTGACATAGGCGCGGCCTTTGGCCCAGTGCTGCTCGGCTTGATGGGCAAAGCCAAAACCTGTTCGGCCATAGCCTATTGTTCCTCGGACACTGAATACCGCTCGGCGGTCTGTGCATGGAAATAAGGGGAACATCATGAGTCAGATTGGTGAAAGCATTGCTGTTATTCCGCCGGGTGGCAAGGAGAAATGCTGCTTCTGCGGTAAGGATCACCAGCAGAAAAAGGCCGCCGCCAAAGCAGATTTTCCAAGAAACATGAGCATGTTAAAGTCTCAGGGCAGGGCTTATAGCATTGCCAATTATTCCGGCCGCTATCCCGGAGACAATATGGCTCCTCTGGTTGAGTGGCAGGCGGATATTACCAAGACCGGCGGCTATAAAGCGGCTGCACATCACTGCATTGCATTGAAATCGGTTAGTCAGCATAAAATATCTGGCGAACTTAAGGCTGCAGGTTACGATCCCAATCGTGGCAGCAATTGTTCCTGGCTTCCCTACAGCAGTGAGCAGTTCAGCAGGGCTCGCGCCTACAGCAAACCTTTGCAGAAACATCGCGGAGGACATACGGATGCCTATTTTGCCAAGGTGCTTGAGCATATTAAGCAAGTGGAAAAATTAATCGCTACGGATTTTTGCAGCGAAAACGAAACAGCATCCAAACAAGCATTGCTTGAATATATGGAAGCTCAGGAGAAGAAAATTTGGCTCGGTATAGCTACCGCCTCTGATAACGCCTACCATCTTTACAATACTTCCTATCTCGATCCCGATGCAGATTGGGGAAGTTTTGATTTCGAAGGTGGAAGAAAAAAGCAAGATGTGGTGGGCTCATCAATAGACCCTGATGCAGGTGCAGAGGCCGCCAGTGCTGATGATCCAGAATAATAGGATGTACTTGTTGATATCTATTCAATGAAACGGGAATAATTATTGTGAACAATAAAAATTTTTACGTTATGCTCGTGAATCCCCCATGGGCGGGCCCAAATACTTTTGTCGATGATGAAATTCCTTTCAGTATAGATGATGGCGTTTTACTAGATGATACTGCATTTGAGTTTGATGTGAAGTTATTGGTGGATAAGCTGGCAAGTGATCCCTCAGGTTTTCCTCCCTGTGATATACATAAGATACCTGGTGGTGGTTATCTTTTTTCACAGAGACTTGTTGAGCTTTTGCAGCGCTTAGGTATTGACAATATCCAATACTTCAACGCAAACGTCACCTATCAATCCAATCCGCAAAAGTTGACCTATAAGGCTGCCAATATTCTTGGTGTGGTAAGTGCGCTTGATATGGATGCTTCAGAAGTGGTGCTGAGCAGAAAGGGAAGTGTGATAGCGATTGAGAAAATGGTTCTCGATGAAATTCGTCTGCAGGGGCATAAAATGGTCAGACTGTTTGAAAGTGTTATGCATGTTATTGTGCACAAAACGGTGAAAGAGGCTATTGAGACGGAGGGTTTTACCGGTTTTATGTTTGTTAGTGATGACAAGTTTAATATGAGCATGCTTTAAATTTGACTCGATATTCCCATGCAATATGTCATGGTTTATGCCTTTGCTTACTGAGATATTTAATAAAGTTAGGAATGTAATTGTGCACGATAAAAATTATTACATAATGCTTGCTGAGCCTGGCTGGGCGGGCCCAATTGTCTTTGGCGATAATGAGGCACCTTTCAGGATGGATGATGGTGTTTTGCTTGGCGATACTGAGTTTGAATTTAATATCAAGCTATTGGTCGATAAGCTGGCAAGTGATCCTACCGCTTTTCCGCCCTGTGACATTCAGGGCTTTCGCAGCGGCTATCTGTTTTCTCAGAGATTTATCGAGCTTTTGGGGCGTCTTGGTGTAGATAATATTCAGTACTTTAAAGCAAATGTCACCTATCAGGACAACCCGCAAAAATTGGCCTACAAAGCTGCTAATATCCTGGGTGTGATAAGTGCACTTGATATGAATGCATCAGAAGTGGTGCTCAGCAGAAAAGGAAGTGTGATTGCAATTGAAAAAATGGTTATCGATGAGGCTCGTTTGCAGGGGCACAAAATAGTAAGGTTGTTCGAAAGTGTTATGAATGTCGTTGTACATAGATCAGTGAAGGAAGCTGTTGAGGCGGAAGGCTTGACAGGTTTTATGTTTGTTAGCGATGACAACTTTGAGGTGGGCATGCTTTAAATCTTGCTTGGCACTCTCTGAGAGGATTCTTTGGGGGCAGTAGGCTCCGCTAGCTATTTTTCAAGCGTTAAACTCTCTAATTTCACCGCTAATAATTTATTTTTCTTCCTTGTTTAATGATTGATACTTAGAATACATAAAGTTGGAAATATATTGTGCATGATAAAAACTATTACGTTATGCTTGCAGAGTCTGAGTGGGCAGGACCAAATGCCTTTGTTGATTATGAAACCCCTTTCAGAATGGATAGGGGGAGAGTGCTTGATAATGCTGCATTTGAATTCAATGTAGAACTGTTGGTAGATAAGTTGGCAACTGATCCATCCCCTTTCCCTCCTTGTGATATACACAATTTGCGCAGTGGCTATCTGTTTTCACAGAGGTTGATTGAACTCTTAGAGCGCCTAGGCGTTGATAATATCCAATATTTTAATGCAAATGTTACCTATCAAAATAACCTGCAAAAATTAGCCTATAAAGCTGCGAATATCCTGGGTGTGGTAAGTGCTCTCGATATGGATGCTTCGGAAGTTGTCTTAACCAGTCAGGGTGGTGTTATCACGATTGAAAAAATGGTTCTCGATGAGGCCCGCTTGCAAGGGCATAAAATAGTAAGACTTTTCGAAAGTGTCATGAATGTGATTGTGCATAGATCAATCAAGGAGGCTGTTGAGGCGGAGGGGCTGACAGGATTTATGTTTGTCAGCGATGACAAGTTCGAGATGGGAATGATCTAAAGCCCGCTCGCTTTTCTCTGAGAATATACCCGCACGGATTTTTCAAGGGGCTGCTTTGTTTGGATTGCCAGCGATTAATCTTCGCTAAGTTTTTCGAATTCACTGATGGCAGTGTCCTCATCTTCCTCTCCAAGTTGGGCCAGGTCGAGAATACTGGGTTGATTAATGCCGAGGATATTTTCAATTTCTTCCATGTCCAGGCTTGCTGCCGTTGCGCGCTGGAAAAATTGCTGAATACTGGCCTGCAGGGCAGTTGCATCGCCCTGGGCAGCTTTGAGCGCTGCAACAGTCTGTGCGCATAACCAGTCGATAAACTCGGCATGCTTTTCCGGTGATGCATTGTTCTTGGCGTTATAGTTCACTTTATACCTTTGCGTTTTGAAGGAGGGGAGTGCCCATCCGCATAAACCCGCTTGCGTTTCTGTTTTGGCGGGTTATAGTTAATCAAGTTGCTCTATTTTAATCTAAAAACCTGTTTAGATGATGTTTATCCGTGATAACCGGGCTGTTTTTTTAGTGATTGAGGTGATTAGCGCTTATTTGCAGCTTCTTGCTCCATTGCTTGCAGCAGGGTTGATTTTAGTTGTATCCCTGTCTTTTCAGGGCTGAGTTTAGCGGTACTTCTGCTGCTTTAGCCCGCCGCGCTTATATCTCCCCCCTCACTTCAGGGTCGATCCTGAGCATTTTGCTGTGCAATATGTTTTCCTTTTTTACTTACTAAAGGCAGTCAGGCTGCCATAAGTGTTTTTTTTGCATTTTGCGAAACAGGTCTTTGCAAAAAAAACATATGGGAAAAAATTAAGGAGCGCGCATGAAACCTTACTGCTGTAAGTATTTTTATGGTTGCGGCCAAGAATTTCTTATCGCTGGTTTTTTGCTCGGCAACAGTCTGATGGCTAACGCAGAGCCGACCCGTTTCAATATGACTCAGGGGGCAACGCATATCAGTCGCGAAGTTTACAACTTGCACATGGCGATTTTTTATATTTGCTGTGCAATTGCGCTGGTAGTGTTCAGTTTAATGTTCTGGTCCATAGTGCATCATCGCAAAACCAAGGGTGCCAGGCCGGCACAGTTTCATGGCAGCCTTAAAATGGAGCTGTTATGGACCGCCATCCCGGTATTTATTTTGGTCGCTATGGCGGTTCCCGCCAGCAAAACCCTGATTGCCATGGAGGACAGTTCCCAGGCTGAACTTACAGTATTGGTCACTGGGTCACAGTGGAAATGGCATTACAAATATCTTGAGTATCCCATCGAATTTTATTCCCTGCTCGCTACGCCACCGCAGCAAATCAATAACACTCATGATAAGGGCGAATTTTATCTGCGCGAGGTTGATCAGCCACTGGTGTTGCCGACAGGCAGGAAAATTCGTTTCCTGATGACCTCGGACGATGTTATCCACTCCTGGTGGGTACCTGACTTCGCTATTAAAAAAGATGCGAATCCCGGCTTTATCAATGAGGCCTGGACACGTGTGGATGTGCCTGGTGTTTATCGCGGTCAATGCGCTGAGCTGTGTGGCAAGGACCATGCCTTTATGCCGGTGGTGGTCGAGGTAAAAAGCGCGGCAGATTTTGACCTCTGGGTGGCGGGCCAGCTTGAAAAGCAAGCCCAGGCAAAAATGGCCGAGGCAGCGCAGACGGCAATGAGCAAGGATGAGCTGATGTCCCTCGGACAAAAAACTTACGAAGCTCGCTGCGCGCCCTGTCACCAGGTGACCGGCATAGGTATTCAGGGGGCATTTCCCGCATTGAAAGGCAGTGCCATGGTCACCCAGGATTTGCCCGCACATTTGCATCGCGTGATTTTTGGCAAAGAGGGCACCGCCATGCAGGCCTTCGGCAAGCAGCTGAGCGCCGCTGAGCTTGCCGCAGTGGTTACCTATGAGCGCAATGCCTGGGGCAATGATACTGGCGATCTGGTGCAGGCCGCCGATGTCACTGCGGCCATGCAAACCAAGGAGTAATCCATGAGCGATCACAAGCAAATCCTGGCAGGTTCCTACGGTACGCAGCACCAGCCTATTCCTGGCGGCATAACGCGCTGGTTGTACAGCACCAATCACAAGGATATAGGCACGATGTATCTCGTGTTTGCCCTGGCGATGTTTTTTATCGGCGGCAGTTTTGCCATGGTGATTCGCGCGGAGCTGTTCAAGCCGGGTCTGCAGCTGGTGGCCCCTTTATTCTTTAATCAGATGACCACTATCCACGGTTTGGTGATGATCTTCGGTGCGATCATGCCGGCCTTTGTCGGGCTCGCCAATTGGATGCTGCCGCTGATGATAGGTGCGCCCGATATGGCGCTGCCGCGAATGAACAACTGGAGTTTCTGGCTGTTGCCCTGTGCGTTTATTATTTTGCTTTCCACCCTGTTTATGGAGGGCGGGGGGCCGGCTTCCGGCTGGACTTTTTATGCTCCCCTGTCCACCACCTACAGCAATGACAGCACGGCGTTTTTTGTGTTCGCCGTGCACCTGCTGGGGGTTTCTTCGATCATGGGTGCTATGAATATTATTATCACCATTTTTAATCTGCGTGCACCGGGGATGACCTGGATGAAGCTGCCGCTGTTTGTCTGGACTTGGCTGATCACTGCCTTTTTGCTAATTGCGGTTATGCCTGTGTTGGCTGGAACAGTCACCATGGTGCTGACGGATAAATATTTTGGCACGAGCTTTTTTAGCGCGGCTGGTGGTGGCGATCCGGTTATGTTCCAGCATATTTTCTGGTTCTTTGGCCATCCGGAAGTGTATATCATGATTTTGCCTGCTTTCGGTATTATCTCCAGTATTGTTCCCACTTTTGCCCGCAAGCCCCTGTTTGGTTATACCTCCATGGTAATAGCTACCGCCAGTATTGCCTTCCTGTCTTTTATTGTCTGGGCGCATCATATGTTTACCACGGGTATGCCGCTCGCGGCAGAACTGTTTTTTATGTATACCACCATGCTTATTGCCGTGCCCACCGGGGTCAAGGTGTTTAACTGGGTGGCTACCATGTGGCGCGGTGCCATGACTTTCGAAGTGCCGATGATGTTTGCCCTCGCGTTTATCGTGCTTTTTACCATAGGAGGATTTTCCGGCTTGATGCTGGCGATGATTCCCGCTGATTTCCAATACCAGGATACCTACTTTGTGGTGGCCCATTTTCACTATGTGTTGGTGACAGGTGCGCTCTTTTCCATTATCGCTGCTACCTATTACTGGCTGCCCAAGTGGACAGGTGTCATGTATGACGAGCTGCTGGGCAAATGGCATTTCTGGTGCTCATTGATATCCGTCAACCTACTATTTTTTCCCATGCACTTTGTCGGCCTGGCGGGTATGCCGCGGCGTATTCCGGATTATGCGCTGCAATTTTCCGGGTTCAATGCCTTTATCAGTATCGGCGGATTTTTATTTGGCCTTTCGCAATTGATTTTTCTCTGGGTGGTCATCAAGGCTATGGCCAAAAAAGGTGAAAAAGCCAGCGCGCAAGTATGGGAGGGGGCAGAGGGGCTGGAGTGGACTCTTGCATCGCCAGCGCCTTATCACACTTTTCAATCTGATGATTAACCTGGAGGCAGGCTGTGGCTCAGCATAAAACACTATTGCGCAGGCTCTTGGTTATCTGCGCATTGATGTTCGCCTTCAGCTTTGCGCTGGTGCCCTTGTATAGTGTGTTTTGCAAATTGACGGGCATCAATGGTAAGACCTCCACGAATGTCGCTGGTGCTGCAGCCGGCATTGATTCCGTGCGCGAGATCAAAGTGGAGTTTCTGGCCAAGGCTGATCACTCGATTCCCTGGAGCTTTGCTCCAGAAGTTTCCCAGATCAGGCTGCACCCCGGTGAGGTGAATGTGGTGAATTTTCGTGTGGAGAATATGACCGATGAAGCCATGGTAGGGCAGGCAGTACCCTCGGTGTCACCGGGAGAGGCGGCGCAATATTTTAAAAAGATGGAATGCTTTTGCTTTACTCGACAGCCGCTCCAGGCGCGCGAAAGCAAGCTGATGCGGTTGCAGTTTTACATAGACCCTGCGCTGCCGAAAACATTCCAGACACTAACCTTGTCATACACCTTGTTTCGAATAAATGAGCAATAAAGGATAGTAATCCGTAACTTGGGTAAATACATTTTTCATGTTGTCGCAGGAGAGACCCTATGCGCATTAACCCTGAAAAATATTACGTGCCTGCACAGAGTCATTGGCCAATCATAGGCGCAGTAGCGCTATTTTTAATGGGATTTGGTGCGGCACACTTGATTGCTGATTCTGCGCATCAGCGCACAGGTGTAGGCGGTTACCTGTTGGTAGTAGGTTTTGCATTATTGTTTTATATGTTATTTGGCTGGTTCAGGAATGTTATCACTGAATCCATGGGCGGGCTTTACAGTGCGCAAATGGATCGTTCCTTTCGCCAGGGAATGAGTTGGTTTATTTTTTCCGAAATAATGTTTTTTCTGGCGTTCTTCGGTGCACTTTTTTATGCCCGTACCATCTCAGTCCCCGGTTTGGCCGGCGCTCGTCACGCGGTGACCGCCACCTTGCTCTGGCCTGACTTCAGCGCTATCTGGCCGCTGTTGAAAACCCCGGGTGGAACACAGACCCAGGCTATGCCCTGGCAGGGTATTCCCCTGTACAACACTCTTATTTTGTTGGCTTCATCAATTACCCTGCAGTTTGCTCATCTGGGTATGGAGCAGAATAAACGCATGCAGTTAAAACTGGGATTGGGATTGACCATTTTTCTGGGGATTTGCTTCTTGTACCTGCAGGTGGGCGAATATTTCCACGCCTATAAACAATTGGGTCTGCGTCTGGATTCCGGAGTCTACGGCAATACTTTTTTTATGCTGACAGGCTTTCACGGTCTGCATGTGACCCTGGGGGCTATTATGCTCGGCGTGGTTTTTCTGCGAATCCTTATTAAAAATCACTTCGACAGCGAGCGCCATTTTGCCTTTCAGGCGGTCTCCTGGTATTGGCATTTTGTCGATGTGGTCTGGCTCAATTTATTTGTATTTGTCTATCTGTTGTGATTTCCAGCAATTAAAGCGGCGATGGATTTGGTACAGCCAGACCTGTTGCCAGGGCGACAATAATACAGAGGGCAATCAATGCAGAAAACAGCAGGCGACGCCCCAGGTATTTTGACATTCTGGGGGAGCTGCCATGATGTTTTATCATGAAATAAAGTGCCTGGAATAGATTAAATATGACAAATAGCAACAAAACAATTAAGAGGGTTTTCAGCAGCATGTTGGCGTACCTCTTTTGCAAGACTTGAATGTTTGATAGAACTTATATTAAAAAATGATTTTCGCGGTGGGGTGAGTCAATGCATATTATAGCGTTTAATCGCCATTGGGTTGTGGATTGGCGCTGGTTATTTATCAGTGTGCTGGCGATATGCCTGCTGATGGGATTGTCCTATTGGCAGTGGCAGCGTGCACTTGGCAAGGCGAGCCTGATACAGCGGTTGGCACAGTCCCAGCAATTCGGCGCAGCGCCCGCAGAGCAACTGCGGCAACTCACCCCAGGATCTGCTGATGGCATACAGCTGAAGGAGCTTGGCCATTGGCTGTCACCGAGAATATGGCTGTTGGATAACCGCTTATTTCAAGGGCAAATAGGTTACGACGTTATAGTGCCTATGCAACTGCACACTACAGGAGACATTGTGCTGATTGATTTGGGCTGGATTGCCGCCCCTCGGGATCGCGCGCAATTACCTTCTGTAGCGGTGCCTGCAGAATTTATGGTCCAAGGTGTATTGCGCACGCAGCTGGGCGGTATACGCCTGGGCAAGAATATTGAAGATCATGGCATCTGGCCCATGCGTATTCAGCAGATAGATATTGCCGAACTAAGCGCGACCTTGCCACGGCAAGCTTATCCTGGCCTTGTCTACCAGTTGCGCGAATCGCCCTACAATATTCATTATCAGGCGGTGGTGATGGGACCGGATCGCCATCGCGCCTATGCCCTGCAATGGGCTCTGTTGGCGCTGGCAGTCGCGATTATTGGGTTGGCTGCCAGCTGCAAAAAAATGGCTTCGGCGGAGCAGGGGGTGAGCAATGCAAAACGATAATTCAGTAGCGCTGAGCTCCTCGCAATCCAGATCTTCGCCAGCGGCCGGCAAGAAATTTATTTTACTGTTTATTGCCTGCTTTATCCTTCCGCTGGTTGCCGCCAAGCTGGCTCTGGCGCTTTCCTGGTTTCACGCGGGTGTTGGCAATCAGGGCAATTGGCTGGAGCGGGAAGTCAATATAGTGCCTGCCACCCGCAAACATTGGCAGCTGGTGTATATACCGGCGGGCGAGTGCGAAGCCAGCTGTTATCTTGCGTTATATATTTTGCAGCAGACCTATTCGGGATTGGGCCGGCAGCAAGAGCAGCTCAATGCGCTGGTGTTGGCGGATCAGGTGCCGCAACAGCTGGAAAATTTTTCTGCACTGCATTGGCAGCCGGTCACAATGCCTGTGGCAGGATTGCAAAATCATATTGTAATTGTCAATCAGCTGGGCATGGCCCTGCTGCAATACCCGGTTGTCTCCGACCAAACACACATGCTGGATACCGCCAAGCGCATTCGCGCCGATTTACGCCGCTTGATGACCTATGATCGCGGTGGGTACTAGCATGCTCAGCAAAAAACACAGAATATTTTGCACTCTGGTCAATCTCGCCATTTTTTTATCGCTGGTCACCATTTTGTTGGGTGCTTATACGCGGTTGACGGATGCCGGTTTGGGCTGTCCGGATTGGCCTGGCTGCTATGGAGAGTGGAGTGCGCCGAAGCAGCTGAAGCAGATTGCCCTGGCCCAGGAAAAATTCCCCTATGCCAGGATTGAACCTCACAAGGCCCACAATGAAATGCTGCATCGCTATATCGCCAGCCTGTTGGGAGTCGCTCTGGCGGTTATTTTTTTTCTCGGACAATGGCTGGGGCGCAACAGATTACTGGTAACAATTATTTTAATGCTGGCAATCTTCCAGGCTGCTTTGGGGATGTGGACGGTGACTCTGAATCTGCTGCCGCTGGTGGTTCTCGCACACTTGCTGGGGGGCTTTGCACTGCTGTGCCTGTTGGTATTACTGCGCCTTCATTTGCGCATTCCATTAGCTGTCGCTGCTGAACCACAGCTGGCAAGTTTGATACCCGTGGCATGGTTGACGCTAACTATTTTATTGCTGCAAATTTCGCTGGGTGCCTGGACTTCTTCCAATTATGCGGCTCTGGCATGCCATCAATTGCCGTTTTGCGAGGCGGGCTGGCAAGAGCGGTTCAGCCTGGCCGAAGCTTTTCATTTGCCGCTAGGGCACGAGACCTACCAGTATGGTGTGCTGGCCTACGATGCGCGCATGAGCATACATGTTTTGCACAGGGCAGGGGCTTTAGTCACTGCTATTTTTATTGTCGGCTTTGCCTTGCTGATCTGGCGCAGATCGCGCAGCAAAATTATCCGCAGGCTAGCTCTGCTTTTGCTAGGCCTGGTTATGCTGCAGCTTTGCCTGGGTTTGATTAATGTGCTGGCCTATTTGCCATTGCTAAATGCCGTTGCACACAATGTTGTCGCTGCGAATTTATTGCTGGCCCTGGTGGTATTGATCGATTTTCTGTACCGGGTGCGCAGGCAAAAATATGTGGAATCCTATCGCCATAAAATCCGCACGGCAGTCGTTATTGCGGATAAATCCTAGGAGCAATCTATGGCCCAAACTCGGAGTATCAATAGTGTTGTCAGTCATCAGTCTTCTGCGAGCTGGCGAGATTATTATCGCTTGACCAAGCCCAAAGTGGTGGCGCTATTGATTGTCACCGCCTGGGTTGGCATGGCATTGGCACAACCGGGGCCGCCAAATTTTGTCATTGCACTGTTGGCGAGTCTCGGTATAGCCTGCTTATCGGCATCCGCTGCGGCCTTTAACCATATTCTCGATCAGAAGATAGATGCGCAAATGGCTCGCACGCAGATGCGTCCACTGGTCAATGGCCAACTCAGCAAAAGGCAAGCTTCTATATTTGCCACTGCTTTGGGAATTGCAGGATTTGTTATTTTACTGGTTGGTGTAAATCCGCTGACGGCTTATCTTACGCTTGCCAGTTTAGTCGGATATGCCCTTGTCTATACGCTTTTGTTAAAACGTGCAACGCCGCAAAATATTGTTATAGGTGGCCTGGCGGGAGCTATGCCACCGCTGCTGGGCTGGAGCGCAATGACCGCTACCCTGGATGCCAATGCGCTATTGTTGGTGATGATTGTATTTACCTGGACGCCGCCGCATTTTTGGGCTCTGGCCATTCATCGTCGAGATGAGTACGCCAAAGCCAATATTCCGATGCTGCCAGTGACTCATGGTATCGAGTTTACCAAGACAATTATTTTGTTTTATAGCATTTTACTTTGGCCGATTGCCGCTCTGCCTTATTTGACAGGCATGAGCGGATTAATTTATCTGCTGGGAAGCGGATATTTGAACTGGAAATTTGCGCGCTCTGCCTGGCAATTGAAATTTAATCCGTCAGTGGGTAGTGCTATGGCCACCTTTCGCTTTTCAATTGTCTATCTGTTGCTTTTGTTTTTACTATTATTGCTGGATCACTATGTGAAATGGCCAGGTGTTGCTTAAGCGGAGGAATAAAAAAGTGAGCTGCATATCTGACAAGATAAGATTGCTCGGGGTAACATGCCTATTGCTGATAAGTGCCGTTTTTATCGCCGGTTGTTTTTCCGAAAATGACAATCCGCAGGCTAAACAACCTTTGCTTTCAGCACAGTTACTGCCAGCCACTAAGCCACTGATTAAGTTTTCGCTAGAAAGTCAGCGTGGCGAGGAATGGACGGCTGATAATTTCAAATCTCATTGGAACTTGGTTTTTTTTGGTTTTACCCTCTGTCCTGACCTCTGCCCGATGGAGTTGCATGAACTGACAGGCTTGTTAAAACTGGCCAGTCAAGTGCCCGGAATGGATGTGCGTGTGATTTTTATCAGCCTCGATCCCGAGCGCGACAGCAAAGAAAAAATGGCGGACTATCTGGCCGCTTTTAACGAGCAGATAATAGGTTTGCGGGGTGACAATACTGAGCTGGCAAAAGTCAGTCATTTCTTTGCAGCGGATTATTCGCGTAGCGCCAGGCTGGACAGCGACGCGTCTACCAATGCCGGTGCAGCATTAAATATTCCCGCCGGTATTGATATGCCGCCCCATGCTGAGGGGAGCTATCAAGTCGAACATTCTCCACGTATCTATATAGTCGACCCTATGGCCAATTACATAGGGTCCTTTGCTCCACCCTTTAAAGCGGGCCTGCTGTGGAGTGAATTACAGGTGATTATCAAACGATAAACCTCATATTCGCAGGCTATTTTAACAGGTTTTTAGGGATTGAATTATTCTAACCAAGGGGGCTTGCCTGGCAGTCGCAGGCTCTATACTTTATACGTTAACATGAGTTAGCAATTATGTCTATCAGCGTAAGTCTGCAGAGAATATTGCAAAAGCATGGACACCAGTAGGTTGGAGGTGAATTATGATCAGTCATGTTGCAGGGCTTTTTACCCATCCGGCGCAAGAGTGGAAGGCGATCAGTGAGACAGAGGAAAGTATCAGTCATATGTATTTTTCCCATGTACTTTTTATAGCCTTGGTTCCACCCATAGCAGCTTATATAGGTACAACAAAGATCGGTTGGACAGTGACGCAAAGCGGCTCTGTGGTGCTCACCGAATCGAGTGCATTGATCCTCAGCGCCCTTATGTATTTAACCATGCTGGCGGGTGTGGCAGTGATGGGTGTGTTTATTAAGTGGATGTCACTCACTTATCATTCTTCGCCCGCACTAGCGCGTTGTATTGTTTTCGCCGCTTACACGGCGACGCCGCTATTTTTTGCGGGACTTGTTTTACTTTATCCCACTCCGCTGCTGGTGATGCTGGTGGGAGTTGCCGCTATTTTTTATACGGTCTATTTGCTCTACTCAGGTATAGCAACCTTTATGCACATTACGGAAGAAGAAGGTTTTATGTTTGCAAGTTCGGTGCTGACAGTGGGAATGGTGATGCTGGTGGCGCTTATGGCTATCAGCGTGGTGATCTGGAGTTTAGGTTTCGGGCCTATTTTTATGTAAGCTGCTTGAGGTATGGGCAAAAAAATGGTGTCGGCCCTTTGGGGGGCGACACCATTTTTTTTAATCTTACTTTACCGTGACAGTAATTTTTTCAGAAATCACTGGTGTTGCACCGGGAATATGAGCGTAGTTTCCCAAAACCAGTTGCAGAGTGTGTTTGCCTGGGGTCAGGGTCAACTGGGTTTCTGTCTGGCCCTTGCCAAAATGTATCACTTTGTCGGTGGTTGGCAGCGGCAGATGAAGATCGGGTAAAGTCTCTGTATCAATCAGCAAGTGGTGATGCCCAGAGTTTTCCTGGTTGACGCCTGCTGGAACTATACTGACACCTGTGGCGCCAAATTTTACTGTGAAGGTGGCAGGCACCGTTGCGCCATTGGCCGGCTCAAGGATGCTGACCTTGGCCGCTGGCGCCGCCGCACTGGATTTGCTATCGGCTGCCTGCACACTGATAGTAAGGGTCATGGCCGCAATCAGCGAGAAGAAAACTTTCGTTATCATTTTTTGAACTCCTTTGCATGGAATATTGGATTGGTGAGGTCCTAGAGTCTACCTTGGACTCTGAGGTTTCGCTATGGTAAAGCACTGATAATAAGTGCAGCGTAGCATGATTGCGACCTGCTAAAGCCCCCCAGGGTTCATTACCTGCCAAATTCCCATAATAAGTCATTCCCTGGCATGCGCAAAAACCGTACAATGCGCGCCAGTTTTCCAGAGTCCGACTATTAGAGTTACCTGCCATGAACGAACCTCATACCAGCCATCAACGCTTTGAATTCAACAAGCTGCAAAAGCGCCTGCGTCGCCTGGTGGGCAGCGCCATTGTCGATTACAACATGATTGAGGATGGCGACAAGGTGATGGTCTGTCTGTCTGGGGGTAAGGACTCCTACACTATGCTGGATATACTGCTCAGTCTCCAGAAAACGGCGCCTATTGATTTTGCGATAGTGGCAGTCAATATGGACCAGAAGCAGCCAGGCTTTCCCGAACATGTACTTCCCGCCTATCTTGCGGCTTTAGGCATAGATTTTCATATCATTGAAAAAGACACCTACAGCATCGTTAAGGAGATTGTCCCTGAAGGTAAAACCACCTGTGGTCTGTGCTCTCGCTTGCGCCGCGGCACCCTCTATAGCTTTGCCGATGAAATAGGGGCTACCAAAATCGCCCTGGGGCATCATCGCGACGATATTATCGAAACCTTGTTTTTGAATATGTTTTATGGTGGCAAGTTGAAAGCCATGCCACCAAAACTGCTTTCTGACGACAAGCGCAACATCATTATCCGTCCGCTGGCCTATTGTAAGGAGAGCGATATTATTGAATTCACCGAGCATAAGGGCTTTCCCATAATCCCCTGTAACCTCTGTGGCTCCCAGGAAAATCTTCAGCGCCAGGTGGTCAAAGACATGCTGCAAGGCTGGGAGAAGCAGTATCCGGGCCGCACGGAAACCCTGTTTTCCGCTATTAAAAATGTCTCCCCGTCGCAGCTTGCTGACGGTGCATTGTTTGATTTCGCCAGTCTGGCTATAGACCCTCTTGCCAGGGATCGGGTGGATAATTTTGAAGAAAACTGCGCCACGATTGAACCTTTTACCGCAACTCAAGGAACAGTGCAATATATAGATGCGAGCGATATTGTGTGACGCATCTCACATTGTTGGTAATAAGCAGATCTCACTTTGTTACCAAAATTAGCAAAGTTAGTGATTGCAGGAAACAAAAAAGAACAAAATTTAAGCAAAGTGCCGGTTTTTAGTATGTTTTTAGAATAATAAGTTTTCACTCTTAAAACCTTCTTGAACTGACATATTTTCCGCGTAGACTTCCCTCCGTACAAAGCAATAATCTTTAGATCTGTACTGGCCAGGCAGCCCATGAATGGCGTCTGGCAAAGCGACAAGTCTAAAGTACTGGTTCACCGAAAAACGTCTCTTGCACACTTGGATTTATCCTCCGTGACATAGGCAGAAAATAAAAAAATCGGTCTTCACAATAATAGCTAGTTCCTTTTATTTTGATCGTCACTCTACACAGGGGTCGCTTTATGAAATTGCCCAATGCATTTATTAACCTTGAGTTGGAAAATCGCCTAGGTCAAACCATCAGCTTGGCAGTACAACATATTCAGTCTTTTGGCCGCGAGTATGTTTTTGTTAAAGCGCTGACCCAGCAGGTATCCAGTCTGGTGGCTAAGAATGCAGAGCATTTTGCCTTTCAATTGCGCGAGCTATTGCAATTGGATGCCCGCCGTTTTGAAATGATTGAAATGCGCGGTTTTATGGAAGTTCCCAATCTGTGGCGCTGGCGTTTTGAGTGGGTGGGTAATTCGCCTATATCTCCGCGTTGCGAAGCCATTGCCGCACTCAATCAACATACCCAAATGCTGAAACTGTTAAATATTGCCGAGAGTCAGCCTCAGTCAGCCATCGCCTGAGGGCAAAACAGTTGTTTTCAGTCCTGTCTTCTATGGCTGCTGATGATAATGCAGCCAGCACAGAGTTGTTTCAGATTTCCCCTCCTTAAAAGTTTCCTATTTCCTCTTGCTGAAGGCAAATATACAGAGGACTCTAGACAATTGTCGTGAGAGGCGGTAGTTTCCCCGCATTATCCATCGCCTGGGAGTTGAAGGACTCACCATTAATAGGATGTTTGCTTTATCTATGTCTGAAATGCCTGCCCAGTCCTTGTTGCCAAGCCGCTACCAAATTGGCGATCATCTTGTGTTAAATACGCACAATAATTGTTTGAGCTTTGGTGATAAGGTCATCGAGCTGGAGCATCGTCTGGTATTGCTGCTGGTCTATTTTTTACAGCATCCAAATACAGTGTTGGCGAAGGAGGAGCTGTTAAAAACTATCTGGCAGGGCAAAGTGGTCAATGACGATAGTCTTGCGGTAGCTGTGAGTCATCTGCGCAAGGCACTGGGGGATAATCCTCGTGCCCCGCAGTTTATTAAGACTATTCCCGGAGTGGGCTATCAATTTATTGGCAAAGGTCAGTCGCTGCCTGATTCTGCCCCTATTGTTCCAGCCATCGAAAGCTTACCTGCTTCTCGTTCGGTATTCTGGTGGTGGCTGGTACCCAGCATATTGATAATAGTTATTTTTGCCGTTGCTCTGATTAATGTTAAGTCGAGTGCTCCAGTCCATCCGGCTCAGCGACAACAGGATTATCAGGAGGCCAAAGATCTACTGGCGAAATATGACAGCGAGGCCTGGCGGATGGCGATTAAAAAATTTCGCGAATTGATGTCGGTGTATGGTGAGTCTGCGGAAGCTTACCTTGGCATTGCTGAAGCCAAGGTTAAGCTGCTCAATGATAAGCTTGCGTTGAGAGAGAATTGTGCGGAGGTGGTGGGTTTATTGCAAAAGTCGCTTTCCCTTGATCCCAAGTTTGCTGCCGCCCACAGCCTCTATGGCAATGTTACCTTCTGGTGTCAGCGCGATTACTCGCTTGCAGAGCAGCATTATCTGCTCTCCATGGAAATTGACCCTAGGGATGATCTGACCCCAATGTCCTATGCCCAGCTGTTGTTGTCCCAGGGACGTTTTGCCGAGTCCCTTACGCAGGTTGAAGCATCGCGGCGATTGAATCCACTGAATTACTCGATACCCAATGTGGTCTGGCTCTATCAAATGCAATTGCGCGATGATCTGGCGTTGGGAGAGCTGCAGCGGATATTGAGCACTGAGCCGGATAATCGCTATTACCATATCTCGGCACAGCGTATTTATACGCGTATGGGGGATAGTGAAAAAGCGTTTGCACAATGGCTATGGCTGATGCGCGATGCAGGCTTTTCCGAAGCGGATCTGCAGGCGGCAGAACAGGAGTTTGCGAAGGGTGGATTGCTGTTGCTCAATCGCTGGTTGCTCGAACGTAAGGAGCTTGCCGATCTGGGTGAATATACTCCGCCCCTGTCCTGGGCCAGATATGCGCTGGTTGCCGGTGATTATGCAGTGGCTATGGATTACCTGGAGGCAGCTTACAGTCAACGGCAGTCGCCTCTGTTGTGGGCTGCTGTAGATCCCGCCTATAAACCCTTGCATGACAATCCGCGCTTCCAGAAAATTCTGGCAGACCTGAAGCTGCCGGAAAACAAATAGCAGCCGTGTAGTTTTTAAACCGTAAAGTTTTTTATGGCAGTGGTCAATTTTCGCTGGAGAAAACGAGTTTTCTGCTTTTTATTGAGTAGCGATACAAACCCAGCAACAATAAAACACTGAGTGCTAACAGCGGCCAACTGCCCCAGCGCATAAACGGCGTAGAGCCATTGCTGGCATAGACTGTGCTGCTCAGCGTCTCTTGCGCAAATGCCCTGGTCTCTGCCTGTATATTGCCTTTGCGGTCAAAAATAGCGCTGGGGCCATTGTTGGTGCTATAGGCAAAGTAATGTTGAGTTTCCAGCGCGCGCATCTGCGCCATTTCCATAAATTGATGGCGACCGAGGGAGTCGCCAAACCATCCCAGGTTGCTGACCGACATCAGTAATTGTGAGCCAGCGGCACTCTTGGCGACGAGATCTGGGTAGGCAATCTCGTAGCACACCGAAGGCGAAATAAAGACATCGCCTGATTTCAATCCGCGCTGTTCGCTGGGGCCCAGATTGATGTAGGAGGTGGGCAGGTTAAAAAAATCGATCAGCCCGCGCAGCCATTCGCCCAGGGGGACATATTCGCCAAAGGGCACCAGGCGGCGCTTGTGGTAAATACCAATGGCATCGCCAAAGGTGGCGACTGAGTTGTAGTAGGCATCCTTGGTTTGATCGTCAAAAATAATGCCGCTGATCAATCCCGTGTGGTGATCGGAGGCCTTGCGGTTTATTTCATTGAGAAAGGGCAGGGCTTCAGTATACAGCAGAGGAATGGCTGCCTCGGGCCAGATAATAATATTGTGATCCCAGAGTGGTTCGGTCTGGTTTCTGAGCAAATCCAGCGTAGGATTGCGAAAGCTCTCTTGCCATTTGTCTTCCTGGGCTACATTGGGTTGCACCAGGGCTATGCTGATAGGATCGGCAGAGGCCTGTGTCCATTCGATATCTTTTAGTGCAAAACCGGCGCCCCAGAGTATCAGTGTGATACTGCTGATGAGAATGAGCTTAAAAGATTTTTGCGGGCGCAATAGCCACTGGGCAATGACCGCTGCCGTCAAGGCGCAGATTGCGCTGATGCCCATAACGCCAGTCACGGGGGCCCAACCGGCCAGCCAAGTGTGCAAGTGGCCATAGCCGATAAACAGCCAGGGGAATCCGGTAAATAGCCAGGTGCGCAGCCATTCTGAAATAAACCAGATGGCGGGAAAGGCAATCATCAATCCCGCTGTGTGACGATTGAACCAGCGCCCGTAAATATAAAAGGGCAGGCAGAAGATAGCGGCCATAAAAATCACAAAAATACTGACCAGCAACACGGCGAGCGGCATAGGTGCTCCACCAAAGCCGCTGATACTGACATATATCCATGAGACGCCGGTTGCGTACATGCCCACAGCAAAACTCCAGGAGCGCCATAAGACTGTTTTGACCGGTTGCTGATGGATTGAGAGCGCGAGAGCGCAGAGCGAGAGAATGCCAATCCAGGCAAAATGAAAAGGTGCAAAGCTGAGGGGAATCAGTGCCCCGGCGATCAGTGCATAGACACAGCTGAGCCAGTGAGGCGGGTTCATTAGATAGCGGGCGGGGCCAGAAGCTGTCATAAAATGGGCTACAGATAAACGCTGGTAACTGCGCGCAGGCTTGCTTGGAACAAGCCTGGCAATGGAAGTAAGGGATTAGAGTTTGGTTACCCTGAGCAAATGTATCTGGCGGTTATCAGCGTAGAGCACGCGGAACTGATAGCCATCGAGAACAGCCACTTCATTGCGTTTGGGGATATGTCCAAATTCCTGCATCAAAATACCGCCAATCGTATCAAAATCATCTTCGCTCAGTTCGGCGGAAAAATGTTTATTGAACTCTTCGATGGGTGTGAGTGCCTTGATGATGTAATCGCTATCACTGACGCGTTTGATAAAATTATCGCTGTCTTCGGCCTCATCGGTTTCATCTTCAATATCGCCGACGATTTCTTCGAGTATATCTTCAATGGTCAGTAACCCAGAAATACCGCCGTATTCATCCATGACCAGCGCCATGTGATAGCGGTTTTCGCGAAACTCGCGCAGCAGTATATTGACGCGTTTACTTTCCGGGACAACATTGGCCGGGCGTAAAATGCTTTCGAGGTTAAAATTTTCCGTGCCCTTGAGTGCGAGCGGCAGTAAATCCTTGGCGAGCAGTATGCCTTTGATATCGTCAATGCTTTCGCCTATCACTGGAAAGCGTGAGTGGCCTGACTCTATGACCATGGGCAGGAATTCCTGCGGGGTATCGTCCATGCGCACAGCAATGATTTGCGAACGCGGCACCATGATTTCGCGGGCTTGCAGTGAGGATACATCCAGGGCGCCTTCAATAATGCTGAGCGCTTCCTGATCCAACAAGTGATTGTCGGCAGCGTCCTTAATGATTTCTAATAATTCGTCGCGCGATTTGGGTTCGGCGCTGAAGGCATGCAGCAACTTATCCAGCCAGGATTTTTCGTGTTTTTCCGTGGTGTTGCTACTGGGATAGTCTTCCGACATTTTCTATTTACCTAAAAAATCAATTCTTGTTGATATCACTGTTGAATAATTTCTGCATAGGGTGCAGGAAAATCCAGCTTGGTTATTAAATGTGTTTCCAGTGACTCCATGGCTTCGGCATCATCGTCTTCAATATGATCGTAACCCAGCAGGTGCAGGGTGCCGTGCACCAGCATATGAGCCCAGTGCGCCTCAAGGGTTTTGCCTTGCTCAAGCGCTTCGCGCGTGATCACTGGGGCGCAGACCACCAGGTCGCCGAGCAGAGGTATGCCCACAGCTTCGGGAATATCCGCAGGGAAGGAGAGTACATTGGTGGATTTATCCTTGCCGCGGTATTGTGCATTGAGGCTTTGGCTCTCCTCTTCATCTACGATATAGACACTCACTTCTGCATCGACAAGTTCATCGCTTTTCAGTGCGGCGCCGATCCACAGCTCAATGTTTTCCGCGCTGGGAATGTCACTGCTGGTGCTGTTGATTTCAATATCAATTTGGTAAGACATAGCGAGCGACTAGTCCTGCTTGGGATGGGATTGTTCAAAGACTTCGTAGGCTTCCACTATGCGCTGTACCAGGGGATGGCGGACAATGTCTTTAGCGTTGAAGTGGGTAAAGCTGATGCCTGGCACCCTATCCAATACATCGATAGCATGGCGCAGGCCGGAGGCCTGTCCGCGCGGTAAATCTATTTGCGTAGGATCCCCGGTAATCACAGCGGTAGTGCCAAAACCAATGCGGGTCAAAAACATTTTCATTTGCTCGCGCGTGGTATTCTGGCTCTCATCCAAAATAACAAAAGAATTATTCAGGGTGCGGCCGCGCATAAATGCCAGGGGGGCGACTTCGATAACACCGCGCTCCATCAGCTTGCCAACCGTATCAAATCCCAGCATTTCAAACAGTGCGTCATAGAGTGGGCGCAGATAGGGGTCCACTTTTTGCGCGAGATCGCCGGGCAAGAAGCCGAGCTTTTCTCCCGCCTCAACGGCGGGTCGCACCAATAGAATACGTTCTACCTGTTCTTTCAGCAGGGCTTCCACAGCGCAGGCAACGGCGAGATAGGTTTTGCCGGTGCCCGCTGGCCCGATACCAAAATTAATATCATTGGACTGTACCGCATTGACATAGCGAAGCTGGTTGCCGCCGCGCGGTTTGATGGTGCATTTTTTGGTGCGTATCAGGGTGACCCCAGAGTTGGAATCCTCATCTTTGGCGTTGTCTTCAGCTGTGTCAAAGGGAGTGTTGAGTTGTTCCATAAGGGCTTCTATACCTGAGGTTTGCAGGGCCAGGTGAATTTCGTCGGGAGTCAGTTCGGTCGATTGCGTCTCTTGATAGAGGTGGCGCAAAAGCTCGGCGGCGGTGCTGGTGGCCTCGGGGGAGCCAACCAGGGCGAATTTATTGCCACGCTGATGGATTTCTATGGCAAACCGCTGTTCGATTTGCTGGATATGCTGGCCGAGCAGGCCACAGAGATTGGCCAGGCGGCGGCTGTCATTGGGTTCCAGTGACAATTGCCGGGTGACGGGTTCCGCTGCAGTATTGGAGTGGCTGTTCAAAGTGCTTTAGAGGCTCATGTTGCTATAGATACTCAAGCCTAAACTATTAAGGCCTGAGTATAAAGAGCTAGTCGCGAGTTGTTGTGAATAACTGCGATGGATGACGCCTATTTTACCCAATCATCGTCCAGTTCAGAGCTGATAACACTGCCACGGAGGGAATTGGTCAGGGCTTCCTCGATCAGGATATCGGCAAACTTGCCGATCAGGGCGGAATCCTCATGGCGGAAGTTCACCACGCGATTGTTTTCGGTGCGGCCAGACAACTGGCCTGGATCCTTGCGCGAGTAGCCAGTGACCAGTACGCGCTCGATATTGCCCACCATTCTGCGACTGATCGCCATGGCCTGCTGAATCAGGCGGTCCTGCAATATGGCCAGGCGCTGTTTTTTCACTTCCTCGGGGGTATCGTCCAGCAGGTCAGCCGCCGGGGTGCCGGGGCGAGGGCTGTAGACAAAGCTAAAGGAGGTGTCGAAATCCATATCGTGGATCAACTTCATGGTGGCTTCAAAATCAGCATCAGTTTCACCGGGGAAGCCGACAATAAAGTCCGAGGAAAAGCTGATATTGGGGCGATTCTTCTTGATGCGGCGCAATTTGGACTTGTATTCGATCGCTGTGTGGCCGCGCTTCATGGCCATAAGTATGCGATCCGAGCCGCTCTGTACCGGCAGGTGTAAATGGCTTACCAGTTCGGGGACTTCATTGTAGACATCAATCAGTGCATCACTGAATTCAACAGGGTGTGAGGTCGTGAAGCGAATACGGTCTATGCCGTCAATGGCGGCAACATAGGTAATCAGTTCCGCGAGGTCGACAATCGCGCCATTCTCGCCGAGGCCTCGGTAGGAGTTGACGTTTTGGCCAAGCAGGTTGACCTCGCGCACCCCTTGTTTGGCCAGGTGGACAACTTCCGTCAAAACATCAACCACAGGGCGGCTGACTTCCTCTCCGCGAGTGTAGGGCACCACGCAAAAGGTGCAGTACTTGGAGCAGCCTTCAATAATGGAGACGAAAGCACTGACACCATCGGCATCGGGTTGTGGCAGGCGATCAAATTTTTCAATTTCGGGGAAGCTGATATCCATGACCACGGCGCCATTATGACGTTCCGTTTCCATCATCTCTGGCAGGCGGTGGAGGGTTTGCGGGCCAAAAATCAGATCCACATAGGGTGCGCGCTTGGCAATGGCTGCTCCCTCTTGGCTGGCGACACAGCCGCCAACACCTATGATCAGCTCGGGATTCTTTTTCTTCAACTGTTTCCAGCGGCCCAGTTCATGAAACAGGCGCTCTTGAGCTTTTTCGCGAATTGAGCAGGTATTTATCAGGATTACGTCGGCATCTTCGGGGTTTTCGGTTGTCACCATATTGTGTGACTCACCCAGCAGGTCGCGCATCCGCGATGAATCATATTCATTCATCTGGCAACCGTGAGTCTTGATATAGAGTTTTTTGCTGGGTTTTTCAGCAACAACTGAGGTGGTGGCGGACATGTAGCTATACCTGATTAAAATGTGCGCAATAACAAAGGCGCGCATTATAGCTAGCAGGCTGCTGAAAAACTATCTGCTTTGCACTGGCTCCGCGAAAAACGTCTGTAGGAAAAATCCATAGCGAGCGACAGGTTGATGCCATTCTCGCAGCGGTAATTGGCGAATGCCTGAAGGGGAGCGGTAAATCCTTGCCGCCAGGGCTTGCCGCTTTTGTGGTTTGCCGCTCGCTCCTTCCTGGAAAATAAAAATAAAAATCAATAAAAACATAGTGTTATGTTTTTTTATTGTCTTGGCATAAGCGTTGCATTTGTTTATATAACAACGCCGATAGCCAATTTGTCTGGCGAACACTTTTTACTTTGGACACGACTATGCCAATCTCCTTTGAATCAGCGCTCGGTATCCATGAATCAGCACTGCGTGTGCGCGGGCAGCGTGCCAGTATATTGGCAAACAACCTCGCCAATATAGATACCCCCAATTTCAAGGCGCGAGATCTCGATTTTAAGCAGGTGCTGGAGCAGCAAAAGCCTACTGAGAGTCATTATTTCGGCACTGCGGTAACCAATCAGCGTCATATCGAAGTGGGTGATATATCCAATGGCGATTCTGAGTTGCTGTACCGCACTCCACAGCAGCCCTCCATCGATGGCAACACTGTGGAAGACCAGATTGAGCACGCTGAATACATGAAAAACGCCCTGGCATTCCAGACCAGCTTTCAATTTCTGAACAGCAAATTTCAAGGTTTAAAAAGCGCTATTCGCGGTGACTAATTTACCGAATTGGCAAACTGGCGATTAACTGCATAACTGACGCGAGAAAAAATCATGGCACTGGGAAATATTTTTGACATAGCGGGTACGGGAATGAACGCACAGAGTCTGCGTTTGAATACCACGGCAAGTAACCTCGCCAATGCGCAATCGGCCAATGCCAGTATTGATCAGGTATACCGCAGCCGTCAGCCAGTATTTGCCGCTATCCAGAACCAGGCCATGCGTCAGACGTTGGATGGCAACCGCGCGGCGAACGAAAGCGATGCGAGCGCCGGTGTGCAGGTTCTGGGGATTGTCGAGAGTGATACCCCGCTGGAGCGTCGCTATGAGCCCACCCATCCCAAGGCGGACAAAGAGGGTTATGTGTATTATCCCAATGTCAATGTGGTTGAAGAAATGACCAATATGATTTCTGCTTCGCGCTCATTCCAAATGAATGTAGAAGTGATGAACTCTGCCAAGCAAATGGTACAACGTGTTCTGACTTTGGGCCAATAAGGAGAAAATCATGAGCGATGTAGCCAGCACCAATTCGACCAATGATGTACTCGCGAGTTATAGCATCAATAAAAATGTAGCTGCGACTGAGGCCAAGAAAAAGTCCAACGAGTTGGGTCAGGACGCATTTCTTGAGCTGATGATTACGCAAATGAAAAACCAGGACCCGCTGAGTCCACAAAGTAACTCTGAGTTTGTTGCCCAATTGGCGCAGTTCAGCTCAGTGCAAGGCCTGGAAAAATTAAATACCAACTTCAATAACTTCAGCAGCGGTTTCCAATCCAATAAGGCATTGCAGGCTTCCTCCTTGGTGGGAACCTCGGTCAGTGTTGAAGGTAAGACCAGTATCCTCGCACCCAATGGCATTATCTCGGGTGTTGTTGATGTTCCTGCTTCGACTTCAGATCTGAAAATAAATATTTACAGTTCATCGGGCGAGTTGGCCGCTCAAGTACCGGTAGGCAGCGCGAAGAAGGGCGATCTCAATTTCCGTTTCGACGGTCACAATATGGAAGTTAATGGCGAGCTGCTCGACTGGTCTGCCGGTGAAACTGCATTGCCTTCGGACACTTATACCTTTGAAGTGCTGGCCACCCAAGATGGCAAGGCGCAACAATTAGCCACCAGTATGAGTGCCAATGTCAACAGCGTGACCGTGGGCACAGATGGCAAGCTGGTGTTGAACCTCGCTGGCATTGGTGCCGTAGATATTAGCAAAGTAAAACAATTTAATTAGAGCATTTCCGGCCGCTAATTTATTGGTGGCCGGCCACCTAATCAGGAGCATGTCGTCATGTCATTCAATACAGCACTTAGTGGTATCCGTGCCGCAAACACCGATTTAAGTGTGACCGGTAACAACATTGCCAACGCAGGAACCATTGGTTTTAAAAGTTCGCGTGCAGAGTTCGGTGATGTTTATGCGAGTTCACTATTGGGTGGCGGCTCCAGCACGCCGGGCAGCGGTGTTACGACCCTGGCATTGCGCCAGGCCTTTAGCCAGGGTAATTTGAAATTCACCCAAAACACTATGGACTTGTCGATCAACGGCGAGGGCTTTTTTGTCATGAATGACAATAGCGGTAAGGTCTATACTCGTGCCGGCGCATTTGGTTTGGATAAGGATGGCAATATCGTTAACAGTTCCGGCGCTTTTTTGCAGGGCTTTGCCGCTGATGAAACGGGTAATATCGGTGGAATTTTGTCGAACCTGACGGTGGACGTCAGCACCAAGGCTCCGCGTGCAACCACAGAAGTTCAATCGGCATTTAACCTGAATGCAAAAGAAAAGGTGTTGCAATCTGTGGGGCAAAGCCTGGTGACCAGTGGTTCTGCGATTGCTCTTGCCAAGCAGGGCTTGAAAGCGGCAACCATTACCACGACTGATGTGGGCACTGTTGGTGCTACTGCGGGAACTCTAGCTGCACCCATCAATTTTGCTACAAGCCCAACAACCTTTGACATAACCCTGGCCAACTCCAGTCCCACCCCTGGTGGTACCGTTTCTGTTACCTTGAATTCATCTATAGTCACCAAGTTGCAAGAAGTGGCTGATTTGATCAACAGTGCGCTCTTTTCGGCAACTCCACAGATTAATCTTGAGGCGATAGTTAACGGTTCCAACTTGGAGTTCAGGGATGCAACCGAAGGTGTCGGTTCCACTATTAGCATCAGCTCAGTGACAGGCACCAATGCCTTGTCCACCAGCCTGAACGGCGGAGTGACTCCGCCAGGTGTCGGCATTCCGCCCGCGTCAGTTGCCGGTATTCCTAAGGTCACTAACGGCTATGCAGCCCAGGCGCTCAGTATTCTCGGGCCAACCGGTGCCACTGTGAACTTTACCAGTATCGCTGGCGACTCAGCGGCAAAAACGGCTTCAAAGCTTAATGACCTGGCAGGTGTAAGTGCTACAGCGACCACCACCGCCACTATCAGTGCTGCCACCTTTAACAATGCCAATGCCAATTTGATGTTAAATGATGTGAAGTTGACAGCGACTACCTTGTCTGGCCTGCAAGCGCAAATCAATGCACTGACAACGACAACCTTGCCGGGCGTAAGCGCCACCATCAATAGCAGTGGCGATTTGCAGATTGTGTCGCAAGTGGGAAGCGATTTGAATTTTTCGTTTGCTGGCCCTGTGACTACTGACAATATGGATATCACCGGAAAGGCGGGCACTGCAGCGCAAACGGTCAATGGGGTAAATACCGCGGCTGTGGTGGGTGGTGAGCTAAAAATTGTGCTTCAAGAAGGTTATTCCATTACCAGTTCGGTTCCGGCGGTCGGCAATATAATGGCGCCATTGA
Organism: Cellvibrio sp.; assembly: GCA_035565295.1. GTDB lineage: Bacteria > Pseudomonadota > Gammaproteobacteria > Pseudomonadales > Cellvibrionaceae > Cellvibrio. The sequence continues at coordinate 22,165 of DATMSP010000001.1, read as the reverse complement.
ATGCCGCAAGCTATACACCAGTGCTGATCAATTCTTTTGATCCCGCGGTTGCCAAAACCTATAACCATGCAACCTCATCCATCGTGTACGACAGCTTGGGCAATGCGCATAATATGCGCACTTATTTTGTAAAACAAAATTACGATATCAATGATTCAACTACCTCGCCAAATCACTGGCAAATGCATGTGCAGATTGATGGCAAAAATATTGGCGATCCCGATCCCAGTTTGCCATCACCGGATAATACGCTGCCCACCATGGCTACCTATAATCTCTACTTTACTTCGGACGGCACCCTGGATACCGCGCGCACCGGCACTATCCTGGTCTCCAACTGGACTCCGCTGGGCACTGATGGTCAGCCACTGGGAACCTTGCAGCCCTTGAATGTATTGCAGGGTGGCACCACGCCTGTTGCTGAGCCGCCAACCAGCTCCAACTTCCAGATTGACCTGTCTGGCTCCACTCAGTTCGGCGCAGTCTTTTCGGTGGAAGATGGCGGTGGGCAAAACGGCTATGCAACAGGGCGCCTGGCCGGCCTGGATGTGGATGAAAAAGGTATTGTGTTTGCGCGTTTCACCAATGGTGAAGCCCAGGTGTTGGGGCAGGTGGCCCTGGCCAACTTCAATAATGTCGAAGGCCTGAGACCCGTTGGCAACACCATGTGGGCCGAAACCTATGAGGCAGGAGAGCCCAATATAGGTGCCCCCCAATCTGCGTCTCTCGGCAGCATTACCTCCAGTGCCCTGGAAGAGTCGAATGTGGATCTCTCGGAAGAGTTGGTCAACCTGATTATTGCCCAGCGCAACTATCAGGCCAATGCCAAAACCATTGAAACAGCGAATGCGACCACACAAACCATTATCAATCTCCGCTAATAAAACCTGAATCCCCACCCGACTTTGTGGTTCGGTGGGGATTCCTCTGCTTTTTTGCAGGCGGCAAAGCAGCGGAAGTTGTTTGCCGCTTCTTGCTTTTCCGGTTTTTCCCTCTCTCTGGCTTTATTTTAAAATCCCTTTGTTATCAATGAGTTATCTGTTTACTATCAAGGCTTCATAAGCACTGGATAACTTGGCACCCGTCTTGCAAAACCCTGATTAACGGTAAATCTGCCAAAAAAATAGCGGCAACTTCAGCGGAGAATGCATTGTGGACAAAGCCCTTTATATCGCCATGACCGGTGCCAAACACAATCTGTTGGCACAAGCCAATCATTCCAACAATATGGCCAACCTCAATACTACCGGTTTCAAGGCGGATTTTGAGCAGGCGCGCAGCATGGGGGTCTACTACGGCGATGGCCAGCCAACCCGCGCTTTTGCCCTGACAGAATCGCCCAGGGCTGATTTTACCCCTGGCCCGATGATCACCACCAACAACCCTATGGATGTTGCCATCAAGGGCGATGGTTTTATCGCCGTCCAGGCCCATGATGGCAGCGAGGCCTATACCCGCGCTGGCAATTTGACCCTGGATGCCACCGGCACCCTGCGCACCGCCAATGGTTTGGCAGTGCTGGGCAATGCCGGGCCCATCAATTTCCCGCCGCTCGACAAAATAGAAGTTGGCAGCGACGGCACTATTTCGATTATTGCCACAGGGCAGGGGGCTGAGACGATGGTGGATGCCAATCGCCTCAAGCTGGTCAAGCCCGCCATTGAAAACCTGGAAAAGGGTAGCGATGGATTATTCCGTCAGCGCGATGGCTTGAATGCGCCTGTCGATGCCAGTGTGCGCGTAGCAGGTGGTATGTTGGAGGCGAGCAATGTCAGCGCCATCAGCGAATTTACCGATATTCTCGCGCTCTCCCGCCAATATGAAATGCAAGTGAAATTAATGAAAGTGGCAGAGGAAAATTCCACTGCCTCTGCGCAAATGATGCAAATGTCTTAATCGCTGTAACCACAGAATTTTTAGTTAAACATGAAATGAGCCGAGGCTCGAGAGGATACTCAAAATGATTTCTGCATTGTATGTCAGTAAAACAGGATTGGCGGCACAAGATAAGCAGCTATCAACTATTTCAAACAACCTGGCCAATACCAGCACCGTGGGTTTCAAACGCGATCGCGCCATGTTTGAAGATTTGCTGTATCAGATCCAGCGTCAGCCTGGGGCCAAGGAAACCCAGGATTCGCAACTGCCTTCTGGTTTGCAGATAGGTACAGGTGTGCGCGTTGTGGCCACTCAAAAACAATTTACCCAGGGCAATTTGCAGGTGACTGAGCAGGCGCTGGATCTGGCAATCAATGGTCGCGGCTTTCTGCAGGTGTTGCAACCCGATGGCACTATTGCCTATACCCGCAACGGCCAGCTGCAACTCAACAGTGAAGGGCAGATAGTCACCAACCAGGGGCTGGTGCTGGAGCCTGCGATTACTGTGCCCGAACTCACCAATAAAATTACCATCGGCAGGGATGGTACCGTCAATGCCTACACCGAAGGCACTGTGGCACCTACCCAGCTGGGCAATATCACCCTCACTGATTTTGTAAACCCTGCGGGCCTGCAGGCCATAGGTGAAAACCTGTTTGTGGAAACCGTGGCCAGCGGCAATGCAACCCAGGGCGCGCCCGGTGAGAACGGTATGGGTGCTCTGCTGCAGGGGCAATTGGAAAGTTCCAACGTGGACATAGTGGAAGAAATGGTGAATATGATTACCACACAGCGGGCTTATGAAATGAATTCAAAAGTGGTTTCAACAGCTGATCAAATGCTGCAGTTTATTACACAAAACCTTTAATACCTTTGAGTAGTTAATCATGAACCTGCCAAATTCTTTTACAGCGCTTCACACCTCCAGCATCGCATGGCTGGGCCTTGCGTTAGCGGTCAGTGGCTGCATGAGCAATGATAAGCCCACGGCAGGGGATCCTTACTACGCGCCGACCATTTCCGCAGCGCAAGCCATGCCGCAGCGCACTGATGGCTCTCTTTATCAGGACTCTTACGGTCTCGCGCTGTTTGGCGATCGCAAGGCGCATTTTGTCGGTGACATTATCACCGTTACCCTCAGTGAGAGAACAGTATCTACCAAGTCATCGAAGGTGAATGTCAAGAAAGACAGCTCCACGACCTTTAACGCTGGGCCGATCTTGGGCCAAAATCCTACATTCAAAGGCTTGGATCTCTCTACCAATGTTGGCCAGAACAGAAATTTCGGTGGCGATGCCGGTGCCGATCAGAGCAACAGCCTGCAGGGCAATATCACTGTGACGGTTGCCGAGATACTACCCAATGGCAATTTGATGGTGCGCGGTGAAAAGTGGATGACCTTAAATAGCGGCGATGAATTTATTCGTATCAGCGGGATAGTGCGTACGGATGATATCGCGCCCGATAACACCGTGCTATCAACGCGCCTGGCAAATGCAAAAATTTCCTACAGTGGTAAAGGCAGTCTCGCAGATTCTCAATCCATGGGCTGGTTGGCTCGGTTCTTTAACAGCAGTGTCTGGCCTTTCTAATTAATGATAAAGCATGAGTAAAAAATGATGAAGTTAATACGCCTACTTATGATTGCTCTGCTGTTGCCAATGTCTCTGTTGGCACAGGCTGAACGCATTAAGGATATAACCAGTGTTGCCGGTGTTCGCGCCAACCAGCTGGTGGGCTATGGTCTGGTGGTCGGCCTGGATGGCACAGGTGACCAGACCACGCAATCACCTTTTACCACGCAATCTTTTAATTCAATGCTTAAACAATTTGGCATAGCCGTTCCAGAGGGAGCGCGTATGCAAATGAAAAACGTTGCCGCTGTTATGATTCAGGCTGAACTGCCCGCATTCGCCAAGCCGGGGCAAACCCTGGATGTAACCATTTCTTCCATCAGTAACGCGAAAAGTTTGCGCGGTGGCAGTTTGCTGGTGGCGCCTTTGAAAGGTCTGGATGGAAAAGTTTACGCGGTTGCCCAGGGCAATTTGATTGTCGGCGGTTTCGGAGCCCAGGGCGCCGATGGCTCCAGTATTAAAGTGAATATTCCTAGCGCTGGCCGGATTCCCAACGGTGCCATAGTGGAGCGCATGGTGGAAAATAGTTTTTCTGCAGGCCAGCCGATTGTTTTCAATTTGAATCGCGCTGATTTCACCACCGCCAATCAAGTGGCAAAAAGTATTAACAATCTGCTGGGTCCGGATGTTGCCAGGCCACTGGATTCAGTATCTATAGTGGTTGACTCCCCACAAAATCCTGCGCAACGCGTCGATTTTATTGCGATGCTGGAAAATCTGGAGGTCACTCCCGGTGAGGAAGCGGCGAGGGTGATTATCAATTCGCGCACCGGAACCATCGTTGTCGGCAAGAATGTGCGCGTCTCTCCTGTGGCGGTAACGCACGGCAGTCTGACAGTGACTGTTGCCGAAAGTTTGACTGTTAGCCAGCCCAATGCCTTTGGCGAAGGCCAGACGGTGGTGGTGCCCAACAGCAAAGTGCAGGCATCAGAAAAAATCAATCCTATGTTTAAGTTTGCCCCTGGCGCCTCTCTCGATGACATAGTGCGTGCAGTCAATAATGTCGGTGCCTCGCCCAGTGATTTGATGGCAATACTTGAGGCTCTTAAACAATCCGGTGCCCTTAAAGCAGAATTGGTGGTGATCTAAATGTTGCCCGTCGATATGTCAACCAATGCCCTGGCGAATGGCTCCCTGTTGAGCGGTGCCGCTGCCAGCAAGACAGGTAGTACTGCTGCCCAGGATACCTTTCTGGATCAGAACTCACTGAATTCTGTAAAGGCTATGGGTCGCAACAATGATCCCCAGGCACTGAAGGAAATTGCGAAAAAATTCGAGGCCATGTTTGTGCAGCAAATGCTGAAATCCATGCGCGACGCCAGCCAGGCTTTTTCCGAGGGCAATATGTTCTCCAGCAATGAGGAGAAGTTTCACCAGGAAATGCTCGATCAGCAAATGGTATTGAACCTCACCAGCGGCAGGGGTATTGGCCTGGCTGCGAGTATGTATCAGCAAATGCAGCGGATGCAGAATAAAACTGCCGCACCGGAAATACCCAACAGTAAACTGGAGCAAACCTTTGTGCCCTCTGCGAACAAGCCACAGGCCCACGTAAAACCAGTCAATACGCCACCGGCCTTAATTTCGCGCAGCGCTATAAAACCTGTCGCTGATAAGAGTGAAAATGCTCAGAGCCCTGAAGATTTTATCGCTTCACTCATGCCCTTTGCCGAGAAGGCTGCGGCTGAATTGAATGTAAATACCGATATCATTCTGGCCCAGGCTGCTCTCGAAACTGGTTGGGGTAAGCATATTCTGCAGGATTCTCAGGGCAACAGCAGTTTCAATATATTCAATATTAAAAAGAGCTCCTCCTGGGATGGCAAAACCATAGGTATCAATGCGCTTGAATTCAAACAGGGTGTTGCATTGATGGAGCGCTCTGAATTCCGTCAGTATGAAGGCTACAGCAACAGTTTTTCCGATTATGTCGATCTGTTAAAGAACAGCCCGCGCTACCAGCGCGTGCTCGATGCCGGCAATGATTCGGCCGGCTATGCCGAGGCGCTGCAAAAAGCCGGCTATGCCACTGATCCAGACTATGCCCAAAAATTAAAGAGCTTGCTCAACAGCGATGTTATTCGCTCAGCTGTCGATGGCAAAACCGCTACGACAAAAGTGGTTGACACCACGCGCGGGTAATGGAGAAAAATTATGTCCAGTGTTCTCTCTAATGCCATATCCGGATTGCAGGCCAGCCAGGTCGGCCTGCGCACAGCTGGCAATAATATCTCCAACGCGAACACTGTAGGCTACAGCCGTCAGGATGTTAATTTTGCCACTCGCACCGCACAGCCCATGGGGGGTGCCGGTTATCTCGGCAACGGTGTCAGCGTGGAATCGGTTGAGCGTGTGGTCAACGAATTTGTGACTACGCAATTGCGTCTGGATACCTCTACATTCAACCAGTTGGATAAATACAATACCAATATCGGCAAAATGGATAAATTACTGGCGGATGCCAGTACGGGGCTGGCTGGCGGTTTGCAAAATTTCTTTTCTGCTTTGCAAAATGGAGCCAATGATCCCTCTTCATCTCCCGCTCGCCAGTTAATTGTTACCCAGGCCGAAAACCTGGGATTGCGCTTTAACACGTTGCACGATCGCCTGCTTTCCATTGAAGACGGTGTGAATAGCGAAATTGCAACTGTCACCAGTCAGCTGGGTTCCCTGGCAAAATCCATCGCCAGTTTAAATCAGGCCATAGCCGTACAGCGCACCTCTGGTGCAGAGCCCAATGATCTGTTGGACAAGCGCGATGAAGCGCTGCGCAAAGTGGCCGAGCTGGCTTCAGTGCAGGTAGTCAAAGACGGTGGCGATATCAATTTATTTATTGGCAATGGCGAGCCCCTGGTGGTGGGTGTTCATGTCAGTGAATTTGAGGTTACTCCCAGCGGAAAGATCTTTCTTAAAACTCCACAGTCGACTTCTGAAGTGACGGATAGTATGACTGGCGGTCAGTTGGGCGGTTTGCTGACTTTCAAAAAAGATGCGCTTGAACCTTCCTTCAACGACTTGGGACGCATAGCCATCGCCATGAGTGATGCCTTTAACACGCTGCAAACACAAGGGTTGGATGCGGAGGGGAACTATGGCAGCAATATGTTTCGCGATATTAACGAGGCGGGTTTGACGTATGCGCGCGTAATGCACGGCACCAATGCCATGCCCGATGATCGTAAAATTTCCGTGACTATTGAAGATTCCAGCAAAATCACCACCAGCGATTATGATTTTTCCATTCTTCCTGGCGGTGGCAATTATGTTATCAAGCGTTTGTCGGACGACACTATTGTCAGCCAGGGGATTTTGTCTGCATCTTACCCACAATCGCTGTCGTTTGACGGTGTCAAGGTCAATTTGGAGAGCGGTTCTTTCCAGGGGGGGGATACTTTTACCTTGCAGCCTACTCGCAACGGTGCGCTGGATATTAACGTAGAGATAAAACGGCAGGAGCAATTGGCTTTTGCTGTGCCTGTGCGCACGGCAAGTGCTGCCGGCAATACCGGTAAAGGTGTTATCAGTTCAGGTTCGGTATTGAGTCTGGTGGATGCCAATAATAAATTGCTGCCCGCCTTTGCTAACCTGGGAAGCTTGTCGCCACCTATAGCCATACGCTTCACCTCGGAAACCACCTATGAGGTGCTGGATAATACTGATCCGAGCAATCCTGTTCCCTTAAAGCCTGCCATGCGCGAGCAGACATTTTTTCCGAATCGCGAGAACGCCATTTTTTCTACTGATATGGGAGAGACCCGAGTCATTGGCAACGGTGCGCGCCTGGGCCTGCCCGCCGGTGTACTGCCATCCTCTCCAGTCTATGCCACCACGCCTGCGCAGGGCAATGGCTATACCGTAGAACAGTACACCTTTACCTCCACTGATCCTGCTACTGGCTTGAGCACGACCAAGGTAATGACTACGTCTGCGAATGCTTCTGCGGCGCAGACGGCAGCACAGATGAATAATATTCCCGGTGTCAGTGCCCATGCGTTTACCACTGCTACCATCACCGATATTAATATTGATCCCGCAGCCTTTACATCACCGCTGCAAATTCATGTCAATGGTGAAGATATTATCGCTTATTCGGGTGGCCTTATCTCCTCGGCTGTGCCTGATCCCAGTGTGAATGAAGCAGCATTTAACGATTATCTTGCAAAACAAATTAACGAAAATCCCAATTTAAAAACCCTGGGTATTCGCGCCGTGAGTAGTAGCAATCCTGTGACAGGTGTACCTGAGTTGCAGTTGACCGCATCTTCCGGTGTGAATCTGGATATTCGTTTTACGGCGAGCAACGCTACCACCAACAATATCAGTGTCAATGATGGCACCGGCAATCCCAATGTGCGCCTGGATGGAGTGGATGATGGTGTGGCCGGTGGCTTTGAACAGAGCGCGGTAACCGTGGGCGGTAAAATCGATATTACCATGGCATCGGGCATCAGCCTTAAAACTGGCCCGAGCAACAGTCAGCTGCTGGGCGATTCCAGCAACCCCAATTTTGCGCTTTCCTCTTTCCTGGGATATCAGGTAAATATTTCCGGTGCACCCAAGACGGGTGATATTTTCACTCTGGGCTTCAACACCAATTCCAAAAATGATAACCGCAATGCCCTGGCCATGGCGGCCCTGGACAGTGCGGATACAGTGCAAGGCGGAACGCTGAGTTTTTCCGAAGCCTATGGTCGCTTGGTGGAAGAGGTGGGCACCAAGAGCAATCTCTCCAAGATCAACACGGATGCCAGCCGCAGCTTGCTGGAGCAGACCACCAGCCTGCGCGATAGTGTGTCAGGTGTAAATCTGGATGAAGAGGCGGCCAATTTGATTTTGTTCCAGCAGATGTATACCGCCAATGCGCGGGTTATCTCTGTGTCCAAGGATCTGTTTGATGCGTTGATTAACGCGGTATAAATATTGTTAATAAATTTTTAGTTAGATAAGTTTTTTGGAGGCAGAAAATATGCGTATATCAACATCGCAAATATATAGCGTCGCTAATATTGGTATGCGTGATGCGCAATACGCCGTTGACCAGACTCACCAGCAGTTAAGTTCGGGCAAGCGTGTGCTGTCTCCGGCTGACGATCCCGTTGCGGCCACCAGTATTCTGACCATGACTCAGGAGTTGTCGCGTACTACGCAGTTCCAAAAAAATATCGATTCTGGCGATAGCAATTTGAAGCTGGAGGATTCTACGCTGCAATCTATCACCAATATCGTTCAGAGCTTGCGTGAACTTGCGGTATCTGCTGGTAATACCGCCGTTTTTACCGATGCAGATTATAAATCCATGTCCGCGATAGTCAGTAGCCGCCTGGAAGAATTGCTGAGCTTGCAAAATACCAAAAACTCTTCCGGTCAATATATTTTTGCTGGTTTTCAGAGTGATAAGCCACCGTTTGTCAATGAAAGCGGCGGCAACTACTCCTACAAAGGCGATCAGGGGCAGCTGTTGATCCAGGCCTCAAGTTCGATTAAAGTCCCTGTGGGCGACTCTGGCCAGGTTTTGTTTATGGATATACCCAGCAGCCATAATACCTTCAATACATTTCCCAGCCCGACCAATACCGGTAATCCTGCGGCGGTGATCAGTATTGGCGATGTGGTTGATCAAGTGGCCTACGACAAATTTTTTCCGCAGGATATGAAAGTTACCTTCAATGCGAATTCTGCGGTTAATCCACCAACACCCAATTATACGGTAACCGATCGTGCAACAGGAAAGGTGCTGGTTGCCAACAAAGTATTTACATCGGGTGACGATATCATTGTCAATGGGGCAAAGTTTTCTATTTATGGCAGCCCTTCACCCGGTGCACCCTCAGTACCTGCGAATATTAATTTTGGGGCTTTTGCCGCTACCGATTTTTCTGCGCTGCCGGTGGGAACGCAAACACTGACGTTGACGGTGGGCGGAGTGACTGAGACTCTGACGCTCGATCAAAATATTACGACGCCTGCGCAATTGGTAACCGCCTTGGGTGGCGATAGCTTTTATCCTGATCCCGTGACCATGCCTATATCCGGCTCGCCCAGCGCTATTGCCAACCATGCCAAATTGCAAAATCTGGGGCTGACGTTAACCAGCACGGGTTTTACATCAGCTTCGGGTTTGAATATCACAGTAAAAAATGGCAGTAGCGATATAGATACTATGCTCGGCGGTGTATCGACTCAAGCTTCCGGTTCAACGACCGTCAATCTTCCTTTTAACTTTGGCTCTGCAGTGGCTTTTTCCGGAGCACCAAAGACAGTGGACATTACTGTCAATGGCAAAACGGAAACCCTCACACTCAATACCGATGTGACTGACAGCACTACGCTGGCCGCCGCGTTCAATACGCCGGCCAACTATGCCAAATTGACAAAGTTGGGTGTTACAGCAACGCCTCAGGGGTTGATTTCCAAAACCAATTCAGTAATCACACTCAATGCAGGTGATACAAGCATCAATCAGGTCACCGGTACCCAGACGCTGGGCACGGGTACTTCATCAAGCCAGGGCGTTTTGGCAACGCCCGGTGATAGTTTCATTATTGAATCTACCAACAAGCAGGGTTTATTGACATCGGTTTCACGTTTCAGTGAAGCCATAAAAAATGTGAAGCAAACCGCTGAAAGCAAGGCCGAGCTATCTGTAATCGTTGCCAAGACCTTGACCAATTTGCAGAATGTCATTGATAGCCTGGCTTCATCCCAGGGAGAAGTAGGTGCGCGGCAGAATATGCTGGAAAGTATAAAGGACCTGCATGCGGACAATGCGCTCTACGGTGAATCTGTCTTGTCCACCTTGCAGGATGTGAATTACGCTGAGGCTTCCACCCGCCTGCAGCTACAGACAATGGTGTTGAGTGCGTCGCAGCAAAGTTTTATCAAAATAAGTCAATTGAGTCTGTTTACTTATATGTAACAGCTTTTGCAGTGTAAACTTCCGCGTTTGCTGTTTACTGTGTTATAGCCAGGCCCCGGATTTGTGCTCGGGGCTCTTTCTCCGTAAAATAACTTTCTATCAGTGATTCCTCGCTCGCGCAGGTAATTTTATCTTGCCAGTTGATTTTCTAATTTAATTTGCAGAAGGGGCCTCTCCTATGAACGCTGAACATCTCTTGTTACCCTTGACCAACCTTTTGCTACAGGCTGAATCGCTGCTGCTCCTCGCGCAACAGGAGGATTGGCTGGCTCTGGAGGAGAAAATGGCCGACTACCAGAAAAAGGTCAGTTTGCTGGAAGATCGAGCTTATATATTGTCGTTAAAAGATGCAGGATTGGCCTTGCAAGCGCAGGGACTGGTATTGCAGATCCAGGGAGTCAACCAAAAAGTCGACGAATATGCCCAGGATTCCCACCAAAAAATCGCGTCAGAATTACGGCATATTATTCAGTCCAATAAGGCTTTGGATGCCTATGGTCGATAAACCGGCGAAATAGGGCGCTTCCAGCCCTTTTTATAACTCCCCGCAATACAAACCGTTAAAATTGGCAATAAATGTTTTAAGTTTTGCATAAAAATCTCCTCAAGCTCTGAAAAACTCGGACGATAACCTTTACAGAAGTGCTGATAGTGATCTGTTCAGGCTTCACAACCGAATCACTACAGCATCTAAATTCCTGTAGTCAGAACTTACTCTTAGGAGATTCACCATGTCTTTAGTTATTAATACAAATATCTCTTCTCTCGGTGCTCAACGTCAGTTGACTGGCTCAGGTATGGCTCTTGACCGCGCAACAGAACGTCTGTCATCCGGTCAACGCATTAACTCTGCTAAAGACGACGCCGCTGGCTTGTCTATTGCAAACCGCATGAGTTCTACTGTACGCGGCCTTGATCAAGCGATCCGCAACGCCAACGACGGTGTGTCTCTGATCCAAACCGCTGAAGGTGCTCTGCAGGAATCAACCAACATTCTGCAACGTATGCGTGAACTGGCCGTGCAATCTTCGAACGGTATCTACTCTGCCAGCGACCGTAAAACCCTCGACGCAGAAAGCAAACAACTGGTTGCTGAACTTAACCGTATCGCCAGTTCAACCGCGTTCAACGGTCAAAACCTGTTGGACGGCAAGCTGGGCGAACTGAAACTGCAAGTCGGTTCAGAAGCCAACCAAACCATCAGCATGAAAATCGGTGCTATGGATGCCAAGACTCTGGGTCTGGGCTCTCTGAGTGCGGATATGTCCGGTACCCACTTCAGCGGTGCTTTGGCATCAACTACCTTTGCCGATGGCGATGTGCTGATTAACGGTCAAAGCATAGGTGCCTTCGACGGTGCTGCAACTGGCAACAACCTGTCCAAATTGCTGGCGCAAATCAACAGCAAAGTATCCGGTGTAACGGCTACTGCCATCAACGAAGTGACCGCTACTTCTGTGGGTGATGGTAAAACTACCACTGACGGCCTGACTATTGCGCTGGGTAACCCTGATGGCACATCAAGTTCATTTGTTATCACCGGTACCAATAACATGGATGAGTTGGTCTCAGCGATCAATACCCAAGCTAATGGTGCTGTAGTAGCTTCTAAAACTGATGATGGTCGCTTGAGCCTCGCCAGCAATACTGGCGCAATCATTACCATGACTCAAACCAACATCGCCACTCACTCAGGTGGTGGTATTACCACGGCTACTGCAGTACAGCCACAATTGGCCTTCAGCTCTACTGATGGCAGTGCGGTGACTGTCAGCAAAGGCACCAAGGCTGCGGCTGGCGTATTGGCAAGCTTAGGCTTGCAAGAAACCCGCACTAATGGTGGTGTTGTAGGTGGTGCATTGAATGCTACAACCTGGACTTACGGTGATGTGAAAATCAACGGTGTAGCTATCAGTGCTGATAACTCCAACACCCTGCAGGGCAAAGTCAACAATATAAATGCCGCTTCAAGCCAAACCGGTGTTACCGCTACATTGAAAGCAGAGAGTACTTCTGGGTTTACCGCCGGCAAGATTTTCAATGAGTTGACCGGTACTACAGTACCCGCTTCTGCTAATACCGCGGGTGATGACATACAGATCAATGGTTTTACCGTGACTTCTACTGGCACCACCATCAAGTCCTTTGCCAGCGATATAAACGCGGCTGCAGCCAACACTGGTGTATACGCTTATGTTGACAGCGCCGATAACCTGCACCTGTTCTCTGAGGGACAAATCAATATCGCGACGGGTACAAACGGTGCTGGTAATCTTGAAACCTTTACCGGTCTTACCGTAGGTAATAATACTGCTGCTAGCGTGAACGCTGGTACTGGTAGTATGCGCCTGAATAACACTGTGGTTGACTTTGCAGCTGGCGATCTGGCTACCTCTGCCAAGGCGGCGGCCAAAATCAACACCTATCAAGCCACTACAGGTGTCTATGCCACCGTCAACGACCAGGGTGCCCTGGTACTTAACTCCAATGCTTCGTTTAACATTGAAGTGGGTGATACCAATGGTGCTGCTACCCTGGCGGTCCTGGGCTTGAATACAGCGGTGGGCGGTAGTGCTACTGCCGGTGCCTTCGGTGGTACAGCGTCTGGTTTCGGTGACGGTGTGCAACAAGTGGCCGCTGGCCTGCAACTGAGTTCTACCAACGGTACACCGATCAGCATTGACCTTACCGCTGCCGGTGCCACCAACTCTGGCCTGCTGAAGCAAAACGTCAGCGCTTCCGGTGTAGGTTTTGGTAGCTCTGTGTCAAGCCTGAGTATTGCCACCCAAGAGGGTGCCCAAAAGGCGATTAAGGTACTTGATTTGGCTCTGACCACTATCAACGATACCCGCGCTTCACTGGGTGCGATCAACAACCGTCTGGACTTTACTGTAGCTAACTTGACCACGACTTCTGAGAAAACATCTGCCGCCCGTTCACGTATCATGGACGCAGATTTTGCCACAGAAACTTCATCCTTGAGTCGTGCAACAGTATTGCAACAAGCGGCATCTGCGATGTTGGCCCAGTCCAATGCCCGTCCACAACAAGTATTGTCTCTCTTAAGGTAAGTTAAACCGGGGTAATCGCTAGGGGGTCCCCCCTAGCGATTTTCTTGATGAGGGTTTGTGTATGAACAATATTACTCAACACATTGGATCTGCCGATATGCCAAAACCCGTTTTGGCTTCAGTCGTTTCCGCAGGTTCAAAAGTAGAAAAAAGCGGCAATACCTTGCCGCCGGATACGCAAGCGGCAAAAGTTGATGTTGTTGACCCCCAGCAATTTCAACAAAATGTCGAAGCGGCAGTTGCGCAGATGAATGAATTTATTCAATCCACTCAGCGCGATCTGCACTTCAGCTATGACCGCGATGCCGGTGAGACAGTGGTTAAGGTTCTGGACCGTGAAACCCAGGAAGTTATTCGCCAAATTCCTGACGAGACTTTCCTGAAACTCGCGCGGGACAAGGACTTTAACGGTGGTTTGCAATTGTTGAACGCCCAGGCGTAAGCTTGTGATGATTGTTAAATAAGCTGTAAAACCAGTCGTTTTTACCCTTTATATCAAGAGGCCCAGCATTTGCTGGGCCTCTTTTTTTTGCTGTATTTTTAATCTCCCAATTCTTTTTAAAAAGTCGTTGATTGTTTTTGGCACAGTCTGTGCAGAACCTGATTTAGGCAAAGAAGTAATAGAATCCTGACACATTCAGTCAATCAATTTGCGGGGTTTGCCAAGAAGTTCTGATCTGCTGTTAGTTCCAGACTTCATCAAACGACTTGTCACAGTGAGTTAAGACTCTGACAGTAAAAATTATTAGGAGATAGATCATGTCTTTAGTTATTAATACCAATGTTGCGTCTCTGAACTCTCAGCGTCAATTGATGAATTCTGGTGGCGCATTAGATAGAGCAACTGAACGCCTGTCATCAGGTCAACGCATTAACTCTGCAAAAGACGATGCTGCCGGCCTGGCGATTTCCAACCGCATGACCTCTCAGGTGCGCGGCCTGGACCAGGCTGTCCGCAATGCCAACGATGGTGTGTCTTTAATCCAGACGGCTGAAGGTGCATTGCAGGAAACCACTAATATCCTGCAACGTATGCGCGAACTGTCCATCCAGGCAGCGAACGGTATCTACAGTAATGCCGACCGCAAGACACTGGATGCCGAGGTTCAACAGCTGATTGCCGAATTGGATCGTATTGCCACATCAACTGCCTTCAACGGACAAAAATTGTTGGACGGCTCACTCGGCAAGGTGGATTTGCAAGTCGGTGCTGAGGCCAATCAAACCATCACCATGAAAATTCCAAAAATGGATGCGAAATCATTGGGAATGGGCTCGCTGAGTGGCGACATTGCGGGTACTCACCTAGGTCAGCCGATTACGGCAACCAAATTCAAAGATGGCGATATCTTAATTAATGGCAAGAGTATTGGCGCATTTGACGGTACCAAGACACCGCCAGATACCTTCCAGAAATTGCTGGCGAACATCAATGAAAAAATTGATGGCATCACAGCAACCGCCTTTAACGAAGTCTCTACAACTACTGTAGGTACAGGGGTTACTACGGCGGCAGCACCCATAGTGTTTACACTGACAAACCCGGATGCTACCACCACAGCCTTTACTATTGATAATACCAACAGCATTGACGAATTGATCACTGCAATCAACACCCAATCAAATGGCTTATTGGTTGCCACCAAAACCGAAGAGGGGCTGGTGACTTTGTCGAGTGCTGTAGGTGCGACCATCGCTGTTGGCGGTGCCGCGCAGACTGCCGCGCTGGGCGTTATCAATACACCAAGCTATGGGCAAATTGCCTTAACGGCGAAAAATGGTGGCGATATCGTTATCACCCAGGGGCCCAACGCACAGCAGCCGACAGTTGCGACAGGTACCGATTGGCCTGCAGCTAACGCCACGGCGGGTACATTGACTGTCAATGGTGTGGCGATTGCGATTGCCGGTGCCCCCATAGCGGCTGCTATTGCTGCAATTAATGCTGAAACTGCCAATACCGGTGTTATTGCCACCAATGGTGGCGGCGCCAACGGCAGCCTGGTGCTGACCGATGTTTCCGGTAAGGATATTATTGTGTCTGGTTCTTCCGGCGCATTCCTGACATCAATCGGTGTCACTGCGGATACCTATGTAGCGCCGAGCCTGCTGAATGCTCTCGGGTTCCAGGAGACCCGCACCAGTGGCACAGTGTTTGGCCAGCATATCCCTGCGGCTCACTCCACTAATTCGCTGGCTTTTGGTGATTTGAAAATTAATGGTGTCACCATCAGCGGTGAAAATACCGCAACCCTACAGGGCAAAGTCAACAATATTAACAAGGTCACCGATCAAACCGGTGTTATTGCCAGTTTGAAAGCGGAAAGCGTCAGCAATGTCAACGAGCAAAAGCTCACCACCGAAGTCACTGGTGGTACCTATGGTCCAGCAGCGGCGGGTAACCTGGTGCTGAATGGTGTTTCCATTGCAGTGGGTGCTGCTGACCCGATTGCTACGGTAATTACCAATATCAATGCAGTCTATGCGACCACGGGTGTCATGGCTTACCAGGATAGCAACAGCCAGTTGCATCTGTTTTCAACCGGTCAGATCAATATTGATGAAACCGGTGGTGCGGCGGCCAGCCTGGGTATAGCCGGTGTATTCCCGCAAACCAATGCGCCGGTTGCTGGAACCACAGGTAGCTTGCGTTTAAACAATACTGAAATTTCTCTGACGAATATTGCTGACCTGCCGACGGTCATCAGTGAAATTAATGCGCAGCAAGCTAACACAGGTGTATATGCGTCCTTGAATGATCTGGGTCAGTTGATTCTGAATTCCAACTCGGCATTCTCAGTCAACTTCGGTGATACTAACGGTGGTAAAACCTTATCGAACCTGGGGCTTGATGCAGGTTTGCTGGGCCCCATCGGAGGTAAACCCACCAATGTGCTGGCTTCTATTCAACTCGATTCGCTCAAGGGTACACCCATAAGCATTGAAGCTACTGCTGCGGGTACCATTGCCACCGGTCTTAATTCACAAAATAAAGAATCGGCGGGGGTAGGTTTTGGATCATCTCTGGGTAGTATCAGCATCCAAACACAAGATGGAGCGCAGAAAGCGATTAATGTTATCGATCTTGCGTTGGATACCATCAACGAAGTGCGTTCGCAATTGGGTGCTATCAATAACCGTCTTGAGTTTACCGTGAGCAACCTGGCCAACGTATCGGAGAAAACGTCCACTGCTCGCTCGCGTATTGTGGATGCGGATTTCGCCCAGGAAACTGCGCTGCTGAGCCGGGCAACCGTGTTGCAACAAGCGGCATCGGCAATGCTGGCCCAGGCTAACCAAAGGCCACAGCAAGTGCTTTCCCTGCTGCGTCAGTAACAGGCGAGTAAGAAATAAAAAAACCGCTGAAATTTTTCAGCGGTTTTTTTATTTCTATCATTTTATATTTTTGAAAAATCCTTGCGAGTAAGAATGCCGTTTCCTTTAGGGCTTTTGGCACCAGAAGGAATACATGCCTATAAATGTCATAGGATGTCGATGTTCAAATTCATTCCAGCAATGAAGATCGTTGATTTTCGCCTGGGGAAATTCTTGCCTGAATCTCGCCAGTTTGGCTTCATCTACATGCATGGCCACAAACCCCAATCCCAGCTGGTTAATGGATTCTTGTATTTCTGGCAAAGTATATTGAACTTCCTGGCGGTGGAATAACAGATCGCGAAATTCGCTGGCGACATAGAAATCGCGCAACCTTAGCAGGAATTGATCGGTATTTTGCGCGAGAACCGCCTGGCGAAATGCGCGCAGCGAGCTAATTGAAGAGTCCAGCTGCAATTGTTCAATTTGCACTTTCCGCGCAATGATTTCACTGCGGGCAAGGCGAGAGTACAAATCAATGCGCATAATGCCTTTTTCGTTGAGCAGTTGTGTCAGCTTTTTCCAGCCTGTCAGAGGTTGCGCTAAATGGTGCAAAACGCCACAGCATTCGATTAAATCAAAACTGCCAAGGCTGGGTTTAAGCTCAAGAATATCGCCGTGGAAAAATGTCAGGTTTTTAATGTTGAGTTTTTTCGCCATGCGCTGGGCATAGCCCAGGCTGCGACGGCTGATATCAAAAGCCGTGATTTTGGCGTTGGGATAGAGGTAGGCTGTTTCTATGGCCTGCTTACCTGTGCCGCACCCGGCGATTAAAATCCGCATATGGGGGTTAAAGAACTCTGCGCCGGGGTTGAGCTCAGGCATAAGATTTTTTATATACTGGCCAACACTGCCAACCTGTTGCAGGCTGCATTCAGTCCAGCGCGGGTAGGGGTTTTCCTCGTATTGGGCGCGCACATGTGCCGGTGTGTCGGCGCTGATGTCGGTCAGCGATGGGGTGGCGTTGCCCAATTGGATTTCAGCCTCGCGATTGATCAATTGTTCAGTTGCAAATGGCAATAGGCCCGCGGGCCAGGCTGATAGCCCGAGCTTCTCGCTGATTGCCTGCGGCATTTTGTCCAGCGAATAATACATCAGTAAAACCAGGATGATGGCTTCACTGTCGGATATTTGCCAGCCGGGTTGAATGGTCTGGGTGAGCAGCAGGTCTGTAAACATGCCCAGCAATTGCTGTTCATCGTCGCTGATAAAGTGAATATATTCATTGAGAAAATTTTGCTGCGCTATGGCCTGGCACAGTGGAATAGTCAGATCGCTGATTTCACCGGTAGCTGCAATAGACATTAACAGCAGTTTTCGTGTTCCGGTCAGCAGGTAATCGATATGTGCATTTGCCATAGGGAATTTTTTTAGCAGGGAGAGAAAGCTGGCATTGCTAAAAATAGGATGTTCGAGGGTTATGGCCTCTTCGCCGCTCAGATCGGGATAGGCGCTGAGCAGCAGCTCTCCGACCTTTGCCGAAATCTTTCTCCTTTCGACACTGTCATCGTCCAGCAGTGTATCTATTTCCTGCAGGGTAGTTAATGGATTGGTGTGAAAATTGATTTTGCTAAAAATATCAATAAAAACATTTTTTTCATGAGTTGACAGGGGCCGTTCTTTCTTTATTTCCATAAATTCGATATAGGCCAAAGCATTGTTGCCCTGTTTGCGATAAATATGTATCAGGCCTATGCGGGCATTATTGTGCTCAGGCTGTAGGGCAAGCGATTGCTTGAAATAGTGGATGGCCTGCTCGTAATCCATTCTTTTCAGCAGCAGTTCACCGCAGTAGAGCATATAGCCCGCATTTTTCCCCTGACTATCATTATTGAGCATTATCTCCAGGGCTTTGTCGGCTTGTCCGTTTTTATCATAGGCGTAGGCCAGGGTGTTGTACCCCTGTGCCAACAACGGGTTTTTTTTCACCGCTTTTTCCGCCCATTCAATGGCCGCTGAAAACTTTTTATGCTGAATAGCCTGCAGGCTTTTATTGATGCAGTCTTGATAAGGTGCAGTTACCGCTTGATTGGGTTTATTTATTTTATTGGCCATGACAAAGAACCTTTATTTAATTTTTAACGGTAATGTTTGCTATTGGATTAATTTTCCTGTGACTGCTTCTGCGCCCAACTTAATGGCGGTGTCTCTCTCCAGTTCTGTGCTGACACCTTCGGCAATAATGATCATACCGAGGGAGCTGCCGATTTTGCACAGCGCTTGCAGGAAGCTCTGATTGCCCTGGTTGCTGTCGATATCGCGAATAATGGCTCCATCTATTTTCAGATAATGGAGGCCAATATCTTGCAGTTCGCGAATCTTGGTAAATTCCAGGCCAACATGTTCCAGGCCCACATGGCAGCCGAGATTGCGCAAATCCAGGGCGAAATTGCGCAGCTCTGCCAGGTGTCGCAGGGCGCAGGATTCAGGAAATTCGATCCACAGGTGATTCGCCTGGGGCACATGCCTGGCAATAACAGCCAGTGCCTGTTCGCGAAATTGGGCATTGCACAGGGCATCTGCCGAGATATTGATGGCAATGGGCGTGCGCGAAGTCTTTAAGGTCTGCAGCGCTATATTGATCACCTGCAGGTCAATAAGATGCATAATGCCCAGGCGTGCAGCCCAGGGCATAAAATAGCCTGCGGGTTGCAGTTCATTGTGCAGTTGCAAACGCACAGGTGCTTCATAGTGAAGTATGTCGCCATTGGCCTGCTTGACCGGGAACTCCGCTAGCTCCAGCAAGTTTTTATCCAGGGCCTCGTTGATGACATCGCGCCATTCGCCCAGATTTTGATATGCTAGTGGACGCTTGTTGTTGGTCAGGACAACCAGTGCATTGTTGCCTTTCAGTTCTGCCTGCGCGAGCCCGCCATCCAGCATATGCAAGAGGTCATTGCGTTTTTCGCCAGCGCTGTAGGTGCATGCTGCAATCGGCAAGTGTACATTGGTCAGGTTGCAGGATTTTAATTGGGTATTCAGTTTTTCTGCCAGCTCAGCGCCCACAACTTCAGCCGTGGGATTCCCGCTGATGACCAGCATAAAATCGCTGCCGTTCAGGCGCCCGGCATAACTGCCTGGGTATTGCTCAATAAACTGATGAAATACGCCGGCAATCTGCAACAGCACATTGTCGGTGGCTGTGCGGCCAAAACGGTTGTTCAGTTCGCCGATATTCAATACCCGCACCAGCACCAGAACACCATTGCTGCCACTGTCCTCGCGGCTGAGCAGGCTTTCCAGCAGATTCAAAAAGTGATTGCGGTTAGGCAAATCAGTCAGCCCATCCAATTGTGATTCCTTGCGCATCTGCTCCAGTTTCTTGGTCTCTTTTTCCAGCATCACCTTCACGCTTTCTGAAAGTGAATTCATTGCGCGGACAAGGCGTTGAAACTCTGTGGTTTTGGGTTCGTCAGAGGTGATAAAGCGGCGCTCGCCTATGGCTTCAGCCTGCTTGATCACAATATCCAGCGGGCTGGAGATAAATTTCAAAATACTGGTACCCACCGCGCCGCAAATAAGTGCCGCCAGCACAAACCAGCCCAGCAATTGCGAGGCACTTTTCCACAGTGCCTGCCAGGCATAGCGCGACTGGCTTTTAAGGGATAGTGTGCCGTATTGCTGCCAGCCATCCTGTACCTGGGCTATGCCTGGATCTGCATCAAAATCCATCAGTTGGGTAAACCACTGGGGAACGTCGCTGTCTGCCTGAGACTTGTCAGCGGGATTGTACTGCCGCGAGACAATAATGTTTTTTTGTGGGTCGGTTAAGACAATATAATCATAGTGGCCAGTATCAAACTGCGCGCTGATCAACAGCTCAAAGGTGACTGGGTCTTTTTCCATCTGTGAGAGCGACAGTGCCAGGGAGTTGGCGTTATCCATGTTTTTAACATGGAGCTGTTCTTCCAGATAGTGTTTGGCGCTGAGCAGGCTGATAAAAAAACTGCCCCCCATGGCCAGTAGCAACATAATAATAATGCCAATCCACAATTGTTTGATGAGGGACATAATTAAAAGCCTTCCTGTTTCATTCGTGTTAGTACATCTCGCCAGCGCGATAGGCGCGCAGTGGGATCAATTTGTGGCTGTGCCTGGTTGCCCACCCATAAGCCCTCACTGTTAAAGCTGAAAACGGGGTGGAGGTCGCGACGCCTGTCAGCCGATTCAATATCGCTTATCAAGCTGTCCAGGATCAAGGGAATTGCATTGGCTTGCGGATAGTAACCCAATACCATATGCGCCTGGAAAACCCGGCTTGAGGCTCCGCCAATTTGCGCTTTGACATAAATCAAACGCAGGCGCTCTATAGGAATGCCCAACTGAATAAGCGAGATATATTTGGCGATGGTGTAATCCTCGCAGTCGCCGCTGCCAGTGCCCAGGGTTTCCAGGGGGGTTGCCCAATAATCATTTTGTTTCCAGTGGTAGATATCATCGACAAAGCGAATGTGTTTATTGAAAAAATCGTTCACACTCTTTATCTGCTTTTTTTCAAACTCAATTTCAGTGGCAGAAGGTGTTTGCGTCAGGTGGATAGTCGGGGCAGGGTGTGAATAGCTGCTGGAGCTTGAAGACAAGGCGCTATCGGACGATAAACTTGAATGAGATGAGATACTAGAACTAGGCGATAGGCTTGATACTGAACTCGGCAATGAGTTCGCGCTTGCAGGCAAGGATGTGCTTGCGCTGGAAAATGAACTTGCTGGCGGAGAGGGGGGGGCAACGTGATTTTCCGCCATTAATTGCTGCCAGGCGCGCAATTGTTTCACTCCTTCTATCCCGTAGCGCGACTGCATAACTTTTTCCGCTTTTTGGCTGTCAACCGCAGCGGTAGACCATAAAACGATAAAGAATAGCCAGGCGAGCAGTACCCACCCTATGGAGACGGCTAGATTCAACGCACCCGGTTTCAATTGCGATTCTCGCAATGAAAGCAGAATAGAAAAGTATGCTTGTACATCAATCAATCGGAACCAAGCTTAAGTAGTGTTTTTTAGTATAGATGGATATTTAAAAAGGGAAGGACTAAGGGGGATTATTATATTGGTTGCGAGCGAAGCGTATTTGGGTGCCTTGATGAATTTAGCGACTTTGGCGGGTGGGGATGGGGTAGGTTTCGCACCTTGGAGCACTCTGTGCCGAAGCTTGGTGAGCTTTATATTTTCAGATTTTTCCATGGCGTTGGTTCACTAATATCGGAAAATTCTATATTAATTTTTTTTAGTTAAACAAGGCGACAATATAAAATATCTTGCGTCAAAATTCGTCACTGATAGAAATTTTTTCTG